>CAYOJC010000082.1:0-21760 GCA_964404195.1 uncultured Syntrophobacteraceae bacterium
ATCCTACACTAAACTCAAGGCGGGTAAGTGTCTCACTCTTATTGGCAGAGAGGGGAAGACTCTCCCGGGTTCACAAGTACTGATCGCGGGTTTCGATCGGCCTCAGGACTATGTCCTGAAGTTGGTTACGACGTCTTTGGCCATTTCGCCTCCGGCTTCTTTCCCTACGGAGATGAACTCGACACCGATATCGCCCATCAGCAGTTGGCCAAGGCTGGTGCTGGCAGAAACGATCCACGGTGGCGGTGGGCAGTCGTCATCCCACAGCACTATACCGAGTGCCGACAGTACTCTGTACTTACGAGCGCCGATCCCTCTCCGCCGGTAAGGTCACACACATCTTTCCGTCGGGGGTTGAGCCCCGCGGTGCGATGGGCTGTTTTCGCTCGCGACCTGTTCACGTGTGCATACTGTGGCAGGAAGCCTCCAGACGTTTCCCTGGAGGTCGATCACAAAACGGCCGTTGCGCAGGGCGTCACAGATGACCCCAACAACCTCATTACCGCATGTACCCCATGCAATCGAGGTAAGGGGACGCGCGGTGCATAGCCGTAGCTGGCCCCGCTCGATCCCTAAGTGCCAGGCTTTTATTATTTGCTTTCTCGTCTCCGGTTGATACCAGAAGGACAAACTAAAGAAACCAAAGCCTGACACGCGGGTTTACATCGCTGGCCACACCATAGAAGAAAATTCCTAACATTTGGTATCAAGCTGAGTTACGAAATCCCTCCCACGACAATACTCGTTCGATCTTAGGATCGTTCAGTTGATATTGAAAGAAGGATTTGTCGCCGGTAACAAAAAGGCGATTGTTGTCCCGGAGCAGGACAAGCTGGAGCATGTCATATAGGTCATTGGGGTCGATTGTCTTCCTCTCGTTTATGGTCCTTTTGACGAGAGTAGTGCAATGAGTTTGAAATAATTTTCCGGCGCCTTCTGTCAGCGCCATTGTGAACCGGTCTCGTTCTTTTAGCGTCAGATGATTGAAGTGCGCTTTCTCGTTGCTAGGTCGGACAAGAAGAAAAAAATTTGCGAGCTTCATAAACCAATGCAACAGTTTGTTGACCTGGGACGAGGTGATCGGCCGCTCGAATTGTTCCAGTTCCTCCATCAAAGCCCGCCAGGACTCTCCATCGACCTTGCGCAAGGTTCGGTAGTGTCCGACGTCCAGGACACCGTAAAGGTCAGAAATTCCCTTGGCTCGTGTAATCGCCTCTACCTTGGCTGCTATCTGAGCTGCATCTGGTATCCAAACAGGGTCAATGCAGTGTTGGAGCCCTGATACTACAAGAAATTCCAATTCGGGCGATGGGAGGACCTCTTGATCGCAAACCTCGAGCATCCGTCTAAAGCAGGATCTAAATTTACCAAATGGGCTTTGACAGCCGGCTGACGGTGGGTCCTCCAGGTGAGAGGCAAGCTCTACGAAATTGGTGACCGAATAACGATAACGAAACCCTCGTGTGTCCTGGAGAGATCGCAACGTCTTAGTACCCTCGTCATTCAAACCCCGCCATACGTTGGTGTCGAAAAATACGTCGGGGGGCCAACCTTTATCGTACTCCACTTTCCATTCCGAGCCGTCCCGAACGACTCTAACTGAACGAGACACGCTAGCTTCCCCCGTGCATTTCGTTACCGGATTGGAACTTTGTAAAGGTCATGGCTATTACAGCGATTAGAATTGTACGAGATGGCGTCTGACTTGCTTAATTTGTCTACATGTAGGCGGAATCCACATTCAATTTAAGGGGTCAAGTCCGCTCATAGCTCTTTAGTAACAACCGCTCGATCTGCTGCGCGCCAGGTTCGGTTCAAGATCCCAATGCAGTAAATTACAGGCGCTACTTTGGTAAAAGCCTCAGGCCGCCGTGCCGAACGATATGGCGGAAACAGCGCCGGGGCTAACCGGAGCCATCATATGCGATCGTACCGAAGAGCCTTCAAGTCAAGCGTGAATTTAACTTTACCCTTGAGCCGGCGAAGTTTACCGTAGGCTCTTCCAGCAGCTACTAACTGAAGACCCTGCCGTATGGTCGAAGTAATTCCAAACCGGAAGCCCTCTGGGCTTTTTTGAGAAGGCTTTCGGGGATCTGAACCGCTATCTTCTTCTTCGCTGTTTCCATAGCGAGAATTTTGCGTGATGAACAGCGATTTAATCTCGCGGCGTAGGCGAAGGGCGGTTATTTGCCGAGTCGTTTCAAAAACCCCTCGTCCTCGACAGCTTTCACAATACTCGTATCGACAAACGACGCCGGGTCGGCCTTGGCGATCGCCGGCTGCGTGCGGCCCGCCTCTGAGATAAACGTTTTCATTCCCTCCAGCGTCGGATAGGGCAAATCGGGGATCGATGTTCTCAGATAAGCGTAGGCCGTTTCCAGCGTCGTGGGATCGGTCCGCGCATATTTCTTCAGGACCGCGATGGTCGGCGCCTTCTGGGTTTTGAAGTAATGGATGGCCTCGACGGTGGAGCGGCCGAAGCGCAGCATGGCGTCGTGTTTCTCCCGCAGAATTTTCTGGCTCGTGATCAGACCTGCGTGAGGATAGGGGATTCGCTTGCCGGCGAGATCGACAAGGACCTTGAATCCCAGCTTCTCCACTTCCTCCCGCTCCGTGGCGCTGACGACGGTGAATTGCGCCTGGCCTTGCTTCATAACGAGCACGCGCAAATTCGTCGCGCCGACGGCGCGCAGAGTGACGTCCTTGTCCGGATCGAGCCCGACGCTGCGCAAGCCGAGACGCATCGCGAAGTCGGCGGAAGTCGCCGCCGAATGATTCGCGCCGGTTTTTCCCTTCAAGTCTTCGACGCGATTGATTCCCGGAACGGCCACAAGGTAGTAGGGCAGGAAGACTTCGAAGCCCATGACCATGGTGGCATCCGCCCCGCGCAGCTTGGCGTTCACTACGGCAGGTCCCGTCCCGGCGACAACCTGCAGCTCGCCGGCGAAAAGCGACATTAGCGCTTTCGGCGTGCCTTCAATATAAATTACGTTGACGTCGAGACCGTGCTTTTTGTAAATGCCCGCCTCCTTCGCGACCCAGAGGACGGATGACGAGCTGGCATTGGGCGAAATATAAGCCAGGTTGAGGCGCTCCTGCGCGGGCGTATACGACGAGAGAAGAAGCAGGGCGATGATCGCATAAACAAGCTGGCGCATGGCTGCCTCCGTCGAATTATTCTTCGGTCACGAGCTTATTGTTGAGTTCATCCCGATCGTCCGGCGATCTTGGGAAGTGCTCAGCCAGGATCTTACCGCACTCTTCGATCGCGGCGCAAAATGCCGCGCAGCCGTCGTTCGATTTGAGTCCGGTGGTGATGATGTGCACAATCTCGTCCCACGTGCCCGGTTGGACTTTCTCGTTGATGCCGCGATCGGCCAGGACCTCCACGCGGTGTTCGAACAACGACGCGAGAATCAGAATGCCAGTCTCCGCTCTTGTATGATGAAGTCCCTGAGCGGTGAACGCAGCCAGGCTGCGCAGATCGACGGCTTCGTCCATTCGGCTCTGTGGGATGAGGCGGCGCTTTATGGGAGCGAATTGGCAGAGAAGCAGGCCCAGTGCGGCGCCGCCGACCGGCCAGGCGAGCTCCGCGTGTGTGAATCCCCAAGGATCGCCCCATATGAGCGCCGCCACGGTGCCGAGGAGCAAGCCCGCTATGAGACAGGTGAGGTCGGTTTCCGCATACCGGCTGCTCGCGGCGACGATCATCGGGACGATCTCTCCCGACGTGCGCTGCTCGGCGGCGGCGACCGCCTGCTGGATTTTTTCCTGCTCTTTCGCCGTGAAATATTTGTCGGCGCGCATAGTCATCACCAACTTCCCGAAGCGCCGCCGCCCCCGAATCCGCCACCGCCGCTACTGAAGCCGCCTCCTCCTCCGCCGCCAAACCCGCCCGGAAAAAATCCGCCGCCGGTGTCGGAATACCGCCGCCGGCCGCCCGGGCTCCACCCGTTGGGATGTCCCCACCGGCTGAATATCGAGAAGAAAAAAAACACGAGCAGCAGCAGCGGCGCAATTAGCGGGATGTAAGAACGAGGCGCCGTTTTCCGTTTGCGCGCCGTTTCCGGCAACGGCTCGCCGCTGGTAACTTTCATAATTGCTTCGACCCCGGCCTCGATGCCGCCGGGAAAATCATTGTCGCGGAAACGGGGCACGATGATTTCCTGGATGATCCGGTTTGCGATCGCATCGGGCAGAACGCCTTCCAGCCCGTAGCCTACCTCGATGCGGAGCTTGTGATCGTCGCGCGCGACGATCAGGATGGCGCCGTTGTCGAATTTCTTTTTGCCGATCTTCCAGTTTTCGGCGATGCGGATGCCGAAGCTCGCGATGTCTTCGCCTTGTAAGCTTGGAATCGTGAGCACCGCGACCTGATGGCCAGTGTCATTCTCAAACTGCTCCAATCGTTGTTCCAGCACCTGAGCACGAGCAGGCGGCATGAGGTTGGCGGTGTCGTTCACCCGCCCGCGCAGCGCCGGGACGTCGTCAAGCGCGTGAGAGAGAAGAGAATGCGCGATTGCGAGAAAGAGGATGATGAAAAATATCGACCGACTGTTGAGAATCGAAGCACAGCCCTCGCCCTCTCCCAACGGGAGAGGGAAGGGGTGAGGGAGACCGGCACGAATCACATTCACGATAAGGAGAGCCTAGAATTTTACCGCGGGCGGCGTTGCCGCCTTTTCGTCGGCGGTGAAAGTGGCCCGCGGTTCGAGGCGCAGGAGATAGCGGGCCGTCAAGTTCGTGGGGAAGAAGCGGACCGCCTTGTTGTATTCGGCTACGGATTCGATGTAGCGCTTACGCGCGACGGCGATGCGGTTCTCGGTTCCTTCGAGCTGCGCTTGGAGGTCGCGGTAGTTTTGGTTGGCTTTCAACTCGGGATATCGTTCAACAGTCACCAATAATCTGGAGAGCGCGCTCGACAGGCCGCGCTGCGCTTGCTCGAATCGCTGAAGCGCTTGAGGATCGCTGAGATCTTTGGCGTCCAGCTTTATGCTCGTAGCCTGGCTCCGCGCCTGTATGACTTGATTTAGAGTTTCCTGCTCGAACTTAGCCGCGCCCTTGACCACTTCGACCAAGTTGGGGACGAGGTCGACGCGCCTCTGATATTGATTCTGCACTTCGGCCCATGCCGCTTTGACCTCTTCGTCCAGCCCTTGCAGTTGGTTGTAGCCGCAGCCGGAGAGAATCACTAATGTGGCTAAGGCCAGCGCGGTGTGAAGATGACGTCTCATAACTGGAGGAAGCTCCTCGCACCTCTGTATTACAGAGGGAGAAAGGGTTGTCAAGTTACGCGCCGTCGTATGGGAAAGAAGAAGGCTACTCCGCCGCGCCGACTTTGGGGCGCCATTTGTCGAAGCGCTTCTCGACGCGGGTCAGGACTTCCATGCCGGTCATCCCCGTCAGCGCGAAAACGAGGACGCCGACAAAGACCTTATCGGTCTGGAAGGTGGCGCCGGCGACCGTGATCATAAATCCGATTCCAGCCGTGGCGGCGTAAAGCTCGCCAACCATAACACCCACAATAGCTCTCCCAAGCCCCAGCCTCAAACCAGTAAGGATGAAAGGGATCGTTGAAGGGAGCACGACGTTCTTAAAGATCAGCCGCTCCGAAGCGCCAAAGCTCCTGGCGGCATTGAGAAGATTCAGAGGCGTGGTTTTCACCCCGTCGCGCGTATTGATCAATATAGGAAAGACTGCGCCAAGAAAGATAATACCAACCTTTGAGAGTATTCCGATTCCCAACCAGATGATAACCAATGGCAGAAGCGCCACGCGGGGGGTCGCGTTCATCGCATTGATAAAGGGGTCGAAGATGTGGCTCGCCTTCTTGTACCAGCCGACCATGATGCCGAATGGGACAGCGACAACAGCCGAAAGGAAATAGCCCCAGAAAAGTTCGATGCCGCTCACGCGGAGATCGTTCCAGATCTCGCCCGAACTGAAAAGATCGACCGCGGCTTTCCAGACAAGCGACGGCGCGCTCATAAACATGGGGTTGACGCGCAGGAACGGAATCGGGTTGTAGACGCTTATCGGTCCGCCCATGAATTCCCAGACGAGCAGGAAAATGGAGACCGACGTGACTCCTAAAATCTTCTTCTCGTTGTTGAGATAGAACTTGTAGAGCCAGGAAGCCTCGGCGACTCTTACGTCCAACAGGATTTCTTCTTGTGCTTCAGCCATATATCGTCTCCAGGGAGTTAGCTTCTTGCTTTCTTTCTATCCGTCATCGAGGGGCGCGGGGTCGTATCGGTTTCACCGCGGGTCGATTCACTCGGCAGGGCGGATTTATTGGCGAGTGCAATCAGGCCGTTGAGGACTTGAACCAAAGCCGGCCCTCTGGTTTTGAGTTCTTGCAAGTGATGCAAGGAAAGTTTTTTCAGCACCTCCTCGCCGCTCTGCGTCAGCCGGACGTAGACTTGCCGCCGGTCCGTCCGGCTGCGGTAGCGCCGAATCAAACGCCTGCTTACCAGCCTGTCGATCAACTCCACCGCGCTGTGATGCTGAATCTGCAAACGCTCCGCTAGAACGCTGATCGTGGGCCTCATCCCCGCCGGCAGGCCTTTGAGCGCGAGGAGCAGTTGGTGTTGCTGGGGCTCGAGCCCTGCTTCCCGCGCGGCGTTCTCGCTGAAGCGTAAAAATCGGCGGACCTCGTAGCGCAATTCCGCCATCGCGCGGTAATCCGGCCCTTCTTCAATCTGATTTTGGGTATTATGCATCGTGATGCGATACAATCGCTCTACGAGTTAAATATCCGAAAAAGCGTGCCTGTGTCAAGAGGTCCGGGCGCGCGTTGACTTTGCGGGGAAATTCGTCTACAAAGTTTGTTCTAAGGAAAATCAAATTTATGGCTTACGTAGTTTTCAGGACGGGCGGGAAACAGTACCGCGCAGGCCCCGGTGAGACCGTCCGGGTGGAACGGCTGGACGGCGCGGTGGGTGATAAGATTACGCTGGGCGAGGTGCTGTTCGTCGGCGGCAACGGCGAGGTGAAAATCGGCACGCCGACCCTGTCGGATGTCAAAGTAACCGCCGAGATCGTCGCTCAAGGTCTGGCGAAGAAGATCCTCGTCTTCAAAATGAAGCGGCGCAAAAGTTACAGCCGCCTGCGGGGTCATCGCCAGAGACAGACGAGCCTAAAGATTGTCGAGATAAGTTAGCGGAGGAATCGATCGATGGCGCATAAAAAAGCCGGTGGAAGCTCGCGCAACGGCAGAGACAGCAACGGCCAGCGGCGCGGGGTAAAAGTTTTTGGTGGCGAGACGGTGCGCGCGGGGAATATCCTGGTGCGACAGGTGGGCACCCGCATTCACCCGGGAAGAAACGTCGGCATGGGCCGGGACTTCACCATCTTTGCGAAGATCGACGGTGTGGTCCTGTATGACCGCATGGATAAAGAGCGAAAGCGGGTGAGCGTGCTGCCGGCGTAATAGCCAGCCCAGATCCGACCAAAGCCCCGCTCCCGGGGCTTTTTTTTTGTCCTGAGAAGGGGGATGATGGGCAAGTGCGGCGATCGGCCAATGCAAATTGCAAGGTGAAAAATGCAAAATGAAAAATGGCGCAGAGGAGCCGAAAGAGATACTTTTGAAATTTGCATTTTGCAATTTTCATTGTGTGGCTATGAAGTTCATCGATGAAGTAAGAATCGAGGTCCAAGCCGGACACGGCGGGCGGGGTTGTCTGAGCTTTCGCCGGGAGAAGTACGTCCCGCGCGGCGGGCCGGACGGCGGCGACGGCGGCGCCGGCGGCGACGTGGTGGCGGTCGCGAACCCGCAGTTCACCACCCTTTTGGATCTCCGCTACCAGAGGCTCTATCGCGCGGGCAGGGGCGTGCACGGCAAGGGAAAGGACCAGCACGGCAAGAGGGGCGAGGAAATGGTCATTCCCGTCCCCGTCGGGACGACGATCCGTGACGCCGGGAGCGGCGAGCTGTTGGCGGATCTGAGCGCGCTGGGAGAGCGCGTCGTGATTGCGCGCGGCGGCAAGGGCGGCAGGGGAAACGCGCGCTTCGTCTCTTCGACCAACCGTAGCCCGCGCAAAGTCCAGCCCGGACTTCCGGGCGAGGAGCGCCTGCTGGATGTCGAGCTCAGGCTCTTGGCCGACGTGGGAATCATCGGCATGCCGAACGCCGGAAAATCCACGCTGATCTCCGTGATCTCCGCGGCGCGGCCGAAGATCGCCGACTATCCGTTTACGACCTTGGTTCCGAATTTGGGCGTGGTGAGCTACGGCGAAGGGAAGACTTTTGTGGTCGCCGATATTCCGGGACTGATCGAAGGCGCCCACCGCGGCGAAGGGCTCGGCCACAAATTTCTCAAGCACGTGAGCCGGACCAGCGTGTTGATCCATCTCCTGGACGCCGCGCGCGTTCAAGAGGAAGATCCGCTGGCGGACTGGCGCGCGCTCAATCGCGAGCTCGAGCTTTTCGATCCGGCGCTGGCGGCGAAGCCGCAAATCGTCGTGGCCAACAAAATCGATTTGCCGGAGGCCAGGGAGACGGCGGCGTTGTTGAAAGAAAAATTTGCGGCGATGTCGGTTCCTTTTCACGCCATCTCCGCGGCGACGCATGAAGGCTTGCGCGAGCTCACGTTCTCGATTGCGAGAAAATTGGAAGAGACCAAAGCCAAAAGGGACGACGATCGTGCAGCAGCGGGAATTTAAGAAGCGGATCTTGCGCCGCTGCCGACGCGTCGTCGTCAAGATCGGCAGCCAGATTCTCTCGTCGCCGGAAGGTATCCAGGAGGAGAGAATCAAAGGGCTGGTGCGGGATCTCGCCGACCTGCATGAGCAGGGCAAAGAGCTGATCGTCGTAAGTTCCGGGGCCGTCGCGTCCGGGATGACCCGGCTCGGGCTTAAAGAAAAGCCCAAGACGATTCCGCAGAAGCAGGCGCTCGCGGCGGTGGGGCAGATCAAGCTGATGGCGCTATACGAAAAATATTTTTCGCGCTTCGGCAAGAACGTGGCCCAGGTGCTGCTGACGCACGAAGATCTCGCCAACCGCCGGCGCTATATCAATGCCAAGCACACGCTGCAGACGCTGCTCGATTTATCGATCATTCCGATCGTCAACGAAAACGATACGGTGGCGGTCGAGGAGATGAAGTTCGGCGACAACGATCATCTCTCGGCGTTGGTTGCGACGCTGCTCGAAGCCGATCTGCTGGTGATTCTCAGCGACGTCGCCGGAGTTTACGATCGCGACCCGCGGCTCGACGACGGCGCGGAGTTGATCTCGGTGATCGACAATATTAAAAACGCCAAAACGAAACTCGGGGGCAAAAGTCAAAGTCTCTACGGCACCGGCGGCATCGCCACCAAGATCGACGCGGCGGAGAAAGCCTCGGCCGCGGGAATTCCCATGTTGATCGCCAGCGGAATGGAGCCGGGGATTCTGCGCAAGATCTTCGATCCCGAGGAGGAAACCGGCACGTGCGTCGTCCCCGACGAAAATCGCCTGGCCAACCGCAAACACTGGATCGCTTACAATCTCAAGCCGGCGGGCGAGATCGTCGTGGACGAAGGGGCCGTCGAAGCGCTGGTGCACAAGGGCCGGAGCCTGCTGCCCTCGGGGCTTAAAAATATTCACGGCTCGTTCGGCGTCGGCGAATGCGTGCGCTGCCTCGATCTTCAAGGACATGAATTCGCCCGCGGCCTGGTCAATTACAGCGCGCAGGAGCTGGAGCAGATCAAAGGCTTGCACACGAGCAAGATCGAAAAAGTTTTGGGTTATAAGGCGTACGATGAAATCATCCACAGGGATGATTTAGTACTGTTGGAGTGATGGAGTAGTGGAATAATGGAGTAATGGGTTTAACTCCAATACTCCAGCACTCCATTACTCCAATTTTTAAGCGCGGAGAAGAGAAGAGATGTCGGTCAAAGAAGAAGCGCTGCAGCTCGGGAAAAGCGCCAAAGAGGCGTCGCGGCTCCTCGCCCGGCTCTCCGCCGACGAGAAGAACCGTGCGCTGCTCGGGATGGCGGAGGGGATCGAGCGGCAGAGCGAGTTTCTCCTGAAAGAGAACCAGAAGGACCTGAATCTTGCCCGCAAGGCCGGAGTTTCGAGCGCGCTTCTCGACCGCATCGCGCTCGATCCCGCTCGCATTCAGGCGATAGCCAAAGGACTGCGGGACGTGGCGGCGCTCCCCGATCCGGTGGGCGAGGTCGTCAAGACGTGGCGCCGGCCGAACGGTCTGCAAGTGAAACGAACGCGCATCCCGCTCGGCGTGATCGCGATCATTTACGAGGCCAGGCCCAATGTGACCGCCGACGCGGCGGCGCTTTGCGTCAAATCGGGCAACGCCGTAATCTTGCGCGGCGGCAGCGAGGCCCATTTTTCCAATCGCGCCATCGGCGCGATTCTCCAGCAAGCGTGCGCCGGCACAGGCGTGCCGCAGGGGGCGCTCCAGGTCGCGGAATCGAAAGACCGAAACTTGATCCACGAATTGCTGCAGCTCGAAGAGTACATCGATCTCATCATCCCGCGCGGCGGCGAAGAGCTGATTCGCGCCGTGGTCGCGAACTCGCGCATCCCCGTGATCAAACATTATAAAGGCGTGTGCCACGTCTATGTGGACAACGAAGCGTCGCTCGAAATGGCCGAGCGGATCGCGATGAACGCCAAAGTCCAGCGGCCCGCCGTGTGCAACGCGATGGAAACGTTGCTCGTGCACGAGCAGATCGCCGCAACCTTTCTTCCCGCCATGATCGCCAAGCTCCAAGCCGCGGGCGTCGAGGTGCGCGGGTGCGAGAAGACGCGCGCCATCGCGCCGGGGATAAAAGCGGCAAGGGAAGAAGACTGGACGACGGAATATCTCGATCTGATTCTCTCGGTGCGGGTCGTGAAAGACATGGACGCTGCGATCGCGCACATCGAGCGCTACGGATCTCAGCACACGGAAACGATCGTGACCGCGAACGAGGCCAAAGCAAAAGAATTTCTTGCCCGGGTCGATTCCTCGGTCGTTCTCGTCAATGCCTCGACGCGCTTTAACGACGGCGGCGAGCTAGGACTCGGCGCGGAGATGGGAATCAGCACGAGCAAGATTCACGCCTTTGGCCCGATGGGGTTGGAAGAGCTGACGACGACCAAGTTTGTCGTCTTTGGCGACGGGCAGATCCGCGAATGAAGAGGCCGTCCATAAACGCCCACCTACTTCGTTGCGCTCGGCCCGCTTCGCGTCAACGTACTAAAATAGTACGCCTCCGCTCGCGGACCTTCGCGCGCCTCCTAGCTGGGACGTTTCTGAACGGCCTCAAGACTCCCTAACACGATGAAGATCGGTCTCTTCGGCGGCACGTTCGATCCGATCCACTGGGGCCACTTGCGCAGCGCGGAGGAGGTCCGCGAGGCCTTTCGACTCGACCGGATTCTTTTTATTCCCGCTTCCGTGCCGCCGCTGAAGATAAAAGCGCAAACGACCGCCGCGGCCGATCGGTTGAAAATGGTGCGGCTGGCGATCGCCAAGAACTCCGGTTTTGCAGTCTCGAGCGTCGAGCTCTCGCGCCCTGGCAAATCGTACACGATCGACACGCTGCATTATTTCGCCGGGAAACGGCCCGGCGACTCGCTCTATTTCATTCTAGGCATGGACGCGTTTCGCGAGATCGGCATGTGGAAAGATTTTCAGGAACTCTTTCCTCTCAGCCATTTCATCGTAACTTCCCGCCCGGAGTGCGGCGAGTTGCTCAAGCTCGGCGACCTTCCCGTTGCCGCGCGAAAATCGTTTTGTTATGATTCGAAAAAAAACGCGTACCGCCACCGGTGCGGCACGCGTCTCCATTTTTTCCAATTGACCGACATTGCCATTTCGGCTTCCGACATTCGGGCCCGGGTGGAGGCGGGAAAATCGATCCGCTACCTGGTTCCACCGGCGGTCGAGAGCTATATTAAACGCAGAGGCTTATATCGAGGGAAGGGCCGTAACTTTTGAGAGCGATCGATTCGTGGGATAGGGCTGTGCTCGTCAGCCGCTTCGCGCTGGAGCGGAAGGCGTACGATCTGGTGGTGATGGAGGTCCGCGATCTCACCTCGATCGCCGATTATTTTATCGTTTGCTCCGGTCGTTCCGACCGGCAGGTCCAAAGCATCGCGCAGGGCATCGAGGAAAATCTGCGCGGAATGGGAGTGCGTCCGTATTCGGTCGAGGGCGCCGCCCGGGGCCAATGGCTCTTGATGGATTTTTCCGACGTCATCATCCACATTTTCTACGAGCCGGTGCGCGAGTTTTACGATATCGAGGGCCTTTGGTCCGATGCTCCCCGAGCGCAGTTGCCCGAGCCTTACGCGACTCTCGTGAAGGAATTTCGCATTCGAGGCGAGCAACATCCGTGATCTTGAACGGACGCGAAGCGGACGCCCGCCGCGCGCGCCGGCAATAAAATTTTGGGAGGAATAGATTCGTGAGCGATCAACATCCTCTGGTCCTGATCGTCCTGGACGGCTGGGGCGTCAATGCCCGCCGGGAAGGAAACGCGATCGCCCAGGCATCCACGCCCAACATGGATGCGCTCGTCCGCTCGTATCTTTCGACGCAGATCTCCATTTCCGGATTGGACGTGGGATTGCCCGAAGGTCAGATGGGCAACTCAGAGGTCGGCCACATGCACCTCGGCGCCGGGCGCGTGGTTTTCCAGGACCTCACCCTGATCCATCGCGCGATCGAGGATGGCAGCTTTTTTTCAAACCCCGTCCTGCGCGGCGCCATGGAGGCGGTAAAAAAATCCGGCGGAAGGCTACACCTCACGGGTCTTCTCGGCGACGGCGGCGTTCACAGCCACCAGCGCCACCTCGAGGCGCTCATCGAACTCGCGAGCAAGGAAAAACTCAAAGCGGTCTATCTCCATTTGTTCCTGGACGGCCGGGACACGCCGCCGAAGAGCGCCGAGGGATTTCTCCGCGAGCTGTCGGAAAAACTGAACTCCTGTTCATTCGTGAAAATCGCCACCGTGAGCGGCCGCTACTACGCAATGGACCGCGACAAGCGTTGGGACCGAGCGGAAAAGGCCTACCGCGCCATCACGGAGGGCATCGGCGTTCGCGCGCGCGCCGCCGAGGAGGTGATTGAAAAAAGTTATCGGGATGGAGTCACCGACGAGTTTATCCTGCCCGCCGTAATCGAGTCCGTGATGCCCGAAGGCGCGATCCGCGACGGCGATGCGGTTATCTTCTTCAACTTCAGGGCGGACCGGGCGCGTCAGTTGACCCGCGCTTTGGCTGAAAAAGATTTCAAAGAATTTCCCCGCGACCGGCCGATCGCGCTCTCGTCTTACGTCACGATGACCGAATACGACCGGAGCTTCGGTCTTCCGGCGGCTTTTCCCCCGCGCGATCTTAAAAATATTCTCGGCGAGATCGCGAGCCGGAACAATATCCACCAACTGCGCATCGCCGAGACGGAGAAATACGCCCACGTTACCTACTTCTTCAACGGCGGCCAGGAAAATAAATTTCCTCTGGAAGATCGCATCATGATTCCCTCGGTGAAAGACGTTCCGACCTACGATCTCAAGCCGGAAATGAGCGCCTTTGAGATAACCGGCTCGCTCGTCGAGCAGATCGAAGCGGACCGTTACGGTCTCGTGATCCTCAACTACGCGAACGCCGACATGGTGGGCCACACCGGCAACTTCGCGGCAACCGTGCGCGCCTGCGAAGTCATCGACGAATGCATCGGCAAAGTCGTCGAAGCGACCGTGCGCCACAAGGGACGAGTGATCATCACCGCCGACCACGGCAACGCCGAGCAGATGATAGACTACGACACCGGGCAAATTCATACGGCGCACACCTCCAACCTGGTTCCCGTCATCGTGGTGGATGAACAGCTCAAGTCCGTCCGCCTTCAGCGCGGCAAGGCGAGCGACGTGGCGCCGACGATTTTGCGAATGTTCGGCATTCCCCAGCCCGCCGAAATGACCGGACGATCGCTCATCCTCGAATAATGTTGGATTCGAACTTCGGGCGGCTGCTCGACTGGCTTTACCCGCCGCGCTGCCGCTTCTGCCGCGAATCTATCTTCGGCGCCGATGATTGTTTCTGCAGTCCGTGCCGCGAGCGCATTCGTCTCATTACCCATCCTCTCTGCGGCGTTTGTGGCCGGCCCTTCCTCGACACGAGCGGAGACGATCATCTCTGCGGCAAGTGTTTGACGCGCCGGCCTCATTTCGTGTGCGCGCGCGCATGGGCCTGTTATCCCACCCAAGAGGGCGGCGATCACCCGCTCCGCGAAGTAGTACAGCGGTTCAAATACGGCCGCAAGGTTTCCTTGGGAAAACCGCTCGGCCGGCTGATGGCGAGCGACTGCCGCGAATGGTTTCGAGAGCGCGCGCTCGACTTGATCGTGCCCGTGCCGCTACATTGGAAAAGGCTCCGCTGGCGCGGCTTCAATCAGTCGGTCATTCTCGGCCGCGAGATCGGCAAACTCTGGAACCTGCCGGTCGATCCGTTTACGCTTTTAAGATTGCGCGAGACGCCGCCGCAGACGCAACTTTCCGAGGAAGAGCGGAGAAAAAATATGCGACGGGCGTTTTCGCTCAATCCCGCGAAATCCGTCGATGGAAAAGCGGTGCTGCTCATAGACGACGTGTACACCTCGGGGGCCACGGTGAACGAATGCAGCCGCGCGCTCAAGCGCGGCGGCGCACGGGAAGTCAGCGTCTTAACCTTGGCAAGGACGGTCTAGACCCTCACCCTTTCCTCGCCCTGGAAGGGAGAGCATTAAGGTGAGGGTTGAAGGGTTTCATGGCGCAAGAAGATCAAAAGCACTGGGATGAGAAACGCGCTGTTGGGCACGGTGAAGATTCTCCGTCGTCGTTCCTCGAAGAGGTCTTCCGCAGCAAGTCGTGGCCGATTCAGCCTGGCAAAGCATTCGACGTCGCGACGGGCAAGGGACGGAACGCCGTCTTTCTGGCCGAGCACGGATTTAAAGTCGATGCGATGGATATCTCCGCGGTCGCCTTGGAAGAGGCGCGAAAAACCGCGCAGGCAAGAAAGCTTAATATCAATTTCATCGAAGCGGATCTCGATCACGCCGAGCTTCCTGAAGCGGCCTACGAACTGATCGTCAATTTTAATTTTCTGGAGCGCGGGCTCATCCCAAAAATGAAAGTCGCGCTCAAACCCGGCGGGCACATCGTCTTCGAAACCTTTCTGATCGACCAAAAAGAACTCGGCCATCCACGAAACCCGGCGTATCTCTTAGGCCATAACGAGTTGCTGGATCTCTTCCGCGATTTTCGCGTGCTTTACTATCGCGAAGGAAAGATGATCGAGGGAGTAAAAGAGTCGTATCGCGCCGGGCTGTTCGCGCAGAAGGTTCCATAAGGGGGGACTCTCAGCTTTATGTCATTCTGAGGTGAAGCCGAAGAATCCTTCGACTGTACTGAGGACAAGTCTCGACCGAGACCCTTCGCGGAGTTTATCCTGAGCTTAGCCGAAGGGCTCAGGGTGACATTCAGTGAACTGTCGGGGAATGTTGCTTCAGAAAGTTAACCATCTAACTTCGGTTTGGGCAAGATTCCGTACGGAATTCCTTCTTCGTCGAGATCTTCGCGCTCTTCCTGAGTGGCGGAGCCATGGATCGGTTTTTCTTCGGTCTCGCCATGAAATATTGCGCGGGCTTCCTCGGCAAAGCGGGGACCCACGTCCTGGAAATTCTCCCGGACGTACTGGTTGAGACGTAAGAGCATCTCGTTCACATCCGCCGGAGTGAGAGCTGGAGGCGTGGGATTCTTTTTGAGTGGCGGCGCCTTCGGCGCTTCCTTCTTCACGTGCACGGCGCAGGCGTGCGGCAGCTTCACTACCGCGTGGGTGCCGCAAGATGGACAGGAGATGAGACCTTGCGCCGCCTGCTCCTGATAGCCTTCGAAGCTCGGAAACCAACCCTCGAATTTATGCTTTTTCTTGCAAACCAGGTCGTAGACCACCATGCCCTATGATTTAAGTGCGTTTCCTTACTTTGTCAACTCCGGTCAGGTTTTCCCCCATCGGTCGAGATGCTACAATCCGTGAAGCATGAGCGAGCAAACGACGATTAAAATCGCACGCGCGATCAAAGAAATAAAGCGCGGAGACTGGGACCGGCTGCTCGATCACGGCTCGCCTTTCATGAAGTGGGATTGGCTCGATGCCCTGGAGCAGACCGGCTGCATCGAGGAAGAAACCGGTTGGCTGCCGCACCATCTCATCGTCGAGCGCGCCGGAGATCTCGTCGGCGCCTGTCCGATGTATCTCAAGCTCCATAGCATGGGGGAATTCGTCTTCGACTACGAGTGGGCCGAGCTGGCGCACCGACTCGGGATCAACTATTACCCCAAGATGTTGGTCGGCGTGCCGTTCACGCCGGTCACGGGCGCGCGCTTTCTCACCGCTCCTGGAGCGGACAGACGAAGTCTGCTCCAGCTCATGGGACAGGCGCTTGCACAAATCGCCAAAGACAACAAAATTTCTTCCGTCCACGTGAACTTCTGCCTGGAAGACGAAGTCGAGGCATTGGAGGGAGTCGGCTTTGCGCGGCGGATCGGGCTTCAATTCCACTGGGAGAATCGCGGCTACGGCTCCTTCGATGACTATCTCGGCTCTTTTCGCAGCGACCGGCGCAACAAAATCAAGCGCGAGCGGCGCGCCATCGCCGAACGGGGGATCGCGATTCGCGCCGTCACGGGAGCGCAGGTGACGAAAGATCATCTGCGGACGATGTTTTCACTCTACAAGACGCACATCGACGCCCTTTATTACGGACGCCAATATCTCACGCAGGAGTTTTTCGAAGAGCTTTCGCGCCGCGACGCGCCCGAAGTCTGTCTGATTTTAGCGGAACGCGATTCGCGCGTGATCGCGGGAACATTCAACGTGGCGGGGGAGTCGGCGCTCTACGGGCGCTATTGGGGCGCATTCGAGGAAGTGCCGTTTCTCCATTTCAACGTTTGCTACTACGCGGCGATCGAGCATTGCATCGAGAAGGGGCTTGGCCGGTTCGAAGCGGGCGCCGGCGGGAGCTTCAAGCGGCTTCGCGGCCTGGAGCCGCAGCCGACGACCAGCATGCACTACATCGTCGATCCAAAATTCAGAGGCGCCGTCGAACGGCATCTCGCGCAGGAGCGCGAGATGATCTTGCGAAAACGCGAGGGGTTGCTGGAAAAGAGCCCGTTGAAACGTTAAAATAGCCGTATTGGACAATTCGGCTATTTCAGCTATACTGTCCCGACGAGGAGGCCTGCATGTCTACGCGCACATTTAGAAATAACCAGGGCGAGCTGGTCGATATCAGCGAGGTCCCCGCCACGAGCGTCAAGAACAAGTTCGGCGCGATTTTGGAAAAAGCCGCTCGCGGGGGCGCCGTCGCGATCACCCGACATGATTCCCCGAAAGCCGTGCTGCTCTCCTACGACGAGTTCGAATCGCTGGTCAAGGCGCGCTCGCGCGCCCTCGACGATCTGGGCGCCGAGTTCGACGGCCTTCTGGCGCGCATGCAGACTCCAAAAGCCAGGAAAGGGATGGAGGCCGCGTTCCATGCGTCGCCCGGCAGGCTCGGACGCGCCGCCGTCAAAGCGCGGCGTAAAAAACGCTAAAGTTCGCCGGATCGATCTCGCGATAATCCCGCCTCCCGCCGACTCCGATGAGTGCTCCCCGTCCTCCGCGCATTTACGTTCTTGCCGGCGTCAATGGCGCGGGCAAGAGCAGCATCGCCGGCGCCGCCTTTCGCGAATCCGGCGCCGACTATTACAATCCCGACGAGATCGCGCGCACGTTGATGGCGTCCCGTCGCGGCTTGTCTCAGGCGGACGCCAACAGCGCGGCATGGCGCATGGGCGTGAGACTGCTCCGGCGCGCCATCGAGGAACGGGTCGATTTCGCTTTCGAAACCACGCTCGGCGGCAATACGATCCCGCGCCTGCTTGCCCAGGCCGCAGCGCAAGGCATCGAGATTTACGTCTGGTATGTCGGCCTGTCGAGTCCGGAGCTTCACGTCGAGCGCGTGAAGGCTCGGGTCCGCCGGGGCGGCCACGATATTCCCGAAGCGGATATCCGCCATCGCTACGAGCGAAGCCGCCTCAATTTGATCGAGCTCTTGCCGCGGCTTGCTGCGTTGCGCGTTTACGATAACAGCGCCGATGCCGATCCCGCCGCCGGCCGGACGCCTAAACCCGTGCTCGTGCTGAACTTGGAGCGGCGAAAGATCCTCAACCCGCGCGACCTTCCACGCACCCCGGAGTGGGCGAAACCCATTGTCGCCTTCGCGCTCAAGTCGAGCCCGCGCTGAATCAAGTGTGAGTCACAGCAGCTTGCCGATCGATGACCTTCCAGAAAGTTGGCAGTGATAGATGGAATTCAAGGCTCGAGACCAGGCCCGGAGCCTCCTTCGTCAATTGCTGTATACTGTCCCCGGTAATTCTAAGCAGCTCTTCATAAGCGTACCATAAGAGATAGAAAGTGCCTGACGGATCTTCTCCGCATAGATACGCCGGTCCCGAACCCCAAATGAGTCCACTGGGATGGGATCACAAAAGGTCAGCTTGAGAGGGACTGGATTAAGGAGGATACTTCCCCGCTTGAGGGCCTGAAAGGTCCCTTCAATCAGAACTGGGACTACGGGGATTCGGCTTCGAATGGGGAGAATGAAAAGGGCCGTCTTAAACTCTTGGATCTCTCCGTTTGGGGTCCGCGTTCCTTCGGGGAAAACAACAACCGAAATGCCCTCCTTGAGGAGATCTGCCGCCTGTCTCAGGCTTTTCAGCGCCTTCCAGGGATTTTTCCGATCCATGGGGATCTGGCCGGACCTCCTGAGAACCAGGCCCAGGAGGGGAATTGAAAAAACCTCCTCCTTGATGATGTTACGAAAATTACAAGGAATATAGGCGAAGGCCAAAAGGGTGTCGAGAAAGCTGGCGTGGTTCAGCATAAAGATATAGGTGTTCTTAGGGTTAAGACGTTCTTGCCCCTCGATATGAACCCGAAGTCCTGCTAACGCGAGGCTGGTCCTGGCCCATTGTGTAAGACATCGACGGGCCAGATTACCATTAGCGTCAAAGAAGCTGGCGACATAGCATACTACTCCCCAAATATACGTGAGCAGAAAGAAGAAAAGGATAACGAAAATCTGGTAGGGGAAAAGCAGTGCTTTTCGTAACATACTCTTGGTAGCCATGTGAGGCAGACTGAGCAATCCCATAGGGGAGTCAACCGTCCGCATGGAGCCTGAGGGCTCTACAAGCTGCTGGACCATTCTGACTTTACATCCTGCACAAAAATAAGGCCATCGCGCCATCCGCCATTCCTGATCTTTCCCAACCCGTCTTCCCGTTCTCCAATTGGATACGACCCATTACGGACATTATCGTACTTTCGGAATTGCGAAAAAGTGAAAGTTGGGAGTGATAGATGAAATTCAAGATCCAAGATTTCACCCCAGGACCTACTGGGGCGCGTTCGAGGAAGCGCCGTTTCTCCATTTCAACGTTTGCTACTACGCGGCGATCGAGCACTGCATCGAGAAGGGGCTTGGGTGTTTCGAGGCGGGTGCGGGCGGCAGCTTCAAGCAGCTTCGCGGCCTGGAGCCGCAGTCGACGATCAGCATGCACTACATCGTCGATCCAAAATTCAGAGGCGCCGTCGAGCGGCACCTCGCGCAGGAGAGGGAGATGATTTTACAAAAGCGCGCCACTTTGCTGGATAAGAGTCAGCTCAGGAAAGGTTGAAGGGTTTCAGGGTTGTAGTGTCTCAGAGATTTCAAACCCTTTAACTCTTCAAACCTGTAACCCTTGAACTTTGCATTTCCTTGACACTTATCCGGCTTTCCTTTAACGTTCCCTTTGACATTCTCCGCCTGGGACAAAAATCTTGAAGTTTTCCATCAAGGACATCGCCGAGCCGGTGCTTTTTTTTCTCGCGCTGTTGGCGCTTTGGGAGATCCTGGTGAAGGTCGTGCACGTTCCGGCCTTCATCCTGCCGCCACCGAGGGACCTCTACGCCTCTTTCATCGCCAAATTCTTTATTCTCGGCCGGCACTCGCTGATCACCTTCATAGAAGCGGTGGGCGGTTTCGCGCTCTCTTTTGTTCTGGGCGTGGCATTTGCCGTCGGCGTGGTTTACTCGCGCCACCTGCAGAATACGGTTTATCCCCTGATCGTCATTCTTTACGCGATGCCGAAGAGCGCCTTCGCGCCCTTGATGGTCATCTGGATCGGCTACGGTCTCGTCTCCAAGATGGCGATCGCCTTTCTCGTCGCGTTTTTTCCCATCGTCATCAACACGGTGGTGGGGCTCAAGGAAGTCGAGCCGGAATTGTTGGAGCTGGCGCGCATCAATCGCGGCTCCGCCTGGGACGTGTTCAAAAAAATTCGCCTGCCCAACTCGCTGCCCTATATGTTCGCCGGAGTCAAAGTCGCGGTGGTCCTTTCGGTGACCGGAGCGATCGTCGCCGAGTTCGTCGCCGCGAACGAAGGTCTCGGCTACCTGGTTCTTCAGGCGAACTACAGCCTCGACACCGCGTTCGCTCTGGTGATTCTGTTGATTCTCGCGCTGCTCTCACTCGCTCTCATCACGGCTCTGGAAATATTGCAGCGGAAAATCGTGCCGTGGAGCGCTGAGGTGCGGCAGATCGAAGGCTCGTTTTGATTCGGGAGGTGCGATCATGACGCTGACGAAGAAAAATTTGCCCGCGCTTACGATCGTTCTCATAACGGCGATATTCATGATGCGTCCTATCCGCCTGGCCGGCGGGGCCGAAAAACCGGCGATCGTTCGCCTGGACTTCATCCTCGGCGGCAAGCACGCTCCGTGGTTCGTCGCCGTGGAAAAGGGCTTCTACGCCAAGCGCGGCCTCGCGGTCAACATTCAACCCGGCACCGGCTCCGCGGATACGGTCCGTGCCATCGCCGCCGGGCTTGCCGACTTCGGCTTCGCCGATTTGACCACGGCGATCGTCGCGCGCTCGCGCGGCAGTCAGGTGCAATCCGTCGCGCAGTTGGGGTACGTGGCGACCACGGTCATGTGGCGCGAGGAGACGCCGATCAAGAGCCTCAAGGATCTCGAAGGGAAGTCGTGGGCGATCAGCCCGGGGCAGGCGCAGTGGTTTCTCATGCCCGCTTTCAGCCGCCTCAACAATATCGATTTCAAGTCGATCAAGATTCAGGAGACCGCACCGGCGCTCCAGCCCGCGGTGCTCGTGGCCAAGAAGGTCGATTTCATCGTCATGTTCCGCGCCTCCAATGATGAGATCGCCGAGCTCGCCGCGGCCAAGCAGGGGATGAAGCTGAAGCGCGTCTACATGAAGGACAACGGCCTCAATATTTACGGCAGCTCGCTCATCGTCAAGGAAGACGACGTCAAGCGGCGCCCCGAGATGATCCGCGCTTACGTCGAAGGGACGATGGAGGGTTTACGATATTCCCGCGATCACCTCGACGAGGCGCTGGAGATTTTGCTCAAGCAGAAGCCGGAGCTCGATCGCGAGCTGACTCGGGTTCAACTCAAGAACGCCGTCGAGGAAGTCTTCATTCCGCCGGAATCGGTCCAGTCCGGTTTTGGATACATGAAGCCCGATATCATGGAAAAGACCGTCGCGACCACCAACGAGTTCTTCGACGTGGGGAGAAAAGTCGCCGTCGAGGAGGTCTACACCAACCAGTTCATCAAAAAGTGACGCGCGGCGTCACCCTGAGCGACGGACTGTGTGAAAACGCGCCGATCGCCCTTCGACGGGCTCAGGACGAACGGCTAAGTGTTTGAACTTCCATCGATGTTATCCCGTTCGTGGTGA
>CAYOJC010000083.1:0-21486 GCA_964404195.1 uncultured Syntrophobacteraceae bacterium
TTCGTGACCTTCGTGCTCTTCGTGGTGATAAACTTTTGACCACGAAGGACACGAAGCACACGAAGGAACAGGCGCATGGGTGAAGAAGCTCATCGTTGCGATCGACGGGCCCGCGGGAGCGGGAAAAAGCACGGTGGCGAAGCGCTTGGCAAAAGAGTTAGGTTATATATATATGGATACCGGCGCGATGTACCGCGCGTTTGCCTGGAAGGCGAGGCAGGGGGGAGTCGATCTGGAGGACGAAGAGAAATTGCGCGAGGTTCTCAGGCGGACCAACGTCGAGTTGTTGGATCGGGAGGGAACCCCCAGGGTCCTCCTCGACGGGCGCGACGTCACCTCCGAGATTCGCACCCCGGAGCTGAGCCAATGGGCGTCGAAGATATCCGCGCTGGCGCCGGTGCGGGAGAGAATGGTTGAGTTGCAGCGGGCGATGGGCGCGCGGGGTGGGATGGTGGTCGAGGGAAGGGACATCGGCACGGTGGTTTTTCCGCAAGCCGAGGTCAAAATTTTTCTTACCGCCGGTCCGGAGGAGCGCGCGAAGCGGCGCTTCGCCGAGTTGCAGAGTCAGGGAAAGCAGGTCTCACTGGACGAGACCATGGAAGAGATGAAGGAGCGGGACCGGCGCGATCAGGAGCGGGCGCTGGCGCCGCTGCGCCGGGCGGAGGGCGCGGTGGCGATCGACTCGACGGCTTACGGTGTCGAGGAAGTTATGGAGCGAATCATGCGCGAAATAAAAAATAAGATGTCTACATAAGGAAGGAAAAAGAATCTCATGGTCGAAAAACAAGAGCTCGACAAAGCCCCGGTCGCTGGCGGCGACGACTTTGAAACCCTTTTTGAGGAGAGCATGCGCTCGGTCAAGCCGGGCGGGGTCGTCAAGGGAAGGGTGGTCGGCATCACCTCCACGCACGTGATGGTCGACGTGGGCTACAAATCCGAGGGGCAGATCCCGCTGCAGGAATTCCTGGACCGCCAGGGAAAGCCGCAGGTGAAGGTCGGCGATGAGGTCGATGTGTTCTTCGATTCCTCCGAAGGCGAAGGCGAAGGCGAAGGCGGAGGAATCGTTTTGTCGCGCCAGCGGGCGGAGAGCATGAAGATATGGGAGGACATCGAGAAGGCCTTCCGCGAGGGGACGGGTGTCGAGGGCGTGATCGTCGCGAAGGTGAGGGGAGGCTTCAACGTGGCGCTCAGCGGAGTTCCGGGGTTTCTTCCCGGCTCGCACGTGGATATCCGTCCGACCCGGAATCTGGACAAGTTTGTCGGGCAAAAAGACAAATTCGCCGTGTTGAAATACAACCGGGCGCGCGGCAACGTCGTGGTGTCGCGCCGCGCGCTTTTGGAAAAAGAGCGGGACAGCTTGAAGAAAGAGATTCTCAAGGTCCTGGAGGAGGGAGTGATTCTCGAGGGAGCGGTCAAGAACATCACCAGCTACGGCGCGTTCGTGGATCTCGGCGGCATCGACGGCATCCTTCACATCAGCGACATGTCGTGGGGACGGATCGGCCACCCTTCGGAGTTGGTGAAAGTGGGCGACCGGATCAAGGTCGTGGTGCTCAAGTTCGACGCCGAGCGCGAGCGGATTTCCCTCGGCATGAAGCAGATCATGCCGGACCCATGGAATACCGTCTCGGAAACTTACACCGTGGGGACCCGCATCAAGGGAAAAGTCGTGAGCCTGGTGGACTACGGAGCGTTTGTGGAGTTGGAGAAGGGCGTCGAGGGGCTGATTCATATCTCGGAAATGTCGTGGACTAAGAAGATCCCCCATCCTTCCAAGGTGGTTCAGGTCGGAGAGGTCGTCGAGGTTGTCGTGCTGAACGTCGATCAGAACCATCGCCGCATCTCGCTCGGCCTGAAGCAGGTCATGCCGAATCCCTGGGAACAGGCCAAAGAAAAATATCCGGTGGGCACCGTGGTCAAAGGGCCGGTGCGCAACTTGACCGATTTCGGTATTTTTGTCGGTGTCGAGGAAGGGATCGACGGGCTGGTGCACGTGTCGGATCTTCATTGGACGAAAAAGGTCAAGCATCCTTCGGAGCTCTATAAGAAGGGCGACATAGTTGAGGCGAAGGTGCTGGGGGTGGACGTTCAGAACGAGCGCTTCTCTCTCGGAGTCAAGCAGCTCAATCCCGACCCGTGGCACGTCATCGCCCAGAAGTATCCCGTGGGCTCCAAGGTCAAGGGCGAGGTGGCCAGCGTGCCGGACTTCGGCGTTTTCGTCCGCCTGGAGGAGGGAGTGGAAGGATTGATCCACGTCTCTCAGTTGAGCACCGAGCGCGTGGACAAGCCGGCGAGCCTTTTCAAAGTGGGCGATAGCGTCGAGGCCGAGGTCATAAACGTCGAGCCGCATGAACGCAAGCTCGGACTCAGCGTTCGCGCTCTTAAAAAGACCGAGGAGCGCCGGGAGATGGAGAATTATCTGAAGCGAGAGAAGGAAGGCGGCCGGTTCTCGTTCGAAGCGATTCTCAACGAAGAGCTCAGGCTCGATCGCGACGAAGAGCCTCAGCCCACGGACAAGGCGAAAGGAGGCAATCCGCAGTAAGCGGATTGACGACGATGGCGCGCGGACGTTCGCTGCTCAAGGGGCTGGGGATAATTTTTCTTTTTATCCTGTTGTTTTTCGTCGGGACATTTTTCTACGCCTATCTTACCGGCGGCTCCGCCGGCGTGCTGACTACACTCGGAGGCGATGCCGTCGGGGTCGTGCAGATCGAAGGCACGATCAACGATTCCCGGGATACGATCGAGAGCCTCAAGCTGTTCGGCGAAACCAAGGGAGTCAAGGCGGTGGTGCTGCGGATCGATTCGCCCGGAGGCTCGGTCGCGCCGACGCAGGAGATCTACGAGGAAGTCGGTAAGCTGCGCAAGAAAAAGCCGGTGATCGCCTCGCTCGGCAGCGTGGCCGCTTCCGGCGGCTATTACATCGCTAGCGCGTGCGAGCAGGTGGTGTCCAACCCGGGAACGCTCACGGGCTCGATCGGCGTCATCATGGAGTTGGGAAACGTCGAAGAGCTGATGAAGAAAATCGGCGTCCAGGGCTACAGCATCAAGAGCGGCGCCAATAAAGACATCGGCTCGCCGCTGCGCCCGCTTTCTCCAGAGGGAAAAGCGATTCTCCAGGGAGTGGTGAACAACGTGCACGGGCAGTTCGTGAGCGCCGTCGCCGCGGGCCGGCGGATACCTGAAGAAAAAGTCAGAGAGCTGGCCGATGGGCGGGTTTATTCCGGCGAGCAGGCCAAGGGATTGGGATTGGTGGATATTTTGGGTAATATGGAAGATGCGATCGATCTGGCGGCCAAGCGCGTCGGCATCAAAGGCACGCCGCAGGTGGTGTACTCCCGGTCGGACGAGAAGAGTTTATTGGAAAGAATGTTTTCATCCACCTTCATTCGCGGCCTCGGCCGGCGCGAGAGCCAGGGGCTGCGTTACGAATGGTCGCCTTCCGTGCTGCCCTGAGCCGCGGCACGCGAAGCGCTTTGCCGGTCGTCGAATGATTATCTCCGGTATTGATGGAGGGGTGCTATGACGAAGCGGGACCTGATCGAGGAGATCAACAAGAGATTTCCCCACCTGTCGCACCGCGATTCGGAGGTCATTATCAACGCGATCTTCGAATCGATGGTGGACGCCATGGGGCACGGCGAGCGAATCGAGATCCGCGGGTTCGGCAGCTTCGTCGTGAAGCACCGGCGCGCGCGCGCGGGAAGAAATCCCAAGAGCGGAGAGATCGTATCGGTCGCCGCGAAGCGCGTGCCGTTTTTCAAAGTGGGCAAGGAGCTGCGTCTGAGAGTCGATGGGAAACCCGTTCCAAAGGACGTTGAATGAAGCCGCCGCTCTGGGCTCCCTGGAGAATGGCCTACATCGAAGGGGAAAAACCCAGGGGATGCATTTTCTGCCACCAGCCCAAAAAAAAAGATCGTCGCTCCAACCTGATTCTCGCGCAAACCGCCCACTCCGTAGTCATGTTGAACAAATACCCGTATAATAACGGTCATGTTTTGTTGGCGCCCAAGCGGCATGAACGCGAGCTCTCAGCCCTGCCCCAGGAAGAATACCGGGACCTCTCCGAGGCGCTGCGTCTGTCGGTCGAAATTCTTCGGCGTGTATATCGGCCGGGGGGATTCAATTTGGGAATGAATCTCGGCCGCGCGGGCGGCGCCGGCGTCGAGGAGCACCTGCATTGGCACGTAGTGCCGCGCTGGGAGGGAGACACCAATTTTATGCCCGTGGTCGGCGAGACGCGGGTCATTTCGCAGCACCTCCTCGACAGCTATGACCGGCTGAGCCCGTTATTTCAAAATGAGACGGCGGCCGACCATGGCTAAGGTGTTGAAGACGATTTTTCTGGCGCTGCTTTTTATTCTCGGCATAACTTTTTCGATGGAGAACGTGGACCCGGTCGTGCTCAGATATTATTTCGGTCTGGAAACTCCGCCGGTGCCGCTCTTTCTGCTGGTTCTGTTTTCCATCCTGTTGGGGATTTTGCTCGCGGGAGCGGGATTTCTCATGGATCAGCGCTCGCTCAGGCGGGCGCTGCGCGAAAAAGAGCGTCAGGTCGCGTCGTTGGAAAACGAGCTGAAGCAAACTACAAAGCTGAAAGCTGAAACATGAAAGCGAAAATTTCGGAGCAGAAGTTTCAACGTTTCCGTTTTCCGCTTTCATAATTGATTATAGAGGGAGGCACTCCATAGTGAACGAGGCAAGAACTTTAGGCGAGCTTAAAAAAAGCGGGCAACCCGTCCTTACCGTGCGCGAAGAGATGCGCAAGAGCCTGGTCGCATGTCTCCAGACCGGCCGGCGCATTCTTCCCGGGATCGTCGGTTACGACGAGACCGTCATTCCCGACATCGAGAACGCAATCCTCTCGGGACACCACATGGTTTTCCTGGGCGAGCGCGGTCAGGCCAAGTCGCGGATCATCCGCGGATTGGTCTCGCTGCTCGAGGAGCGAATCCCCATTGTCCAGGGATGCGAGATTAGCGACAATCCGTTTACCCCGATCTGCCGCGCCTGCCGCAGAAAGCTGGAACAGCAGGGCGACGCGCTCCCGATCGAATGGATCGGCCGGGAGCAGAGATACGGGGAAAAGCTGGCGACCCCGGACGTGTCGATTGCGGACCTGATCGGCGAGATCGATCCGATCAAGGTCGCCGAAGGACGCTATCTGGCGGACGAGGAGACGATTCATTACGGGCTCATCCCGCGCACGAACCGGGGGGTCTTCGCCATCAACGAGCTTCCCGACCTGACGGAAAAAGTTCAGGTGGGACTTTTCAACTTGATGGAGGAGAGGGACGTCCAGATCAAAGGCTACAAAATCCGCCTGCCATTGGACGTTGTGATCGTGGCGAGCGCCAACCCCGAAGACTACACCAGCCGCGGGAGAATCATCACGCCGCTGAAGGACCGCTTCGACGTGCAGATCCGCACGCATTACCCGCAGAACATTCAGGACGAGATGACCATCATGGAGCAAGAATCCGCGCCCATGGACCAGCGCTGCCAGCCTGTGCGCGTGCCGCAATTCATCAAAGAGATTCTCGGGCACATGACGTTCGAGGCGCGCAAGTCGAACGAAATCAACCAGACGTCGGGCGTGAGCGTGCGCGTCACGATCAACAACTACGAGAGCCTGATCAGCAACGCGGAAAAAAGGACGCTGCGCTTGAAGGAGGGCGAGGTGGTGCCGCGCGTCAGCGACATGCACTCGCTGCTCGCCTCGACGAGCGGGAAGATCGAGATGGAATACGTCGGCGAGGACAAAAAGGAAGACGATCTGGTCGAGAAGCTGGTCAATCGCGCGATCTTGAAGGTCTTCGACCAATATTTCACGGTCAACGCCCTGCAAAAGGTCGTGGACTACTTCAACTCCGGCTGGGGCGTGGAAGTCTCCGACGCGATGCCGTCGCAGGACTATCTCGAAGGGATCAAGGAAATCCCGGGTCTCAAAGAAGCCATCGGCACGCTGGGGCCGATGGAATCTCCGGCGCTGATGGCGTCGGCGACCGAATTTATTCTCGAAGGGCTTCACCTGCACCAGAAGCTGAACAAAGAGATGGAGGGCGGAAGAATCACGTACGGAAAGTGAACAGGCGAGAGGCGAAAGGCGCGAGGCGTGAGTAAGATCGTTTTTTCTTTCCTGTTGCCTCTCGCCTCATGCCTCACGCCTTCTTGTTATGCGTAAGATTCGATACAGCCGGTGGGAACGCTCTACGGGAGACGGGGTCGAGACCGACAGCGTCTTCGAGCAGTTGAACGAATACATGAGCGACACCGGAGACCTGCAGCAGGCGATGCGCCGCCTGATGCAGCGCGGTCTTAAGCAGGATGAGAAGCGCGTGCCGGGTCTGGAGGATATGCTCTCCCAGGTGGCGCGCGAGATGAGACGCCTCTACGAGCAATACCGGATTCAATCGGCTCAGGATGAGGTGAAGGAAGAGCTGGATTCGATTATCCGGGACGAGCGGGAAACGCTCGACGACCTCCGCGAGGAAAAGCCGGAGACCGAAGAAAAGAAAAACTTCCTCGACCGCCTGCCGGGCAAAACGAGCGATGCCGTCGAAAGACTCGCCGACTACGAGTTTGAAAACCCACAGGCCGCAGAGAAATTTCAGGAGCTTCTCTCCCGGTTGGACCAGATCCGTCGGCTCGAGAACTCGATTCGCAGAGAGGGAAACCTCTTCCGCGGCCAGACGCCGCTGGATTTCAAACAAGCGCAAGAGACTCTCGACCGGCTGGAGGAGCTGCGCCGGCTGGAAGGGCAGCTCTCCAGCATGCGGCCGGATCAGGTCGATCGGGAGCTCCTGGAAAAGCTGCTCGGCAAAGACGCGGTGCCGGACTTTGAAGGCGTCGCGCGTCTCGAATCTTCCCTCGAAGAAGACGGCTACGTCCTTAACCGCGGCGATCACTTCGAGCTGACGCCGCGCGGGATCCGCAGAATCGGCCAACTGGCGCTGAGAGACATCTTCGAGCAGCTTCGCCGCGACGCGCTTGGACGCCATTCAGTTCGGAAGCGCGGCTCGCAGGAGCTCTTGACCGAAGAGAGCCGGCCTTACGCTCAGGGCGATTCGCTCCATATCGATATCATCCAGACCTTGAAGAACGCGCTGCTGAACGAAGGCGGCTTGCCCGTAAAGATTCGTCCCGGCGACTTCATGGTCTATGAATCGGAGCACTCGACGCGCGCGGCCACGGTGCTGCTGCTCGACATGAGCTGGTCGATGAGCTGGGACGGGCGCTTCGCCGCGGCGAAAAAAGTCGCGCTGGCGATGGACAGCCTGATGCGCGCGATGCACCCGCGGGATTATTTCGGCATCGTCGGTTTCTTCACGCGCGCCGTCGAGCTCAAGGCCAAAGATCTTCCCGAAGCGACGTGGAACATGAGCGATCCCTTCACCAATCTCCAAGACGGACTCCATCTCGCCTCGGAGATGCTCGACCGGCGGCCGAGCCAGAACCAGCAGATGATCGTCATCACCGACGGCCAGCCGACCGCCTATTGTCGGCAAGGCCGCCTCTACTGCGAGTGGCCGCTGAGCTTCGGCGGCATCAGCCAGCGCGCGGCGGAAGAAACTCTCCGCGAAGCCGAGCGCGTCACGCGCCGCGGCATCACCATCAACACCTTCATGCTCGACGACAGCCCGGTGCTGAAAGACTTCGTTGACGCTCTCACGCGCATCAACCGCGGCCGCGCCTTCTACACGCGCCCCGAGCGGCTAGGGGAATATCTCCTCATCGATTACGTCTCCCACAGAAGAAAGAAGATCTAAATCGTCCCATGGCGGCCGTGACCGAGAAACGCGTCGTGGGTATTCCGGCTCCCCGGGTCGAAGGGGAGCAAAAGGTCACGGGCCGGGCGGTTTACGCCGCCGACGTCGTCCTGCCCGGCATGCTTTGGGTCAAGCTCCTGCGCAGTCCGGCGCCGCACGCGCTCATTAAAAAAATCGACGTTGCTCAAGCCAGGCAGGTTCCCGGCGTTCACGCCGTCATGACCGGCGAAGATATCTCGGGCGCGAAGATCGGCAAAAAAATCATTGACATGCCGGTTCTGGCCGAGGGCGTCGTTCGCTTCATTGGCGAGAAAGTCGCCGCGGTCGCGGCGGAGAGCGAAGAGATCGCCGCGCAGGCGCTCAATCTCATCGAAGTGGAATACGACGAGATGCCGGCTGTCTTCGATCCGCTCCAAGCGATGCTGGCGAGCGCGCCGATCCTCCACCCGGAAGTCGGCCGTTACACCGGCCTTGTGCACCCGCTCGAGCGGCCGAGTAACGTGATGGTCCACCTGTCGTGGAAAAAAGGCGACGTAACGCAGGGGTTCAAGCTATCGGATTTGGTCGTTGAAAATGTTTTTTCTACCGCGCGCGTCCACCAGGCCTACATCGAGCCGCACTCGTGCGTGGTTCACGCGCACGGAGACGGCCGCGCGGACGTGTGGGCCTCGACCAAGAGCCCGTACAATTTGCGCGACCAGTTGGCGAACGCGTTCGGGACTTCCCCGGGAAAGATCGTGGTTCATCCCTGTTACATCGGCGGCGACTTCGGCGGCAAAGGCGATCACAACGACGCCGCGCTGTGCTACGCGCTGTCGATGAAGAGCGGCCGTCCGGTCAAATTCGTAATGGACTACAACGAGGAATTAACCGCGGGCAATCCGCGCCACGCCGCGCTGATACGCATCAAAACCGGGGTCAAGAAAGACGGCGCCCTGGCAGCACAACATATCGAATTTATCTTCGACAGCGGCGCGTACGCTTCATTCCGGCCGCAGGGATTTCTCGTCGGCGCGCACGACAGCGCGGGACCGTACAGGATTCCGCACGTATTGATCGAGGAGAATTATGTTTACACGAACCGGGTGCCGTGCGGATACATGCGCGCGCCCGGCCACACGCAAGGGTTCTTCGCGGCCGAAAGTCAGATGGATCTGGTGGCAAAAAAACTCGGGCTCGACCCGGTCAAATTCCGGCTCAAGAATTTTATGCGCGACGGCGACATCTCGCCTACCGGCGAAACCATCGAGCACATCAGGGCCGAGGATACGCTCAAGCGAGCGCTGAAAGATTCGGGTTACTCGGCCACGAAGCCGAAGAACGTCGGGCGCGGCTGCGCGGTGGCGCAGTGGGTATCCAAAGGCGGCGAGTCGTACGCCTATGTGAAAATCGGCGCTGACGGCGCGGTCACTTTATCCGCCGCAGTCATGGACGTCGGCTCGGGCGCTTACACGGTCATGCGCCAGGTCGTCGCCGAAGAGTTGAAAGTGCCGCTGGAATCGGTCGGGGTCGAATCTCTGGATACAACGAAAGTTCTCAAAGACACCGGCGTGCGCGGCAGCAGTAGCACGAGAGTTCATGGCAGCGCGGCTTATGCTGCCGCGACCAAGGCGAGAGAAGCGATTCTACAGGCCGCAGCCGCGCTGATGGGAACAGTACCGGGGGATCTCGTGCTCCACGGCGGCGGCGTGATTCACGCGCGCGCCGAGCGCAGAATGTCTTTCGCCGAGATCGTGAAGGCAAAGGGCTCGCCGATCGTCGCGGAAGGCCATTATCAGAATATGAAAGATGGGCCGGAGGCTTCGATGGTCGCGCAGGTGGCCGAGGTCGAAGTCGATGGGGAAACCGGCGCGGTGAGAATCAGACAGATCACCACGGCGCACAATACCGGGACCATCGTGAATCCTCTCGGCCATCAGGGACAGATCGACGGCGGCGTCGTCATGGGGATGGGCCAGGCGCGGATGGAAGAGGTGGCGATCGATGAAGGCGGCAAGGTTGGGACCGTGAATCTCGGCGAGTACAAAATCCCCACGATTCGGGACGTCCCTCCTTTAAAGACGACCGTGATCCAGTCCGGTGCGGGCAGCGGCCCGTACCACAGCATGAGCATCGGCGAGACCTCGATCATGCCGACGTCGGCGGCGATCGCCAACGCCGTCGAAGACGCCGTCGGCGTCAGGATCAAGTCACTACCCATCATGGCAGAAAAAGTCCTTGAAGCTTTAAAGAGCCGTTAGATTTTCTATTTACAATCCTCATAGGAAGCAGTAAATTTCTAGACACCGATTTGATCAAACTTGTTTTGTCTCCAGTGCCCCCAGCGGTCTCAGCTTCAACCATTGATACAGTTGGGCATCGGGGATGGAACATTATATGTTAGGTTACTAAACAAAGCACGGGGTCAGGTCTTGCTATCACACATTGTTGTAGTCAAAGACGCGCCCCAAGCGCTCTTGGAAAGGGGCACGTAATGATACAAATCGCAGGACTGATTATTGTTGGTATAGCCGTCTTTTGGTACTGGGTTCTCAGGCCAGGAAGACTGGGCTTCTGGAGGCTCGTGGCCAAACATCCGGATGCCGCATATGATCACTTCATGTCGAATGCTTGTTGGAAAGTGTTTGAGGATGGGTTGCCGCAGGATTACCGTAGTACCGTTCCGAGGTCTGAATGGGCTGGTCCGTTTCGTGTTGACGTGCCAAAACGCGGGGATAAAACAATCAAGGTTTTTGGACGCCGCTCGGAGCTTGAAAAGTCGCAAAACGATCTTCTGAACAAGGTCGCCCACCTCAGGTAACCTTGTCTTACATGCCTAACACGCCGGATCAGATCCGGTTGGAAAAGGGGTAGGGAGTCTTTTCTTGAGACAGAATCGCTTAGGAGCGACGGGTGAGTTTGAACCTTTGGTGCTCCATCGCGGTTGTCGCCAGCAATCGAAGCCGGAGCCGGTGAAAGGAGAAGGAGATGGCCGACGATAAACCGAAATGGCGGGACGATGGGGTTCGAATTGTTCACAGTGACCAGCTTGACCTGAACACGCCGCAGACGCCGGGCATGACGCGCGCCGCGGCGATCAACCATGCGATGGCCGGCGCGAACAAGCTCTGGGCCGGAAGAGTCGAAATCCATCCGAATGCGAAGACCGCGCCGCATCATCACGGCGAGTTGGAAAGCATCATCTATGTAATCAGCGGAAGAGCGAGGATGCGGTGGGGCGAGAAGCTGGAGTTCGTCGCCGACGCCGGCCCCGGAGATTTCATCTTCGTGCCGCCGTTCGTGCCGCATCAAGAGATCAACGCTCTTCGCGACGAGCCTCTCCTGTGTGTCGTCGTGCGCAGCGACCAGGAGCCGGTTGTCGTGAACCTGGAGATTCCCGCGGTGGAAAATCCGGAAGAAGTTCAGTGGATCGATCCGGGACATCCGAAGCCGTGAACTTAGCCGGTTAGACTTTTGATTGACTTAAAACGCTTGTACGCATACGATCAGTATTGTCATGGCAAAGGCTAGCGTAAAGAAGGAAAAATGGACCTTGACCTTTGACCGGCGGTTGAAGGGCGCCGTGGTCCGCGAAGCAAAAAAGCGAGGGCTTTATCCAGTGCAAGTCCTCGAGTCTTTAGTCAGGGAAAAGTTCAATCCCTTCGGACACACCGACATCAAAGACGAGGCAGCCTACATCCGTAGATTGCGGAGAAAAAATAAGGGAAAAAGCGATGAGGAGTTTCTTGAGGAAATCCGCCGGTGGGAGCGAATCAACTCTTAGTCGATACGGACATTCTCATTGCATATATCAATCGGAGAGCTTACCGCAGTTATCTTGAGAATCCCCAGGCCAGGATTTATTACTCAGTTGTTACGAAGAAAGAGCTTCTTTCGAAACGCGGGTTAAGAGACTCAGAGAGACGCGCGATTCTAACCCTCCTGTATCGTTTCCGACTCATTCGAATCGATCAACGTGTTGCGAAGGAATATTCTCACCTGAGATCGCGCTGTCCTTCGCTCGACCGGGGAGATGCACTGATTGCGGCGTCAGCTCTGGCGAGACGCCTGCCACTTCTAACTCAAAACCAGCGGCACTTTCGTGTTGTCAGAGGACTATTCCTTCTACTGCGCTAAGCCGGCTTTTCCTTGACATTTTCCCCCATCCCTCTTATCCTGCCCTGAAAACAACGTTGTTTTCATTTCACGGAGGTGGCGATGGAGACCTTCGACAGCAAGACGGTGAGCCGGATCGTCGGCGTGAGTCTGAGACAGATCCAATACTGGGACGAGCAGGGTTTCATCCGGCCGTCGGTGAAGACGGCGGGAGGCCGCGGGACCAAACGGCTGTATTCCTTCTCGGATCTGGTGCAGCTCAAGGTGGTGAAGGACCTCGGCGAGCACGGCCTGAGCCTGCAAAAAATCCGCCGCTGCCTGCGCCATCTCAGAGACTCGTTTCCCGGCGAGCCGCAGCCGCTCCAATCGCTGCGTTATTTAACGGACGGCGACAAGTTGTTCGTTCTCACGAGCGATCGAGAAAAAATCCTCGAGGCGATGGACCGGCAGTTCGTCTTTTCTCTCGGCATCGGAAACCTCGTGCGCGAGTTGGACGGCGACGTGCGCCGGGTAACCGGACGGCTGGGACGGGACACGTCTCTGCGCAATTCCAAGAGGGAAGGCAAAAACGCGGCGGCCTAAATGTCTACGGAAATCTCCAAGCTCACGCCCATGATCCGGCAGTACCTCCAGATCAAGGAAAGGTACCGCGACGCGATCCTCTTTTTTCGCCTTGGCGATTTCTACGAGATGTTCTTCGACGACGCCGAGAAGGCGTCGAAGATCCTCGATATAGCCCTCACGTCGCGGAATCGCAGCGGCGACGGCGCGGTCCCGCTCTGCGGGGTACCGTATCACGCGATGACGCCCTACGTCGGCAAGCTGCTCGAGGCGGGCTACAAAGTTGCCATATGCGAGCAGGTCGAGGACCCGAAGGCGGCGAAAGGCATCGTTCAGCGCGAGGTCGTCCGTGTGGTCACTCCGGGAACCATCACGGAGGGAGACGCGCTGGACGCGCGCGACAACAGCTTCCTTGCGGCCGTCTCGTGCGGTAACAACGTTTACGGTCTCGCGGCCACCGACGTCACCACCGGAGAGTTCCGCTTCACACAAGTCGCGGACTACGCCTCCTTGAGAGATGAAATCGGACGGGTACGTCCGCGCGAGATGATTTTTGCCGACGACGACGACGACGAATCCCTCGCAGTCGATCTCGCTCGCGACTTTCCCACCCTTCACCTGAGTCCGGTTTCTACCCTTCATTTTTCTCCTACCGCGGTCGAGCGCATGAAAGCCTTGAAGCTATGGACCGGCCAGACCGACGGAGAGTGGGAGCAGGGGGTTCGGGCCGCCGCGGCCGTCGTAAATTTCCTGGAGGAAAACTCCGCGGCGGTCGTGAAGGCGCTCCGCGACCTGCGGCCTTATTCGGCCTCACGCTATCTCATGATCGACGAGATCACGCGGCGCAACCTCGAGCTGCTCTCGGATTTTCAGGGGAACAAGAAAAACTCCCTGCTGGGGATTCTCGATGCGACCGAAACCTCCATGGGCGCGCGGCGGCTGCGCCAGTGGCTTTTGTATCCGTTGATCGATGAACGCGCGATTCGCGCTCGCCAGGAGGGAGTGCGGGAGCTGGTGGAAAACTACGGCGCGCGGCAGGGGCTGAAAGACTTGCTGAAGGTAGTTCAGGACCTCGACCGGCTGGCCGGAAGAATCGTCTCTGGCAGCGCTCAGCCGAGAGATCTCGTCGCGGTCAAAGATACTTTGCGCGCCGTCGCTCCGATCAGAGCGGCGGTCCAGGACCGATCGGCGGCGATGTTCGAATCCCTTGCAGGTGAGTTGCTCGATCTTCCCGAGACGGTCGATCTCATCGGGCGGGCCATCGCGGACGAGCCGCCGGCGGCGATCAAAACCGGAGAAACGATCCGGCCGGGATTCAACGCCGAGCTGGACGAGCTGCGCTCGCTACGCAAAGACGCCAAGCAATGGGTCGCGCGCTTCGAGGCCGGCGAGAAGAAACGCACCGGCATTCATTCGCTCAAAGTCAGATACAACCGGGTTTTTGGTTATTACATCGAAATCACCCGCGCCAATCTCGGCGCCGTGCCGGGCGATTACATTCGCAAACAGACGCTGGCGAACGGCGAGCGCTACATCACTTCCGAGCTGAAAGAGTACGAGGCCAAGATTCTCAACTCGGAAGAAGAAATTGAGAAGATGGAGCTTGCGCTCTTTGCCGAGGTGCGGGAGAAAATCGCGTCCGGCTACGATTCGATGAAGCGCACCGCCGACGCGCTGGCGATCCTCGACGTGCTGCTTTCGCTCGCCGAGTCGGCCCACTCTCTGCATTTCGTCCAGCCCAAGATCGACAGCGGGCTCGCAATCTCGATCCGGGAAGGGCGGCACCCGGTCGTCGAAGCGGTGCTCGGGCGCGGCGCGTTCGTGCCGAACGATTGCGCGCTCGATCCCGAGTCGCAGCAAATCGTCGTCCTCACGGGACCCAACATGGCGGGCAAATCGACCTACATGCGGCAGGTCGCGCTCATCGTCATATTGGCTCAGATGGGAAGCTTCGTGCCCGCGGCCGAGGCGCAAATCGGTCTCGTGGACCGAATCTTCACGCGCATCGGCGCGGCGGATTATTTGGCGCGCGGCGAATCGACCTTCATGGTCGAGATGAAAGAGACGGCGCACATCCTGCGCCACGCGACGGCGCGAAGCCTCATCCTTCTCGACGAAGTCGGCCGCGGCACCAGCACATTCGACGGCATCTCGATCGCATGGTCCGTCGCCGAGTCGCTCCATGACTCTCCACACCGGCCGCGCACGCTGTTTGCGACGCATTATCACGAGCTGACCGATCTGGCGCTGACCAACGAGCGGGTGAAAAACTTCAACTTCGCCGTCAAGGACTGGAAGGGAGACGTGATTTTTCTGCGCAGCCTGATCGAGGGCGCGGCCAGCCGCAGTTACGGCATCCACGTCGCAAAGCTTGCGGGTTTGCCGGAAACGGTGATCGAGCGCGCCAGGGAGATTCTTAAAAATCTCGAAGGCGGCGAGTTGGACGAAAAAGGGCGGCCGCGGCTCGCGCGCGGGACGGGGAAGGAAGAGCCGGCGCAGATGGCGCTGTTCAGCGCGGCCGAGAGCAAACTGCGAGACGAGCTCAAGAGAGTCGAAGTCTCGACGCTGACGCCGATCGAGGCGTTGAATCTTTTGCACGATCTGGTGGAGCAGGCGAAAAAAGACCGGTAGGCAATCGTGATGGCGCTTCGGAATCTTCCTACAACCGTGCTTGCGCTCTTCCTCGCGCTCCTTGCGAGCGGCGCGAACGGGAACGCCCAGCCGGCAAAGGCCGTTCTCTCGCAGATCCGTTATGCTTCGACGGAGAGCCGCACGCGAGTGACGCTCGAACTCTCGTCGGAAGTTCGTTTCGAGACCCATACGCTGAAAGACGATCCGTCCAAGGGACTGCCATCGAGAATCTATATCGATCTCATCGGCTCCCGGCTGGGCGCGGATGCGAAACAGCCGATTTTGATTCAGGAAGGGTTGTTGCGCCGCGTGCGCACCGCGCAGTTCAGCGCCGACGTGGTACGCGTCGTTCTCGACATGACGAGCCTCGGCGATTACCGGACCTCTTTTCTGTCCGATCCCTATCGTCTGGTCGTCGATATCGAAGCGCGGGACAGCGGCGAGAAGACCTCCCTTCCGGAGAAAAAGAAAGAGCCGGTCGCGCAGGCAAAAGCGCCGAAACCGCCGGTCACGGGCCTGCGCAAGATCGTCATCGATCCGGGTCACGGCGGCAAAGATCCGGGCGCGATCGGAGTCGGCGGCGTCGCGGAGAAGGACGTCGTCCTCAGCGTCGCCAGGAAGCTGGCGCTGAAGCTCAAAAAAGAAATGGGCGTGGAGGTGATCCTCACGCGCAACGACGATTCATTTATCGAGCTTAAAGAGCGCACCGCAATCGCCAATGCGCAACAGGCCGATCTCTTTATCTCCTTGCACCTGAACGCCAGTCCCAATCCGGAGGCGAGGGGAATCGAAACCTATTATCTCGACAACACGACCGACGAGGCCGCCAACCGGCTGGCCGCGAGGGAGAACGCGGTCGCGCGCGCCAGCGTGACGGATATCCAGTTCATCCTGAGCGATATGATTCAGAATTTGAAGCTCGAAGACTCGATCACGCTGGCCAACCGTCTTCACGCTTCCGTTGTTTCGCAGGTAGGCCGGAGATACGGTGAAGTGAAAGACCTCGGCGTGAAGAAGGCGCTGTTTTACGTTTTGGTCGGCGCGCGCATGCCCAGCGTCCTGGTGGAAATGTTTTTTGTGACAAATAAAAGCGAGAGCCGCGCGCTGGCCAAAGAATCTTATCAGGACTCGCTCGCCGATGCGTTGTTCGATGGGATCAAGAAATACCAGGAGAGCGCGCAGGTGGTAAAGAATCTTTAACGATGACGATGGACACGACAGAAATATCACAGGCATTGTTGGACGAGACGTGGGCGGAGTCCGATCCGGTTCGCGGAGTGCGCGCGTATATCGAGCGGGCGAGGAGCCTGATGCTCGAGCGGCATCGCGCCGGCGCGAGCGGGCAGGAGCTCGTGTCGGCGTACACAACGCTGGTCGATCATTTGATCCGCCGCATCTTCGAAGCCGCGAGCCGGGATTACATCGAGCGCTATCCGAGTTTGAACCCGAGCTGCACGCTCGTCGCGCACGGCGGATACGGACGCGCCGAGTTGAACCCGCAATCCGACATCGATCTGCTCTTTCTCTATAACTGGAAAGTCACGCCTTACGTGGAGGCGGTCGCGGAAAAAGTCCTTTACACGCTCTGGGACGCCGGCCTCACGGTCGGGCACGCGACGCGCGGCGTCGCCGACTCGATGCGCATGGCGCTCAAAGACATGAAGATTAGAACCTCTCTCCTCGATGCGCGCTATCTCTGCGGCGACGAGGCGCTCTACGCCGAATTCGACAAGGCGGTCGAGGACACGCTCGCGAAAAAAAACGGCGACCGTTTCATCCGTGAAAAATTGGCGGAAAGCAGCGAACGCCACGAGCGCTACGGCGGATCGGTCTATTTGCTCGAGCCCGATATCAAAGAAAGTGAAGGCGGCCTGAGGGACATCCATACGGCGCTCTGGATCGCCAAGATGAAGCTCAGGATTCGAACGCTCGACGATCTCGCGCCGCGCGGCGTGCTCAACGAGGCGGATCTTGCGACGCTCAAGTCCGCGCGCGACTTTATTTGGCGGATCAGGAACGAGCTTCACTTCCATTCCAAGAAGCATCAGGACCAGTTGACGTTCGAGGAGCAGGAGATCGTCGCGCAGGCGCTGGGATTCAGAGACAACGGAAAAATGAAAGGCGTCGAGGCGTTCATGCGCGCTTACTACATCGAAGCTTCCCAGATCAGCCGCGTATCGACGCTGATCATACACCGGCTGACCGAGCCGTCGGAGCCCGCCCAATGGCAGTGGAGGGGCAGACCCGGGGGCGTGGCAGGTACGGAGGTCAGCCCGGGAGTGATCCTTTCGCGGGGATCGCTCTGGATGACCCAACCCTCGGTCCTCTCGTCGAACCCGGAAACTCTGGTCGCGATCTTTGCCGAGGCGCAAAAAAACAAAGTCGAAATCAGCCATGAGGCGCGCGAGCTGATCCGGCAGCGTCTGGATCTCGTCGACGATGATTTCCGGCACTCGCCGGCCGTCAACGCGCTGTTCCTCGGCATTCTCAAATACAAGGAGCGGGTCTACGAGACGCTGACGGAGATGCACAGCGCGGGCGTGTTGGGAGCGCTGCTTCCCGAGTTCGGCAGGCTCCTGTGCATGGCGCTGCACGATCTCTATCATATTTACACCGTCGATCAGCACTCGCTCCGGCTGGTCAAGGAACTGGAGCGGCTCAAGGCGGGCGAGTTCCGCGAGCAGCTCCCGCTGCTGACCCAGCTTGCGCGGGAAACGGAGAAGATCGAGATTCTCTACCTCGGCCTGCTTTTCCACGACATCGGCAAGGGGCTGGGCGGCGGCCATTCCGAGAAAGGACGGGACATCGCGAGGGAGATCGCCGGCCGGATCGGACTCAACGTAGACGACAGGGAGCAGCTCGAATTCCTCGTGCGCCATCACCTGCTGTTCGCGCACACGGCTTTTCGCAGGGACATCGAAGACGAAAAGCTCGTGCTCGATTTCGCCCGGACGATGGGCAACGCGAGCAATTTGAAGATGCTCTATCTATTGACCTACGCGGACATGAAATCGGTCGGACCGCAGGTCTGGAACCATTGGAAGGCCTCGCTGCTGGAACAGTTGTATCTGAGCGCGCTCCAAACGTTGGAAGCTCTGGAGAAAGGCGAAGTTCGAACCGATGACCGCATCGAGAAGATCCACCGCATTCAGGCGCGGCTTAAAAACCAATTGGCGCCGCGGCATCCGCCCGAAAGAATACGCGCCTTTTTCGATTCCATGCCGGAGCGCTATTTTCTGTCCACGCCCGAGGAGGAAATTCCTTCTCACTTCGAGCTGATCGAGCGGTTCGACAGGCTCACCGCCCCGAGGAAAATCGAGGGGCAGTTCACGGGGCAGGCCTTTGTCAGCACGGTGCGCCACATGGCCGAGAAGGAGTTCAGCGAAATGGCTATTTGCACGACCGACCGGCCCGGTCTTTTCGCCAGCATCGCGGGAGTCTTCGCCGCGATGGGACTCGACATCGTGAGCGCGCGTATCGTCACCCGCAAGGACGGCCTGATCCTCGATGTTTTTCGCATCTCTCATGCGGGCATGCCCGACGCGGTGATGCGGCCGGAGAAATGGGAGCAGGTTCGATCCCTGCTGGAGGGAGTGCTTGGCGGCGCGACCGACGTCGCCCGGTTGGTAGAACAGTCGGGGCGGCCGTCGCTGTTCAAAAAGCGCGCGCCCAAAGTTCCCACGGCGGTTTATATCGACAATCGCGCCGCAGAAGATTTTACGATCATCGACGTTTATACGCAGGACCGGATCGGAGTTCTCTTTACCATCACCCACACGCTGCACCGGCTCGGCCTCTCGATCCACCTCGCGAAGATATCGACCAACGTGGACCAGGTGGCGGACGTTTTTTACGTGACCGACGAGCATGGCGGAAAGATCCACGACGCGGCGCGCCTGGATGCCATCCGGGACGATCTGCGCCAAACTCTGGTGGCGGAGAATGCAGGAATCGCTGAGTCCGCAAATTGATTCGTTTCTCGATGCCATCACGGTCGAGAAAGGGTTGGCGCGAAATACCGTCGAAGCGTATAGCCGCGATCTCAACCGGCTCGCGAATTTTCTGAAAGCGCGCGGCGTCCAGGCCTGGGAGGAAAGCCGGACGGCGCACTTGCGCTCGTTTCTTTCCGCGCTGCGCGCGCGAAAGTTGAGCGCGCGCTCGATCGCCCGCGCCGTAGTTTCGGCCCGCCAGTTCTATCGCTTCCTGGAAAAAGAGGAGCAGATCAAAGAAAATCCGATGCCGCAGGTCAGCAATCGTGGAGGCTCGAGGAAGCTGCCGCATGTTCTCGGCACGGACGACATCGGCAAGCTCCTGAGCCAGCCCGATCCCGCAACGGCGCTGGGACTCCGCGACCGGGCGATGCTCGAGCTGCTCTACGCCTCCGGCTTGCGCGTTTCCGAATTGGTCTCGCTCCAGGCGCACCAAGTCAATCTGGACGGCAATTATCTCATCGTCAAAGGAAAAGGCGCCAAGGAGAGGCAGGTGCCTTTCGGCAGGAGAGCGAGAGAGAGCCTGGTCCGTTATCTGACGGAGGCGCGGCGTAAATTTCTTCGCGGCCGGACGAGCGCGTATTTGTTTATCACCCGCTCCGGCAAGGCGATGACGCGCCAGGGGTTCTGGAAGGCGCTCAAGCATCATGCCCTGGCCGCGGGGATCGAGAAGAGGGTGACGCCGCACACGCTGCGTCATTCCTTTGCCACGCATTTGTTGGAAGGCGGCGCGGACCTGCGCTCGGTGCAATCCATGCTGGGCCACGCCGATATTTCGACGACGCAGATCTACACGCACGTCACGCGCAGCCATCTGAAAGAAGTTCATCGGAAATACCATCCGAGAGAGCGGGCAAGTGGGAAATAACTTATTGCGGTGGTTTTATGTCAACTTGGGCCTGTCTGGCAGGTAGGGCTGGACATCTACCCCCAATTGGAGTAATGAGGCTTTTAAATTATCTTCCACCTGAGGCGGATCAGCCTTTGGCTGAGGCTATACGAGGGATCGAAGCTGATCTCTTTCGCTGGAGGATCTCTTCCGGGCGGGGCATGGGGCTCTTCCCATAAGCCTAAGTGTTGAAGGATTTTTTTAATTACCTCTGGCTGGTCAATGAAGCTGATGATGCGCATCTCTCCCTGGCATTTGGGACAGGCAAGCGAGTCTGTTTCATAAACTTTTCGGATGAAGTAGAACCAGCGTTTTTTTAATTCCTTGGATAACGGCGCGGCGTCGATCTCGCTAACCTCGGTTTCGTCTTTGGGCTTGGCCGCCTTGGACGCGGATCGACGGCAAAGCAAAAGACAAAAGGATCTCGCCGATATTGCGCGCATCATTGAAGTCTCTCCCGAGCTTCGCAGCCGAGTTCCGGCAGAGTTGTTGTCCAAGCTTCTTTAAAGTAGTCCAGGAACCCGTCCATGTCTGCGGCACTCATGCCCGAGAGCAGGCTGGTATATTACCGTCGTGGTTCACAGTTTCAATACGCTGACGACATTCCTGGCGCCGGTCCTCACGCCACACGGCCGTTTGCTGCTCGCGCACGTTGAAGATGCGCCGCCGCTCTCCCCGGATCTCGCAGAGAGACTGCAAGAAGCGTTTACACGAGGCCACGGTCACGGTCTTCTGCAACTCGGCGCCGCCGAGGTTCAGACGGCGATGCCACCCGTGTTCATGTACTGGCGCGAGTTTTCCGGGCGCTACGTCGTGGCTCTCTGCGCGCTTCCGGACGTCGAAGCTGGCCGCGCGTTGCCACCGATACCGCCGCCTGCGCGCGAGGATCTCGACTCATTCGCTTCGGCGGCGCCGTCGATGACCGGAGCGGAATATCTGACGGCTTCCGTTCTGGGTACGCTCTGGACCGACGTCGATGCGGCATTTCGGTTAGAACTGTCGCAGTCGAAGGTATCGGTCCAGGACTTCCTCAAGCGGAAGAACCCAGCATGGAACCTGGTTGGACGGGTCCATTTCAATCTCGCCGAGAACCGCAAAGATATGGAAGCGCCGTTCGCATTCCTGGCCACGTACACGACGCGCTTGTCGGCGCATGCGAAGGCGCAACACCTGCCGCTCGGCAGGGGGATCAGCGAGTATGCGGGCGCGGCGAACAAGTCGCGGCTCCTGTCGCTGCTGTTGCCGGTCAAGCGCGCCGCGGAGCAGTGCCCCTGGCTTGCGGCGATGGTCGATTCCGGCGAGGTCTTTCACCCGCTGCGCTGGACACCCGCAGAGGCTTTTCAACTGCTGAAGGACCTACCGCTCCTCGAAGCGGCTGGTGTGATCGTTCGCGTGCCAAGCGGTTGGAGAGCGAATCGTCCATCGCGGCCTCAAGTGACTGCGACCGTGGGTGGCAAGCCGCCGTCGGGAATCGGGACGGACGCGCTTCTGGACTTTCGGATGGAAGTCACGCTCGATGGCGAGCGATTAAGCGAAACCGAGATATCGAAGC
>CAYOJC010000084.1:0-21082 GCA_964404195.1 uncultured Syntrophobacteraceae bacterium
CCATAAGATAGCAAATTCTACAATGGATATCCATTAGTTATGCGAGTGTCAATAAGTACAGCCTCCACGAGCGCGGCGCTGAAGAAGACACGCTGCCCTATTGCCGGAAGAACCGGATTACCGTAATCGCCTACAGCCCTCTGGCGCGCGGCGAACTCACAAAAAAGCCGTTGCTGCGCAATCGCAGCGCGGTCGGCGTGCTCCAGAAAATCGCCTCCGAGACCGGCAAGACCATGGCTCAGGTGGCGCTCAATTGGTGCATCGCCAAGCCGAGCGTAATTCCGATTCCGAAGACAGACAAAATAGACCGCGTGGTCGAAGCATGCGGGGCATCGGGCTGGAAGCTGTCGCAGACTCAAATTGCTGCTTTAGAAAAAGCTTTTCCCGCCTAGCGATTATCGAGTATCCAGCGCGCGACCTCGTCATGCCGCGCGAACCAAACTCCAGGAAAGCCTTTGATGTAGCGTAAAATTTCCGCCAGCATCGCGGACATGAGCGGCCGCCCGCCGAAGTGGGCGTGGACGGTGAGATTGATCATGCCCATCGGCTCGTTCCCGTAGAGAAAATCGAAAGTTTCTTTGTAGACCTGATAAAAATCTCTCGGGCTGCCGCGCAGCACGCGGTTGTCGGTGAAGTCGCTGTGAGGAATCGCGATTAAATTTCCCTTGGAAGTCTTCAGCGCGTACGGCAGGTCGGTATCGTTGTAGTCGCCTTGCCACTGGAAACCTTCTTCGGCGAGAAACTCGGCCGTGTGCTCGGTCGGTGCCGCAACCGGGCTGAACCAGCCGCGCGGTTTCGTTCCCGTGATGCCCTCGATAATGCGCGCGCAGCGGCGAATGACTTCTTTCTCTTCCTCCGCGCTGAGATAGGGGAGAATCAGATCCTGTGTGTACGAGTGGCCCGCCAGCTCGTGGCCATTCTTGTGCAGCTCGCGCGCGGCTTCAGGATATTGCTCGGCGGCCTTGCCGCTGATGCAGACCGTCGCGCGCACTGTGAATTCATCGAGCACTCTCATGATCCGCCAGATGCCGGTCTTGCCGCCGTACTCGGCCCAGGAAATTCCCAGCCGATCGACGGTGCCGGGCTTGAGCGAAGTCGTCATCGGCGAGTAGGGCGGCGCCTTGCCCTCGGACCAACTCTCGAACATCACCGTCGGGAGGACGACCAGGCGCGCGTTGTTCGGCCAGCGTAGCTGATTGCGCTTCATCTCCAATTCGTTCAAGGCGCGCGTCACAGCGCGGCGATTTTTTTAAGCTCGTCATCCGTGAGGCGCGCGTTCGCCGCGGCCGCGTTCTCGCGCACCTGCTGGGCGTTACGCCCGCCCGGAATCACGACGCCGACCGCCGGATGAGCGAAGCAAAAGGCGATCGCCGCCTGTGCCAGCGACCTGGCGGAGGTTTCGAGAAAGCGCAAACGCTCCACTTTTTCCAATTGCTGCTTGAAAATATCTCCGGCGAAATTCCGCGCGCGCACGTCTTCGCCCTGGAAACGCTGCTGGTCTTCGAGCTTAAGCTTCCCCGTGAGCAGGCCGCGGCGCAGCGGCACCCGGACGATGACGCCGACGCCGGCCTTTTGCGCCTGGGAAAAAAACTTTTCGGGTCCCCGGTCGAGCAAGTTGTACTCGATCTGGATCGTCGCCGCGCGCCCGCCTTCGATCGTCGCCGTCGCCTCCTCGTTGTTATTGATCGACACGCCGTAGTGGCGGATCTTGCCTTCTTTTTTACGGCGCTCGAGCAGCTCCCAAATCTCGTCGGTCCGAATCGTCTCCACCGTCGGATTGTGCAACTGGTAAAGATCGATGTAATCGGTCTGCAAGCGTTCAAGGCTTTCGTGCATCACCCGGTCGATGTAATCGACGGCAAAATTTCTTTTGCCGCGGTTCGGCCCGACCATGACGTTGCCGCCCTTGGTGGCGAGGGTGACTTTGTCGCGCCGGCCTTTGAGCGCCTTGCCGAGCAGTGTCTCCGAGTAGCCGGCGCCGTAGGCGTCGGACGTGTCGATGAAATTCACGCCGAGATCCAAGGCCGTGTCGATGGCGCCGAGAGATTCTTCATCCTTCATCGGCCCGAAGTGGCCCGCGTGCACCATCGTTCCGAGCCCGATCACGCTCACGCGCAAGCCGGTTCTGCCAAGAGTTCGGTATTCCATGATTCCTCCTGAGGCGCCGACTCAATCCCGTAGCGCCAGCAAATCACCTTCCTCTTTTCTACAAATTTAGGCATAATTGCAACACTGCTGACAACGCAATATGGGCTACATCCAACGAAGCCTCGCGGATGGCGAGCGGATCGTTTACCGAACGAGGTTGCATCCGGTCATTTTTGTTTGGCCGGTTCTTTTCTTTCTCATTACCTACACAGCGTTCAAGAGCGGATTCGACATCATCGCGCAGATCTTCCTGGGCGTGGCTTTGATCGCAGGATTCGGGTTTCTTCTAATCTACCTCACGTCAGAGTTTGCGGTAACGAATCGGAGAGTTTTCGGCAAAATCGGCGGTTGGCCTCCAAGGTGCCTGGAGGTACCTCTCATAGAATTGCGAGAGGCCGAGTTCAAGCCCGGCCTGCTGAGGAGTCTTTTCGACTACGGTACCCTCATCATAACCGACCGGGAGGGCAGGAGACACAAGTTCTCCGGTGTGCCGGCTGAATTCTACGAACACGTGCAAGCGCGAAACGAACGCGCCCGCCGAGCATTAAACTAACAACAGCCGGTGCCACAGCCGAGTTCCCGCGGCTAACAGCAGAAAAAAAACGCCGGCGGCCATAAAGGCAAGGCGGAAGCCGTACACTTGCGCGATCCAGCCCACGGCCATCGGTATCGTCAACGGACAAAGAATCCAACCGAGACCGCTGCTGACCATCGCAACCGCGCGGTCCCCGGCTCTGCTGAACTCCGTTGCTTCCACTTGATACAGGAGGTCCATGAAACCGCCGGCCGCTCCCAGGCCGACGATGACGAACGCCAGCGCCGCGGCATGGCCGGTGAAGCCGGTGGCGATCAAAAACACGCCCAGCGCCGACATGCCGAGCGCGTAAATCGCCCGCTGTCGGCGGATGGTGATGAACGAGGCGAAGATCAAGCCGATCACGATCGGACCCAACACGCGAAAAGAAATCAGCACGCCGATCCACTGATCTTCATACGTCAAGAATGAGAGATAGAGCGGATAGAGCGATTGGCCTACGGTCGAAGGCAACGCCGCGGCGAAAGACACGGAGATGCCGAGCCAGATGTGGCGGTAGCCGAGAATTCGCCCGATGCCGGTCGTGATTTGCCGCAGAGTTCGTCCGCTCGGCTTGGGCTCGACCTGCGGGAAGACGAGACTCAAAATCGCGCAAACTATCGCCGCCAGCGTGAGGAGAACAAAGGCTTTGTGAAAGCCCATCATCGCCAAAATTGCGCCGCCGATGCTCAAGCCGACGAGGCCGCCGCCGCAGTTCCATGCATAGAGCCGGCCTAACTTTTTTCCCAAATCGGCGCCGGGGAGCTGACTGCCCAATGACTGAATCGAAGTCCAGAAGAGACTGCGCGAGCAAAAGGCGAGCGCCTGCGCCAGAGCGATGTAGAGGTAACGATCCGCAACCAAAAGCGTCGCGCCGGCCAGCGCCATGAGAAAAAAACAGATTTGCAGCACGCGCCGCTCGCCGAAGCGGTCGGAGAGAGCGCCGCCGCCGAAGCGGACGACGAGCTCGACCAAGACCGGCAGAGAGACGAGGCTGCTTATTTTGAGGATCGAGAAGCCGAGCGACAGCGCGTAGAGCGGAACCAGAATCTGCAACGCCCCCATGCAGATGTTCCAGAGCGCGCCGCTGGTGTAGAGCGCGGCGACATCGTAACCGAGGCTTCTGCGGCTCATCAGCAGTGTCAATGTTGTGGGAGGGATAGTTAGGACGTGGTTTTAGTTCTCGCTCGCCTGCAAGAGGTAAGCCTGGATAAAACGATCGAGGTCGCCGTCAAGGACGCGGTCGGCGTCGCCCATCTCCATGCCAGTGCGGTGATCTTTCACCATGCGGTAGGGGTGAAGGACATACGAGCGGATCTGGCTACCGAAGCCGATCTCCTTCTTATTTTTATTGTACGAATCCATCTTTTCTTTCTGCTTCTCGATCTCCAATTCGTAGAGCCGCGAGCGCAGGATCTTCATCGCCATCGCCTTGTTCTTGTGCTGCGAGCGCTCGTTCTGGCAGGCGACGACGATGTTGGTCGGCAGATGCGTGAGGCGCACGGCCGAGTCGGTCTTGTTGACGTGCTGCCCTCCGGCGCCGCTCGATCGGTAGGTGTCGATGCGCAGGTCGTCCTCGTCGATTTCTATTTTGATGGTGTCGTCGATTTCGGGATAGACGAAGACGGAGGCGAACGAAGTGTGACGGCGCGAGTTGGCGTCGAAGGGCGAGATGCGCACGAGGCGGTGAATGCCGGCCTCTGCTTTCAAATAACCGTAGGCGTATTGCCCTTCGATGGTAAACGTGACGCTCTTGACGCCGGCTTCCTCACCCGGCTGATATTCGAGGATCTCATGGCGGTAGCCCCTGCGGTCGGCCCAGCGCAGATACATGCGCAGCAGGATCTCCGCCCAGTCCTGCGCCTCGGTGCCGCCGGCGCCCGGATGGAGGCTGACGATCGCGTTTCTCTGATCGTCGGGGCCGCCGAGAATTTGCTTGAGCTCCAGGTCGGCCATTTCCTGACCGACCTGAGACACTTTTCCGGCGGCCTCGCCGAGCGCCTCTTCGCTCTTCTCGTCTTTGGCGAGATCGAGAAAGAAGCGCGCCTCTTCCAGTTCGGTGCGATACTTCTCCCACGAGTCGAGGACGTTCTTTAGGCCGGACTGCTCTTTGAGGAATCCCTGCGCCTTGTCGGCGTCGTTCCAGAAATCGGGCTTGGAGGTAAGTTGGTTCAGTTCTTCGACGCGCTTCTTCTTGCCGTCGAGGTCAAAGACGCCTCCTGAGAAGCTCGAGCCTCTCCTGCAAGCGCGTCAACTGCTCTTGTGTCTCTTCAAACGTAGGCATGGGGTTCGAAAGGGTCTGTGCCGATGATGTCGCCTATTATAGCGCTGGACTTTTCTTTCCACAAAGCGCCAGCGAGATTTTTCTTTCCAGCGCGCGCATGACCCGGGCTTCTTTCTTCGAGCCCTCGTGGTCGTAGCCGAGGAGATGGAGAATGCCGTGGATCAACAGCCGGTCGATCTCTTCCTTCAATGTCCAACCTCCCGCTTTTGCCTGCTCCTCGGCTCGATCGACGGAAATGACCACGTCCCCAAGCAGCCTGTGGCGCCCGGCCAATGTATTGCCCGCGGGGAAAGAGAGCACGTCGGTCGGTTTGGGTTGGTTGCGGTATTTTCGGTTGAGCTTCTCGATCTCCCCATTCGCTACAAAAGCCAGGCTCAACTCTGCGTCGCGCTCGTCGATCAGGCCAAGAATTTTCCGCGCGCTTCGCTTCACTCTGCGGAGAGATATCTTTCTCCTTGCGACGCGGCACACAATGTCTACGTTCATGGGAAAGCCGAGGCGGCTGTTCAATTGCCGGCTTTGGGATTTTCGTCGCGCTCGTAGGCGGAGATGATCTCCTGCACCAGGCGGTGGCGCGCGACGTCCCGTTCGGTGAACGTCACGAAGCGGATTCCTTCGACTCCGGTGAGAATGCGCCAGGCTTCCTTCAGGCCCGACGGCTTTCCCGCGGGCAGATCGGTCTGCGTTACGTCGCCGGTAATGACCGCCTTCGAGCCGTAGCCCAGGCGCGTCAAGAACATCTTCATCTGCTCGGGCGTGGTGTTCTGCGCCTCGTCGAGAATCACGAACGAGTCGTTGAGCGTCCGGCCGCGCATGAAGGCGAGCGGCGCGACTTCGATGGTCCCGCGCTCGACCATCTTGTGCGCGCGGTCGAAATCGACCATGTCGTGGAGCGCGTCGTAGAGCGGGCGCAGATAAGGATTTACTTTTTCCGCGAGATCGCCCGGCAGAAAGCCCAGCTTCTCGCCCGCTTCGACGGCGGGGCGGGTCAGAATGATGCGCACGTAATTGTTCTTCATCAGCTCGGCCACGGCCATCGCCATCGCGAGATAAGTTTTGCCGGTGCCGGCCGGGCCGATGCCGAAGACGATGTCGTAGTGGCGGATCGCGTCGATGTAAGCCTTCTGCGCCACGCTCTTGGGCGTGATGATGCGCTTGTGCGAAGAGATGTAGATCGTGTCGAGAAAAATGTCCTGCAGGTGGGCGCGATTGTCGCCGCTCAAGATGCGCACGGCGTAATCGACGTCGCTGCCGTACACCGGATAGTTTTTTTCCAGCAAGCCGTAGAGCTGCTTGAGAACTTTGGCGGCGAGCTCGACCTCGACGGCGTCGCCTTCGATATCCACGGTCGAACCGCGCACGTGGAGCTTCACGCCGAGGGCGCGCTGGATGATCTTCATGTGCTCGTCGTGCTGGCCGAGAAGATCCCGGAAGTGGTGCGGGTCGGCAAAATCGAGGCGCGTTTTCTCGCCGTCGCCGGCCGCTTCGGCCTTTCTGCCGGTCTCTTCCTTCACTCGCTCTCTCCCATGATCTGAACGACGATCTCGCGCGTGCGCGGCCGGTTGTCGAAATCCAGCAGCACGATCTGCTGCCAGGTCCCGAGCATGAGTTTGCCGTCATCGATCGGCACCTGGAGCGACGGCCCTAGAAGCGAAGCGCGCAAGTGAGAATAGCCGTTGTCGTCGCCCCAGCGGTCGTCGTGGTGATATTTACGGTTGGATGGGATCAGCTTCTCCAAGAGCTCCTGCAAGTCCTTGAGCACGCCGGATTCGTATTCGATCGTCGTCAAGGACGCCGTCGAGCCGGAGACAAAGAGCGTAGCCAGGCCGCGGCGTATTTTTTGCCGTTCGACCTCTTCTTTGACCTTGTTTGTGATGTCGATAATGTCGCAGTGTCCGCGGGTCTGCTCGACGATATTTGCGGTATGGATGACCATTAGCCGTTCACCCTTCGACAGGCTCAGGGCGAACGGCATAACCAACGACTTCCGTTCATGCTGAGCTTGTCGAAGCATGAAAATTATTTCTCAGGACCCTTTCACTATCTGCCACACACGCTCGACTGCCTCGTCCACCTTCGCCGGCTCTTTTCCTCCGGCCTGGGCGAAATCGGGCCGGCCGCCGCCGCCGCCGCCCACGATCGGCGCGACCTGCTTCACGATGTTGCCGGCGTGAAATTTTGCGGTCAGATCTTTTGTCACGGAGGCGACCATCGTCACGTTGGAGTCTCCGGCGCTCACGAGGAAGACGAATCCAGAGCCGATCTTTTCCTTGAGCTGGTCCGCCAGCTCGCGGAGCTGGTTCGCGTCGACTTTGTCCACCTTCGAGACCACCACCGTGGCGCCGTTGATCTGCTCTCTCTTTGCGAGCAGTTCCGGGAGTTGATTCTTTCCGAACTGGCCGCGTAAGATTTCGATCTCTCGCTCCAGTTCTTTTTGCTGCTGCAGGAGCTTCTTCACTCTTTCGACGGCGTCGTCCGGTCCGGACCGCACCAGCGCGCCGATCTCTTTTAGCCGCTGCTCATAAGTGCGGATCAAATCCAGCGCGCCCTCGCCGGTGAGCGCCTCGACGCGCCTGACGCCCGCGGCGACTCCGCCCTCGGCGTGGAGCTTGAAGATGCCGATCTCTCCGGAGCGGTGGACGTGGGTCCCGCCGCAGAGCTCGGTGGAAAAATCGCCGATCTTAACGACGCGCACCGTGTCGCCGTACTTGTCGCCGAAAAAGGCGAGCGCGCCTTTGCGGACCGCCTCGTCGTAGCTCGTCTCGTCGATTCGAACTTCGGCGTCGAGCCGGATTCTCTCGTTGACTCGTTGCTCGATATCGGCCAACTTCTCGTCCGCAATCGCGCCGGTGTGGTTGAAGTCGAAGCGCAGCCGGTCGGAAGAGACGAGCGAGCCCGCCTGGCGCACGTGGGCGCCAAGCTCCTCGCGTAGGACGGAATGAAGGATGTGCGTTGCCGAATGGTTGAGCGCCGTTCGATTCCGATGACGCGGATCGACGACGAGATGGACCTTGTCGCCGATTTGAAAGCGTCCTTTGACGACTCTGCCGCGATGGACCGTTACCTGCGGGGTCGGATGCTGCGTATCGATGACTTCCATCCGGTCGCCGCGCGCAGTCTCGATCGTGCCGCGGTCTCCGACCTGCCCGCCGGATTCGCCGTAAAATGGCGTCTCGGCGGCGATGAGATCGATCTCCGAGCCTTCACCGGCTTCGTTTTTTCCCCGGCCCTCGGCATAAAGAGCCAGCACGGTCGATTCCGCCTCGAGCCGGTCGTAGCCGACGAAGCGGATCTGCCGGTCGAGCTGAATTTTCGCGTCGCTCTGGGAAACTTCCCTGGCTTCGCGCGCGCGGCTGCGCTGTTCTTCCATGAGCCGCTCGAAGCCCGCTTGATCGACGGAGATCTCTTCGCCGCGGAGAATGTCCTCGGTAAGATCGAGCGGGAATCCATAAGTGTCGTAGAGCCTGAAAGCGACCTCGCCCGAGAGCACGCGGCCGTTTTTGCGCTTGAGATCCGCCACGGCTTGTTCCAAAAGCCCGAGTCCCTTTTCCAGCGTCTCGCCGAAGCGCTCTTCCTCGATGCGAATCACGTCCTGGATATGTCCCTGGCGTTCGCGCAGTTCGGAATAGGCGTCGCCCATCGCATCCGCTACCATCGAGGCGACCTTGTAGAGAAACGGCTCGGTTAGACCGAGAATGCGGCCGTGGCGGGCCGCGCGCCTGAGCAGTCTTCGCAAAACGTATCCGCGGCCTTCGTTGCTGGGCGAGACGCCGTCGGCGATAAGAAAGCTCACGGCGCGGCTGTGATCGGCGATGACGCGGAAGGAGATGTCGGCCGTCGGATCGGCGCCGTATTTTTTTCCTGCGAGTTTTTCCGCCGCGGCGATGATGCCGCGCATGGTATCGATATCGTAGTTGGAGAGCGCGCCCTGAAGCACCGCCGTGATCCGCTCGAGCCCCATGCCGGTGTCCACGTGCTTGGCGGGCAAGTCTTCGAGGGATCTATCTTCCTTGCGGTTGTACTGGATGAAGACGAGATTCCACAGCTCGATAAAGCGGGCGCAGTCGCCGTTGACCCGGCACTCATGGCCCTTCACATCCTTGTGGTCGCAGGCTTCGGGTCCGCGGTCGAGGTGAATCTCGCTGCACGGGCCGCACGGTCCGGTCTCGCCCATCTCCCAGAAATTCTCCGCCGCGCCGAAGCGCAGGACGCGCTCCGCCGGAAGGCCGCTGATCTTGCGCCAGAGATGCGCCGCCTCGTCATCATCCTTGTAGACGGTCGCCCAGAGCTTGTCTTTGGGGAGTTTCCACTCGCGCGTGAGCAGTTCCCAGGCCCAGGCGATCGCTTCTTCTTTGTAGTAATCGCCGAAGGACCAGTTGCCGAGCATTTCGAAGAAGGTGTGGTGATACGTGTCTCGCCCGACGGCCTCGAGGTCGTTGTGTTTGCCGCTGATGCGCAGGCACTTCTGTGCGCTCGCCGCGCGGAGGTACGGAGGCTTCTCCCCGCCGAGAAAAATATTTTTAAACTGCACCATGCCCGCGTTGGTGAGGAGCAGCGTCGGATCTTTCTCCGGCACCAACGACGAGCTACGGACGATCGTGTGCTCCCGTTTGGCGAAGTAGTCCAAGAAAGATTTGCGGATTTCGTTGCCCGTTGCCATGGTATTCAATCGTTTCCTTGCGGCTGTCTCAAAATTTCTCCGATGACCGAATCGCGGTAGCCGCGCCGCTGAAGAAAGGAAATCGCCCGGCGCAAGGTCTTCGCGTCGGTCAGGTCCTTGCCGCGAAATCTTCTTTCCACCAACGCGCGGGCCCGCTCCTTCCCTCCGTGTCGCGCGAAAGTCTCGTCGAGAATCCGGTCGACGAGGACCTTTCCGACACCTTTCAGCCTGAGCTCTCGTTCCAAACGCAGCGGCCCGTAACCTCGATCTTCTATTCTAGCCTGGGCGAAGCTTCGCGCAAAGACCTCGTCGTCCAGCAATTTCAGCGAGCGGAGCTTCTCAAGGATGGGTTCGATGATCTTCGGTGAAAATCCGGCTTGGATGAGCTTAGTCCGAACCTCGGCTTCGCTTCGAGCTCGATAGCCGAGAAATTTAAGCGCCCGCTTGAACGCTTCCTCTCCGGACCCGCCGCTCACTTCCCTTTGCTCTTGTCCTTCTTCTCCGCCGACGCCGGCGCTTCGGCCGCGGCGCGCTTGATCCCTGCCTTGTCGAGAATTTTTTCGCGGATGTCTTTGGCGATATCGGCATGAGCTTTGAGAAATTCCTTGGCGCTGTCGCGGCCTTGGCCGATCCGGTCGCCGTTGAAAGAATACCAGGCGCCGCTTTTCTCCACGATGCCCATGTCGCTGCCGAGATCCACCAGCTCTCCTTCGCGCGAGATGCCCGTGCCGTAGAGAATATCGAACTCCGCTTCTTTGAACGGCGGCGCCATCTTGTTCTTCACGACTTTGACTCGCGTGCGCCCGCCGACGATAGCGTCGCCGTCTTTGAGTGCGCCGATGCGGCGGATGTCCATTCTAACCGACGCGTAGAACTTGAGCGCGTTGCCTCCGCTCGTGGTCTCGGGATTGCCGAACATCACGCCGATCTTCATGCGGATCTGGTTGATGAAGATCATCACGGTCTGCGAGCGCGCGATCGTCGCCGTGAGCTTGCGGAGCGCCTGGGACATGAGACGGGCCTGAAGCCCCATGTGCGCGTCACCCATCTCGCCCTCGATTTCCGCCTTGGGGACGAGAGCCGCGACGGAGTCGATCACCAGAACGTCGATGGCGCCGCTGCGCACCAGCGTCTCGGTGATCTCCAGAGCCTGCTCGCCGTGATCGGGCTGAGAGATCAGGAGGTCGTCGGTCTTAACGCCGAGCTTTTTGGCGTAACCGACATCGAGCGCGTGCTCGGCATCGATGAACGCGCCCATTCCGCCTTCACGCTGACCCTCGGCGAGGATGTGAAGCGCGAGGGTGGTCTTGCCCGAAGATTCCGGTCCGTAGATCTCCATGACGCGGCCGCGCGGCACGCCGCCGATCCCCAGGGCGAGGTCCAGCCCCAACGAGCCGGTCGAGACGACGGCGACATCCTTGATGATGCCGCCCTCGCCCAGCTTCATGATCGCGCCCTTGCCGAATTGCCTCTCGATCTGGCTTACGGCCAGGTCGATCGCCTTCTCTCTGTTCACGTCCATCGAATCCTCCTTTATTACGCGTCCTGTTATCAGCCGATCCCTCGAATTCTTTGTAGGGGCGGTTCGCGAACCGCCTTACACATCTATCCACGCAGCGGGAAAACCTTGAGCGGCGTGTAAACCGCGCCGCCCGGCTTGAGCACGCTCTGAATCAAAATCACTTCATTCACCTTCGATGTGCCGAAGTCCTGCCGCTGCGAGCGCTCGAGTTCCCGCCGAAGCAGATCCGAGCGACCGGCGGAATCGCGCCAGCGGCCGACGGTCAGGTGCGGCTTGAACGCTCTTTTCTCGCGCGCAAAACCCATCGGCTCCAATGCATCCTCGACCGTTGCGGCCAAATGGGCAAGCGGTTTGCCTTCCAATCCGACCCAAAGCACTTTGGCTTTTCTTATATCAGGAAATACCCCCAAACCTCTACACGCGACGGAAAAGCGCGGGGTAAGGTGTAGCGCGCGCTCCAGCGCGTCCGCTATCGGCGTTACCTTGTCGTCGCCCACTGAACCGAGGAACTTTAGCGTTAAATGCAAATTCTCAGGCTTAACCCAGCGGATGCCCGTGAAAGCTGTATTGAGATTCGACTGAGCCTCGCCGATCTTCTGCGCCACGCGAGTCTCGATCTTGATTGCGACGAAGGCCCGGACCACTGTTACAGCAGGCTCGTTCTTAGAAAATTCAGCGCCGCTTGCGCGGCGCCGAGGATTACGCGCTCGCGATCGCCGTAAAAATTGAAATGGCGCGCGTCGCTATGGCCGCGCCGGGCGATTCCCATCCAAACGGTGCCGACCGGCTTCTCCGCGCTGCCTCCCGAGGGCCCGGCGATTCCCGTGATGCCGAGCGCGATGTCCGCTTCGGATTCGCGCAACGCGCCTTCGGCCATCTCCACCGCGGTCTCGCGGCTCACCGCCCCGTGCTGCTCCAGCGTGGTTCTCTTCACGCCTAAAAAATGGATCTTCGCCGCGTTGGAATAACTCACGATCGAGCTTTTGAAATAGGCCGAGCTGCCGGCGACACGGGTGATTCTGTGGCCGACGGCGCCGCCGGTGCAGGACTCTGCCAGCGCCAGCGTCCAGCCTTTCTCCTTAAGAATTTTGCCCACGATTTCTTCTAAGGTAACGTCGCCTTCACCGTAGATGTGCGGGCCGACGAGCTCTCTGATCCGCGCCGTCAGCTCGGAAAAGTGTTTTTCCATCTCCCGGCCTCCCCAAACCGTCAAACGCAGCGTCAGGTCGGGGTAGTGAGCGCGGAAAGAAAGTCTCGCCTCCGGTGGAAGCAAAATGGGCTTCAATATGTCATCGAGTCTGGATTCCGTCAAGCCGTGAATTTTGAATGTGGCGGCCGATACCCGGCCGCCTCCCGCGCCCGCTTTCGCGACCCACGGAAGGACGGTTTCCTGCATCATCGCTTCCATCTCGCGCGGGACGCCGGAGAGCCAGATGAGAGATTTTTTGTCGGCCGTTTCGATCCGAAAGCCAGGCGCAGTGCCCGCGGGATTGGGAACAATCTCCGCCCCCTCGGGAAACAGGGCTTGCTTCAGATTATTTTGCGTCCAGGGAAGGCCGCGCGCCTCGAACCTGCGCTTCAAGCCGGTCGCCACCTCGTCGTCCATCTTGAGCGGCCGGCCGAAATATTCCCCGACGACTTCGGTCGTGAGATCGTCGGCAGTCGGGCCCAACCCGCCGGTGCCGATGACGAGATCGCCAAGGTTGAGGCCATGTTCCAGCGCCCAAAGCAGTCGCTCTTTGGTGTCGCCGACTTTGAGGATCGCGACCACTTCGAGTCCGAGAGAATAAAGCCGGTCCGCGATGTAGGTGGAATTTGTGTCCACGACCCGGCCGGTCGTCAGTTCGTCGCCCGTGCTGAGGATCGCGACTTTACGGATCATACGACGCCCCACGATAAGAACAATCGAACGATCGCAAAAGCATAGACGCCCGCGATCAGATCGTCCAGAATCACTCCGAGCCCTCCTGAGATGCGCTCCGCGCGCCGCGCCGGATAGGGTTTTATGATATCGAAAAAACGAAACAGAAGGAAAGCCAGAATGGCGGGTTTGAGCCGGGTTGGGGATGCGAAGTTGGCGACCATGAAGCCGGCGATCTCGTCGATGACGATCTTCGAGTAGTCCTTTGCCTGAAAAATCTCCTCGCCTTTGTTGCACAACCAGGTCGCGACCGCGATAAACGCCACGAGCGTGAGGAGCGCGAGATAGAGCGACGCGCCGGCGATGCGGTTCAAGCCCAGGGACAACGGAATTGCTACGAGCGTGCCGGCGGTGCCGGGAGCCCAGGGTAAATACCCCGCGCCTGCGCCCGTGATAAAAAATAGAATGATGCGCTTCGTTATCTTTTCACCGCCCGAAAGGAATGTACACTTTTACGACAAGTACGCAGTACCGGCAAGCAGAAAGCAGTAGGTTGGTACGGTGAATCATCCAAACTTCGTGTGCTTCGTGCTCTTCGTGGTGAGAGGGTTTTAACCACGAAGGACACGAAGGTCTCGAAGGAAGACAAAGAACTCGCGCAGAGATGAGTAATCCGGACTAGGATGCTGGGGTGGCGGCCAGCTCGACGGTGAAAAGCCGCTTGCGGGTTTCGAAAACCTTGAGCAGGGCCGGCTCGATTTGATCTTCCGCGGGAGACTCGAAATTCAGCGGGTCGATATATTCGCGGTTCTGATAGATTTCAAAGTGGAGATGCGATCCGGTGCTTCTGCCCGACGATCCGACGTAGCCGATGATCTGGCCCTTTTTAACCGGCGAGCCGCTGCGGATTCCCTTGGCGACTCTTTGCAAGTGGGCGTAGCGCGAGGAATAGGGCGATTCGTGATCGAGTTCGATCAGCCGGCCGTAACCGCCCTTACGCCAACCGGCGAAAAGGACCTTGCCGTCGGCGACGGCGCGTACCCCGGTGCCGAGCTTGGCGGCGAAGTCCACGCCGTGATGGGGGCGATCGACTTTCAAGATCGGATGGAAGCGGGAATGCGAGAAGGTAGACGTAATGTTGGTGAATTCAAGAGGAAACCGCAGGAAGGCGCGGGCCAGAGTCCTGCCATTTAGATCGTAGTAATCGCCTTTGCCCTTCTCCTTTTCGAAATACATCGCAAAATAGCGCTGCCCCGCGCTGACCAGCTCGGCGGCAAGAATTTTGAGCGACGGCATGTTCTTGCTGCCTTTGCGCGAGCGGTCTTCATACAGGACCTTGAAGGTATCGCCTTTCTGGATTTCCTTGTCAAAGTCGATTTCCCAGGAAAAGAGGTCTGCCAGTTGAGAGAGGACGGTTTGGCTGAGGCCGATCCGGGCGCCGTCTTCGAAAAGCGTCGTTTCAACTACTCCGCCGGCGGTTTTAAGCTCGACGTCGTACGGCTTCTCGCGCTTGCTGAAGACGATTCCCTTCGTTCCTTTCTCCCACGTCAGGATCGAATCTTCATTCTGCTCGACCTCGACCGCCTTCAACTGCTCTTTGCCCTTTTGCGACTGAGCCGAAGAAGAGGCGCGGGTGAGATAAAGCTGGACTGCCTTCCCCGGGCGGAAAGAGCTCAGCGGGAGCTGTTTTTGGATCGCCAGCAGCCACAGCTTTCTTTCCTGGAGCGATACTCGGTAGCGGACAAACAGACTGCCGAGCGTATCGCCGGATTGGATCTTGTAGCTGATTCTTTTTAGCGCGCTGAGTCCTTCGGGCGGGGAGAAGTCTTGCTCGAGCGGCGGGAGGTTCGGTTTTACTACGGGATTTTTGAGAGAGGGGAGAAGCCCCTCGTCGCTCGACTGTATGGGTGGAGATTCGGCTGGAACTTCAGTCGGGATCAAGGCCAGCACTCCCATCAGAGTGCCAGTCGCAACGATGAGTTTGAAAACCATGATGCAAGTGGCCGAGTGCTTCTTGGCGGTCCTTTTCTACATTTCGCTTTCTACATTCGCTTCGGTTGCTTAACCCAAAAAATGTGCCAAAATTCTGTTGTTGATAACCTGTTTAACTTGAGTTGTCAACAGGGGTCCGGCTTTTACTTGCCTGACTTATGCCGCTGAATCCCTGCATGCATCAGAAAAGGCTAAATTTCACGCAGGAAAAAGCGCCTGAAGAAGACTTCCATTAAAAACAATAGCGCGGCAAGAAAGATAAAATAGGAGCGGAGGAATGTCACCTTGACCACGTCATATTCCGTCTTTTGCTCCTGTTCGGGGCCGGGATTGATAGTCCCGCCGGTCGACCGGGCGATCTGCTCCAGCAATCGGAGGTTAAACCCGTCCTTAAAAACGTCGCCTTTTGCCTCCACTGGAAGGGTATACCCTACTACAGGGTAGTCCACGATGCGGCCCCGCCGTTCCTCTTTAGGCGCGACACGGTAGTCTCCGGCCGCGGTGAACGGCAGGTCGGACTGGTAATGGCCGGGCGCAACCCGCTTCAATATGCCGTCGCCCTGGGCGCCTTTACTGCCGCTAAACGAATATCGGAAAATATTGCCGTCAGATTCTTGACTATAAAGGTAGAAATCCAACACCGGCTGGTGGTCCACGAGATTGATCCGCGCTTCATGGGCCGGAAGCATCTCGCGCTCCGGGCGCAGCCAGTCGAAAACTTTTCCCCAGAACCTTTCCAGCCCTGCCCAGGGAATCCAATCCTTGGACCAGCGTCCCGCCTGATCGGCCGTAAACACGGCCGCCCTGCCTTTGCCATATCTCCACGAGGCCATGAGCGGAGAATATTTTCCGTCGCGCGGCAGCGACAGGTCGAGACGCGCGCCTTTTTTGAGTTCGGTTTCGACGTAGCCTTGAACGGGCGGATAGGAGTCCGGCAAGCCGGCCAGGAGTTCCGAGCCTCTTGCCGCAGCGGGGACGAAATCTTTCTGCTGACGCGGGGCTTCCGGAGTTTTTTGCGCGACTAGTTGGAACAGGATTTGCGGCAGCTCGGACAAATTCTTTGCGATATGGGGAACTCCATCGCCGTAGGTTGCGATTCGTTTTATGAAAGCTTCATTGACTCCATTACCGATTCCGACTGCCGAGACTCTAATTTTGCCTTCGGTCTTCATATAGGTGACAAGGTCGATATATTCGCTTGCATTGCCGCGAATCTCGTCTGCATCGGTCAGAAGGATCACATGCTTGCGACCGGCGGGCTGCTTACGAAGCTGCTTCATGGCCTCTTCGAGACCGGGAAGAAGGTAGCTGTTCCCCTTGGCTATTAAGCCGTCCATCTGCCTTCCAAAAGCCGGACGAGCTTGTTTAACCGGGACCACAGGAACTATCGTCGAGGGCTTCGTATCCACGGCGATCACGCCGATGAAATCCTCCTCTCGGAGTTGTCCTAAAAGCGCGGTTGCAGTTCTTTTGGCGTAGAGTAGCCGGTTCTCTTTGAACCGGTTCTCGCTTGGATCCATGCTCGTGGATTTATCAATGACGAGCAGCACGGCCCGATTTGTGTCCTCTTGTTTGGGCTCGGTGATCTCGACCGGCAACACCGGTCCGATCGGAGTCTGCCGGTACGCTGCCGGAGGGAGGCCGCTTTCATCTCCCAACACGAGCAGGCCATTGCCTGCGCTCACGTGGCGCTCGACCGCGCCGAGATAGTCCGGAGAAAGCACCTCCCTCTGTACGTTGTTGAGGATGACGACGCCGTAGCCAATGGGCGACGGGGGCGAGCCGCCGGCGATAACCGAGGTGACTTCGAAGCCGCGCCGCTTGAGCATCTCTGCCAAATAATTGCCCTCGCCGCTCCGGCCGTTCAAAAGCAAAACTTTTTCCTTGCTCTGGACCGCGACCCACGCCGTCGCCTGATTGTCCTCCGAAAAACGATCCGCGTCGGCGCGGCGCGGCGAGAATTCCGCCTGAAACGACAGCAACGGCCCGTCGCCGAGAGCGGCCGGGTAACTGAACATCTGACTTCCCGGTTTCAGTCGCACCGCCTCGCTCTTCAACGGCTGTCCGTTGCGCTTGAGAAGGAGATTTCCGTCGATCTCTTTCCGGTCGTGATTTTCCACGACGACTTTCAGGTTGAGCGCTTCACCCTTGGCGCCCTCGTTCGGAGCGACGATCTTTTTCACCGCAACGTTGGGCACGGCGGGCCGCTCGGGCGGCAGCACTGGATAAATTCTGACGCCGGCCTGCGCGAGCGACGGAAGCAGACGCTCGGCGTTGCCTTCCGTTTGCCACCCATCGGTGAAAAGAAAAACGTTCCGCTCGCGCCGCGGCAGGCGGAGAAGCGCGGCGAAAAGCGCTTCCAGGTTGGTTTGCTCAGGCTTGATCCGCTCGATCGACGCTTCGCTCTTTAACAGCCGCTCCCAATCTTTCGCTTCCTCCGTTGCGCCGCCGAAAACAAAGACGCGATCGCCGGCGCCGGGATTCATGTTCTGTTGCGCCATCCAGAGTCGTATCTCTTCGGGCACGCTCCGCGAGAGATCGAAGGCAAAGACGCGCTCGCCCGCCGGCTTGCTGGACGGCGTTTGTTCCAGCTCCCGCGGATCGGCCAGAGCGAAGATCAAGAGCAGCAGGACGATAGAACGCCAGAAAATGGCGGTCCGGGAGAGCCCGCGCCGGCCGAGCCAGAGCAGCGGCAAGAGAACGAGCAACACAAAAAATAGCGCCTGCCCGAATTCAAATTGAGCGAAAAGGCGGCTCATGGTTCATGCCCAGCGGAAATCGTCGCACTTCACCGGCTCGCTCGCCGGCCGCTCTCGAGCCGAAGCGGGATTTAAAAACCACTCCAGCAACAGCAGCGCGAGCGCGGCAAGCAGCAGATACGGCCAAAGCGACGCGTAAAAAGCGCGGCCGGCCGCGGCACCCGGCTCGTTGCGCAGTTGAACGGCCGGCGGCTCGCGGAGATCCGATTCCCTCTCGTCGCCGAGGTTGACCGCGAAGAGCTTTTCCGTCTCTCCGTCCGTGATCCGATAGATTCCTTGAGCATAAGTTCGGGCGAAGACCGACGAGGATTTCTCCGGCGCGATCTTCTCGCCGTCCGGCGCGAGCACGCTCTCTCCGGCGCGCAATCGAGCGGCAAGCGGCTCGCCCGTGGCGCCGCCGCTTCCGCCGCGCCCTTTGTGAAACCATTCGAGCAGATTCAGGGTGAAGATCGACACGGGGAGATTCTGCCGTCCGAGAAAAGGAAACGGATCGAAGCCGAGAGCGAGATAGCGGAAATTATTTTGTTCCAGCGCGACAGCCAGCGGGCCGTCGGGGCTTTGCACGATCGCTTCGCCCAAGCCGCCGGGTTTCAACGCCCGAGCATACGCCGGCCGGAACAGAGCAAAATTGATATAGCGCGTGAGCGGATGAGGCTCGCGCCAGCCGGAGACGGTGGGCCGTGACAGCGCGGCGCCGATTTCGACCAGGGGATTTTGTCTCGGCGGCAAAACGAAAAGCGCATGGCTGTCGGGCAAGGTGGCGGGAGCCGAGTAATGGAAAATTTCGAGCGCGTGGGGCCCGAAGTTTCCTTTCTCGTAAGCTTCGGGCGAGACGAGTTGAAGCTCGACGCCGGGAATCGCGCGCAGGCTGGAGAGCGCTTCGGGGCGCGGCGAGACCGCGAGGATTTTCAGCGTGCCCTGAGGCGGCGGAACGGCGAAGCGGCGATTGTCGAGCGCCAGACCGTCGCCGGCGTCGATCTCGGCTTCGTAATACGGCCGCCAGGGAATATTCTCGAACGTCGCCTCGACGCTTCGGTTCGGGGTTACGGAATAAGGCCGGCTGAGGAGAAGCTTGCCGTTACCCTTAAAAGCCAGCCTGAACTTTTGCTCCGTAACGGAAAAATTTCTGACCGTCACCCGGGCCTCCAATTGCGGCAATGCCAACGAACGGCGGGCGACCTGGAATTCAGTGATGGCGAGATTGGGTTTCGGCCGGCCGAGCGTAGCCACGCGAACGTTCTCGCTCTGTCCCCCAGCCGGATGATCGGTCAAGAAGTTAAGCAGCTCATATTTTCTCTCGCGGACCAGACGCTCGAGCTCGGCGCCGTAGTCGATCGCCGGCTCGCCGAGATCGAGCGGCTTCAGCGAATTGAGCCGCGCGATCGCCTCGCCGGGCTTCAATGATTCTTCCGTGACACGCGTCAAACGGGGAACGACGATATAGAGATCGACGCGGGCGTGTGCCGGCAGCGCGCTCAAGATCTTGGCCGCTTCCGTCTGTGCCAGTTGAAAGCGGCTCTTTTCGCCTTCCGTCGCCTGCATGCTGGCCGAGTTGTCGAGAACCAGAGCCACGTTTACCGGGCGAAACGAGAGCGACGGTTCCCCCAACGCCGAGAATAAAAGTAAGAGGAGCAATAACTGGAGAAAAAAAATCGGCGGCAGGTGGAGCCGGCCCCACGGGCGCGCCGACGAGCGCGTGGCAAATTCTCTCAGCAGGAGCAGGCTGGAAAAAAGCTGGCGGCGCGGACGGCGCCGGATCAAATACGGCACCAAAAGAAGCGGGAGCAGAGCTAAGGCGTAAAACGCTGCCGGGTTGAGAAATTCCATGGCCGTTACCTGAAGAGGCCGGTTGCCGGCAAAGTCTTGAGGACGAATCGGCCCAGATCTTCGTCCGTCGGATAGAACGAGTAGTGAATCCCATTCTGGTGGCAAAAGCTCTTGAGCTCTCGATTGTGCCGCGCCAATTTTTCTTGGTACTCACGCCTTAGCGTCTCGCTCCACTCAAGCCGCAGCTCCGAAAAATTTTCACTATCGATCAGTCCCAGCTCGCCCCGCGGCAGCGCAGGCTCGATTTCCTCGCGGGAGAGCACCTGGATCACCGAGATGTCGAGATTAAAGGCGCGCAGAAGGTTCAGCCCTTTCCGATAGGCATCCGCGGGCACGAGAAAGTCCGAAATCAGAATTGCTTTTCCGGGCCGGCGAACATGCTTCAAATGATTCCCGAGGCACGGCGCCGGCTCCAGCGCGCCCGCCGGCGCGACGGAGGAGACGAAATGAATCAGGTCCCTCATTCTCTGGCGCCCGCGGTAAAACGGCGAGGCGGTCGCATTTTCATCTTTAAGTGAATGGAGCCGCACATGATCGTGATTCGCCAGGACGACGTAGCTAAGCGCCAGCGCAAGGTTGCACGCGGGGGCGAATTTTTCCTGGCGCGAGGGAAAAGCCATCGAGCCGCTGGCGTCTATAAAAATATACGCGAAGAGATCCACTTCTTCGTGGAAGAGGCGGACATAAAGCCGGTCGCTACGCGCGAAAATTCCCCAATCGACGTAACGCAAGTCATCGCCGGGCGAATATTTTCGGTAATCGGCGAACTCAAGGCTCGTGCCGCGCCGCGGCGACGAGTAAGCGCCCGGACGGTTGCCGAGAACGTCTTTCCGCGTGCGCAGCCGCAAGACTTCGAGACGATTCAAAAATTCGGCAGTGAACGGAGCGGGGAGCATGACTGCAACGAGGAAATAATAACACTCAACGCAAGAGCGGTCCACGGTGATGTGGCTCCTTGGCGTTGCTGTTCTTTTCAGGGGATCTCGTCGCGACCTATGCCAGAATGTAACGGCCCGACTTTTTTGTCCCTACACGCCGAACTAAGCCAGCTTCAATGAGCGGGTTCAAGATATCCATGGCGCCCTGCTTGGAAACCGCGATACCTTCCCAAATCTGACGTGGCGTCAAGCTTTTGTGGTCCCTGAGCAAGAGGAGAAGCTTTTCCTGTTTTGGCCGCAATACGATTTTTTTATGCCCGGTTTCTGCGCGCAGGCGTTGAATCCGTGACCAGACTTTCTCAAGCGTCGAGGACAGACCTTCGGCTGTGTATTCTAACCAGCCTGTCAGATCTTCACCAGCTTTTCTCACGGCAGCCAAGGATCCATAGTACCGAGGACGATCCTCCCAGTAAAACTCGTCGATGGAAAAGATGTGATGAGTATCAAAACCTCTTCTATAAAGCTCCCAGAGGGCAAGGGTTCGTCAGGTTCGACCGTTCCCGTCCACAAAGGGATG
>CAYOJC010000085.1:0-20944 GCA_964404195.1 uncultured Syntrophobacteraceae bacterium
TGAATAGAGAAACCTCGACGGATAAGTGCCTTAATTTAAGAGACACTACACTAGAGTAACGCTTAGCGCGTTAGGTGCCTGCCCGTGAACGTGACAATGCGATTACAGGTTTTGAATCTTGAAGAGCGAAGAAACTACGGTCTGGTAATGAGGTCGAATGTTGAAATTTAGACTTGGATTTTCCAACCCGTCATATATCTAAACTTCCAGATTTCTAACGGAGACATCTCAGGCGATCTTGGAGAGTTTCGCGGATCTCTTGCCATTTCGATTACGAGGCGTGGTAGCAGCCGCGGCGCTCGCGCATGCCGGCGCGCAGCTTGACAAGAAAGGGCAAATTCGTGGAAGATGCAACTCGTCGGAATCTTTCATCTCAGCAAACCGGAAATTCCGACAGATGGAGGCATCAATGAAAATCTTGCGTCCGGTGATTCTGCTCATAGCTACTTTTGCGTTTTTACGAACAGCAGTTGTCTCCGCGCAGTCGAAAGGCCAGCCCATCAACGTCGGCTATTCTTCAGTCGCGGGGACTGAAACGGCGGCTTGGGTTACAAAGGAAGCGGGGTTGTTTGAGAAGTACGGGCTTGATGTGACTTTCAAGCGTTTGGCGGGAAGCTCGCTTGTCGCTCAGGCGATGGTGGCGAAGGAGTTGTCGATCGCTCAGATCGGCGGGACGGCAGTGGTCGACGCGCGGTTGGCCGGCGCTGATATGGTTTATCTGGCTTCGACAATTGACTCCATGGTTGCCTCGATTCACAGCCTTCCATCGATCACGAAGATCGAAGATCTCAAAGGAAAGAAAATCGGCGTGACCCGCTTCGGCGCGATCACCGACTTTTTTGGACGGTTCGCGCTGAAGACCAAGGGGCTGGTGGCCGACCGCGACGTCGGCATCGTGCAAACCAACGACTTGCCGAACACGCTAACCCTATTAAAGACGGGAGCCATTCAAGCCGGCGTGTTGGTTGCGCCCGTGACCGCGCAGGCGCGCAAGATGGGCTTTCCCGAGCTCGTGGATATGACGAAGATCGGAGGCTCGTTTCCATTCAATGGAGTGGTCACCACCCGTGAGTACCTCAAGTCGAAGGAGAATCGGGAGGTCGTGCAGCGATTCTTAAAGGCCTATGTCGAGGGGATCAGCATTGCTTTGAAGAATCGGGAGTTCACTCTCAAAGTCATCGGCGAATATACGCGAACGACGGATCCGGATCTGCTCGAAGAAACCTATCAAGTGAATGTCGCAAAGGCGTTTCTCAAAGTCCCCTACCCGTCCGTTGAAGGCTTTAAGACGATCTTAGACTTCGTCGCCGAAACAAGGGATCCCAAGGCTAAAGCCATTGATCCGAGATCGCTTCTCGACGCCAGCTTTGTGAAACAGCTCGATGACAGCGGCTTCATCAAGAGCCTTTACTAGATCTGGACTGCGCCCCTTTAGCTTGAGGGGCGCAGTCCATTTCCAACCCGTCACGTCTTTAAATCCGGAATTTCTACCGTAGACATTTTCAGGCGATCTTGGAGAGTTTCGCAGGCCGCTTGGCCTTTCCATCACGCGGCATGGTTGCAGCCGCGGCGCTCGCGTATGCCAAGAGCCGCGGAGCTTTAACCTCCATGGTCAGGCCTAGTGGAATTTGATGACCGCTTTCACCACCTGGTAGCTCGCCATCGCCTGGAGCGCCTCGTTCACCTGTTCCAGTGTATAGCTCGCGCTAATCATCTCTTCGAACGGGAAAATTTTCCTGCGCGACGCGAGAAAGTCGATGGCTTGCAGCCAGTGGCGCGGCTCGGCGGAGCGAACCGTCAAGAAAGTCATTTCCTGCGGCAGCTTCTCGACGGCGACGTTGGCCTTGCCGCCGGCGCCGATGCTCAAATACCGCCCGCCGCCGCGCAGCAGCGTCAGCCCCTCGGGCACCGCCAGGTTGTTCGCGACCTGGATCACGACATCCGCGCCGCGCCCGTCGGTGTGATCGCGCACCCACTTGCGCCGATCTTTTTCATCGGTGACTTCTTCCAGATTCAGCACAGCGTCCGCGCCCATGTGCTTGGTGACTTCCAAACGGTTGGCCGGCGCTCCGATGACCAGCACCTTTTTTGCGCCGTGGTCTCTGGCCACCGCCGTGGCGAAATTGCCCAGAGGTCCGCTGCCCTGGATGACCACCGTCTCGTTGCTCTTCACGGCGCCCAGCCGGTCGAAGCCGTGCATCACCGTGCGGTAAGCGCAGGCGGACGCCGCCGCCGAGGCGGAAGAAACCTCCTCGGGCACTTTGATGATGAGACACGGAGGCGGCACGTACATGTACTCCGCGCAACTCCCCAGGAGATACGGGAACCGGTCGCTGCGGTTGTGGCCCCACGACGCGCGCCCGGGACAGATGCACGGCTGCAGCGCGACGCTGCAATAATAGCAACTGCCGCAGGCGACGTAGCTCCAGACGATCCGGTCGCCGCGCTTTACCGGATTTCCCAAAATGTCGGTGCGCTCGCCGTTGATCTCTTCGACGTAACCGCACGGCTCATGCCCGGTGATAATGGGCAATGTGTCGCCGTCGCCCAGCGGGCCATGCCAGCGGTGCACGTCGGTGCCGCAGAGCGTCGAGGCTTCCATCCGCACGAGCAGAGCGCCCGGCTCCAGCTCCGGAATAGGGACCCGCTGAATCTCCAGCGGCCGATTATGAGCGGTGATGACGGCGGCGCGACAGTCCTTCATGGTCGGTCCTTTCTTACAGCGGCAGCTTGTAGAAGCGCTCGGCGTTGCGATAGAGCAAGGCCGCTTTGTCGTCCGCAGTGATCTCGCCGCTCTCCATCAGCTCGCCGATGTCGCGCTTGCAACTCTCGTGGGTGACTTCGTGGGGAAAGTCGGAGGAGTAGAGGAAGGGCCCGTTGCCGACGATCTTGATGGCGAAGGGCATGGTCAACTCCTCCGTCTCGACGCCGAGGAAGAAGCGGCCGTCTTTGATCTTCTCGATGATGTACTTGGCCGGCTCATCGCCCTCGCGCACGCCGAACTCCTCCGGCGGAATATATTGGAAGTGAGTTTCATGAGACGCATGGAGCCGTTCAAGCAAGAGCAGCAGCCAGGCGACTCCGCCTTCGAGAAATGCGATGCGGACGCGCGGGAAGCGGTCGAGGATGCCGTTGTAAACGATATCCGCGCAATTGATCGTGAGTCCCCAGGGATGACCCAAGGCGTGCACGGGCACGTACATGTTCATGTGATCCATGCCGAAGCGGTCGTGCACTCCGCCGTGCACGGCCAGACAGCAGCCGAGCCGGTCGGCCTCGGCATAAACCGGCCAGTACATTTTCGAACCCAACGGCTGCGCCAGACCGTTGGAAGGCATCATTGCGCCCAGCATTCCCAACTCGGTCACGGCGCGCCGCAATTCCTTCGCCGCTTCTTCCGGGTCTTGCATCGGAATGATCGCCATCCCTTTGAAGCGCGAATCGAATTTTACGTAGGTCTCGTAGAGCCAATCGTTGTAGGCGCGAGAGACCGCCGCCGCATAGTCGAGACTGACGATTTTGCCGTAAGCCAGACCGGTTGTCGGGTAGAGCACGGTCCATTCGACGCCGACGTCGTCGAGAAAATCAAGCCAGCCTTTCGGCCCGACGGCGGGGCGCCCGTCGCGTTGCGGCGGCGTCTCCACGGCCCGCCCGGCGTGAAGATGATCGAGCGGCGGGAAGATGACGCCTTTCCGTTCCGCGATCTCCCGATAAGGGGATTTCATGTGCGCGATGATGGCCGCGTTGTCCTCCATGATATGGCCGTCGCCGTCGATGATTCGGGTCGCGAGTTGACTGCTCATTCCTGCATACCTCCTATGTCTTCTTGACGCTCCAGTACGTCGCCCTTATACTCCGCCGAATCCCTGGTCCTGTGCTTCGGCCAACAGCCACGGGTCTTTGACCTCGGTCGTCGGCGGTTGACCAATGAGAACTCGCACGACTTCGCGCGCCGCGTGCGTTTGGCACTGAACGTACGACTCGTTCGAGTTGGCGGCGGTGTGGCAGGTGACGAGGACGTTGGGCAATGTAAGAATATTGTGATCGACAGGCAGCGGCTCGGGATCGGTGACGTCGAGGGCCGCGCCGGCGATTTGTTCCGCGACGAGCGCGTCGTAGAGGGCGTTGGTATCCACGAGGGCGCCGCGCGCGCAATTGATTAGATAAGCCGTCGGCTTCATCGATGCGAACTGAGCGGAGCCGAACATCTTCCGTGTCACCGGAGTGAGCGGCGCATGCACGCTGATGAAGTCGGAGGTCCGGATCAGCTCGTCAAGCGAGACGAGCTTAACTCCAAGCTCCCGCGCGATCTTCGGATCGAGATACGGATCGACGGCTTGCACTGTCATTTTCAATCCTTGCGCGCGCGGCGCGACCTGGCGGCCGACGTGTCCCAGGCCGACGATGCCGAGGCTTCGCCCCGCGATGCGCGAGACCGGGCCGCGGTAGGCGTGCAGCTCGGCGGTGTGGCGCCGCCATTTGCCGTCGTGCGCGTATTGATTCATGCGCACGAGCTTGCGCGAAATCGCGATGAGCAAACCGATGGTCTGCTCGGAAACTTCGATCGAGTTACAGCCCGCCGCGTTGCATATTTTTACGCCGAATTCCGCCGCTGCTTGGAGGTCCATCCGGTCGACCCCGACGCCGGTGCGGCACACGACCTTGCAGCGCTTCAACTGCGAGATGATCTCGCGCGTGAAGGGCACCGAGCCGTGCATGATGATCGCGTCTGCGTCGCGCCCCGCCTCCGCGACCTCCGCGTCGGTTTTGGGCCGGGCTATCACCAGCTCGGCGTCGATCTCGTCGAGAATCGGCTTGATGAGGTCCACGGGCACATCGTTGCTGCCGAAATATTTGACGCGAAATCTCGCCATCCTTCCTCCGAGGCCGTTGAAAGATTTACCGTGTTTTGTGTAGGGGCGGTTCGCGAACCGCCCCTACGACTCGCCTAGGCTCCTAATCCGTACAGGCGCGCCGGATTTTCCCAAAGAATTTTTTTGCGGATCTCGGGCGACAAATTATCGTTTCCGCTCAGCGCGCCGACGGTGAGATCCGGAAACTTGCCGATCGCGTCGCTGTGCGGATAATCGGTGGCTATGACCAGGTAATCCTCGCCGACGTGCTCGACAAAGACGGGCGCAAGCTCTTCGCCCGCTTCGCAACTAGCCCAACATTGGCGTTTGAAGTAAAAGCTGGGCTTTTCTTTCGTGATCTTCGCCGAGCCATGCGACTCATGCTCCCAGTGCTCGTCCATGCGCTCGAGCCAGAAGGGCACCCAGCCGCAGCCGGATTCGAGGTGGGCGACTTTGAGCCGGGGAAATTTCTCCAGCACGCCGTCGGCGCAGAAGTTCAGACAGGCGAGCATTTGCTCGAGCGGGTGGCAAGCGACGTGGCGGCCGAATTCGCTGTAGCGATCCGAGCCGGCCTGCGGCAGAATAGTCCTCGCGCCTTCATGCACGCAGACCGTTACGCCCAGGTCCGACGCGGTTTCGTAGATCGGATAGTAATCGGGGCTGGAAAATGTGCGGCCGCAAAACTTGTTGGGCCGCCAGAAGATACCTACCAGCCCCAGCTTTTCCCGCGCGTATTTGAGCTCGGCGACGGCGCGCGCCGGGTCCTGCAATGGAATCAGCATCACGCCGTGGAGCCGCTTGCGGTCGTAATCGCAATATTCCGCGAGCCAGGTGTTGTACGCGCGGCAAATCGCGGCGCTGAGCTCCGGGTCGATGTTGTCGCGCCACATGATATAGAGCCCGATGGTCGGGAACAGCACGCTCACGTCGATTCCCTCGCGGTCCATGTCGCGGAGGTTCGATGCGGGGTCGAATTTATTCGCGTAAGCGTCGGCAAAGCACTCGCGCCAGCGCTTCGACGAAGAAAAAATGTAGCCGTAGTCCACCATCGACCGTCCCGGTCTCAACGCGGAGTCGGACACCGGCTTGCCGTCCACCATGCGGACCGTCTGATTGGGGCCCTCGAGACGCACGCGCCCGCGAAACTTTTCGGGCAGGTATCGCGCGTAAAGATCGGACGGCTCCAGAACGTGCCGGTCGGCGTCGATGACTTTAAATCCGTCTTTCATCGCGATGCTCCTTCTATATGACTGTCGCGTAAAATAAGACGAGTTTATGGCAACAGTCAAGGCAATTGATTTTTGTTTGACTCGCGGCCTGCTCGTCGAATAGTCTTCTTTCTCAACCCAAGCGCGAGGACACACCGATGCAAATCATCGAACGTTCACTGAGCAGCAAGAGCGACGGCATGGCGGGCTATCTGGTTTATCCGGAGCGAACAACCCCGGGACCCAGCCTGCTCCTGATCCATCCGAAATCGGGAGTCACCGACTACATCAAGATCGAGGCGCGCAAATTCGCCCGGCTGGGCTACAGCACCTTTGCGGTCAATGTTTTCGAGCTGCTCGGCTATCCGGCGGCGACCCATATCGAAACCGGCTCGCAGATTCAGGCGAAAACCTCGGACCCTGAGTTTACGCGCGTTCTCACCGACAGTTGGCGTTACCTGCTTTCCCAACCTCATGTGAACCCGAAGCGGGTTGCAGTGTGCGGCTACTGCATGGGCGGGCGCATCGCCATTCATTTCGTCGCCGCCACGCCGGAGGTGCGCGCCTTCGTCGGCTATTATCCGACGGTGCGCGACGAACCCGTGACGGACATGAGGCCGGTTCACCCGTCGGAGGCGGCAAAAAAGATTCGCTGCCCGTCCATTATTTTGTACGGCGCCGACGATATTACCACGGTTGTGCCGGTGCAGGATAAGATGATGTATGCTTTCAGAGCCAACGGCCAATCTTTAGAGTGGCACTTCTACCCGTTCGGCGGCCACGGCTTTGTCGATCCCGGCGCTCCGGGATACCACGCGCACGCCGCCGAGCTGGCCTGGCCGATGGTGGTGGATTTCATGGAGCGGGAGCTGCAATGGAACTCACCGCGGGCTTGATCTAGGGGCTCTCGAACCGAAGACCGGTCTTCCGTCGTTCTTACACGCGTTCGCTCACGGTGGGCGTTCTTCGCCTAGCGCTTCGCTTCCCTCAACGCCCTTAACACGTTCTCCGGGCTTAGCGGCAGCGTCCGTATGCGAACCCCCGTCGCATTGTAAATCGCGTTGGCGATCGCAGCCATCGGCGGCACGCAACCGATCTCGCCGGCGCCCTTCGCGCCGTACGGTCCCGCGCCCGGATAACCGTGGACCAACGTCGTTTCGATGCGCGGCATCATGTTGATCGTCGGCATCAGGTAATCGACGAAAGACGGGTTCATGGTTCTGCCGTTGTTGTCGAAGACGATCTGCTCGCAGAGCGCCTGGCCGATGCTCATCGCCGCGGCGCCTTCGACCTGGCCTTCGACGGCTACGGGATGAATGACGAAGCCGACATCGTGGACCGCGACGTATTTTAAAATTTTCACGTTGCCCGTATCGGGATCGACTTCGACGATGCACGCATGCGTTGTAAACGGCGGTGAGTTGCCGTGGGCCTTTTCCTCGGCCGCCATCAGCTTGGAATCGCAATAGCCGTGGCCGACGACTTCGCCGATCACGTTGTGCGCGGCGGTGGCGATCGTAGCGAGGGGAACGGATTTCGCCGGCGTCCCTTTGACGCGGATCTGCTTGTCCTTGATCTCTAAATCGTCGGGGCTGGCTTCGAGCTGATTGGCGGCCAGCTTGAAAAGCTGGTTGCGCGCGTCGATGGCGGCGAGCCGGGTCGCGGTGCCGGAAACGATGATCGAGCGGCTGCCGACCGTGCCGGCGTCCCACGGGCTGGCGTCGGTGTCGACGTTCACCACCATCACGTCGTTCACCGGAATGCCAAGCTCTTCGGCGACGATCATCGGAATGCCGAACCTCGGAGCGGTGCCCATGTCGATCTTGCCTATATGGACCGTCGCCGAGCCGTCTTCGTTGACTTTGACCATCGCGCCGCCGCCGGGGCCGGAGCTTTCGATCCAGGAGCCGGTGGCGATGCCGATGCCCTGATTCTTGCCGATTTTCGTTTTTCCCCAGCCGATTTTTTCCGCGGCGATGCGAACCGTCTCGCCGAGCGAAATATCGCGCAACTTCGGCACGCCGACGATCTTGTCGCCGGTTTTCGGAACATTTTTAAGCCGGAATTCCACGGGGTCCATCTTCAATTTTGCTGCGATCGAATCCATGTGCGATTCCACGGCGAAGGCCGCCTGCGGCCCGCCGGGCCCGCGCACCGGCCCGCAAACCTGCTTGTTCGTATAAACGACGTAGCCGTCGATATGCACGTTGGGCGTGAGATACCAGCCGCCGAGCATCTGCGTGCAGCGCGCGCCGGCCATCGCGCCGAAGCCCGAATAGGCGCCCGCGTCGTAGACTACTTTGCCCGTGCGCGCGACGATCGTGCCGTCTTTCTTCACGCCGGTCTTGATGTACATCTTCGCGCCGGAGCGGATCGTCGTCGAGATCGTCTCTTCGGCCTTGTCGAGTACTATCATCACCGGACGTTTCGCTTTGATCGCGAGAAGCGCGCAGATCGGCTCGATGGCGGCGCCGGAGGTGATGCCGCTGGCCTTGCCGCCGAAGCCGCCGCCGAGCTCGGTGCTCAATACGCGAACTTTATTGAGCGGCAGCTTGAGCAGCCGCGCCACATCGGTGCGCACGCTGAAAGGAGCCTGAGCGTTGGCCCAAACCGTGATGCGCCCATCCGGTTCGACCCGCGCCGCGGCGATGCGCGGTTCCAAATATTGCGGATGGATCATCTTGGTTTCGTAAACTTCATCGACGACGACGACGGCTTCCGCCATCGCTTTTTCAGGATCGCCGACGTGTACCGCGGTGAAGCTGCAAACGTTTTTCACCTTCGCGCCTTCGGGCAAATTCTTCGGCAGCGGCATGTCGTCGTGCAGGGTCGGCGCGCCGGGTTTCATCGTCTCTTCGGGATCGAGCACCACCGGCAGCGGCTCGTAGACGACCCTGATCTTTTTCATCGCCTGCTTGACGACGGCCTGACTAACCGCCGCGACCGCCGCAACGGGATCGCCCATGTAGCGGACTTTGTGCTTTGCCAGCATGTAGCGGTCGATGTAGGTGCGGCCGTACTTCACGTCCGGCGCGTCGGCAGCGGTCACGACGGCATAAACTCCGGGAAGCGCTTTCGCCTCGCTGGTGTCGATGCTGACGATCTTCGCGTGGGCGTATTGGCTGCGGAGGATGCCGCCGCGAACGGCGTCGGGCAGGTTAAGATCGATCCCGTAGATGCCCGCGCCGGTGACTCGTTCGACGCCGCCCTGTCGGGCGATGCTTGTGCCGAGGACGCTGTATTCGGCTTTTGCCATGACGATTAGCTCCTTCCTTCGAGCCGCTGCGCGGCGAGTTCGATCGCGTCGACGATTTTCGCATAGCCCGTGCAGCGGCAGATGTTACCGGAAACCGCCTCTTCGATCTCGGCCGCCGTCGGATGCTTCGTGCGATCGAGCAGCGCCTTGACGGAGATGATAAAGCCCGGCGTGCAGTAGCCGCATTGCACCGCCCCGGTGTCGATGAACGCCTGTTGCACCGGATGGAGCTTTTCGCCGTCGGCCAATCCTTCCACCGTGATGACTTCAGCGCCGTCGGCGTCCGCGGCCAACACGACGCATGAATTCACGGGCTTGCCGTCGAACAGGACGGTGCAGGCGCCGCATTCCCCGGTGTTGCAGCAGAGCTTCGTGCCTTTATAATTCAAAATGTCGCGCAGCAGCTCCAACAGCGAGGTGGACGGTTCCGCGTCCGCGCTGACCGATTTGCCGTTGACGGTAACCTTGATCGTGAGACTCATTACGCAACCTCCTTGCCTGTCGCCGCTTTCCACGTCTGCTCCAAGCCTCTTCGCGTCAGGGCTTCGACGATCCACCGGCGATATTCCGCGCTGGCGCGCTGATCGCTGATCGGGCTCGACTCGGCAGCCGCCATTTGCGCAGCCTCTCTCGCCAGTTTCGAATCCAGCGGCTTGCCCCGCAGCATCGCCTCCGCCTTGATCGCGCGGATCGCCGTCGGCGCGACGGCGCCCAATCCGATCCGGGCCTCTTGCAATGTCTTTGCAGCGCCATCGGGGACGACCAGGACGGCGACGCCGACGACGGCGATATCCATCGGACCTCTGACGGCATGTTTCAGATAGACGCCTGAGCTTCCTTTCGGCGGGTAGGGGATTTCAATCGCCGTGAGCAGTCCCTTGGAACCCAAGGTGGTCTTGCCCGGACCCTGGAACAGGGAGTTGAACGGCTCGGTCTTCTCGCCGTCGGAGAAGGCGAGCCGGGCCTTAGCTTCCAGCGCCAGCAGCGGGGCAAGCGTTTCGCCGGAAGGGGAGGCGCGGCAGATGTTGCCGCCGATCGTGGCGGTGTTGCGAATTTGCAGCGAGGCGAACTGATGGCAGGCCTCCCAAAGGAGCGGCAGCCGCTCACGCACAAGCTTGCTGGTCTCGATCTCCCGTATGGTCACGAGCGGGCCGATGCGCAAACCGCCTCCGCTTTCTTCGATGGCGCTCATGCCGGGAATCCGCTTGATATTGACCAGGCAGCCGGGCTCTTCCTTATATTTGATGTCCACCATGACATCCGTGCCGCCGGCGATGACCGTGGCCTCGCTGCCGTATTTCGCCAGCAGCGAAACCGCCTCGCTGACCGACTCGGGTTTGAAGTAATCCATAATCGTTGCCCCACTCTTATTCGGAGCCGATGAAGCCGTCAACTCTCTCGCGGCTCTTCGCAGTCCGCATACTTCACCTGCGTCTCAATGGCAATCCTCCGGGCCGGCGATAGCGGAACCTCTGCCGGTTCGTTCTTGACGACGCGCACGCTTGTCGAATACCCTCTGGTCGAAACGTTTGAGGCCCAATTAATTATCCAACGTGGCGACGGCTTTTTTGTAGAAGCGGTCGTCGACGTACTTTTCCGGCGTGGGGAGCGGCGGCTTCATCAACCCGGCCGTCTGGCGCAGCTCCAATATCGCGCGTATCCCTTCGAGGTCGATCCGGCTTCGTGGAGTGAAGCCGAATCTTGGACTGAAGCACTCTTCGTAGGCCTCCTCGGCCCTGGCCTTGGAATTGTTATGTTCCGGCAGAAGAAGTTCGATCACGTCCTTTTTATTCTTTGCATCTATCACCCAGTCGGTGGCGCGGACAAAGGCGCGGATGAAGCGCCCCTTATCGACGGATCAGGGCTTGAGTCCCTTCACTTAATCCAATTCTTGCGATACAACAAGCACATTTTCGGAAAGACAACCATGAACAATTCCAACTTCACGACTTCAGTCGAGAATCGCTACTTCGAAGACTATGTCGCCGGCTCGGTTCACGAATTCGGTCCGATCGCCGTGGAGCTTGATGAAGTGATCGGTTTCGGCAAGCGCTTCGTGCCGCTCGCCTATCACACGGACCCGGAGCTTGCGAAGCAAAGCATCTACGGCGGTTTGATCGCCAGCGGCTGGCACACCGCGGCTCTGATGATGCGGCTCTACACCGACAACTATCTTTCCAAAGTCGCCAACCTGGGATCTCCGGGAGTCGACGAGCTGCGCTGGGACAAGCCGGTGTTTCCCGGCGACGAGCTTTCCATCCGCGTGACTGTTTTGGAAACCAGGCTTTCAAGCTCCAAACCGGACCGCGGCATCGTCCGCTCTTACCTCGAGGTGCTGAACCAGAAGCGCGAGGTCGTCATGAGCTTGAAGATGGTAAACTTCGTGCTGAGCCGCTATGGTGTGGAAAGAACTCCCGGCCGCTGATGGAATCCACCACAAAAACGATCGATTTACTCCAGCCTCCGCCACTCTCCGGCCTGATGCGCGAGGCGCGCGGGCTGCTGGAGCTGCCGCGTCTTTTGCTTCGCATGCGGACACTCGCGCACCAGCCGCGAGGGCGCGGCGAACCGGTTCTTGTCCTTCCCGGTTACGGCGCGGGGGACGTTACGACGCTCGTGCTACAGAGTTATTTACGGCTCCTCGGTTACAAAGTACGCGGATTAGGCGGTCGGAAAAATTCCCGCGACGTGCCCGAATTATTAACGCGAGTGCTCAAACGCCTGGTCCGTTTTTCTCGTAAAGCCCAGCAAGAGGTTCGCATTGTGGGCTGGAGTCTGGGCGGGTATCTCGCGCGCGAGGCGGCGCGCGAGCGCCCCGACCTCGTGCGTCAAGTGATCACACTGGGGACTCCGGTTGTGGGTGGCCCCAAATACACCGTAGCGGCTCACAGTTATCGCCGGCGCGGCATCGATATGGAGGCGATCGAGGCGCAGATCCAAATGCGCAATCGCGTGTCGCTCACGACGCCAGTCACGGCGATCTACACGCGCCTGGATCGCGTCGTCGCGTGGGAGGCCTGCATCGACAACGATTGCGCGAACGTCGAGCACATCGAAGTCGTCACGACTCATTTCGGTTTGGGTTTCTCTCCGGAAGTTTACCGGATCATCGCGGAACGGCTCGCCGGTGCCGGCAAATCCCGCCGTGCCAATCTGTTGTGAGCGCAACCATGCCTTCGAGTGAATTGATCGTCGACGTTCACCATCACTATATGCCGGCGGCTTTGTTCGACCGGCTTGCTGCTCAGGCCGGCGGCCGGCGCATCGTCACCAACGAAATCAGCCTGACGCTGAACCCTTCGCGCAAAGATCTGGAAGCGCATTTAAAAGTCATGGACGAGACGATCGTCAAGACGGCCGTGCTCACGGACCAGGTGCAGGTGATGGGAGCCGAGGTCGCACGGATGTTGAATGACGGCATCGCCGAAGTCGAGCGCAAACATCCCGATCGTTTCCTCGGCGCAATTCATCTGCCGATCCACGATCCGCCTCAGGCGGAGCGCGAACTCGCGCGCGGGATCGATGAGTTGGGCTTGCGCGCGGTCGCGCTTCTCGCGTGTCATCTCGACGTGCAGCTCGATAATCCCCTCATGAATCCGCTTTACGAGCGCATCCAGCGCGCGGACTTGCCGATCGTCATTCATCCACAGTCGAAACCCACCGGCTCGGATACCATATACAATCTCGATCGCTGCGTTTTCCGGCCGTTCGAGACGACCCAGGCGATCGTGCGCGTGATGGCGAGCGTGTTGCCGCGCTATCCGGGACTGCGTTTCGTCATGCCGCATCTCGGCGGTGGCGCGTCCGCGCTCAAAGGAAGAATGATGGCGTTCTTCGAGCCGGAAGACGCCGATGTCCCGGCGGAGCTAAAGGGATACTTGAAAACGCAATCCGAACAGAAGCGCCTTGGGCTCGCAGAGCGTTTCGAAAAACTATTTCGCGCGCTTTACTTCGACACCGCGGGAACCGGCGCGTGGGGCCCGGCGCTGGAGGCGGCGTTCAACATTACCTCCGCCGACCGGATCATGTTCGGCACCGACTATCCGCTCGAGTGTAAGACCGCCGCGAACATCCTCGAGTCTCTCGCCGTCGTTCGCGAAGCGGCGGGCTCGCCGGAAGATAGGGCCGCGATGCTGGGTGGGACCGCGGCGCAGCTCTTTAATTTACCATCATGAAAATCAGCGGATTGTTAGAGCCATAGCTGAGCTTTCCATTAGCTCCTTGACCCATATGCGGTGTCCTCTCTTAATCGGTCTCAATGTCCATCAAGTTTGAATGGGATTCCCGTAAGGCCCGGCGCAATCTTCGAAAGCATGGTGTGGTACATACAGAAGAAGGAGAAACGATCCGTATCATCAATGCACGAATAGCAGACCGCTTTGAGCGGAGGAAATATGAAGAAGGGGACTCGTAGAGACAACGAAATGCGCGATCACTATGACTTTACTGGAGGCGTACGCGGCAAATATGCGCGCCGGTATGCCGAAGGGACCAATGTGGTGATGCTTGATCCCGACGTAGCGCGAGTATTTCCAAATCGTGAGGCTGTAAACGAGACGCTGCGGGCTGTTGCTCAGATTGTTCAGATACAGGAGCGAAGGCGGGGCCGGGCTAACCATAACTCTGCGCCTCATCGCCGTCCGCTTGCGGTTCGGAAAGAACGTGAGAGGACCCGATCGGGCAGCGGCAAGTGCGCCGGCAAATTAGGAATATATGAAAAATGGAGGTACAGTGATTGTCGAGTCCTTGGTTTGCCCGGATTAGCGGGCAAGAGCTTGGACGCAGCCCACCGTCGGCTGGCCGGAGAAGAAGCCCGAGAAAAAGAAGCCATGGAATGGCCCGAGGCAACATTCGGAGACGTTGCCGAACTCAGTATTTAAGCTCCGGAGCCAAGTACTCGATGTCTGTTCCCATCGTTGAGTTGAGTGCCTGGCGATGTCGCGATCTCTTGATCACTCCTTGCGCTTGCAGAACTTGCGCCGCAGCCAAACTCCGGCGCGTTTGGCTCTAAATAGAGGAGATAACTTCTTCGAGAGAGACGGCAGGTCTTAGCACTTTCGCCGGGAAAACCCATTTTCAACTTCAACTAGCTTCCAACATTCGTAGCGTCCGTTCCAAATCCCCCGGCAACTCCGCGCTCCATTTTCGTTTCTTACCTCTATATTCGAACGCGATCGTCGCCGCGTGGAGAAACTGGCGCTTCAATCCGTAACTCCTGCGAAATTCTTTGTTGAAGGCGAAGTCGCCGTGCTCGTCGTCCATCACGACCGGATGGCCGAGCGCGGCGAAGTGAAGGCGGATCTGATGCATCCTTCCCGTTTCGATGCGGACGCGCGCGAGAGTCGTATCGGTGAATTCCTTTTCCACCCGATAGTGGGTCACGGCTGAAACCGGCCGGCCGTCGCGGCCGGGGAGCGAGAATTGGATCGTGCCGTGCTTCGGATGGAGCCTGCCGATCACGAGCGCGAGATATTCCTTCTCGACCTCGCTTTTTTCGAACATCGCTTCGAGCTTCTCCGCCGTCTTGGCGTTCTTCGCCGCGACCAGAAGGCCGGACGTGTCCTTGTCGATCCGGTGCGCGAGCTTCGGCGTGATGCCGCGCGGGCGATACGCCGCCTCCAACATGCCGAGAACGGAGTTGCGTTTCAAAATATCTTTTCCCTCATGAACCGCGATGCCAGCGGGCTTGTCGATGACGATAAGATCTTTGTCTTCGAAAATAATTTCGAACGGCAAGGCGCGCGGCGTTTTGGGCGCCGCCTTTTGTTTTTCAAACGGAATATAAAGTTGGATGCGGTCACCCGCGCGCGCCAACTCTTCCGGGCCGGAGCGTTTGCCGTTCAGCCGCACGCCGTTTTTTCGGAAAAGCTTTCTTACGTAGCCGACGTTGAAACGCTTCTTGAGGAGATTTTCCAGCCGCTTCGGCGGCTCGTTCGGGGGCACGACGATTTCCCACGGCATAGGCCACTCATACAGGCCGGCTCCGGCTTCCGTCAAGGCCGATCAATATTTGCAATTTCCCAGGCGTTAAGATAGGTTAGATCTCTTCCCGGATGAATTTGTATGTGTCCTAACGAGGTCCTCCTTGAGCCGTAAAGAGTCGCTCGATGCGCTCAGAAAAAAGATCGATCAGGTCGATGAAAAACTGCTGGAGCTGCTGAACGAGCGGGCAACTCTTGCTCAGAAAATCGGCCGGACAAAAAGTCTGGACAAGCAGGATGTTTTTGTTCCCAGCCGTGAGAAAGAAATCTTCAAGAGGATTTCCCATCTGAATCGCGGCCCGCTTCCCGAAAAGTCGGTTCACTCCATCTATCGAGAAATTCTCTCCGCCTCACGCTCCCTGGAAGCGCCGCTCAACGTCGCCTATTTCGGGCCGGAGGCGACCTATACGCACATGGCGGCGCGCGAGCGATTCGGCGCTTCGACGACGTTTGTTCCGATGGCCGGCATCGCCGACGTGTTTCAGGAAGTGCGGCAGGGAAGAGTGGACTACGGCGTGGTGCCGATCGAGAACTCGACTGAAGGCGTCGTGACGCACACGCTGGACATGCTGGTCGAGGCGGACGTAAAGATTTGCGCCGAGATCTTTTTGGAAGTGCATCATTTTTTACTCTCGCGTTCCGGCAAGGCCGAAGGCATCCGGCAGATCGTCTCGCATCCGCAGGCGCTCGCGCAGTGCCGGCGCTGGCTGACGGGCAAGCTGCCCAATATTCCTGTGAAGGAAGCGCCGAGCACCGCGCAGGCGGCACAGATGGCGGCATCCGATCCGGGTCTTGCCGCAGTCGCGAGCCGGCTCGCGAAGGAGCTTTACGGGCTGGAGATCGTGGAAGCGAACATCGAAGACCGGACCAACAACATCACGCGCTTTCTCGTGATCGGCGGGCAGACGCCGAGTCCCAGCGGCGCGGACAAGACCTCGATCGTTTTTTCCGTCAAAGACGAAGTCGGCGTTCTGCATCGCATGCTCGATCCGTTCGCGCGGAACCGAATCAACCTGACCAAGATCGAGTCGAGGCCTTTGAAAGAAAAACCGTGGGAATATCTTTTCTTCCTGGATCTACAAGGGCACATTCAGGAGCCGGGAATCCAGCGGGCGATAAAAAAATTGGAGAAGAGCTGCCTGTTTATCAAAATTTTGGGCTCTTACCCCTCGGCCATATGAGCCTATTGGATCGAGTGCCGGAATATATCCGCTCGCTCGTTCCCTACGAGCCGGGGAAGCCCATCGAAGAGGTGGAGCGGGAATATGGTATCGAGGATTCGATCAAGCTCGCTTCTAATGAGAATCCGCTGGGCCCTTCGCCGGAGGCAGTCAGGGCGCTGCGGGAGCGTCTAACCGATCTCAATCTCTATCCGGACGGAGACTGTTTTTATCTGAAGCGCGCGCTGGCGGCAAAACTCGGCGTCGCCGGCGATCGGCTGGTCTTCGGCAACGGGTCCAACGAGCTCATAGAGCTGGCGGTGAGGACGTTCATGCAGCCGGGCGACGAAGCGGTGATGGCGCACCAGGCGTTCGTCGTCTATCGTCTCGTCGTGCAGGCAAACGGCGGCTCTTGCAAGATCGTGCCGCTCAAAAATTTCACCCACGATCTCGACGCGATCGCCGGCGCGATAACGGCCGAGACCCGGATAGTGTTTCTCGCTAATCCGAACAACCCGACCGGCACGATGTACGGTAAAAAGGAGTGGGAGAAATTTCTCCAGCGCGTCAGCGCGGAAATACTGCTGGTCGTCGACGAGGCTTACTTCGAGTACGTCGGGGATCCGGAGTATCCGAATTCGATCTCTTATCAAGATGCCGGCAAAACGATTTTGACTCTGCGGACGTTCTCCAAGCTCTATGGCCTGGCGGGACTCAGGATCGGCTACGCCATCGGGCCAAGAGATCTGGTCGGCTTGATGCACCGCGTAAGGCAGCCTTTCAACGTCAATGCCGCGGCCCAGTGGGCCGCGCTCGCCGCGTTGGAAGACGACGTTCACGTGCACCGCAGCCTCGCAGTCAATCGCGAAGGCATGGACTTTTTAAAGCGCGAGATCGGCAAGATGGGGTTGGAGCAAGTTCCCAGCCACGCGAACTTCATCCTGCTCCGCGTCGGCGACGGCGGCGGCGTCTTCAAGCGGCTACTCGAACGCGGCGTCATCGTACGTCCGATGGCGGCGTACGATCTCCCGGAATACGTCCGGGTGACGATCGGCACGATGAAGGAAAACGCTAGATTTATAAACGAGTTGCAAGCTATAATCGCAAGTCGCGCCTAGAGAGCGCGGAGGCATCATGATCGTAGTCTTAAAACCGGGGCTTAAACAAGAAGAGATCCGGAAGGTCATCGAGCGAATCGAGAGCTTCGGCCTGAAGGCGCATATCTCGGAAGGAAAAGAGCGCACGATTATCGGCGCGATCGGCGACGAACGGCTGATGGCCGATCAGACGCTGGAATCTTTTCCCGGCGTCGAAAAAGTTCTTCCGATATTAAAGCCGTACAAGCTCGTCAGCCGCGAGTTCCAGAAGCACAACACGATCATCGAAGTAAGCGGGCGCGAGATCGGCGGGAAAAAAATTCACGTCATGGCCGGGCCGTGCTCCGTGGAATCGCGTGATCAGGTGCTCGAGTCCGCGCTGCCGGTCAAGGAAGCCGGCGCGACGTTTCTCCGCGGCGGGGCGTTCAAGCCGAGGACTTCTCCCTACAGCTTTCAGGGCCTCGGCGAAGAGGGCTTGGATTACTTGATGCACGCGCGGAAAATTACCGGTCTCCCGATCATCACCGAAGTGCTCGATCCGCGCGACCTGGATTTGGTTGCGCGTTATACCGACATTCTCCAGATCGGCGCGCGCAACATGCAGAACTTCAAGCTCCTGACCGAGGTCGGAAAGCTCAAGCTGCCGGTGATGCTCAAGCGCGGTCTCAGCGCGACGATTCAGGAACTTTTGCTTTCCGCCGAATACATCGCGGCGGAAGGAAACCGAAAAATCATTTTGTGCGAGCGCGGCATCCGCACCTACGAGACCGAGACCCGGAACACGCTCGACATCAGCGCCGTGCCGGTGTTGAAGCAGCTCTCACATCTGCCCGTGTTCATCGATCCGAGCCACGGGACCGGGCGATGGGATCTGGTCGCGCCGATGGCGCTGGCGGGAATCGCCGCGGGCGCGGACGGGCTTTTGATCGAGGTCCACTCCAATCCCGAGGTGGCGTTGAGCGACGGCCCGCAATCGCTCAAGCCGAAAAAATTCGCCGCGCTCATGAACGATCTCAAAAAAGTCGCCGCGGCCGTGGGGAGGGAAATTTAGTGGCGGCGATGTTCCGGAAAATGGTGATCGCGGGCGTCGGCTTGATCGGCGGATCGATGGCGCTCGCCATGCGCGAGCGCGGCCTCGTCGAGGAAGTCGTCGGTTACGGGCGGGGAGAGAAGAACCTGCGCGTCGCGCTCAAGAAGGGAATGATCGACGGCTACTTTTTGCGCGCCGAAGAAATTCCCAACCGGACGGATTTTCTGGTTCTGGGCACTCCGGTTCAATCGACCGCGCCGCTCGCGAAAGAGTTTCTTCCCCATTTGGAGCAGGGCTGCATCGTCAGCGACGTGGGAAGCGTTAAAGCAATGATCGTGCGCGATATGGAGAGAATTTTGCCGGGTACGATTTCGTTCGTCGGCGCCCATCCGATCGCCGGCGCCGAGCAATGGGGCGCGGCGGCGGCGCGCGCCAATCTTTTCATCGGCCAGCGCTGCATTCTGACGCCGACGCGCAAGACCGACACTGCCGCGCTGAAAAAAGTCGCCGCTCTCTGGCGCAGGGTCGGCGCGAAAGTAGAGACGATGGACGCCGAGATCCACGACCGGATTCTCGGGCTCGTGAGCCATCTGCCTCACGTGCTGGTCTATGCTCTCGTGAATTTGATGAGCCGCGCCAAGGTGGACTCGACGGATGTCATCGAATACTGCGGCGGGGGATTCAAAGATTTTACGCGCATCGCCTCGAGCCGGCCCGAGCTGTGGCGCGACATCTGTCTGATGAATCGCCGGGCGGTGAGCAAAGGTTTGGGGGATTATATTCAGACGCTCGAGCGGATGAAGCGGATGATTGACAGCGGGCAGGGCGCGGCGTTGGAGCGCGAGTTCGCGCTCGCAAACGATGCGAGGAGGCGGATATCCTGAAGCTCGCTACTGGTTATTCGTCTACTCGTTATTCGAAAAACGCGCCGCGGTTGCGAGTAACCAATCAACCAGTAACTGGTAACCTGGGGCGTCAAAGCGGTATGAAAAGAATCGACAAAATAAAGCGGCCTCTCAGCGGGGAGCTAACCGTCCCCGGCGATAAGTCCATCGGCCACCGGGCCGTCGTCTTCGCGAGCATCGCCCACGGCACGAGCCGCATCTACAATCTTTCCGGCGGCGAAGACAATCGCAGCACGGTCGGGGCGTTTAAGAATCTCGGCGTGAGAATCTCGGAAACCGGCGGTGTCCTAACCGTAGAAGGAAAAGGCTGGGAAGGGCTCAGCGCTCCTAAAACGATCGTCGATTGCGGCAATTCCGGTACGACCATGCGGCTGCTTTCCGGCGTGCTGGCGGGCCGGTCGTTTGCGTCCACGCTCGCGGGCGACGCTTCGCTCAGCCGGCGCCCGATGCAGCGAGTGATCGAGCCGCTTGTCCGCATGGGCGCGCGGATCGAAAGCCGCGACGGAAAAGGCTACGCGCCGCTGGAGATTCGCGGCGGCAAGCTCAAAGGCATTCGCTACGCGATGCCGATGGCCAGCGCGCAGGTAAAGTCGGCGATTCTTTTGGCCGGCCTCCAGGCCGACGGCGTGACGGTCGTGGAAGAGCCGCAGCAGTCGCGCGACCATACGGAGATCATGGCTCGCGCTTTCGGCGCGAAGCTCGAAGTCGAGGGCGGCCGAACCATTTCCGTCGAGGGCGGCAATAAACTTTCCGCTACCGACGTTCGCGTCCCCGGAGATCTTTCTTCGGCCGCCTTCTTTATGGTTGCGGCGGCGACGGTTCCGGGCTCCGATGTGGTGATTAAATATATCGGCTGCAATCCGACCCGGAGCGGCGTCATCGACGTGCTCAGACGGATGGGCGCATCGGTCGAATTCATCAGTATGAGAAAAGAGTCCGGGGAGCCTGTTGCGGACATCAGAGTCGCCGGCGGCGCGCTGAAGGGCGTTGACATCGGTCCCGAGATGGTGGCACGGACTATCGATGAGTATCCGGCTCTCGCCGTTGCGGCGGCTTTGGCCGAGGGCACGACGACTATTTCGGGCGCCAAAGAGTTGAGGTATAAAGAGTCGGACCGCATCGCCGTCATGACGGAGCAATTGCGCCGGCTCGGCGTGCGGGTCGAGGAGCGGGAAGACGGCATGACGATCGAGGGCAGAGGCCGTCTTGAAGGGGCTTCGGTCAAAAGTTATGGCGATCACCGGGTGGCGATGGCGCTCGCGGTCGCGGGTCTGTCGTCCCACGGCGGAATCGAGATCGACGATACCGCCTGCGCGGATATCTCGTTTCCGGGATTTTTCGATTTGCTTGAAGGGGTATGTAGATGACGGGACCTAGCCTGGATTGTTCATCGACCTACAAACTTCGTGACCTTCGTGCTCTTCGTGGTGATAAACTTTTGACCACGAAGGACA
>CAYOJC010000086.1:0-20710 GCA_964404195.1 uncultured Syntrophobacteraceae bacterium
GTTTCGCCTGTCGAACTTAGGACAAGGTGTCAACAGCGTGAGACACTACACTAGATACTCGGTTCCTCCGATCTACAGCTTGCTGAGTTTAATCGCTATATAGTGGGGGTGTCAAGAAATTTCCACAAGTAATTGTGATTTGACAAGGACCTGCGGGCGGATTCCAAGTACATCCGCAGAGGATGGTTTAATCGACCCGGTCAGGGAATGACTGCCTTTGCCGTGATCTCGATCAGCAGTTGCGGACGGGCCAAAGCAACGACGGGAACGATCGTCGGTGCTCCTTGCGAAATAATTATGGCGCGAGATCAGTGAGCCGGATTACTGGGACCGGCATCCGCTTCCTTTGCCTGCGCTATCTGGCGCTCGCTGGCGCCGGCGGCGCGGGCGATGCTGGCCAAACTGCGGCGGGAGACGACGGAGCGAATTTTCGTAGTGATATCTTTCGTCGAAGCGTATTCATCGCGGTGTTTGATCAAGAGCCACTGGCGGTCGCGCATCCGCACGAGCGCCCAAGAGCCGCGCAGCTTCTTGCCGTAAAGCTTGAACTTGAAGTCGCCTTTCGCCAAAGCGCGATCGACATCTTCAACCTCCGGCTCCCACGTTCCGCGATCCCAGATCATCACCGTCCCGCCGCCGTATTCACCTTCGGGGATCACGCCTTCGAACTGATTGTATTCGATCGGATGGTCCTCGGTCTGCATCGCCAGGCGTCTCACCGATGGATCGAGCGACGGGCCTTTGGGAATCGACCATGAAAGCATGACGCCGTCGTGCTCCAACCGGAAGTCGTAGTGCAGGTGGCTGGCCCGATGTTTCTGAATCACGAACTCCAATTCCTTTTTTCTGGTCCGGCCCAGCTTGCCCGCGGGCTCCGGCGTCACACCGAAGCGGCGCTTGCGATTGTACTCTGCGAGCCTGCCGAAGCGGCTCAAGTCGGGTGGTTGTGAAGCGGATTTTTTCATGTCTGCTCGTATACAAAAACCAGGGCGCGATGAATCGCGCCCCTACATGTTATGTGATCCCGTCCAGATCGAAGGTCGCCACGACCGGCGCGTGGTCGCTCGTGCCGAACTCCCGATACGCCGCGCACTGAACCGCCTTCGACGCCAACGGTTCGCTCGCCAGCACGTAATCCAGCCGCCAGCCGATGTTGCGCTGGCGCATGTTACGCCACGGCGCCCACCAGGTGAAAAGCTCCTCGTTGTTGGGATCGAGCGCGCGTCCGACGTCCACGAGCCCGCGCGCAAGTATCTGCTCGAACAGCGCGCGCTCTTCCGGTCTCTGCCCGATGAGTTTCGGATTTCGCTCTTTTGGATGCACGTCGCGCTCGGTGCGCGTGATGTTGATGTCGCCGCAGATGACGATGCGCGCGCCGCTGGAGTGTACCTCGGCCACGTACTGTTCCATCTCGCCAAGAAATTTCATCTTCGCCGGAAAATCTTTGCCGCCGTTTGGAACATAAACCGACGCTAGAATGAGGTCGTCGATCCGGGCGGTCACGATGCGGCTCTCGAAGTCGAAAGGCGGGTGGAAAAAGCGCGGCTCTTCGGAAAACGCGTCCCGCCGAATGTGGAGACCGACGCCGGAGTAGGCCCGCTCGCCGTGCCAGTAACATCGGTATCCCCGCATCTCGCAAAGCGCGGCCGGCACCTGAGCGACCGGCGCCTTGATTTCTTGCAGACAGATCACGTCGGGGCGCTCGCGCTCCACCCATTCGACAAGCTGCGCTTCGCGCGCGCGAATGCCGTTGACGTTCCATGTGGCGATTTTTAGCAGGGCCATCCGTCTTTATCGCTTTCGGTTCAACGAAAGTATAACAACCTTTACAATAACTCAAAGACGTGGCTCGATATCGATCTTTGAGCTTGATTTAGCCGGCCGACTTCCATTATGCTTCTCCGGCATTTGCCCGATAGGTGAGAGGGCGTGATGAAGGATCTATTGAACGTCCGCTAAGAAGAAAGGCCCTTCCCATGGCAAACGAAAAATCGCCGCAAATGTTTTCCGACGACGTGCAGATCTTCGACGTCGCCGAATCCGTCCTGAAGCGAGACCACCTGAGCGGCAGGGTGGACATGGCCAAGTCGCCCAACAGCTTCGTCGCGGTTTTTCAAACCAAGCCGCGCGGGGGGGAAGCGCACATTCATCAGCATCCCGATTCGGACCAGATTCTTTTTCTGCTCAAGGGCGAGCTGACGCTCGAGAGTCTTTCGGGAAAATACACGCTCAAGTCCAATCAGGGCGTCATGATCCCCGCCGGCGTGCACTACGGCTTCATCAACACGACGGACCAGGACGCGATTTTTCTTTCGATGCGGACCGAATCGACCGGCGGCCGGCGCGTGGCCTACACGCCCAACGTTTCCTCCGATGTCCGGCTGCGCGTCCCGGCCAGCGCCATCACCGCCCGCGGCCTGGGCCGCCATATTTACGTCTATGCGCTGGATCGAACCGGGTTCGGCGTTTCGGCGGTTCTGCTGGAAGAATGGAACAAGGCTTCGCTGCTTAGAATGAATTGCGAATACGAGCGCGAAGGCGATTGGGTCACCGCCAGGCTGCCGCTCCGTCTCGTGCAGTGGTACAGGATCGACGGCTTGAAGGAAGGGGATTACCATCTTGCGCCCGAGCCCGACGGCGTGCGGGTGCGCGTCGATCTATCGCCGCTGCTCCAGCGGCAGGCAGGCCGACCATAAAAACCCACATACTTCGTTGTGCTCGGCCCGCATCGCGTCAACGTACTGGAAAAAGTACGCCTCCGCTCGCGGACCTTCGCACGCCTCGTCTCTGGGCTTTTCTGGCCGGCCTGAGGACACTCAAATCTATTTCGACTGGCTAAAACCTCTAGAGATCAACGCCCGCCCGGAAAAAGTGAAAATCATCAAAAAAAGAATCAGCAGGACGCCCAGGGCGGCGGCCGCGGACTGATTGGCGTCTTCATCCCAGAATTGCCACAGCATGACGGCCATCGTCCGGTTCTCCCGGCTCGACAACAGCAGGGGAATCGAAAAGGAGCGGACCGCGTGGGCCGCGACCCAGATCCACGCGGCGACGAAGGCCGGCCGGATGAGCGGCAGGGTGATTTGAAGAAGGATTCTTAGCCGGCTTGCGCCGCTGGCTTCTCCGGCCTCTTCCAATTCTTTGTGGATCTGCGCGATCGCCGCGTTGGTCGTCCGGCTCGCGAAGGCGAGGTATTGCGTCACGAGCGCGAGGGAGACGATCCAGGTCGTGCCGTAAATCCCCAGGTAGCGAAACGGCGGCTGGAGATAGAGAAGGATGAAGGACAACGCCACGACGATGCCCGGCACCGCGTGCGAGGCGAAGGTCAGGCTGTCGAGAGCGAACCGGCCTTTGATTCGCGTCCGGACCACGAGCCAGGAAACGCAAAAGGCGAGCGCCGCCGTGGCGGTGGCCGTCACCACGGTAATAAGAACCGTATTCCAAGCGGCGCGCAAAACTCCCGGCGTGCTCAAGACCAGCCGGTAATTGTTCCAACTGACCCGCGAAAGGGCATCGGCCGAAGGCGGCCGGTACCCCGGCAGGAGCGAGGTCCAGATCAAAACTCCCAGAGGGAGCAAGACCGTGAAGAGAAAATAAATGAAAAACAGGGCCAGCGCCGGGTAGCGCCACGCTCCCAGATCGATGACTCGCGGCCGGTAGCCTTTTCCCGTCACCGTGGAGAAGCGCTCCGTCTGAAGGAGAACGGCGCGCTGATAAAGATGAGACAAAAAAATCGCGACGAGAAAATAGCTGCCCGCGAACGCAGCGCCCAAGCCGAAGTTGGGCACTGGCTCGCGGGTCGAGATATAGATCATCGTGCTATAGACGTAGACGCCGCCCGGCAGGCCGACCACGAGCGGCGCTTCGAACGATTCCATCGACGAGGTAAACTCGTAGATGATCGCGGCGAGAATCGCGGGCTTTAAAACCGGCAGGGTTATCCTTCGCAGCGTCGCCATGTTTCTCGCGCCGGCGGCCCACGACGCCTCTTCGAGCGACGGGTCCATCATGCGAAAAGCGCCGACGACGATCAAAAACACCGTCGTGACGCCGCGGATGCCGTCGAGAAAAATCATCCCGCCCAGCGAATAGATGTTGATCGGCCCCTCGGTAAGCTCCAGGCCCAGATGCCCGAGCATCTCGCGCAGAAAGACATTGACGACTCCGCTCTGAGGCGTGAGCAGGAAAACGTAAGCGATCGAAAAGAGCAGCCCCGGCATGGCCATGGGAATCAGCAGCAAGCTCCAGCAGAGGTTTCGGAGCGGCAGGTTGGTTCGTTCCAGCAGCCAGGCGAACAGGAGGGCGAACGTCACGGTGATCGTCGTCGCCGCGCCGGCGAACCAGAGCGTATTCAAGATCATTTTATACGTGAGGGGACTGGTGTACGCGACGCGGTAGTTCGCGAAGGTAAACGGGCCGGGGGCTATCGGATGGCCGGAGCGGAAGCTGCTCACGATCAACTGGCCGAGCGGAAACGCAATCAGCCAGAGGAGAATGGCGACGACGAAAATGAAAAAGAGGGTCGTCCCCGAAGGGAGACGCCATCGCGGCCGGATCATCTGACGATGGGAAGCCCGGTCGCCTCAAGAATCTCTTTGAGGATCTCGTCCGCGCGCGATTGTATTTTCCAATCGTGCCAGACGACTTTCTTGCCTTTGATCAACCTCGCGGTTTCGGTTCCGGAAACCAGGGGGCTTCCGTCGAACTCCACCTCGTCGAGGGTTTTTTGTCCCTCGTCGGATAGCGACCACACGATCCAAAGTTTTCCCGCGTTTGGGCGCGTCGCTCCGCGCGGGACAAAAATCACTTCTCCGGTGGGCACCGGCACGGGCTCGGGAAAGACGAAGCCCAGATGGTGGTCGCCGTTGTACAGATAGCGTTCCTTGTAGGTGGGATACGCGGCGCCGCAAATGATCGGGTATTCTCCCAAAGCGAGCTTGGTCATCGCCGCGGAGCGCGAGCGCTCGAAAATCGTCTGGTTCACGCCCAACTGGCGCGCATAAGCCAGAGTTTTTTCTTTTCCCCAGCCGTCGGGCTGATAGAGCAGCTCAAGATAATGAGGACGGTTGTCCATGGCGACCTTTTTTCTCCACTTCGGATCGACGCAGTCTTCCCAGGTGAGCTTCTCGCCCACGTTCTCGGGAATAAGTTTTTTGTTGTAGGTGATGCCGAACAGTTGCGTCCGGTAAAGAACCCCTGCGCCGTCCGGATGAACGTGTTTGGGGTGGACTCCCAAGGATAGCCAGTCGACCTTTTCAATGACGTTGGCTTGCAGGCTGATGGGGACCTGGGTCGCGCTGATGGCCGTTACGTCGTAAGAAATTCTTCCCGCCGCAAGCTCTGTCAGCACGCGCTCTCTTTCGCGCGAGCCGCCGACGCGCTCGTAGTCGATCTTGACGAACGGATAGCGCGCCTGGAATACGTCGACGAGCTTTTTCGCCGCCGGTTTCCCGTTCTCCTCCCAACGCACCGTGAGTCCTACTTTTGCTTTGCCGTCTTTTTTCGCCGCCTGGATGACGGTATCCAGCGCTTTTTTATCCTGGCCCCATGAAGACGGGGAGAGACAGAAGAGAAGGGCCAGTCCTAAGAAAGTTTTGCTCCAGCGTTGCGACATCATTTCAGGAACTCCGATCCGGCCAGGGCCGTTGATTAGGTTTGCGTGCAATAGGGATGGGCGCCGCCCATCCCGCACTTCGCCCCCGCCTGCGCGAGGGCCGCCTCGAACTGTTTGTGGATTTTCGGATCTTCGTCCTCGTATTCCAATTGGGTGCCGCCTTTTTTAATGCTCTCGCGGCGCGAGCCTTCGACCATCTTGACGAAAGGATAGCGCCAGTTGTTCCAGCGCAGCGCCAGATAGCGCGCCCGCTCCGCGCCGGCGTTGAAGTGCTGGTGCAGCCAGAGCTGCGGCGGAACGATGAGGCTTCCCGGTTCCCACTCGACGCGGGTCATCTCTTCGCTCTTCTGCGGCCAGAGAAGGGAATACCCTTTGCCGGTGAGAATCAGCACGTGCGCGCCCGGCCCGTGAAAGTGGGCTTTCTTATAAGTCCCGACGGCGAATTCGGAGACGTGGGCCGCCATGATTTGCCCGGCCAGATCGAACTTCATGTTTTTCGCGCCGGGGCCGCGCTCGGATTGTTCACTTAGCTCCAAGGAATGCGTGTCGGCGACGAAATTGATCGACAGCCACGAGCGGCCGTAAAGTTTTCCCCGGCTCATAAAATAAGCTTCGTCCATCGGATCGAAGCGGTCGCTGAACGTGAACTCGTTGTTGAAGACGAAATCGGGATTGTGGAACAGGTTCATGATGAACGGCAGGTTGGTGACCGCCAGATATCGGGCCGGCTCGGCGCCGCTGCCGTTGAAGTGCTGGTACCAGGCGTTGAGCGGGATGGCGAAGAGGCTGCCGCGCTGCCACTCGAAGGTGTGCTTCTTGCCGTCTCTTTGCCATACGGTCGTCGCGCCGCGACCGCTCGCGATATAGATCATCTCTTCATAAAGATGTTTCTGCGGCTTGAGCTTCGCTCCCGGAGGAATCTCGCAAACGTACGCGTCGGTCGCGCCGCCCGCGCCGTCGAGATTGATGAATGCGCCGCGGCCGCCTTTGAGCCGCCACGGGGCGACTTCGACATTCTTGACGTCCAGCACATAAAAGCCGCGGATGACGGGAATGCCCTGGCCCGCCTGCCACTCCTTATAGGTATCGACCCGCGGAGCCTGGCTCTGATCGAATCTTTGAATATCGAGCGCCATGTTAAAAGAGATTCATGGGATAGTAGGGGCGGGTTTAAAACCCGCCCCTACCGGATTCCCGTTTTCACGGGAATGACGGAAATAGCATTTTCTCCTGGGTCGAATTTCCCATTCTCGTTGCAGAAATCTACAGGCGCGCCCGAGCTAATTCTCTTCCAGTTCGGCCAGCGCTTCGAACGCGGGCTCGTTGCGCACGATGCGGTCGGCGGAAAAATCGTCGGCGATTTTCTTCTTGGCTTTGAGCTCCCGGATGTGAACCTCCAGGCCCTCCACGCTGGTCACGATATTTTTCGGCTCCGCCGCCCAGCTTTTGGGAATCCCGTTTTCCACGCCGCTGCCGTCCAGCGAATCGACGTTGAGGGCTTTTTTTAAAATCTTGACGGATTCCATCCCCGTGGGATCTTCGTTCTTGAGAAATCGGTGCGAGCGCATGACGCCCTTGATGAAAGCCCTGACCGCGTCGGGCTGCTCGCGAAGCATCCGGCCCGTCGTCGCCATCGAGCGGACGACATAGTAGGGGAACATCGTGGAGAGATCGATCACGTCGACCAGTTCGCCTTTTTTGACCAGGTCGCGCACGACCCGGCCCTGGGGGCCGTTATGATGATAGAATAGAAAATCGCTGCTGCCTTCCTTCAGCGAGGCGACTTTTTCCCGCACGCCTTCGTTGTCGACCAGGATGACTTCCATGTCTTTGTCGGGATCGAAGCCGAGTTTTTCGAAGACCAGGCGCATCGTGCGCTCGCCCGCGCCGAGACGGCGGTTGGTCGCGAAGCGCCGGCCTTTCAAGTCTTGCGGTCCTTTGATCGTCTCCGGCAGCGCGGCGACGCTGAAGGCAAGGCCGTTCCGGTACGAGCCGATGATGTAAATATCTTCACCGCGGGCATTGGCCTCGACCAGCATGGCCGGGTGCGCGTCCATGCTAAAGTTGGTTTTTCCCGCGAGCAATAAATCGATCGAGCCCGTGTTGTCGCCGGCGATCTGCAGGTGGCTTTTGGGGATTTCCGTTTTGGTGAAATAGCCGTGATCCTCGGCGGTGAGCGGGGCGATGGGATGACCGGGATGCTTCGGGTAGAAGTGTTCTACGGAGTAGACGATTTCGTTTTGCACGGCAGGCCCTGCCTTATCGATTGATCGCGGATATGGCGACTATAGTTGAAGGGTTCGATTCGTGTCAACGCGTTGCAGGCGGGAGGCGTGAGGAAGTAAAATTTTTTAACTCACACCTCTAGCCTCTCGCCTTCCGCCTTCTTTATCGCATTCCATAACTTCGGCGCGGTGAAGGGCATATCGATGTGATCGATGCCCAGCGGCGCCAGCGCGTCGATCACGGCGTTGGCGATGGCCGACGGCGCGCCGTTGGTGCCCGCCTCGCCGACGCCTTTGACGCCCAGAGGATGAAATGGATTCGGCGTCACGGTCTCGCCGAGGATCAGCGGCGGCATGTTTTCCGCGTGCGGCACCGCGTATCCTATCAACGAGCCGGTGAGGGCCTCGCCGTCCTCGCCGTAGAGCATCTGCTCGCGGAATGCTTCGCCGAGTCCCTGCGCGACGCCGCCGTGAATCTGTCCCTCGACGATCATCGGGTTGATCATCGTCCCGCAATCGTCCACCAGCACGAGCTTTTCGATCTTCGGCTCGCCGGTCTCGCGATCGATTCTGACCAGGGCCACATGCGCGCCGAAGCCCCACGCTTCGCGGCGGGGATCGTAGAAGACGGTCTCTTGAAGGCCCGGCTCGATTCCCGGGAGCGGCCGGCCGTAGGCTGCAGCCGCAACCTGACGCCACGTAACTTTCTTGTCGGGCACGCCCGCAACGGCAAATCCGCCGTCGGTCTGCACGATATCCTCGTGCGATGCCTCCAGGAGATGCGCCGCAAAGCGCCGCGCCTTATCGACGACGCGCTCGATGGCCAGGCACAAGGCCCCGCCGCCCATGACGGCGCTGCGGCTGCCGAACGTGCCGACGCCCTGCTGAATCGCCAAAGTATCTCCATGCCGGATCGCGACGTGGTCCATGGAAACGTGCAACTTCTCCGCTGCGATTTGCGCGAACATGGTCTCGTGTCCCTGGCCGTGCGAGCTGGAGCCCGTAAGCACCGTGATCTCTCCGGTGCGTTCAATCCTAACGGTGCCGCTTTCGAAGCCCGCGCCGCCGCTCGGCTCGACGAACGTCGAGACGCCGACGCCGACGAACTCACCGCGCGCGCGCGCCTGGTCGCGATAGCGGATTATATCGTCAAACTTGGAGAGCCTGAGCGCTTCGGCCAGCGATCGCTCGTAGTCGCCGGAGTCGTATTCGACGCCGACGGCCGTTTTGTACGGAAACTGCTCGGGCCGGATAAAGTTCTTGCGGCGGATTTCCAGGCGGTCGATGCCGAGGTCCTTCGCCGCTTTGTCGACCAGCCGCTCGATGTTGAGCACCGACTCCGGCCGTCCCGCGCCGCGATAGGGGCCGGTGGAAACCGTATTCGTGAATACCGCCACGACTTCGACGTGCACGTTGCGTATTTGATAGCAGCCCGGCGCCATCGCCATCATGCGCTGCGGCGGCCCCGCCGTATTGGAGCACAGGTACGCGCCGAGATTCGCGACGACGCGGACCTTCAAGCCGGTCATCGTGCCGTCGCGCTTGAGCGCCAGCTCGGAAGTCATCGCCTGGTCGCGTCCCTGGATCACCGTGAGGAAATCCTCGCTGCGCGTCGCGATCCACTTGACCGGGCGGCGTAACTTTAGCGCAAAGTGACAGGCGAGCGCGTACTCGCGGTAAAGCGGGCCTTTGCTGCCGAAGCCGCCGCCGACGTCGGGCGCGATGACGCGAATCCTATGCTCGGGAAATCCGAGTGCGGTCGAGAGGTCGGCGCGCACGCGATGCGGGCTCTGCGTGGAGAGCCAGACGGTCAGATCGCCGGTCGGCTCCGGGTTCGCCACGGCGCCGCGCGGCTCGATCGCCATCGCGACCTGCCGCGGGCTCGCGATATGCATCCGGACGATATGGTCGGCCTCGGCGAATGCCTTCTCCACGTCGCCGCCTTTTTTCGTCGCGGTGTAGCAGATGTTGCTGTCCAGCTCCTCGCGCGCGAGCGGCGCGCCGGGCTCGAGCGCCTTTTCGGCATTCACCACCGCGGGCAGCGATTCGTATTCCACCTCGATCGCGTCGGCGGCGTCCTGGGCGAGCGCGCGAGTGCGAGCCACGACGGCGGCCACCGGAGTGCCGGCCGCGTGAACTGCGCCGCGCGCCAGCGCGGGGTGCGGCGGTATCTTCTGGCCGGGGATCATCACGGGCGAGGGAATATTCAAATCGATGTCCGCGCCGGTAAGAACGGCTTCGACGCCGGGCATCGCCTTCGCGGCGCTCGTATCGATGGAAATTATTTTCGCGTGCGGGTAGGGACTACGGAGCAATGCCATGTGGAGCATGCCCGGTAATTGCACGTCGTCCACGTAGCGTCCTTTGCCGGTGATGAGGACGAGGTCTTCGACGCGGCGAATCGACGCGCCGATGAGTCCGCTGGGAGCGTGTTCTGTTGTCATGCTAAGACCTCAAAGCTGAAAGCGGAAAGATGAAAACGGAAATCATACAAATTCCACGAAGCACTTTCCGCTATTTCCGTTTTCCGCTTTCATCGTTTCCGATTTGCACTTTCGATCGCTCTTCGCGCCAACACCGTCGCCATGTGGAGCTTGTACTCCGCGCTGGCGTAAAAGTCGTCGTCCGCATTCGCGCCCTCGCCGGCCTTGGCTGCCGCGGCGGCGATAATTTCCGCAGCAAGCGGTTTCCCTTGCAGCGCGGCTTCCGTCGCTTTGGCGCGAAGCGGGCCGCTGCCCAAGCCGCCGATTGCGATGCGCGCGGACGCGCAGCGGCCGGAGGAGTCGCGGTTTAAGAGCGCGCCCGCGCTGACGACGACGTAGCCGGAAGCGGGGTGCGCCATCTTATGATACGCGGTGCCGGCGGAGGAAGGCGGCAGCGGCACGCGAATTTCCGTCAGCACTTCGTTCGGCGCGAGCGCCGTCGTGTAGAAATCGACGAAAAAATCATCCACGGAAATTGTTCGTCTGCCGGAAGGGGATACCGCCACGAACGAAGCGGCGAGCGCGGTCAGGATAACCGGGAAGTCGGCCGCCGGATCGGCGTGAGCGACGCTGCCGCCGATCGTGCCGCGGTTGCGCACCTGCACGTCGCCGATGACCCCGGCGGCGTCGGAGAGTCCCGGAACGCGCTCGCGGACGAGATCCGAATGAACGATGTCGGCGTGTACCGTGAGCGCGCCGATCGCAAGCGTATCGCCGTCGATCCGGATGCCGCTGAGGCCGGGCACGCGGCCGATATCTATAAGGTAGCGCGGCGAGGCCAGACGCAGCTTCATGGCCGGGATCAAACTATGGCCGCCGGCCAGGAGCTTGGCATCCTCTCCGTATTTCGTCAGGAACTCGAGCGCTTCCTCGACCGAACGCGCGGCCTGGTATCCAAAACTTGCCGGAAACATAATCGCCTTTCTTTATTTTTGCCTTTTTACTTTTGACTTTTGCCTTGATCCGCCGCCCACTTGATCGCCTCGACGATATTGACGTAGCCGGTGCAGCGGCAGAGGTTGCCTTCGAGCGCGTGGCGGATCTCTTCCTCGCTTGGTTTGGCATTTTTCTCCAGCAGATCGACGGCGGTCATGATCATCCCCGGCGTGCAATAGCCGCATTGCGCGCCGTGCTTCTCGCGAAACGCCTCCTGGACCGGATGGAGAGTTTCTCCGCGGGCGAGGCCTTCGATCGTCGTGACTTCCGCCCCATCGGCCTGCACCGCCAGGATCGTGCACGACTTGACGGCGCGGCCGTTCAGATGGATCGTGCAGGCGCCGCATTGGCTGGTGTCGCAGCCGACGTGCGTGCCGGTGAGCGCCAGACGGTCGCGCAGGAAATAAACCAATAGCTCGCGCGGTTCGACCGTCGCTTCATGCTTTGTGCCGTTGACCGTGACACTGATGTTCAGCTTCTCGTCGTTCATCGGTCGTCCTTCCGAATTGTCAGTAACACATAGTTCACGCCCGCCTCAAGCCCTCACGCCTTCGCAGGACGGATTAGTTTTTATCCCTCACGCCTTCCGCCTCGCGCCTCTCGCCTTATTTAATTGACTGTGCATGATCGGCGTGTTACGAAACAAAAACTTCTTGGACGCGGGGCAGAATGTGAAAAGCGTGAAATTCGAAGAACTGAAATCGTTGGACCTGAGAAAATGCGCGACGGTCGGTGACATCGTGGACGCGATGCGCTACTGCGCGTTCGGCGGGCGTATGCTCGGCGAGGTCGCACGGACAATCGAGGGGATGATCGCGGCGAAGAAAAAGCCGCTCCTCGTCTACGACGGGCCGGAAAAGTCTCCTCTGGGAATTCTCTTGAGAAAATTCAAAAAGAACGGCTGGTGCGAAAAAATCCTTCGACCCTCCGATTACGCGAGACAAAAGAGTCGCGGCGAAAACGTGATCGTAGTCGGAGCGTTTTCCGAGCGGGACGCGGAAGCGATTTATAAAAAGCCCGCGCGCGCGATCTTTGTGAACCCGTTCGACATGGCGCGCCCGGGCCAGATCCAAGACGGCTTTTTTCCCGACGCGGTTTTTGCCGACCCGCGCTTCGTGATGCCCGTCATCTACGGGGCGCTCGGCGAATGGATCGAGGGCAAGCCCGCCTCCGTAGGCTCGTTGATGACGGAGCTCGCTTCATACGGCGGCGTGGCTGCGCAAGTCGCCAAGGGCGCCGGCGCGCTGCGCGCCATGATGGGCGATCAAGAGTGCGTTCGTTTTCTGACTGTCAGCGGCGCCATGACGGTCGGTAAGATGGACCTCGTGATCTGCGACATGATCGAGTCCGGCATGATCCATGCGATCTCTTCGACCGGAGCACTCATGGCCCACGGCCTCGTATCGTCGATCGGTCTCAAACATTACAAATACAATCCGAAGTACAACGATACGGAGTTGGCGCGCCGTAAGTTAAACCGCGTGACCGACACGCTCGAGCCGGAGACCAATCTCGACACGGTCGAGGAAGTGATCGGCGAAGTCATCGCAGATCTCGACGGAAGGCGGCCGATCAGCCCGACGATTTTAAACCGGCTCATCGGAAAACACCTGGCGGAAAATTACCCCAACGATCGCGGCATTCTCAAGTCCGCTTATCTACGCGGCGTCCCGGTGTTCGTCCCCGCGTTGGTGGACTCGGAGCTGGGGAACGATCTCTATATCCACAATATGAAACGTGCGCGCGCCGGCAAAAAACCGATTCTCGTCGATCTGGAGCTCGACAGCAAAGAGCTGATCAAGCAGGTGACGAGTAAGAAGCGGTTCGGGATTTTTACCATCGGCGGCGGCGTGCCGCGGAACAACGTGCAAAACGTCGCGCCGCTGATCGAGATCATCAACGAGCGTCTGGGCCCGATCATTCCCAATCGGCGCTTTACTTATGGAATTCGAATCTGCCCGGACCGGCCGCACTTCGGCCATCTCTCAGGCTGCACCTATTCGGAAAACGAATCGTGGCGCAAGGCCGAGAAAGACGGCGTCTATGCGGAGATGCAAGCCGACGCTACGCAGGTGTGGCCGTTTCTGGTGAAGCATCTCATGGAAACCTCTTCCGCGTCAAAAACGGGACGATAAGCCTGCGCGGGGGACGCCGAACGGTTCCTAGGCGAATCTCTTCGCGGCTCCCGCCGCGCGCGCGCCGCCAGGACCGTGCCGGCCCAGGTGCGAAAGTCCTTGGCGGTGAAATCTTCTCCCGTCGCCTCGCGGCGGAATTGCCAGCGCCCGGATTCTGCCTATTTCAGTCTTATCGCGAAGAGGCCTGCCTTTCGGGTCGGAATAACGCATCGCCATGCCGTGGCGCTTCCGCCGGATTCCGGCCATTTGATCCGTGACGTAGCGCAGGCCCGATATTTTGGCCGCTGCGACGGGATCGACGACTATTTTGATCCGCTGCGAACGCGCTTTTCGCATGATAAGAAAATAAAGGAGCAAGGTCCCCGGCTCAACGGGGGCCATGCTTGTCGGCGAGATTTCTATCTGTTACCTTATTGATGGCGCCCGGTATTTTAAATTAATGATCTTCCTGCGTTTCTCCCTGCCAATATTTTTTCTCCTAACGCTGTTTGCTTATCAGCAGAGTTGTGGACGGACCTCCGGACCGCAAACGCGCGCTCCGGAGCAGATGAACGAATCGCCGGCGGCGGAATCCAACGCGGTTGCGGAGATTACGCGGGAGTTCCTCAAGGATGACGAGGAGGCCGCGCGGGTTCAGGAGCTTTCGCTCGAAGCGATGCAGAGGAAGCTCCTGCCGGAGTCGTTTCTCGGCGTGCCTGATCAAGACCTGGCTTCGCCCGGAACAAAATACGACACCGTCATACTGGTACGGACGTTGTCGATTCCGGCCCATCCCGGATGGAAATATCGGAAGAACCAGCAAGGAAAGATCGTTGGATTCGAATTCTCGAATCGGGGCGGTAACCCGATACTCCCGCCCCGTTACGACATCGAGAAGAATATTTTTTTTACCAGAGATTTCCAATTTCGCTTTGACGACCGGGCGAGACAGGACATCCATCTCTTCATCGCCGACTGGAGCCCGTCCCGGGACCGGCAGTTCCGGCTGAGCGAGCTCATGAACAGCGTCATACATTTCTTTCCCAGAAACTATGTTCCCGCCATTGTCAATTCGGGCGAGCGCACGTTGGTGAAGCTGCCGACAGGGGAGGAAGTGGAGTTCAACGCCGATACCTACGAGGTTCTGGGCGGCGTATTCGCAGAGGCGCCGGTCGATCTCAATCCCGATCGAGCGGTGCGGAAATTTGCCGGCATCCATTACACCGGAAGGGGAGTAGTCGTCCGGGCCGATGCTCGCGGCGCCGACCCCAGGCTGGGGACCACCGCGATCATCTCTGCGGCGTCGCCGGAATGCGCGGGAGTTGAATGCAACAATCAGTGCCGGGTGCCCTCTAAAGAGCTGTGGGAGCAAAATGGCGCGGTTCGCTTCAGATTTTCCACGGACGAGGAATTCGACCGGTATCTCCTGGCGCGCTGCGGATTCGGACTGCCCCAGAACGATCCGCGTTTTGTGATCGCTGCCACGCTCAATTGAATTTTTCCCTCCATCTCTGTCCTTCGTTCGATTCCGTCGGCATACTGGTCGAGAGGTAACTGCGTGAAGAAGAAAAAATCAACCGGCAGCGGCCGGCGGATGCAACTCTGGCTGGCGGCCGCGCTGTTAGTGGTTCTTCTCGGGATGACCGCGTCGTGGAAATGGACCCCTCTGGCCGATCAGATAAATATCCAAAAAATTACGGCATGGGCGGTTTCTTTGCGAAATAATCCGGCGCGGCACGTCATTATTATCGCCGCGTACTTTATCGGCAGCCTGGTGTCCTTTCCGGTCACGCTTCTGAATCTGGCGAGCGCTATCGTGTTCGGCCCTTTGCTCGGCTCCGCATATTCCTTCGCGGGATGCCTCTTGGGCGCGGCCGCAACGTATGCCGTCGGCTACTTCATGGGCAAGGATTTTGTTCAGCGGATCGCCGGGCGCAAATGGGAGCGCGTGGAGAAAAAATCGGCAGGAGCGGAGTCATGGCCATGGCGGCGCTGAGGCTTCTTCCCGTCGCCCCGTTCACCATCGTCAACATCGTCTCGGGTGCTTTCAAGGTCCCGATCCGGAACTATTTTCTGGGGTCGCTGCTGGGACTCGCGCCGGGAATTCTTTTAATCAATTTTTTCGCGCATCAGTTCGTGCGAGCCGTCCGTCATCCCGGCGCGGGAAGTTACACGCTCCTCGGAGCATCCGTAGTGCTTACGGCGGTCGGCATCGTGTGGCTCCAGCGTAAGTTCGTAAAAAGTCCCTAAAGTCACTTTTTTACACGGCCCTCGTCCCGCAGTCCGTCAATGAACGCGGAGACGCCGCTCGCGTTATTTTACCCGCTAAAGTCATGGTTGCCTTTGCCGATATTGCCGATAGGAGGGCAGGGGTGGAAACCGCAGCCACAGCTTCGAATATGATGACCGGCCAGAAGAACGTCCGGAAATATTTCCGGGAGGTGACGGAGAAGTACAAGCTGCCGCCGCTTCCGGTCGTTGCCAACAAGGTCCTCAGCATGATCGAAGACCCGGACCTGAGTATCCGGGAAATTTGTCGGGTGCTGGCGGACGACCCGGCGCTGGCGGCCAGGGTCTTGGCCATTTCCCGCTCGGTTTATTACGCTCAGCGCACGCCGCCCAAAAGTTTGCAGGGCGCCATCCAGGTCGTCGAGCTTCACGCCTTGAGATATATCCTGATCGCCGCGGCGACCCAGGGGCTTTTTATGGCGAACAATAAGTTCTCGGGAAAATTGTGGTCGCACTCTTTGGCGGTCGCCTTGGCCTGCCGCCTGTTGTCGCAGCGCGTCGGTTATCAGGACGTCGAGCAGGCCTTTTTGACGGGCCTGTTGCACGACATCGGCGAGATGATTTTATTTCATGGCGACCAGCAGGGATTCGAGCGGCTCCTCGTCCAGGCGCAGGAAAGCAAAAGGCCGCTGGTCGAAATGGAAAAAGAGATCGATGCGTTCGACCATGCGTTCATCGGGCTTACGCTGCTGGATTCCTGGAGCATCGATTCGGAGATCGGCAAGGCGGTGCTCAAGCATCACGAAAGCGGGGGAGACGCGGCTTCCGAGGAGCTGGCCGGGATGCTTGAGCTGGCGGACTACCTTTCTTTCCGGGCCGACCTCGGTTTTTATTCCGAGCCTGCGGCTCCTCCGGCGGAGGCGATGAGCGTTTTCGGCTGCGATGACGAGGAGCATCTCACGGCGACGGTGCAAATGGTGCGCGAGGCGTTCGACGCCGAAAATGCGCTGTTCCAAACCGGGTAAGATCCAACGCTGTTTGTCCACGTGGGAAATTTTCCTGCAATCAAACTTGCCAAGAGCGTGCCACATCATGTAAGATCCGTGAAATTCTCGTGACAGGAAACACCGATATACAACCCATGATTGGCTCCATTGTCTCCAGGTTCGCGAGAGTTATCCTGCGTAACCGGTTGATTTGCGCTCTCCTATTTTTTCTTCTCGCTCCCGCATCGATTTTCGGGGCGACCGTCCCCGTCCGGATCAAGATCGGCACGGCGTCGATCACCGCCAGCACGCTAAGCCTCTGGATCGCGCAGGAGCAAGGGATCTTCAACAAGCACGGCATCGAAGCGCAAACCATTTTGATTCGCGGCGGGCCGACGATGCTCGCGAGCTTGGTCGCGGGCGACGCGCATGTCGCTTTCACCACAGGCATACCCTTTTTGGGCGCAGCCGCGCAGGGCACCGAGCTCAAAATGCTGAGCGCCATATCCGATAAGGAAACCTGGAAGTTGATGGCCGTCCCGCAGATAAAAAAGGCCGCGGATTTGCGCGGGAAGCGAATCGGCGTTCAGACGATCGTCGGCTCCACGTGGATGAATTCGATGCTCGCTCTGGAGCAACTGGGGCTGGAACCGAAGCGGGACAATATAAGCTTTCTACCGACGGGCGATCCGGTCGTCATGGCGCGCTCGCTGGAGGCGGGCAGGATCGACGCGGCGGTGTTGGACCCGGTGCTGAGCCGCCAGCTAAGCGGCAAAGGCTTTTCAATTCTGGTGGATTTGTTGAAGGCCAACGTTTCTTTTCCCGGCCTGGGCGTCGGAGTGACCCGGAGTTATCTCGATCAACATGCGCAGACCGTCGAACAAATTGTCACCGCGTTGACCGAGAGTCTCGCGTTTGTTCTTACGCCGGCGAACAAGCCCGTCGTGCTGAAGAGCATAATGAAGAATTTGCGCTTGAATGACGCGGCGGCGGCGGAGGACGGCTACCAGGATCAATTGCTCACGCTCAAGCGCAAGCCTTATCCATCGCTCGAAGGCCTGCGCAACGCGCAAAGACTCCTGGCGCTGCAAAATCCCAAGATCGGCACGGTTAAACTAGATGACCTGGTCGACGCGCGCTTCGTCCGCAAGCTCGACGAAAGCGGCTTCATCGACCGGCTGTACAACGGTCAGCCAAGCCGATAGCAGCGGATGAGCATTTCCTCTGCTCGATTTATGATTTCGCCTTCTCTATGTTCTGATCTTGCGCCGAACAATGGCGGCTTCGGCGCGAGGGCTGATTGCTCGCTCGACGGCGACGTTCAATAACGCGGGCCGTCCCGAAGCAAAAGCACGCTGCAACGCAGGCCCCAGATCTTCAGCTCGTTCCACAAACTCGCCGTAACCGCCCAGCCCTTGCACCACCTGATCGTAGCGTGTCGGCAGCAAATCGGTGGCCACCGGGCGGCCGTAGAGGCCAAGCTGGATTTGCCGGTCGATGCCCCACGCGGCGTCGTTGCCCAAGACAGCTACGACGTTGAGCTTGTGGCGCACGGCGGTATCAAACTCCATCGCGTTAAAACCGAAAGCGCCGTCGCCGGTGAGCATGATCACGCGCGAGTCGGGGTAGGCGACCTTGGCGGCCAGAGCCGTAGGCAACGAAGAGCCGAGCATCCCCAGGCTCGAATGATAGAGCCAGCGCTTGGGTTGGAGCGCGGGTAGAAAAGATCGCCCGAAGTGGCAGAAATCTCCCCCGTCGAACACGAGGCAGTCGTCGGGGCGTAGGATGGATTGCAGCGTTTTATGAACGAACAAAGCGTGCATCGGAGTCTCCGGGCAAGCCAGATTTTCCGCCCACGCCCGCTGCGCCGCGCGCACCGCCCGCAGCTCCTCCAACCACGGAAGATCTTTCCACGTGTGGTTGGCGGCTGCTCTCGTCATCTGATCCAAAATGCTATTGACGTCTCCGACCATGCCGACGGCAACTCCCCGATTGCGGCCGATCTCCAGAGGGGAAGGATCGATCTGAATGATCTTGGCATCGGCCGCGACGTGGGGCGGACGGCAGAAGCCGATAGTGAAGTCCTGTTTACGGCCCAAAAGCACGACTACGTCGGCGTCACGAACCTTGGCGGCGACGCGGTTCAAGCCTCGCTCAAAAAATCCAAAGGCATACGGGTGATCGTCGGAGATCAAGCCGCGCGATTGCTCTTCCGTCAGAACCGGAAGGCGCGTCGTTTCGATGAAGCGCCTGAGCGAATCGCCGGAAAGCGTATATCCGGCGGCGCTTCCGGCGAGGACCAACGGCTTTTGTGCCTCACGCAACAAAACAACGGCCTCGCGGACGAGCTTCGGATCCGCCGGCGACATTTTAGTTTCCGAGCGGTATCCATCCGCTTGGGCGAATACGACCTCATCTTCATCCACGCTTTTTTCCTGGACATCGATCGGGATCGTCAAGTGTACCGGCCCACGGCGACCGCTGAAAGCCAGGCGCATCGCGCGCGCGATAAACTCAGGAATCCTGCGGACGTCGTTGACCATGAACGATCCTTTGGTGATAGGACCGGCCATGCCGACCTGATCGATTTCCTGCTGGGCGCCCCGTCCCAAGTCGGGCAAGTCGGCGCAGCCGGCGATGGAGATGACCGGAGCTTCGGTGTGCAGGGCATTGGCGAGGCCGGGAATCGCATTGGCAAAACCCGGCGTAGTGTACATGCAGACACCCGGCTGCTCGGTGATTCTAGCCCAGGCGTCCGCCATGTGGACCGCCGCCTGCTCATGACGCGTGTCGAGGATGCGGAAGTCCTGGTCCGCCATCGCGTCGAGCACCGGCAGGATATGATCGCCGGCCAGCGTGAAAATATTTCTCACGCCGGCCAGCTTGAGCGCCTTACAAATTAAATGGCTTCCCGTGACTCGGGCCACTGTCGGTTAACGGCTTCCTTTCATCGCGTCACGCAGATAACCGGATTTCTCCAGCCGCTCTATGAAGGAATTATCGACTAGATCGGCGGCCTTGAGCTTGGCCATGCGGGGATTGATCCTCAACAACGCATCGATCATGTTCTGGACCCCCGCGAGCGGCGCGTTTGGAACCTTGGTCTTCGCGTGGATTTCCAAGGTTGTATCGTACATGATCTGAATGCTCTGAGGCGTGGTCAGCCTCAAGCGATGGGCCAGCACCTTTTTAACCACCTTGTCATTGGCCGGGTTCGACAAAAAAGCCAGGCCGTCGATCGTGCCCTTGAGAAAGGATTCGATCACCTGCGGATTCTCCCTGGCAAAGCGCCGATCGGCGACGATGACGGTATTCAGGTAGGGAACATCAAGCTTGGTGAGGTCGGCCATGACCGTGAGCCCTTTGTCCCGCGCGGCATCCCCGAATCCAGGCTCCAAGGGCGTCGCTTCGATTCTACCGGTAACCAGAGCCGCGACCCGATCCTGCTGGGTCCCGACCTGCATGATCGCGATCTTGTCCCGCGCGGGATCCAAACCAAGTTGTTGGAGGGCCACTTCGGCGGCGAGGTGGCTGCCCGAGCCGAAAGTGCTGATGGCGACTCTCTTTCCCTTCAGATCCGCCGGCTGGCGCACCTGGGGCAGTACCCAAAGCTGATAGGGGAGAATATGAATCGTTCCCGCCACGATCACGAGATCGGCGCCCGCCCCCACTGCGCCCGCTGTGGGACCGACGCTGGTGGAAGCGAGTTTTGCCTCGCCGGCGACCAAGGCCTGCGACGTCACCGACCCGCTTCCCGTGAACACGGAGGTAACGTCAAGCCCATGCTTCCTAAAAAAGCCCTGGTCTTCGGCCAGCCAGATGCTCGTATGCGTGGAGATCAATCCCGCGTGGGCGACCAGTAATTTTCTTGGCGCCTGCTGCGCCCGCGCAAGGTGAGTGAAGGTTCCCAGCAGCAAAAAAACGAACCATATAGCTATCACTTTTTTGATTCGCATGTGTTACACCGTTTCCTCTCGCTTTTGGGGCGCCGCGATGCCGACGACACACAAGCCCGGATTATTCACCATTTTCCCTTGGCGCGCGTTCCGCCTTTGCGCGAGTTGTGTTTCTTCCTTCGAGACCTTCGTGTCCTTCGTGGTTAAAATCCTCTCACCACGAAGAG
>CAYOJC010000087.1:0-20197 GCA_964404195.1 uncultured Syntrophobacteraceae bacterium
TTCCTTCGTGTGCTTCGCGTCCTTCGTGGTCAAAAAGTTTATCACCACGAAGAGCACAGCGTGGCTACGCCGCAACCAAAGCAGAAACAGGCATTTCACCACGAAGGTCACGAAGAGCACGAAGTTTAAGTCATCGCGCCAAGACGCCAAGCACGCAAAGAAAACCTTCTTTTCTAATCTCTTAGCCTTGGCGGACTTTGCGTCTTTGCGCGAGATGCCTTCTCCCTTGTTTCTTCCTTCGTGTGCTTCGTGGTGAGATCGTATTTTCTCGTCTACAATGTGGCACGATCTTTCCTCTCCCCGTGGGCGTCGGACGGCGTCGAGGGCGACATGAAGAAACTCACCGCGAGGCCGATCAGCATGACGAAAAAACCGGCTAAAAAAGCGTGCCACAGCGATCCTGCGAGAATTTCAATCAGGACCTTTTGCAACGAATCGGGAATCAACGCGCGCGTAACCGGGTCCAAAAGGTTTTGCGGATTGGCGAGTTTTGTGAGCAGGCCGCCTCCTACGTCCTGGAAAGCGCCGAAGGAAACCTCGATCAACCGGCGTTCCATGCGGCCGACAAGAACGCCACCCATCAATGCGATGCCGAACGCCCCGCCGAGCATGCGCGCGAGCATGACGGTCGATGTGGCGGCGCCGAGCTGACTCAGCGGCGCGGCGTTTTGCGCCGCAACCATGGACGTGATGGTGACCATGCCCATGCCGGCGCCGATCACCGCGCCGATCGCCAGCACAGAAAAATATCCCAGATGGTTTCCGGCGGCGACGAATGCGCCGTATCCGACGGCCATCAGCAGCATGCCTGCGATAGAGACGGCTCGATAGCCGAGGCGATTCATACCGGCGCCGGCGATGAAGCTGCCGGCCGTCCACCCCAAGCTCGCCACAACCAGAGTGACGCCGGCGCGCGCGGCGTCGGCGCCCAGCGCGCCCTGAACGTAGAGCGGCAGATAGCTGATGATCCCGAACATCCCCATGGACGCGAGCCACGCCAGTCCCAAACAAACTCTGAAGAGACGCAGGCGAAACAACGCGAGCGGCAAGATCGGCTCGGGCGAGCGCCGTTCGATTCGGTAAAACCAGAAAAGCACCGCGAAGGACGCGGCCAGAAGACCGATCAGCATTCCATTAGATGCGAAGGAATTCCTCTGGCCTTGCTCGAGCGCGTAGAACAGGAGCAACAGGCCGGCGAGAAGCGCCGCGGCCCCTTTCAAATCGGGACGCCGCCGGCGCTCTTCTTTAGCCTCGCTCACGCCGAAGGCGATCAGCAGCGCGGCGATGAGACAGAGCGGCAGGTTGATGAAGAAAATCCAGCGCCAGCTCCAGTACTGAGTAATGACACCGCCGGCCAGCGGCCCGAGGATGGATGCGATTCCCCACAAGCCGCTGATCAGCGCCTGCATCTTCGCGCGCTTTTCCGGCGGGAACAAATATCCGATCAGGATAAACGAGAGCGCGTAGATCGCGCCGCCGCCGATGCCCTGGAGGGCGCGAAAGACGATGAGGTACTCCATGCTTTGAGCCGCGCCGCAGAGCGCCGAGCCGAGCGTGAACAATCCGATGCCGATCAGAATGAGACGGCGGCGCCCGTAGAGGTCGGAGAGATTGCCGAACAGCGGCGTCGAAAGCGCAGAGGTGAGCATGTAGGTTGAGAAGACCCAGCCGTACAGCTCCAGTCTGCCGAGCTTGCCGACGATCGTCGGCATGGCGGCGCTGACGACGGTGCCGTCGATCGCGAACAGGAAAATAACCAGCATGACCCCGGAAACGGCGACGGCGTGCCCGCGGGCGGAAGGCGGCTTCGATGCGCTTACCAAGGTGACCTTTTATATTTGGATTCCGACTTTGGTGCTGAACCAAGACGTTTCTATTCACCACGAAGCACACGAAGGTTTGGGTTACAGGGCCGTTTTCACCTGACTGGTTCTTTTCTTCTCCGTCATTCCTGCCCACCGACTCCTTCATAGGCCGCCGAACTGTTTGAGCACCGCGCGCAACCGCACACGGCGGTCTTCGTTCATATTAAGCACGCGTACTGTAGCGCGGCCCATCGCGGAAGCCCCACGATTGTAATATCGGACAGGCGGAAATGTTCCTCCCAGGAGTGCTTTCGTGGGTTGAAGAGCGCGATGATTTCGCCCGTTTCGGGATCAATACCGGTTAGATTAGCTCCCTTGTGAGAGTTGCCTCGGTCGCAAGTCAACGCGAGGGTTGCTGGGTCGTCACCGCCTCCGTGCTTGCGTGGAACGATGTGCTCGACTTGGAAGGTCGAAAAAGGGAGTTGCTCTTGCTTGAGCAGACAGTACTCGCAGCGATGGCCAGCTCGCCGATGGACAAGCGCCCGGACCCCTGCGTCTATCATCCGCGCGGAGAACGTTTAAGGAGGGTTCGTGCCTTTGCCTGCAAGATGCCGATCAGATCGATCGCCTCGACGTAAGCCCCATACTCGCGCTTCTCTGCTTCCGTGAGTTCTCCCTCATTGCATTTCACCGCGAGTTGGTCGATGCGCGCCTGAGTGGGCGGATCAGCTCGCAGCTCAGCAATCTCCTTCGCCACAGCCGGCGTAAAACAACGAGCAACCGGCTCCAGCATCTTATCCAGGACAGCGCTTTCGATGATATCTTCCATTGGGACTCCGACGGATAACAATACTCTAGCCCTTCTATTCTTTGACTGTCAAGACAGATCCCCGCCTGCCGTTCGACTGACCACTCCAGAAAAAGATAGACACCTATATCTTCGATCGGGACAAAGCCCAACCGTCCGTACAATCGCAAGGCCGGGTTGAATTTCTCCACGTGGATGCGGACCGGCTTGCCTGCCGCTGCCGCTTCCGCCATCAAGTCGCCCAGAACTCCCGTGCCGATACCTGACGGGAAACGGCGCGAGCGAGAGCGCACGGGCCTACTTCGATGGCCGCTGCCTGAGCAGTTCGTCCAACTTCCTTCTGTCTTCCTCGTAGAGCTTTTCTTTAGATTCACCCATCGCTCGGCCGGGCGCCGGCTTCTTTCCGTCCCAACCCATACGCCACGAAATCTCCGGCCAAAAGAACCAGAGCGCAATGGCACAGAAGAGTATGACGGCCAGCGCGAGAAATAGACCCCCGCTTCCTCTCTTCTGTTTCATCTCTCTGATCTTTGAAAACTCTTCGCAGGCTGCTCAACAGACTCAGAGGCAAGGCGCGCGATAATCGACGAGCTGAGGCGTACTTTACCGAGTACGTTGAAGCGAGGCGATGGAGCGCAACGCAGCATATGAGTCTTCTTGGGCAGCCTGCCTAGTATTTCGGCTTGAAGGCGAAGTGGTGCGTGGTGTTGACAAAACGTATCGTGCGCGTCTTGGAGCGCATGACCACGGAGTGAGTGGTCGCGCCGCCGGGAAAGAAGTGGACGCCGTCGAGATAGTCGCCGTCGGTCACGCCGGTGGCGGCGAACATCACTTCGCCGCTGGCCAGCTCCTCGATTGATAATTTCTTCTCGATGTCTTTGATGCCCATCTTGTGGGCGCGTTCGATCTCCTCGGGATTTCTCGGCTTCAGCCGTCCCTGCATCTCGCCGCCGACGCAGCGCAGCGCCGCCGCCGCGAGCACGCCCTCGGGCGCGCCGCCGATGCCAAGCAGAAGATCGATGCCGGTCTCCGGCTTGGTCGTCGCGATCGCCGCCGACACGTCGCCGTCGCTGATCAGCCGGATGCGGGCGCCCGCCTTCCTGACTTCTTTGATCAGCGCCTCGTGCCGCGGCCGGTAGAGAATGATCACGGTGAGATCCTCCACCCGCGCTCCCTTGGCCTGGGCGAGCGCTTTCAAATTTTCCGTCGGGCTTTTGTCGAGATCGACGACTCCTTTACCGACGGGACCGACCGCGATCTTGTCCATGTAGGTATCGGGGCAGTGAAGAAAGTTTCCCTTTTCGGCCATCGCAATGACCGACAACGCGTTCGGCCCGCCGTTGGCGCAGATCGTGGTTCCCTCTAGAGGATCGAGCGCAATGTCCACCTCCGTGCCGCCGTTGCCGCCGCCGACTTTCTCGCCGATATAAAGCATCGGCGCCTCGTCTCTTTCGCCCTCGCCGATCACGACCGTGCCGTCGATGGCGAGGCCGTTGAAGGCCTGGCGCATCGCGTCCACCGCGGCCTGATCCGCGGCCTTCTCGTCTCCTCTTCCCATGAGGCGCGCGCTCGACAGCGCGGCGGCCTCGGTCACTCGAACGACTTCTAACGCGAGGTTTCGATCCACGGTTTTGCCCCTCCTATAAGAGCGTCAATCAACGCAAAAGCTTTTTCGACCACGACGCCGCTCTTCGTCGCGTCGCTCTCGTTGAACCCGAATTGATTCCGCTGCGCACGCAGGTCCGAATCGAAGAAGACAAATGGAACCGGATCGGGAACGTGGGTCTTGAGTACGATCGGCGTCGGATGGTCGGGCAGGAGGAGAAGTCTCCAATCATTCCGCTGCTCCATCCCGCGAAGCACGGTGCCGACGACCTTTTCGTCGAAATCTTCGATCGCCTTGATCTTTTTCTCCGCGTCGCCCATGTGGCCGGCCTCGTCGGGCGCCTCGACGTGGATGAAGACGAAATCTTTCCGCTCCAGCGCCGCTACTCCATAGTCGCCCTTGCCTTTATAATTCGTGTCGAAGAATCCGGTGGCTCCGGGAACTTTGATCCGCTCCAGACCCGCGTAGACGCCGAGCCCGTTGATGATATCCACCGCCGAGATGACGGCGCCGTCGATGCCGAAGCGCTCTTTGAGCGACGGCAGCGCAGGCGCCCTCCCCTGTCCCCAGAGCCAAATCGAAGTAGCCTGCCGCTCTCCCTTCTGTTGGCGCTTGCGATTGACCGGGTGCGTCGCGAGCAGATCCTGCGAGCGGCGCTGCAAATCCAGCAGTAGCTCTGCGCCGTCGCCCTCGGGCATATAAGCGGCAATATTCTGGTCCGTGATGTCGTGCGGCGGCGTTGTCTGCATCTTCTCCTTGCCGCCGCGCCAGACCATGAGGTTGCGGTAGCTCACGCCCGGATGGAACTCCACGCCGTCTCGCCCCAATTCTTTGTTCAAGTCGCGCACGATCTCCGCCGCCTCTTCGCTCGTGATGTGCCCGGCGGTGAAGTCTTGCATGATGACGCCGCCGTTTTGTTTCGCGAGCGTGACCAGATTGCAGCGAAAGGCGATATCCGCAGGCGATAGCGAGATGCCGATACTCGCGGCTTCGAGCGGCGCGCGGCCGGTGTGATAGCGCGCCGGATCGTAGCCCAGAATGCTCATGTTCCCGACGTCGCTGCCGGGCGGAAAACCTTTCGGGATGGTGTAGGCGAGACCGAAGACTCCGTGCGACGCCAGCCAGTCCATGTTGGGCGTAGCGGCGACTTCGAGCGGAGTTCGGCCGCCGTAGCTGTCCAGCGGATAATCCGCCATGCCGTCGCCCTGGAGAATAATATATTTCATGACGCGGCTTCGCGCTCGAAGATCTCTTTGAGCAGTTTCAAATCGGCGGCGATCCGGATCGGCTTGTCCGACTCCCGGATGGCCGTGTCGGGATCTTTGAGGCCGTGGCCGGTGAGCGTGCAGACGACAACGTCGCCTTTGCGAAAGATTCCTTCTTTTTGTTTTTTGATAACGCCGGCGATCGATATGGCCGAAGCGGGCTCGGCTAGAATGCCTTCGGTGCGCGCGAGAAGCCTATACGCGGTAAGAATTTCCTCGTCCGTGGCGCTCTCGATCACGCCGCCGGACTCGTCGCGAGCGGCCACGGCGCTCTGCCAGCTCGCGGGATTGCCGATTTTTATCGCCGTCGCAATCGTTTCCGGCTCCTCGATGACTCTTCCCAGGACGATCGGCGCGGCGCCCGCCGCCTGAAAGCCCATCATCTTGGGCAAGACGGAGAGGCGGCCGATATCCTTATATTCCCGGTAACCCTTCCAATAGGCGGTGATGTTGCCGGCGTTTCCGACCGGGAGAAAATGATATTGCGGCGCCGACCCGAGCGCGTCGCAGATCTCGAACGCGGCGGTCTTCTGTCCTTCGATGCGGTAGGGATTCAGCGAGTTGACGAGCGTAACCGGGTATTCACGCGCGGCCTGCCGCACCATCTTGAGCGCCACGTCGAAATTGCCGGCGACCTCGATCACCTTCGCGCCGTGGATCATCGCCTGGCTCAATTTGCCCAGCGAGATGTTGCCTTGAGGGATGAGCACGTAAGCTTTGAGCCCCGCGCGTGCTGCGTAGGCGGCGGCCGACGCCGAAGTGTTCCCGGTCGAGGCGCAAATCACCGCGCGGCTTCCCTCTTCCACGGCCTTGGTGATAGCCACGGTCATGCCGCGGTCTTTGAACGAGCAGGTAGGGTTCAAGCCTTCGAGCTTCAAGTAAAGCTCGATGTCGGGATTAATGGCGCGCTCCAGGTTGCCGCACCGGACCAACGGAGTGTTGCCCTCGTTCAGCGTGACGATGCATTCTTCCTTCTCGACCGGCAAGCGATCGCGATAATACCGGATCACGCCCGGCCAGGCGGACGGCTCCTTGCGCCCCGTGGCATTCGCTTTGATCATCTTGCTCATCTATCGCTTCTCCAGATCGGAAACCACAGCGGCTCGGCGAGCATGTAATCGCGCGCGCCGATCACTTTCATAGCATTCTTTATCTGTCCGATGGAAGCCCGCTCCAGCGTGATGACGAACGGCAGAATGCCTTTCGATTTTTCCGCGATCCGGTAGCGTCGCGCCAATCCATCGAGCTCTTCCCGGCTGTGACTCAACTGCCATATTTCTGAAATGTTGATGCCGGTATCTCCCAGCGTCTGGCAGATGTCGCCCACGATGCCGGCGCGGTCTTTCACGATAAAGCGTAAATAAAAACACGCGCCGATCTCGTCCTCGGCCTGTATCTTCAATGCGCCGGGCTTCATCAGCGCACCGGGGGCGCTCGGTTTGGGACCGCGACGCGCCACGTCGTAAACGTCTCCGAGAATGGCGACGGCGGTCGGACCGCCGCCGGCGCCGGGACCGGCGAAGACATAGTTCCAATCGCGGCCGCGCTCCTCGCCGCTTCTTTGCCCCTTAAAAAAGAGCGCATTGGTCGCGCCGTCGATCGACGCGAGAAAATGGTCTTGCGACACGAGCACGGGCGAGACGTACGCCTGGACCGTGCCGTTTTCGCGCCGCGCGACGGCGACGTGCTTGATGGTGCTGCGCCCCTTGCGGCTCGCGTACAAAAAATCGAGCGCGTCGATGTCTTCGATTCCTTTGCGCCAGAAGATTCCCGGCTTCGCTTCCAGACCGAAGGTCACGGCCGCGAGCAGAACGAGCTTGGCCTCCGCGTCTTTTCCGCTCGTGTCCGCGCTCGGATTGGTCTCCGCGTAGCCGCGCTCCTGGGCTTCTTTGAGCGCCGCTGCGTAGGATTTTCCGCCGCGGGACATTTCGGAGAGAATGTAATTGCAGGTTCCGTTGACGATGCCGTAAATTGCTTCCGGCTCCTCGGCGGCGAAGCTCTCGGTGATGGAGCGGATGATGGGAACGCCGCCGGCCACGCAGGCTTCGAAGCGAAGCTCGCCGTTGTATTTACGCGCCGCCTGCCAGATCTCCGCGCCGTGCCGCGCCAAAACGGCTTTGTCCGAGGTCACCACGGCCTTGCCTTTTTTGAGCGCAGAGATAATGAGATCTTTGAAGCGCAGAAGCTCCTTCTCCTCCTGGAATCCGAGCGCCTCTATAATGATGTCGGCCTGCGGATGATCGATCACTTCTTCCGCTTTAGTCGTGAACAGCGACGGATGCGTTCCGTACCATTTTTTGCCTTTCGGCCGCCGGGTATAAATCTTGACGATCTCCAGTCGCAGGTCCGCGCCATTCATAGAATCCTGAAAGACGAAGTCCTGCACCGCCTGGCCGACCGTGCCGGAGCCGAGCAGCCCGATTCCTATTTTTTTTCGTTTCTCAGGCATATGCCAACCTATAGAGATTCCAGTCTACCCTAGGTTTGCTGCGACCGCAAAATTTTTATCGGGAGTCTAATAGGCGGCTGAAAAAATTGTCTTCGTGCTTCGACGGGCCCAGCACGAACGGAAACTCCATTATGTTTTCAACAACTCCTCCGTTCGCCCTGAGCTTGTCGAAGGGTGAACGGAGATGTTCAGCAGCATACCTAGTCGAGAAGCTTGCCGAGCGCGCGGCGAATCGTCCGCACCGCCTGGCGCGTGCGGTGCTCGTTCTCGATCAGGGCGAAGCGAACGTACGGGTCGCCGTATTCTCCGAAGCCGATTCCCGGCGAGACCGCGACCTTGGCCTCCTGGAGGAGGAACTTGGAGAACTCCACCGAGCCCATTTTCTTGCACGGCTCCGGAATCTCCGCCCAGACGAACATCGTTCCTTTGGGCTTTTTGATCTTCCAGCCGACCCGGTCCAGGCCGTCCACCAGCGCGTCGCGCCGCCGGCGATAAGTTTCACGAATCTCCTCGACGCAATCCTGCGGGCCGTTGAGCGCCTGGATCGCCGCAATCTGCACCGGCTGGAAGATGCCGTAATCGAGATAGCTCTTGATGCGCGCCAGCGCATGGACCATTTCTTTGTTGCCAACGGCGAAGCCGACTCTCCATCCCGGCATGTTGTAGCTCTTCGAGAGCGAGAAAAATTCGATGCCGAGCTCTTTCGCGCCGGGGACCTGCAAGAGGCTCGGCGGCCGGTGCCCGTCGAAAGCGAGGTCGGCGTACGCCAGATCGTGAATCACCAACAGCTCGTGCTCCTGCGCGAAGCGAACGACCCTCTCAAAAAAATCCAGCTCCACGACCTCCGTGGTCGGATTGTGCGGAAAGCTCACGATGAGGAGCTTCGGCTTGGGCCAGGTCCGCTTGATCGCTTCTTGCAGGCGCTCTAAAAAATCGTCGCCCGAATACATCGGAATGTTGTGCAGGTCGCCGCCGGCGAGAACCACGGAATATTGGTGAATCGGATAGGTCGGGCTCGGGCAAAAGACCACGTCGCCCGGATCGACGATCGCCCACACCAGATGGCTGAGTCCCTCTTTGGCGCCGATCGTGACGATCGCTTCGGTGTCGGGATCGACCTCGACCTGATAACGCCGCCGATACCAATCGGCGATTGCAACCCTGAGCTTGTAGATTCCGCGCGATACGGAGTAGCGATGGTTCTGCGGCTTGGTTGCCGCTTCGATGAGCTTGGCGACCACGTGCGGCGGCGTCGGCATGTCGGGATTTCCCATGCCGAGATCGACGATGTCATCGCCGCGGTGTCTCGCCTCCAACTTGAGATCGTTGATGATGTTGAAAACGTAAGGCGGCAGTCTCTTGATGCGCTGAAATTCCACCTTTCTTACCTCACAATCAAAAACGCCAACCTGATTTTAAGCTATCCGCACGTCGTTCGCAAATGACAAAAAGGCGAGAGGCTTTAGGCGAGAGGCATGAGAAGAACGAATTTAAAAACTCTCGCCTGTTGCCTCACGCCTCTCGCCTACCCTATGCTTCCCAGCTCCAATTTTCCGCCCCAGCGGTGTTTCAGCACTTCTTTGAGCGTGCGCGATTCCGGGCGGCTAAGACGCGGGTCGGTTTCGAGCCAGGCCAGCGCCTCCTCGCGCGCCTCCAATAAAAGACTTGAGTCGCGCAAAAGATTCGCCAGACGAAAGTCCGCCAGACCGGACTGGCGCGTGCCGAGCAGCTCGCCCGGCCCGCGAAGCCTGAGATCGGCCTCCGCGATCTTAAACCCATCGTGCTCTTTTTCCATCACGCGCAGCCGCGCGAGAGCCTCCGAGCCGTTTGCACCGTAATAAACCAACAGGCATTGCGAGCGGTGCTTTCCCCTGCCGACTCTGCCGCGCAGTTGATGCAGCTGTGACAGGCCGAAGCGCTCCGCATGCTCCACCACCATCACGGTCGCGTTCGGCACGTCGATGCCGACTTCGATCACGGTCGTCGCGACGAGAATCTCTACCGCGCCGTCTTTAAACCGGCGCATGATCGCTTCTTTATCGGCGCCGGACATCCGCCCGTGCACCAGGCCCACGCGAAAATCTTTGAATACATTTTGCGCTAACTCCTCGGCCATTCCCGTGGCGTCGCGCACGTCCAGCTTGTCGGACGCTTCCACCAGCGGATAAACGATGTACGCCTGCCGGCCCTGCCGTATCTCGGCGCGCAGCAGCTCATAAATTTTGGCGCGCTGGGATTCCCGCACGAGCCGCGTCTCGACGGGCGTTCGCCCCGGAGGCATTTCATTGAGCGAGGAGATTTCCAGATCGCCGTAGAGCACCATCGCGAGGCTGCGCGGGATCGGCGTCGCGCTCATCAGAAGAATATCCGGCTGTGGTTCGACTGCGCTCACCACCCTGAGCTTGTCGATGGGCGGCAAAGTGGGATCGCCCGCGCCGCGGCAGGCGGAGAGCCGCTGCAGCGCCATGCGCTGCATGACTCCGAAGCGGTGCTGCTCGTCGATGATGCCGAGGCCCATGCGGGGAACTTCGATTCCTTCCTGGATGAGCGCGTGGGTGCCGACGACGAAACCGATCTCGCCGTTTTTGATTCGCTCCACGATCGCGGCCCTCGCCTTGGCCGCGAGCGAGCCGGTAAGCAGCGCGGCTTCCACGCCGAGTGTCGCGGCAAAGTCTTTTAAATTGCGGTAGTGCTGCTCGGCCAACAGCTCGGTCGGCGCCATCCAGAGCGCCTGGAAACCGTTCTCGATCGCGCGCAGCGCCGCGAACCAGCCGACGATGGTCTTGCCCGAGCCGACGTCGCCTTGCAATAGACGCTGCATCGGCCGCGGCGCGGCCATGTCGAGCGAGATTTCTTGGAGCACTTTTTCCTGCGCGCGCGTCAATGCAAATGGAAGCAGCTCCCACATTTTTCGCGTCAGCGATTTTTTCTCCCGGCCGAAAGCGATCCCGTCATGGGCGATGCGCTGTTTGCGCCTGAGCGCAAGTCCCAACTGAAGATAGAAGAACTCGTCGAAGATGATCGCGCGGTGGGCCACGGAGGTGAACCGGTTGAGCGCGGCAAGGTCGCAGGTCTTCTCCGGCAGGTGCACTTCGTAGAGCGCGCGCGCAAGATCGAGCAAATTTCTTTTCTCGACCAGAGCGGCGGGTAAAAATCCGGGGAGATATCCGGCGTATTGCTCCAGCGCCTGCGCGATCCACTTGCGCATGCTCCGGAGCGTAATTCCGCCGGGGCGCAAATAGACCGGCAGAATCCGCTCGTTGTCTTCCTGCTCTTCCGGGTCGATCGCTTCGAATTCGGGATGGACGATCCGCTTTTGCCCTCCGATGCCCATTTCTACTTTGCCGTGAATGAGGAGCCGCAGGCCCTTTTGCAGGCTCTGCGCCATAAACGGCGGGACGCGGTACCACACCAGACCAAGCTGTCCGGTTTCGTCGGCGAGCGTTCCGGTGAGAATGCGCGTTCTCTTGTTCGGGACGTAGCGCTGATTCACCGCGACGAGCGTGCCGATAAAAGTTTGCTCTTTTCCGACGGTCGCCAGGCGAATTTTGCCGATCTGCCGGCGGTCTTCGTAGCGAAACGGGAGATGATAGAGAAGATCCTCGATGGTCTTGAGTCCCAGCCCTTCGAGCTGCGCCGCGCGCGTCGGGCCGATTCCTTTTAGAAATTGGAGCGGAGTTCGTAGAGCGCGAAAGCAGTCGTTGGGGGATGGAGTCGATGATTTGCGATTCGAGGATGAAGCGGGAATACGGAAGGACGAGGGCTCTTCCTTCATGATGCGCCGCCGTTGGGCGCGAGATATTCCTGCAACGGCCGGACGTCGAACTCCCGCTCTTTCAGCAGCTCGATGCCTTCCGCCGCGGCTTCGGCGCCGGCGATGGTGGTGAAATAGGGAACTTGATAATCGACGGCGTTGCGCCGCAGATGAAACGAGTCCGCGTGCGAGTGTGCGTCCCTCGGCGTGTTGATCACCATCGCGATCTCGCCGTTCTTGATCGCCTCGGCGATGTTCGGGCTGCCCTCCTGGACTTTTTTGACGATCTCCACGGCGATTCCATGCTGCTTGAAGTAGGCCGCGGTCCCGCGGGTGGCGACGATCTGGAAACCCAACCCCTGGAGTTTCTGAGCGATCGGAGCGACCGGCTCCTTGTCTTCATCGCGGACGCTGATAAAAACTTTGCCCTTGCGCGGCAGGCGTGTGCCGGCGCCGAGCTGCGCCTTGGCATAGGCCGCGCCGAACGTAGTATCGATCCCCATCACTTCTCCGGTGGATTTCATCTCCGGTCCGAGGATCGTATCGACGCCGGGAAATTTATTGAACGGAAAAACCGATTCTTTAACGGACACGTGGCGCGGCAAGACCTCCGCCGTCAGACCGAGCTCGCCGAGCTTTTTTCCGACCATGATACGGGCGGCGAATTTCGCCAGCGGCACCCCCGTCGCTTTGCTGACGAATGGAACGGTCCGCGAAGCGCGCGGGTTGACCTCGAGGACGTAGATGTCTTTTCCCTTGACGGCGAACTGCACGTTCATCAAGCCGCGGACGTTGAGCGCCAGCGCCAATTCCGAAGTCTGCCGGCGGATCTCCTGCTGGATATCGGGTGAAATGGACTTCGGCGGTAGGCTGCACGCGCTGTCGCCGGAGTGGACGCCGGCCCGCTCGATATGCTCCATGATGCCGCCGATCACGACGCGCTCGCCGTCCGCCAGCGCGTCCACATCGAGCTCGATCGCGTCGTCCAAAAACTTATCGATCAAAACCGGGTGCTCGGGAGAAGCCGCGACCGCGTGCGTGATGTAGCGTTGGAGGGTGTCTTGGTCATAGACGATCTCCATCGCGCGCCCTCCGAGAACGTAGGAAGGACGGACCAGGATCGGATAACCGAGGAGCGCGGCGATCTGCAGCGCGTCCTCGTAGGACCTGGCCGCGCCGCTCTGCGGCTGCTTGAGTTCCAAGCGATTGAGCAGCTCGCGGAAGCGCTCGCGGTCTTCCGCCAGGTCGATGTTGTCCGGCGACGTGCCGATGATTTTGACGCCCGCGCGCTCCAGAGCCAAGGCCAGCTTCAACGGAGTCTGGCCGCCGAACTGGACGATGACACCGTCGGGATTTTCCCGCTCCACGATGTTGAGCACGTCTTCGAGAGTCAGCGGCTCGAAGTAGAGCTTGTCGGAGGTGTCGTAATCGGTGCTGACCGTCTCGGGATTGCAATTGACCATGATGGTCTCGAAGCCGTCCTCCTTGAGAGCGAACGCCGCGTGGACGCAGCAGTAGTCGAACTCGATTCCCTGCCCGATGCGATTGGGCCCGCCGCCGAGGATCATGATCTTTTTTCTCGGCGTGCGGTTCGATTCGTCTTCTCCTTCATAGGTGGAGTAAAGGTACGGCGTATAAGCCGCAAACTCCGCGCCGCAGGTATCGACGGCGCGAAACACTGCGCGCACATCCGCTTGCGTTCTGAGCGCGCGGATCTCTTCTTCGTTCTTCCATAGGAGTTTTCCGAGACGCCGGTCCGAGAAACCCATCGATTTCACCTTGCGGAAGAAATCGCCCGTCAACGCGGCGCCGCGCGCCGCTTTGATTTCATCCTCGGCGGCGATGATCTGCCTGAGCTGGTCGAGAAACCAGGGATCGATTTTACTGAGGCCGTAAATTTCGTCGATCGACATTCCGAACCTGAGCGCGTCGCCCACGTGCCATAGCCGCTCGGCATTGGGCACTCGAAGCTTTTCGTTGATGAGACGAAGTTTTTCCTCCCGGTCGTCATCTCCGGGCTGGACTTTCTCTTCGAAGCCGTAAGAGCCGGTCTCGAGGGAGCGCATCGCTTTTTGCAGCGACTCCTTGAAGGTGCGGCCGATGGCCATCACCTCGCCGACCGATTTCATCTGTGGCGTGAGGATATCTTTCGCCTGGGGAAATTTCTCGAAGGTAAAGCGCGGGATCTTCACGACCACGTAATCGATCGTCGGCTCGAAGCACGCCGGCGTCTCGCGCGTAATGTCGTTCGGAATCTCGTCCAACGTGTAGCCGACCGCGAGCTTGGCGGCGATCTTGGCGATCGGAAAGCCGGTCGCCTTGCTCGCCAGCGCCGAGCTGCGCGAAACCCGCGGGTTCATCTCGATCACGACCATGCGGCCGTCCGCCGGATTGACGGCGAACTGGATATTGGACCCGCCGGTATCGACGCCTATTTCGCGAATCACGCGGAGCGCGGCGTCGCGCATGATCTGATACTCCTTGTCCGTGAGGGTTTGCGCGGGAGCGACCGTGATCGAGTCTCCGGTGTGCACGCCCATCGGATCGAAATTCTCGATCGAGCAGATGATCACGACGTTGTCCTTGTGGTCGCGCATCACTTCCAGCTCGAACTCTTTCCAGCCGAGAACCGACTCCTCGATCAGGATCTCGTGCACGGGTGAAATATCCAGACCGCGCTGAACGACTTCTTTGAAGTCGTCCGCGCCGTAGGCAATCGCGCCGCCGCTGCCGCCGAGGGTGCGCGAGGGCCGAATAATCACCGGAAAATTCAGCCGCTTCTGGATTCTGTTGGCGTCGCCCATATTGCGCGCGTAGCCGCTCCGAGGGAGATCGAGGCCCACGCGCGCCATCGCCTCTTTGAATAGATCGCGGTCCTCGGCCTTTTTGATCGCCTCGAGACTCGCGCCAATCATCTCCACGCCGTAGCGCTCCAGAATTCCCTGCTCCGCGAGATCGATGGCGATGTTGAGGGCGGTCTGCCCGCCGATGGTCGGCAGCAGCGCGTCGGGCCGCTCCTTCTGAATTATTTTTTCGACGACTTCGACGGTGATCGGCTCAATGTAGGTGCGGTCGGCAAAGTCTGGGTCGGTCATGATCGTCGCCGGGTTGGAGTTGACGAGAATGACGTGGAAGCCCTCTTCCTTGAGCGCCTTGCAGGCCTGCGTGCCGGAGTAGTCGAACTCGCACGCCTGGCCGATCACGATCGGCCCGGAGCCGATCAAGAGAATCGAGTGGATGTCGCTGCGCTTGGGCATGGTTACTCAGTTAGCGCTTGCAACTTCGCGATCAGCTTTTGCACCTGATCTATGGAATTTTCCACTTGTCTAATCGTCAACGTTATAGAGGTTGGTAATGGGCAGCGATCAAGAAGGAAGTAATCAGTAATTCTCTGACATAACCCTCGAAACTCTTCTAAAGTGGGTTCGTATCGCAGGGCATCGTTAAGTAGAAACTCCAGGTCATGAACGCGCTTTAACTTCCAACCTTTCGATAACAAGAAACCTTTCAGGTACTTTTCAACGGCCTGTTGAAGGTTATAGCCAGCGCCTTCCGCATCATCCAACTTGAGCAATTGCTCGGCGCGCTTGAAATCCTTCTCGGCTATTCGAAACCACTCCCTCGGATATAGGGATTCCTTAGGCGGCATAGAGGACCTCCCCTCTCGTAACAATCTCTTCGATGAACTGATCGCCGATGCTCAAGCGCGCATCTAGCTCTTCCGGCGTCAGGACAATAGGCCCCAACGGAACAGATCGGGTCGGATCGGTTAGGATTTTTCTAACCTCGACCAGTCTATCGACGAATGGTTGGGACGTTGTCTTAATGATTAGCAGGTCCACATCGCTATCTTCGTGGGGCACACCGTAAGCATACGAGCCGAAGAGGATGATTTTCTCCGGCCGGTACGTTTTAACGAGCTGGCTGACGATTTTGTCAAGCACCGTTTTTGTCGCCGCTGGAATTTTCATTTTCTAACTCCCCTGTTTTGCCAGATCGCGATCGGCCTGGACCTGATGAGCACGCTCGTCCTGTTGTCCGTGCGTTGGGGCTTGGACTAAGAGCTTTGCTTCTCCATCATCTCCACGAATCTCTTAAACAGATAGCTCGCGTCGTGCGGACCGGGAGAGGATTCGGGGTGATACTGAACGGAAAAGATCGGCAGCTCGCGGTGCGCCAGCCCCTCGACGGTGTGGTCGTTCAGGTTGAGATGCGTCACCACGGACGCGCCCTTGAGCGAGTCGGCATCGACCGCGAAACCGTGGTTCTGCGTCGTGATCTCGACCTTGCGCGTGGTCAGGTCCATCACCGGTTGATTGCCGCCGTGATGGCCGAACTTGAGCTTGTAGGTTTTCCCGCCGAGCGCCAGCCCCAAAATTTGATGGCCGAGGCAGATGCCGAAGATCGGTTTTTTTCCGATGAGCTTCTCGACGTTTTCTTTCGCGTAGGGCACCGCGTCCGGATCTCCCGGGCCGTTCGAAAGAAATATGCCGTCGGGATTGAGCGCGAGGACGTCTTCGGCCGAAGTTTCCGCCGGGACGACTTTCACTTGGCAGCCCGACTCGGCCAGACCGCGCAAAATATTGTGCTTGATGCCGTAGTCGTACGCGACGACGAAAAAGCGCGGCTGCTCGAAGCTCGGAGTTCCGGTCTTGCGGCGTTTCTTCGCGCTGTCGGCCTCTATTCTTTTTTTATAGCCGGTTCCGAGCTCCCACGTGCCATCGTTCCACTCGTAGGACTCACGGCAGCTTACTTCTTTAACCAAGTCTTTTCCGACCAAGCCGGGTGACGCCTTGGCTTTGGCGATCAGCTCGTCGGGATTTTCGCTCAGCGTGGAGATGATCGCCTCTTGCGAGCCGTGGTCTCTCAGGTGGCGCACCAGCGAGCGTGTGTCGATGCCTTCGATGCCGACGATGCCGTGCTCGCGCATATACTCGTCGAGCGGTTGCGTCGCGCGCCAGTTGCTGGGGAGCGCGCAATATTCCTTGACGATGAAGCCTTTGACGAAGGGCTTGCGCGATTCGACGTCTTCCGGATTGACGCCGACGTTGCCGATCTCGGGATAGGTCATCGCGACCATCTGGCCTTCGTAGGACGGATCCGTGAGAATCTCCTGGTAGCCCGTCATGCTGGTGTTGAACACGACCTCGCCGGCCGCTTCGCCTTCCGCGCCGAAAGAGCGGCCGACGTAGAACTGTCCATCTGCTAGCGCGAGTATGGCTTTCATAAAACTGATTGCCGAGAGCTTGTCTTTTCCGGAGTAATGATCGGATAGATCACTACCTTGTCGCGCTCGTCATGCTCGACTTCGCGCAGCTTGACGCGCACCCTTTCTTTTTCGGAGCTCGGGATATGTTTCCCGACGTAGTTCGGCTTGACCGGCACTTCGCGATGGCCGCGATCGACGAGCACCGCCAGCCGAACCGATCTCGGCCGGCCGGCTTTGAAGATGATGCTGAGCGCGCTTTTCACCGTCCGTCCGGTATAGATGACGTCGTCCACGAGAATTACCGGACGGTCTTTAAGACTCAGCGGCTCCGCCTCCGCGGGCGTCTCTGAAATTCTGCGAATCCCCTCTTCGCTACCGAAGATCTCGATCTCGCCGGTCTCCGGCCTGCGCCCGCTGATCTTTTCCATCTCGTCGGCGATGCGACGAGCGAGAATAGACCCTTTGGTTTTGATACCGAGCAGCACGAGGCGCTCGGGATCTTCGCTCTCTTTGAGAATCGTCTCGGCCATTCGCCCGATCGCGTCCTGAATCTCCTCTTCGCCCATGATGCTGCGCTGCGGCCCGCTCTTGTAAGGCTCGTAGCCGAGCTCTTCCGCCTGCTTGATGGAATCGAAGATCGCCAGCTCGCCGCGCTTGAGCCATTCGGCGAAAGTCTCGTCGAGGGAAAAATCGTAGGGACAATACCGTCGCGAGCTCGTGTGGCCGACGTACTCGACGCGGAGCTGATGGTTGCAGTAAAAACATCTCAAGACGAGCGCGCCCCCGGCCCCGGAAAACAGAAGCTCGAACCTCGGGCGCGCCGAGAGCGCCTCGGTCCGCGTCACGCAGTTGGCGTTGGCGCATTGCGGCCCGAGCGCTTCGGGAGTCCGGTAGAGCGAGCGATTTTTCTGCGGCGCGCGGCTCCGCGCGATGCCGGACGGACGCATCAGGAATTGGAGCAGCGCCATCCGGATCGGCACGCCGTAGGCCGCCTGCTTGAAATAGATTCCCCTGCGGTCGTTATCGATCGCCGGAGACAACTCGTCGACGCGCGGCAGCGGGTGCATCACGACCGTGTCCTTGAAACGCCGCTCCTTGAGGAAGCCCTCGCCCAGGCTCGGATAGTCGCCGGCCTCTCCGCCGTTCGGCTGCTTCATGCGCTCTTTTTGCTTTCGCGTGACGTAGAACGCGTCGAACTTGAGACCGGCGGCCATGCTCTTGATCCGGCTCTGGATGTCCTCGTCCACCTGCGTGAACAGCGCGACCTGGTGCGGCTGGTTGGGGGTGAGGTAGATCGCATCGGTCTGCGTCATCGCCGCCTGCAAATCGTCCGAGGCGACCGGCGTAAGATTGTAATGCTGCTCGCGTTCGAGTTTTTCGATCACGTACTGCGGCAGCTCCATGCCGTTCGCGGCGAGCGTGACCACGTTGACTCCGAAGCGCGCCAGCGCGTAAACCAGCGAATGAATCGTCCGGCCGTGCTTGAGGTCTCCGCAGATCACCACGGTCAGTCCCTTGAGATCGCCTTTTTCTTTCTTGAGCGTGTAGAGATCGCAGAGCGTCTGGGTCGGATGCTCGTGGCTGCCGTCGCCGGCGTTGACGACCGGCACGCCCGCGTACTCCGCCATCGCCTGCGCCGCGCCGTCCCAGTAGTGGCGCACGACCAGGACGTCCGCGTAGCTGGAGACGACTCTCGCCGTATCGGAGATGGTCTCCCCCTTGGCCGCCGAAGAGCTCTTCATGTCCGGGCAACTGATAACCGAGCCGCCGAGCCGCTGCATGGCCGATTCGAAAGAAAGCCGAGTTCGCGTGCTGGGCTCGTAGAAGAGCGTCGCCATGATCTTCCCGCCAAGCAGACTCGCCTGCGCGGCGCCCCGGTTTTCGGGCAGCATCGTGTCCGCCAGCTCGAAGATCTCTTCGATCTCGCGATCGCTCAGGTCTTCGATCGATATCAGGTCTCGCTTTAAAGACGGCATCTTAAACTTAAAGATTCACCTTAGAATCTATTTTCTTTGCTGTTGTTTGGTCACGGTGACGAGGTCCGCCCCATTCGACTCTTGTAGCATGACGTTCACCCGCTCCGAGTCTTGAACCTCCACGTTCTTTCCTACGATATCGGCCCGTATCGGTAGTTCCCGGTCGCCGCGGTCGACCAGAGTCGCAACCAGGATTTTCTTCGGCTTTCCCAGGTGGCCCAACATCTCCATGGCAGCTCGTATCGTACGCCCGGTATTGATCACGTCGTCCACGAGCACGACCGTCCGGTCGTCCACGGCGACGGGCACGTCCATACGCGGCGGCTCGCTCGGTTTCTTCTCGGTATCGTCGCGATACGGCGTCACGTCCACGACGCCGACGGCGGGCGAATTTCCGGTCAGCGTTTCGATTTTTCGCCCGATCCGCCGGACGAGACGGGCGCCGCCGGAGCGAATTCCTATCAGCACAATCTTCTCGCCGCCGCTTTTCTCGACGATCTCATGGGCCATCCGGCTGATGGTCCTTTGAACCTCTTCGTTTTCGAGCAGGACCTTCTTCTCCGCTTCCATAAATAAAAAGACCTCCGTGGTCACCGCGGAGGTCTTCGAGCGCTCTGATCGGTTGCGTCTTCGGTTTTCATAAGACCTTTGCCAATCTCGCAGGATTGGTTTAAAAGGCTGGATTTTTTATAAAGCCTCGCGTGCCCGAAGTCAAGTTTTTCTTAAAGAATTTTCAGGCGGGTTCAAGTCCACGTGGCGAGCGTTGACCGTCGATCCGTCAACGCGCAGCGTGGCGACGGCAATCGGCAGCTTGAACCTGCGTGGACCGGCGCTGCCGGGATTCAGAAAAAGGACCCCGTCCCGTTCGACCATTGAAGGACAATGCGAATGACCGCTGATCACCATGCGGAATCCGGCGGCGCGCGGATCGAAGTCGAGATCCTTCACGTCATGCAGCAGGAAAATTTTGTTCCGTCCGATTTTCACGACGGCGCGCGCGGGAAATTTTCGCGCCCAGGCGCCGCGGTCGTTGTTGCCCTGGATGGCGATCACTCTGGCGATCGATTGCAAAGCGTCGATGACTTCCGGCTTACCGATATCGCCGGCATGAATGATCAGATCGGCGCCCGCGAGCGCGCGCAGCGCCTCGGGCCGGATCAGGCCGTGAGTATCGGAGATGACGCCAATCACTCTCGGGTTTTTGCTCCGCTTACGTCCGGCCATCTGCTTGGGTGTTGACAACCACCTTTGTTACTGCGGTATTACAACATCTAGTGTAGTGTCTCACGCTGTTGACACCTTATCCTAAGTTCGACAGGCGAAAC
>CAYOJC010000088.1:0-20143 GCA_964404195.1 uncultured Syntrophobacteraceae bacterium
AGGCGCACGCTTTGCGACCACTCTCCGGCATCGCGCCACGGTTTTCACGCGCCGCGATAAGCGGATGCGCGAAGCCCAAGCGAGCGACCATTTCACGGAGCCAAACTGTTTCAATGTTTGTGCGTTTGCTTCAATCATCTCTATCGTTTCAATTCTAGGCGTCGCGAGCGGTCCGCTTATCGCCCAAGCTCACCGGCGGCTTTGGAGCGCAGCGGAAAAGCCGTCCGGTGCAGCGCTTTGTTAGGCACCCCCTGCGCTTACCCCACGGCTTAGCCGAAGAGTTTTCCCTGCGGCTGCACATCGGACCTGATCTCCGGCCAAAGCTCGACAAACGATGCTGCGGAAATGCGTGCCAGTTCGCTTGGCTCAATCTTGTTCAAACCGCCACCGTAAACCCGGCCTTCGCCCCGGAGTTCGTGGCCAGTGACTTGACCGAGCAAAGCGTGGACGGCTTCGGCACGGTCGGGATGTCGGCGAAGCATCGCCGCGAGGCTGTTCTGCGGGTAGAGCATCAGGTAGAGATTGGTTGCAATCGCCTTCGAGCGGTTCCAGATGAAGCGGAACGGCTGCTTGTCGTCAGAGCCACGGCCCATGTATGTGCAGAGGAACGGGGTGGGCTCTCGCTGTTCCTGCCTGTACCACGGGCTGCGCTTGCCGATCAGATAACCATCCATGATGCCAAGCGACTGGGCGGTTTGCAGGTATCTCCAAAGCGCCGGGTGCTTGGCCTCGACCATCGGCTCGGGCAGGTTGCAATCGATTACGCACAGTTGGCGGTCGAGGAGGGGATAGCCGTCACCGTCAGCGTCGATGCTCGTGGTCTTAAGGTGGCGCGGGCTGGGAAGGATCGGGCGGAGGTACTTGCCCGGAAGTCCGAGGTTCTTTGCGTCGGCGCGGTCGAGCACGAAAAACTTGTTGCAGCCGGTGGCGATGCCCCGCTGGACGCGGAAGAAGTCGCCAAGCGTCGGGCCTTTACCGTCGCTAAGCGTGTGTCGGTCGTTCTTGGCGTGACTCGGGTACACGGTCCACTTGCGAGACTCGCGCAATCGTTCACGCGGGATGAGGTCGCGGGCGTGCGGCTCGGCCAGCGTGCCGCCGAAGGTGAACTCGACGGCATGAGCGGCGGCGGGCGGCGTCTTGCGGAACACCAGCACGACCGACGACACAAGGGAGTCACCGAACTGAACATCGTCGGGGTCAAAGCGGTGAGCGCGGATAAGCGTTACGCGATCCGCGAGGAAGCCCTTGAGGGCCGCGCCGTAGTTGACGTCCATGAACTCCGAGGGGATGAGCCACGCGGCGATCCCACCGTCTTCCATCCACGCCGTGGCGAGCAAAAGAAAGTAGACGTACAGACCCGCAAGGCCGTTGACTTCAACCCCGGTCATCTTGAACGTGAGGCATTGGAGGCGTTCCTTGTCCTCTCGGTTCATGTGATGGTGTCGGACGTAGGGCGGGTTCGCCAAGATGACGTTGGGCGCGGGGGGGCATGAGCCGGTAGCAACGACTCGCGTGAAATCGCCTCGTACAACCTCAAGCCCGGAATCGGCCCACAGATTGCGGGCGGCGTCGGCGAATGCGGGATCGAGCTCGACCCCGACGGCGCTGCTGATTCGCTTGGAGCCGAAGACAGCGAGCGCCGCCGAAAAGAAGCTGCCCGAACCGATCGAAGGGTCCGCGAAGCGAATACTGCCTTTGGTCCGGCCGAGGACTGATTCGACGTAGCGAGCGATACCGACGGCCAGGGCATTGGGCGTTGCGAACTGGCCAAGGCGATTCCGCTCCGCTGCCGACTTGCGCGTATCGATGTCCGCCTGAATTGCTTGTCGCCGTGATTCAATCAAGTTGTCCTCGTAAGCGATCATGCGATTCACAGCCCCAGTTTCACAAGGTCGTCGATGCGATGCTCCCAGACCCAATCAATGCCCTCGGCGGCTTCGTAGCCCAAGTAGTCGCTGCCAAAGTAGCCGCAGAGAAACAGCACGAACGGCACGGTTTCGCTATAGGCAGCTTGAAGCTGGTGGATCTTGGTGGCTTCTTCTTTGCGCCGCTTGTTGGTGTTGGTGAAGTCACCCGCCGACTTGGCTTCGATCAGGATCGGCAGCCGATCCTTGCGGAGCTTCTTGGGCTGAATCACCACGTCAATCGGGATGTTCACCTTCAGCGCCTTGCCGACCGCGAGGTTCATGCGGAATGTGTACGTCGCGGCTTCCATTTCGGTCAGCGGCTTCCCACTGGGATGGCCTTGCTTCCGGTAGCCTCGGGCGTCGAGCCAATCGCCCACGAGTTTGAGTTGCCGCTGTTCCTGAGCGTTGCGGACGATCGGGTTTGCCACGGCGCTGCATAAGCGGTCAGCGACGATCGTTGATGCTCGGTCGCGTTCGTGATCGGTAGGGTCTTTTGCGGCGTCCAGCCACGGGAAGATGTCACGGTCCAGGAGCCTTGAGATGATGCGACAGAGTTTGGTCAACTCCGCATTCAAGTCGGCGGCATTCATCTTGGTCGGGAGCTTGCCATCTTCCATTCGACCGACGAGGTTCTTGCTCGCGTCGGCCAAGCCGATCAAGCGGTCCACGGCCAGCGGCGGAGCCGTACACATGCGGAGCGTTGACAGCGCACTCGGATTGTCCTTGAGCGTGGCGGCGTCGATGCTGCGCAGGTCTCTGGTGGCGAGCAACGCAGCTTTGACATGCCCGGCAGTCTTGACGCGTGTCGAGCGAAACGCCTCGGGTGCGAAGCGCATGAACCACTGGTTGAACTGGTCAACGGAAGCCGCGATGTCCGTCTTCCAGAGGTGCGGCTTGTCCGCATTGATCCGTCTAGCCATCATGAGTCCATTCGTTCATCGTTATTGGGTCTCCGGCTGTCGCGGTTGCGGTCTCGGGGGCCTAATGCTCCGCGGGCGGGTGAGCCGCGCGCGCTTTGCCAGCGTTGTACTCCAACCGGTTAGCTCTCACCTCCGGATTTGGTGGTCTCGGCTTTGGACAAAAGAAATAGAAGGTAGTCTACGATGCCAAGTAATTGGAGCACACGCTCCTTCGTATAGCTTGGGACGAGGCGGTGCATGGCTTCATTTCTCACTAACCCCGAATAGCCCCTAAAGAAAAGGTGGGCCGCCTCTTGAATGTCTTTCTCAGGACTGAAACGGATTAGCGGCGGATCTTTTGTCATCGTCGCGCTGAATAGGTCAGCACCCGCAGCCTTTCCTGTGAAACCCGAGAGTTCCCGTACCCGGTCTTCCAATATAACGCTCATTTCCCGGATTACGGTGTCTAGTTGTTCTGTGCCACCAGACCCCTCGATTGCATCAAGTAGAGTAAGACACCGTTTCCGCAATACCGGATCAATGACCGGAATTTCGGATGAGGCAGTTGCGGCAAGTAGTGCGACTTTCACACCTAACACCGATGGTACTCCAGTTTCGGCTACGGATGATGGTAGAAGTTCGAAAAATACCTCGGCAGGGCGAAGCCCGTTAAGCATGCCCGATTCGGCAAGATTACGTAACTGGTTGATCCTCGTATCGAAGCTCTGCAATACGCTTCGGGGAGCCAGCTTCGGCTCTCGCGCAAAGTCTCGTTTTTGCTGTTCGACTAGGTAAGCTCGATAGAGAATTCCGGCCTTCAGGTAGCGAAGTGAACCGTAACTGACACCGGGTATATGAATCGTTGCAGCCGGTGAAGTTCCTACAGAATCTAAGCGTTCCTTTCCCCACTCAACCATCTGTCGAATGCGGCTGACTTCTTTCTCAAATGGAGAGGCCTCGAGACCAAGCGATTCGATGGTATTTCGGTGGGTTTCAAGTTCATTCAGTATGACTTCAAGACCCTTCTGGTACTCGCGGTACGTTTCCGCGTAGAACCAGGGACCCCCCGCGATTGCGTCGTCCGGCGGCTGCTCGATTTCGTCCCATGGATTAACTGGCATACCCTAGTATTCCAATAACCGGAGCTAACTATTAAGTGAGCTGCCGTAATTCCGGCAGTGTATTAGCTCTAAACCTTTCAGTCCGGCAAAAGCAAACAAGGGCAATATTCTCTATTTACGAACAATCTGTCAAGGCTATCGATTCTCACAAACGCTGCCAGTCCGGCAGTGTATGAGGATATTAGCCCGCAGTGTATTGGGATATTGGAAACTAGATCGCCGCCGCGATGATTGGCGGCGTGGTGCTGATCACCCTATGGAAGTAAGAAGACACCGGCCTTTGGAGCCGTGTTGTCTTCCTTCGAGGCCTTCGTGTCCTTCGTGGTTAAAATCCTCGCACCACGAAGAGCACGAAGCACACGAAGTTTGGATCATTCGTCACGCCAAGACGCCCTTCGACGAAGCTCAGGGCGAACGGGAAGGACTGAGCAGTTGAGATTCAGATCCCGTTCGTGGTGAGCTCTGTCGAACCATGAACGGGTTTTTCACGTAGCGTGTGAGTCAGTTAGGGAGACGGTCCTCTATCTCGAAGCCGAGGTCGGCGATCATCCGATGGGCCTCGCTGGCTTCCTGGCCCGGCGTCGTTAAATATCCGTTCACGAAAATCGAATTCGCCGGGTAAAGACTCAGCGGCTGGAGCGAGCGGAGGTTGAGCTCCCGTCCGCCACCGACGCGCAGTTCTTTGTCGGGATTGACGAAGCGGAAGAGGCAGAGAATCTTGAGACAGCGCTGCGGCGTCAACGTGTGCAAGCCCGCGAACGGTGTGCCGTCGATCGGATGAAGAAAATTTAGCGGGATCGAATCGACGCCGAGTTTTCTCAAAGACAGCGCCAGATCCATGATATCCTCGTCGGTTTCGCCCATGCCCATGATGCCGCCGCAGCAGGAAGAGAGGCCGACGGTTTTGACGTTGGTCACTGTCTCGACGCGATCCGCGTACGTGTGCGTGGTGCAGATGTCGGGGTGATGGCGCTCGCTCGTGTTCAAGTTGTGATTGATGCGCTCCACCCCGGCTTCTTTAAGCGCCTGGACTTTCTCTTCATCCATCAGACCCAAAGAGCAGCAGATGTTGATGTTCACCCGGCTCTTGATATCGCGCACGACGCTCGACAGTTCGCGAATTTCTTTGTCCGTCGGGCCGCGTCCGCTGTTGACGATGCAGAAGCGCACGGCGCCCGCGGCCTTCGCCTTCATCGCGCCCTCGATGAGTTTCTCTTTCGGTAAAAAAGGATATTTGTCGATCGGAGCCGTGGAAACCGACGACTGCGAGCAGTAGTGGCAGTCCTCGGGGCAGAGGCCGCTCTTCGCGTTCATCAGCATGTGGATCTGGACCCGCTTGCCGAAATACCGGCGGCGCACTTTGAAGGCGGCGGCGAGAAGCTCCGGCAGATCCTCGTCCGTCGCGTCGAGCACCGCTTGCATTTCTTCGCGCTCGATCACCTCGCCGCGCAGCGATTTTTCCGCCAAGTCATTGTAACCCACAGCTTACCCTCCTACGTGAGCCATTTTTATCACGCAGCCAATCCCGGCGCAACCAAAGTTGCCGAATGTTGGGTTTCAGGAAGCACATCGTTCCACTACCATCTCTTTGGCTCTCTTAAGATTTACCTTCCCCGACCCGAGCAGCGGAATTTCATCGACTAAAAAAAAGCCGTCGCGCTTCGGAATCCAGAGTTTCGGCAAATCGCTTTGATTCAACTTGGCCCAGATCTCCTCCGGCGCGATTTCTTTGTGCGTATACAGGACCACGAGCCGTTCGCCTTTCTGCTCGTCGGGCGCCGCCATCACGACCGAGCTCTGATCGCCGAGAATTCGGTTGATCGCCTCTTCTACCTTTATATGCGGCACCATCTCGCCGCCGATCTTGCTGAAGCGGGAGAGCCGGTCGGTGATTCTAATAAATCCGTCGTCGTCGATCGACGCGATATCGTCGGTGACGTACCAGCCGTCGCGAAAGACTTTTTTCGTCAGCTCCGGCTCGCCGAGATAGCCGATCATGCGATTGGGGCCTTTGACCAACAAAAGACCCTCTTCTCCGGACGGAAGGGGCGCGCCGGTCTCCGTGTCCACCACTTTGACGGCGACGCCCGGGATCGGATGGCCCACGGTGCCCGGTTTGAGTCCGGTCTGATGCTCGCTCGCTTCTTCCACGTCCGGAATATTAACGGAGATGACCGGCGCGGTTTCCGTGCAGCCGTATCCTTCCAAAAGATCGCGGCCGTATTTCTCTTTGAAATCTTTCGCCAGCGTCTCGCGCAGCTTCTCGGCGCCGACGATCGCGTAGCGCAGCGAAAAAAATTGTTCCGGCGGGATTCTCCTTAGATACACGGCGTAGAAGGTCGGCGTGCTGATGAGAATCGTGGCTTTGTACTTCGCGACCATCTCGCCGATGGTTTTGGCGTCGAGCGGATTGGGATGATACGCCACGCCGAAGCCGGAGAGGAGCGGGAACCAGAGCGTGCCGGTGAAACCGAAAGAATGAAAGAACGGCAGCACGCCCATCATCCGATCCTTGCGCGTTACCCAGAAGAGCGGCGCGAAAGCCTCGATGTTGGAGAGGACGTTGTGGTGCGAGAGCATCACGCCTTTGGGCGCGCCGGTGCTGCCGCTGGAGAAAATGACCGTCGCCAGAGAGTCCGCCTTTGGGTCGCCGGCTCCGTAAACGGCGAGAAGCAGGCGGGAGGGAAGAATGAACGCCAGGACGGCGGCGGTGAGTTTCGCCGAGAGCCGGACTTTGCTCACCGCGTCTTCGATGAAGATCATTCCGTCCATGGGTTCAAGTTTCGCCTTGATCAGGAAGAGCCGCGAAGTCAGGATCGTCCGGATGCCGCACTGCCTGAGCGCTTGCGTCGTCGATTCCGTGCCGGCGGTGAAGTTCAAGTTGACGGAAACTTTTCCGGCCATGAGAACGGCGATATTGGCTAGCGCGCCGCCTACCGATGCGGGCAATAAGAGGCCGATTTTGGACTCGCGCGCGCACTCGGTCTTTACCCAGCGCGATAGCAGCAGGCTTGCTACGGTCGTATTTCCATAGCTCAGCTCTCTGCCGCTCGAGTCCGCCATGCAGAATGAAAACCACCGCCGCTTGGCGATTTTTAAAAACCGGAGCTGTAGGGTGTCGCGCGGCGAGCGCTGGTGGTTCACCGCCGCGCTGCTCAACTCCAGAATCGCCTCGCGCGCTTCCCGAGCCGTCACTTTGGCGGGAAGGGGAGCGCCGAACGAGACCGTCACCGGATAAGGAAGACGCTCGGGCCATTTCCAGAAGAAGCGCCCGTCTTTGAAACTGAAGATGCTGCCCCAGAGACGGTCGAGATGGACGGGAATGACCGGGATTTCCAAACCCTCGACGATTTTCTCGAAACCCCTTTTGAACGGCAGCAGGTTTCCGGTCCGGCTGATCGCTCCCTCGGCGAAGATGCAGACCACGTGTCCCTGGGCCAGTTCTTCGCGCGCGCGCGCGCGGGATTCTACGATCTCTCTGCGGTTCCGCGCCGAGACCGGAATCGCTTTCATCAGGCGAAAGAGCCAGTTCAGCCACGGGATTTCGTAGTAAGGCCGGTAAACTAAAAAGCGGATGAAGCGCTGGACGCTGGCGCCGACGAGCAGTGCGTCCACGTACGAGAGATGGTTGCACACGAGCAGCGCCGGCCCGCGGAAGGGAACGTGCTCCTGCCCGACGATGCGGATGCGATAGACCGTATGCGTCAGCAGCCAAAGCGTGAAGCGGATCAGAAAATCGGGCATGATGGTGAGAATGTAAATCGTCGCCGCGAGGGTGAGGAGGCCGAGTATTAAAATGATCCAGTCGGCCGGGATGCCGAGCAGGTCGCGCTGGGTCCAGAGCGCCCCGGAGGCGAGCAGGATGCCGGCAGTGCTGATGAAGTTGTTGGTGGCGATCAGCCGCCCTTTTTCTTCGCGCCCGCTTCGCTGTTGCAGCAGTGTGTTTAACGGTACGGCGAACAGCCCGCCGGCAAATCCCATCAGCGAAAGCACGACGGCGGTGGCGGCGTAGCTCTGAGTCGAGAAAAACAGCAACACGGAACAGGCCGCCATCACAATCGCGCCGAGCGGCACCAGCCCCAGCTCCACCTTGTCTCCCGAGAGGCGTCCCGCGGCGATGCTGCCGATGCCGATCCCCACGGCGAGGAACGTGGCGAGAAATCCGATGCTCAACTCGTCGAGTCCCATCACCTCTTTGCCCAGCAGGATCAGGTCGGTTTGGAGGAGCGCGCCCAGGAACCAGAAATAGGCGATCCCCAGCACCGTGAGCCAAAGCGTCCGGTCGCCGTAGAGGCGCTTGAGACCGCCGCGAATCTCCGCCCAGGGGTCCCATTGAAACGGGTAGGTCGCGCCGGACGGCGCAACGTTGGGAATTCGCAGGCTGGTGACGGTCCCGGCGACGGCGACGCCGGTCAGGATCACTCCGATCCACTCGGAACTATCCTTCAAGGCAAACACCATCATGCTGCCGAGCGACGTGCCCAGGATAATCGCCAGAAAGGTGCTCATCTCAAGCAGGCCGTTGGCGCGCGACAGCTCCTTTTCCGGGAGCATTTCGGGAAGGATGCCGTACTTGGCCGGGCTGAAAAAAGTCGAATGGAGCGCCATCAAAAAGAGCACCGCCAGCATCCACTCAAGGCTGCCGGCGTGAAAGGCGAAGATGCCGACGATCATGGCGACGATCTCGAAGAACTTAAACGCGACGAGAACCGTTCGCTTGCTCAGGACATCGGCCATGTGGCCCGCGTAGCCGGAGAACAGAAAGAACGGGAAAATATAGATGGCGAGCACGAGCGAGAGATAGCCGCTGCTGCCGCCCGCGCCGGATCCGGCGCCCACGGCGAGCAGGGAGACGATCATCTTGTAAATGTTGTCGTTCAGGGCGCCGAGAAACTGCGTCCAGAGAAACGCGCGGAAGCCGCGGTCACGAAGCGTCTCTCTGTAGTTTCCTGCGGGCATAATGAGTCAGCGGTTATTCAGTGGCCAGGCGCCGGCCTGCGAGTCTCTCTCCGGGCCGATGCGATACGGCTGTGATACGCTCGACCGAGTGATAAGGCACGCTTGATCCTTCACGTCCCACGCATCGGCCCTTCGAGACGCTCACAGGCCGGCTGTCATGCATTACCTTTAATCGCGGAAAAATCTTTGAACCGAATTCCCAGACTCTCTAGAACCATCGCTTGCCGGTCGAAGTAGTTCGCGTTGGCCGCTCGACGATAACCGCGTCCAATAGCGGGATACGCGAGCACGGGGAGCGGGTAGTCCGTGCCGAAGAGCAGCCGCTCTTGCAACTCGGGGTGGTACCGCAGGAGGAAAAGCATTCTAACTCGGTTCGGGAGCGTCAGCGCCGAGGCGTCGAGATAAAAGCGCGGATAGCGCCGCGCGAATTCGAGCGCGGTCTTCAGGTGAGGCTCGGGCAAAAACAGCCCATGGCTGCAACCGTGAGCCGCGATGACCGAGACTCCCTCGTCCAGCGCCGCGCGCAAGCGCTGCGGATCGCCGGCCGACTGATCGCGTCCCGCGAGGCTGAATTCATAACCCACATGACTCAGCAGCGGGATCTTCATCTGAGCGAGCGCGCGGTAAAAAGGGAGATAGCGCGTATCCGCCGGATCGAAGCATTGCGCGTTCGGCAGAAACTTGACCAGGACCGCGCCTTCCGCTGCGCAGCGCTCGAGCTCGTCGAGCGCATCTGCGCGCCGCGGGTTGATCGAAACCCCGGCGAGAAAAAAATCGGGATGGCGCCTGGCGACTTCGACGACGTAGCGATTGGAGATCAAAAAATCCGTCCGCGCTCGATCGAGCGCGCCGTTACCATCGTAGATGCCGTCCATTCCGAGCAGGACGGCTTTTTTCACTCGTTTAGATCCATTCAATTCTCGGCGCAAGAGTTCAACATAAAACTCGTTCGCCTCGGCAGGCCTGCCGAGGTCCACGCCGAACTTCCAGGCTAAAAAACGCGAGACCGGCCGCCTGAGCATTCGGGGAGAAATGATGCAGCCGTTATCTCCGTCCGGCAGCGCCGCGAGATGAACGTGAACGTCGGTGAGCCCCTGGGACTCTGATTCCATCAGGAAGATCTTGGCATAAAACGGGCCGGTCGTAAAAGAAAATCGCAAATCTTGCACAGGAGCCCGCCAGCGACGATAATGGCTCCATGGATATTCTCTCGCTCAAAGTGCCGTCGTGGGAGAGACGCGGCGGGCCGCTGCATGGCTTTCTCGGCAGGCGCGGCGGAAAGAGTGCCGGCGCGTACGCGGGACTCAATTTGTCTTTTAGAGTCGGCGACGACCCCGAGACCGTCAAGGATAATTTTTGCGACATGAAGAAAGCCGTCGGTGTGCACAATCTCAAAATCGTTACGATGAAGCAGGTTCACGGTGATCGCATCGTCGATATCCATGACAACCGCCTCAAAGAAGCAGGCGAGGCCGACGCGATGGCGACGGAAGGGAAGGGGATTTTTCTCGGCGTGCTCACCGCCGATTGCGTGCCGATTCTTTTTTCCGCACGCGGGCGAAAGTTGGCGGCCGTGGCGCATGCAGGCTGGCGCGGCACGCTCGCCGGAATCGCTGCGAAAATGGTTCGTCATTTGAGCGATCGATACAACGTCGATCCGGCTTCGATCGAAGCGGCATTGGGTCCGGCGATCGGCGGTTGCTGCTATGAGATCGGCACGGATGTTTCAGAGCCATTGATCGAGAAGTGGGGCAGGCGGGCGCAAAAATCGTTGCAGTCGAGAGACGGCAAACAGTTTCTCGACTTGCGAGAGTTGAATCGTTTGCTGCTTGAGGCCGCCGGCGTGCCGCCCGCGCAGATCTTTAAGATCGGCCCTTGCACGCGCTGCGCTGGAGAAGAATTTTTTTCCTATCGCCGCGACAAAAAAGAAACCGGCAGGCAGATCAGTTTTATCGGATTCGCATAAAAATGTTGAATTCTGAATTTTGAATTAAAATTCAAAACTCAAATTTTAAATTCAAAATCATTTTTTTATTGACAGGAAGGGGCCACTTCCGTAAAATTGTGCCAGCAGGGAAAGGAGGTGGTCTAGTGATTAATGACAAATGTACGGACTGTGAGGTGGCTGAGACTTAGGGTCTGAGCCTACTCGTTTGACGGGGGTTCAGGCTCAGGGCCTGCAATTCCCCTCAGTCACCGGGGCCCGGATCTCCGCGCTATTTACGCGGAGATCCGGGCCCTTTTTGTTCCAGCAGTGGATAAGGGCCGCCTTTGCGGTCTTGGCGTCTTGGCGCGATGACTTAATAACTTCGTGCTCTTCGTGGTGGGAAGATTTTAACCACGAAGGACACGAAGGTCTCGAAGGAATACAACGCGACTCGCGCAAAGCCGCAAAGGGCGCCAAGGGAGGAAAAGGACTTATCTCTTTTCGAGGATCTCCAGGGCTGCGCGCGCGGCCTTCGCAAGCTTAGTGTCGGGACTTTGGATGGCATCGTTCAAAGTGGCGAGGATTTTTTTGCTGGGCGAGCCCACGTGCGCCAGCGCGAGAGCGGCGCTCGCGCGCACTCGCGAATCCAAGTCTTCGGCGACGAGCCGCAGCAATTGGTCGGCTACGTCTCCGCCGATTCCGGGAAATGCCTTGAGGCTCGTCACGGCGGCGACACGGACCAGCGGATCGGAATCGGCGAGCGCGTGTTGGAGAGCGACGCGCAATGATTCTTCCGCGCCGATGTCGCGCAGGCAGTAAACCGCCATCCGTCTCTGCGTCGGGCTTCCGGAATGGAGAAGTTCGATCAGATGCGCGGCTACAGCCGGCTCCGGTTTTTTCGCCAGGCGGACAAGCAGCAGAGCCACGGCCCAACGAATATCCGGATCGTTGAGACCGAGCGCGCCCTTGAGCGCGTCGACGCACGGCGTGGAGAGTGGAGAGACGTGGGCCAGGACATAGGCAATGGGCCAGCGCTTCTCCGCCGGCGCCGCGTCCAACGCGGCGCAGAGCCGCGCGGCAACGTCCCTCACGCCCTTCGCCATGGGAATCAGCGCTTCGACGGCCTCGCGGACCGCTTTCTTATCCGGTTGATCGAGAGCTTGGATCAGCAGGTCGAGCTTGACGGACTCTTCGTCCATTGAGTTGGAAGATCAGCCGCGGATGGGAACGCGCACGGTGAAGATGGATCCTTGGCCGTCGGGGCTTTCGACCTGGACCGTTCCCTTGTGCGCTTCGATGATCGTCTTCACGATGAAAAGGCCCAGGCCGGTCCCTTCGATCTTGGCGGAGCCCTTCAAGCGTTTGAACTGCGAGAAGAGCAGTGGCAGCTCTTCGCGCGGAATCCCGATCCCGGTATCGCGAAAGCTCACGCAGACATGCCCGTCGTCGCGGCTGGAGGTGACGGTGATCTTGCCGCCCGCAGGCGTGAACTTGATCGCGTTGCCCAGCAGATTCCAGAAAACTCGTTCGATCTGAGCATTGTCTCCCAGCAGCTCCGGCAGGTTCTCGTCGAGATTCATCTCCAGGCTGAGGTTTTTTTTCGTCAGATCGGATTCCTCGTGGCGTGCGACGGTCCCCAGGAGCTGGTTCACGGAAACCGGCCGTTGGGCTATTTCGAGCTTGCCGGCCTCGGCCTTGCTCGCATCGAGAAATCCGGTCACCAGGTTGACGATCCTCTGGGCGTTTTCCTGCACGCGATCGAGCACATCGATCTTGTCTTTATTCTCGCTGGGGCCGGCGAGCTGATCCTTCAAAATTTCCGCGTAATTCATGATGACGCCCAACGGGTTCTTGATGTCGTGCGCCAGCGCCGAGACCAGATCCATTTTGACGCGCTCTTTCTGCTCCGCGCTTTCGGCGCGGACCTTTTCCTGCATCGCGTTTTCCGACAGATAGCCATAGAGGATCGAGATGCCGAAGAGGAAGGCAATCCGGATAAAGAAATCGGAACCGAGCTCGGCGAACCCTTTGCCCTCGCGCAGCAGGAAGCCGAGATAAACCAGGCTGATGACGATGAATCCGAGAATGACCCGCATCTGGCCGCCGCCGACCGCCGCCAGAAAGAGAACAAAAAAGTAGAGGAGAAACAAGTCCCATGGACCGCCGCGATTCTGGTAGATCGCCGCCGAGATGAAAGCGGTGTCCACGATCAGCAGGATCACATCGAAGTAACGATGTTGGAAGAGCGGTTCGGGAAGGCGGTACAAAACCAGCGCAGCGATCAGAAAGAGAACGATCAAGCCGAAGGACGTGGCGTCGCCGACGACCTCCCCTTTGTTGAATAGCATCAGGTAGGAGGCGCCGATGGTCACCAGCCATTGCAGGACGGTGATCATCTGCTTTTTGTTGAGCGTCCCGCGCCCGGCGAATCCCGTATCCATATCGGACCCTATTTAACTTATTTTACGCGGAGAAAAAAGATTTATTTACTAGCAGAATGCTGAAAAACCCTCCGTTCACCCTTCGACAAGTTCAGGGCGAACGGTGCATGTGTTAAAATCGTTGAAGATTTTCCGTTCGTGCTGAGCCCGTCGAAGCACGAAAACTCTTTTTTCAGCAGCCTGCTAGGCCGCAAGCAGCGCCCTCAGGCGCGCCGGGTAGTCGGTAATGATCCCGTCCACCCCCAGTCCCAGCAGGCGCTCCATCTCCGCGGGCTCGTTGATGGTCCAGACGAGCATCTCCACGCTCAGGTCATGCGCCGCCTTGAGCGTCGGCGCGCTTACGAGCGTCCTGCCCTGGAACTCGCAGGGCAACTGCATTGCGTGGCCCGGAGGTTGATACGTTTCGGAACCGCCTCGTTCCAGCCACGCCAAGAAGGCCGCCACCTCGCCGTAACAAAAACCAGTGGCCATCGCCGGCACGCTCTCGCCCAGGCCGGCGCGGATTTCCGCCATGATCTCGTCTTCTTCGGTGGCAAGCAGGACATCGCGCTCTTTGCCTGCGCTGCGTACGATCTCGATTACCTTTTTAACTATCGGCGGATGAGACTGCTTGATCTCGATGATCGTTCTGATTTGCGGAAGCGAAGAGAAAAGCTCGGCCAAGGTTGGAATCTCAATCCGCTTCCCGCGATAGGGATAGGTTTGGCCTCCATCCTTGGTAAATCGATAGCCGGCATCGAGCCGTTTGATTTCGATGAGGCTCAGCTCGGCCACCCGGCCATGACCATCCGTCGTTCTGTCCACGGTCTCGTCGTGAATGATGACCACTGCGCCGTCTCTTGTCCCGTGAACGTCGAGCTCGACGAGAGCGGCGCCGTCGGCGAGCGCCCGCTGGAAAGAGGGGAGAGTATTTTCCGGCGTCTCGCCCGCGGCGCCCCGGTGGCCGATAATGCGGGGCTTCGGCCCGGAAAAAAAGTTTAAGGCCGGCTGCTGAAAAAGGCCCATATGCTTCGTTGCGCTCGGCCCGCTTCGCGTCAACGTACTAAAAGAGTACGCCTCCGCTCGCGGATCTTCGCGCGCCTCGCCTCTGGGACCTTTTTAAGCGGCCTGAAGAAAGAGAATTATTCATATCTCTAAAAACTGTGGAATATCGCGCGTGAGCTTTTGGTTGCCGGTCTTCGTGATCAGGACGACGTCTTCGAGGCGCACGCCGCCCATTCCTATATAGTAGAGTCCGGGCTCGACCGTGACGACGTGGCCGGCGCGCAGCGTGGCCGCGCTCGGAGAGATGCGCGGCGGCTCGTGGATGTCGAGGCCCAATCCATGGCCCGTGCCGTGAAAGAAGCCCTGCATCCGTCCGTCGATCTTGCCGGTCGGAAACCCTCGCTGCTCGAAGAGTGCCAAAATCTTTTGATGGATCTCTCTTCCGTCCGCGCCGTGCCGGATCGCGCGATAGGCGACTTCCTGTCCGGCCTGAACCGTCACATAGGCTTTCTTCAGTCGTTCGGAGGCGCGCCCGCGCACGACGGTCCGACTGAGATCGCCGAAGTAGCCGGTTTTCTGCGAGCGCGGAAAAATATCAAATATGATGGAGGTGTGCGCCTTGATCGGGCCGTTGCCTTCATGATGCGGGTCGCAGCACTGGTCGCCCGACGAAATGATCGTATGGCTCGGCACCCAGCCCTGGGCCATGATGGCCGTGTTGACGGCGGTCTTGAGCCTTTCCGAGGTGAGCCGCGCGCCGCCTATATATAGGTAGCGGTCGCGGCCGATCTTTGCCTTCTTTAAAGTCTGGATGCCGGCTTCCAGCCCGAGCCCGGCGGCGCGTAAAGAGTCGCGGATCTTTTTCACCTCGTCCGCCCGCTTTCGCTCCCGTTCCGGAAAGAAGGGGTCTTTTCTTACCTCGAGGACAAACTTTCTCGCCCTCAACTCGTCGGCCAAAAGCGTCGGAAAATTAGCGGGAACCGCGACGCGGTCGATCTCTTTCTCGCGAAAGATCCGCTCCAGGACATCGGCCGTGGTCGGGGCCGGGATGCCATTCTTTCTAAGCTCCGATTGATAATGAGAAAGCGACAGAACGCGGTCCACGTCGGCCTGCTCTTTGGCACGGTCGATCTCCAGATCGCTCATCACCATGTACTTTGTTCTCCGATGCTGGAAGAATATGAACGGGTCGGGGGCGAAGAACGCCGTCGCGTAAAGCATGTTGGCGTCCCCCTCGCTGGCGGCGACGAGCAGCAGAGATTCCTCATTCCTTCGCATGTGAAGAAAGCTAAGTTAGCAATTTTACTATGGAACATCAAGACGATCGCAGCTTTTGTGTTGACAGGCAAAGCCCGTCTGTTATTATGCGCCGAATTTCACCATGACTCTTCCGCAGGAGAAAACACCTTTGGCTTTGAAGCAGAATCTCGAAAAGCTCACGGAGCTCAACCAACAGGCCGACGCGGGCGGAGGCGAGGACAAGATCCGCCGGCAGCACGAGCAGGGGAAGCTGCTGGCGCGCGAGCGGCTCGATATCCTGCTCGACCATGGGAGCTTCGTCGAATTGGACCGTCTTCGCACTCACGACTGCTCCGACTTCGACATGGACGGGAAGAAAATTCCCGGAGACGCGGTGGTCACCGGTTACGGGATGATCGACGGGAGGCTGGTCTATGTTTACGCGCAGGATTTCACCGTCTTCGGCGGCAGCTTGAGCGGCGTGGTGGCGGAGAAGATCTGCAAGATCATGGATCTCGCGATGAAGAACGGCGCGCCGGTCATCGGCATCAACGACTCCGGCGGCGCCCGGATTCAGGAAGGGGTCGTGAGTCTGGCAGGGTATGGCGACATCTTTCTCCGCAACGTGCTGGCCTCCGGAGTCGTGCCGCAGATCTCCGCCATCATGGGACCGTGCGCCGGCGGCGCGGTCTATTCTCCCGCCATCACCGACTTTGTTTTCATGCTGAAGACCAACAGCTACATGTTCATCACCGGGCCGGACGTCCTCAAGGCCGTGACCCACGAGGAAGTCACAAAAGAGGATCTGGGCGGCGCTGAGACGCACAACACGAAGAGCGGCGTGGCCCATTTTTCCGCGGAGGGCGAAAAGGAATGTCTCCTGATGATCCGTGAGTTGATGGGATTCCTGCCCAGCAACAACCAGGAAGAGCCGCCATTCCATCCGACCGACGACGATCCTTCGCGGCAGGAGCGACGGCTGAGAGATATTGTCCCCGACAATCCAAATCGTCCGTACGACATGAAGGAGCTGATCAGGGCGGTGGTGGACGAGGGCTACTTCTACGAGGTGCAGCGAAATTTTGCGCCGAACATCGTGATCGGCTTCGCCCGCCTGGGAGGAAGATCGGTCGGCGTGGTGGCGAATCAGCCGGCGCATCTGGCGGGCTGCCTCGATATCGACGCCTCGGTCAAGGCGGCGCGCTTCATCCGGTTTTGCGATTGCTTCAACGTTCCGATCGTGACCTTCGTCGATGTGCCGGGCTTCTTGCCGGGAACGACCCAGGAATACAACGGCATCATCCGTCACGGCGCCAAACTGCTCTACGCTTACGCCGAGGCGACGGTTCCCAAGATCACCGTGATCACGCGCAAGGCATACGGCGGCGGCTACATCGTGATGTCGAGCAAGCATTTGCGTGGCGACATTAATCTAATTTATCCCACTGGAGAAGTAGCCGTCATGGGGCCCGAGGGCGCGATCAACATCGTATTTCGCGAGGCGCTGGAGAAAGCAGGCGACCCGGAGAAGGCGCGGGAAGAATTAGCGGCGAGCTACCGCGAAACTTTTGCCAACCCGTTTAAGATCGCCGAGTTCGGCTACGTGGACCAGGTCATCTATCCCGAAGAGACGCGGCCGGTCTTGATCCGCTCGCTCGAAATGCTGAAGAATAAGAGAGATCACAACCCGCCCAAGAAGCATGGAAACATACCACTCTAAAGAAGGCGGGAGGCGAGAGGCGACAGTATAAGGATTTTTCTGACTCTCGCCTCGCGCCTGTTGCCTCACGCCTAATTTATGTTTAAACGCATCCTAATCGCCAATCGCGGCGAGATCGCCGTCCGGATTATCCGCTGCTGCCGCGAGCTCGACATCGAGACAGTCGCGATTTATTCCGAGGCCGACCGCGAATCGCTCCACGTCAAGTACGCCGATTACGCCTACCTAGTCGGGCCGCCGCCCTCGACCGAGAGTTATTTGGCGATCGACCGGATTCTCGACGTGGCCAAGAAGAGCGGCGCGGACGCGATCCATCCGGGCTACGGCTTTCTCGCCGAGAACAGCGAGTTTGCGCGCGCCTGCCAGGAGGCGGGCATCGCGTTCATCGGCCCGTCGCCGCGAGTTATCGAAGAGATGGGCGACAAGGTCAAAGCGCGCGCGATCATGAAGGCCGCGGGCATCCCGGTGGTACCCGGCTCTGAGATTCTCAACTCCGAAGAGGAAGTCGTACTGGCCGCGGCGAACGTCGGCTATCCTTTTATGTTGAAAGCCGTCGCCGGCGGCGGCGGCAAAGGCTTGCGCCTGGTCCGTTCCAGCCGCGAGATTCCGTCCGCCTATCGCGCGGTGCGTTCCGAGGCTGCCTCTTCCTTCGGCGACGCGCGGCTCTATCTGGAAAAATATATCGACCGGCCGCGCCACGTCGAAGTGCAAATCCTCGCCGATCGCCATGGCAAGGTCGTCCACCTTTACGACCGCGAATGCTCGATCCAGCGGCGGCACCAGAAGATCATCGAAGAATGCCCTGCGCCGGCGCTGGATTATAAAGCGCGGCGCAACATCGGCCGGATCGCGATTCAAGGCGCGCGCGCCGTGAACTACGTCGGCGCCGGCACGCTCGAGTTTTTGCTCGACCGCAACATGAATTTCTATTTCCTGGAGATGAACACGCGGCTCCAGGTCGAGCACGCCGTCACCGAACGGGTGGTCGGCATCGATATCGTCAAGGCGCAGATCGAGGTGGCGGCCGGCGGTTATCTTCCCTGGCGCCAGCGCCATATCAGCCCCACCGGCCACGCGATCGAATGCCGCATCTACGCGGAGGACCCGGAAAACGATTTCATGCCCTGTCCCGGAAGGATCGAAGGGCTGCGCTTGCCGGAGGGGTTGGGCGTGCGCAACGATTGCGGCGTCTACGAGGGCGACGCGGTGCCGATCCACTACGACCCGATGATCGCCAAGCTGATCGTTTGGGGCGAGGACCGGGTCGAAGCGATCGGGCGCATGCGCCGCGCGCTGCGCGAGTACCAGATCCGCGGCATCAAGACCAACATTCCCTTTCACCAGTGGATCCTGCGCCATCCGCGCTTCATGGCCGGCAATTTCAATACCGGATTCATCGACGAAGAGTACCGCTATATGCGCAAGGAGGAGATCTTGCCGCATAAGGACATCGCGCTCGCTTCGGCGGCGATCGCGGCGCTCCGCCGCGAGCAGGAGCGGACCGTGCGTCTGTTGCAGCGCGGCGCGGCGGAAAAATCGCGCTGGCGCGACACGGGCAGGCAGGCATCGGTGCGGTCCATCCCCGGAGTGCCGGGAAAAGGTTGGAAGGGATAAAGGTAGGGGCGCGATTTATCGCGCCCGTAAAAGGCAAAAGGAACGATGGCATTTATTGCGCGGCTGGGAGAGAAGACCTACACCGTCGAGATCGAAGAGACCGGGAAATCTCTTTATCGCGTCGCCGTGGACGGGAGCGAGTTTCTGGTCGACGGGAAGAAGACCGGCGTGACCAACTACTCGCTGATCGTCGATAACCGCTCGTTCGAAGTCGAGGTGGATATCTCGGAGGACGAGTACCGGGTCCTGGTCGACGGGAGAAGTTACCACATCGACCTGTTGGACGAGAGACGGATACGCGTCGGCGGATTGCAGTCGGCCATTCAGTTGCAAGGCCGGCAGAACGTCTCCGTGCCCATGCCGGGCAAAGTGATCGCCGTTTTGGTGTCGGAAGGAGACCCGGTCGAGCGCGGGCAGGGTCTGGTGATCGTCGAGGCGATGAAAATGGAAAACGAGGTCCGCTGCCCGATCAACGGCGAGGTCAAAGAGGTGAGAGTGAAGCCGGGCGACGCGCTGCAGGCCGGAGCGATCCTGGCGGTGGTCGAATAAAAAAAGGCCGTTGCGGCCAAAAATTTGTTGTCACGATTTTTTTTTCATGTTATACAGCAAAGAAAATGGTTCCGAAGAAAGTTTTTTTCACCAAAGGAGTCGGAGTCCACAAAGAGAAACTCGCCTCTTTTGAGTTAGCGCTGCGCACCGCCGGCCTCGCCTTTTGCAACCTCGTTCTGGTTTCGAGCATCTATCCTCCGGGATGTAAGCGGATATCGAAGGAAGAGGGCGTGAAACTCTTGCGCCCCGGCGAGATCGTTTTTTGCGTCTACGACCGCGAGAGCACGAACGAGCCGAACCGGCTCGTGGCCGCTTCGGTCGGCGTGGCGATTCCCGCCGACGACAATCAGCACGGATATCTTTCCGAGCATCATTCCTTCGGCGAGACCGATGAGAAGGCCGGAGAGTACGCCGAAGATCTCGCCGCGAGCATGTTGGCGACGACGCTCGGCATCGAGTTCAACCCGGACACCGCCTGGGACGAGCGCGAGCAGCTCTTCAAGATGTCGGAAAAGATCGTCCGCACCACCAACATCACGCAGTCCGCCATCGGCAACAAAGACGGGCTGTGGACCACCGTTTTCTCCGCCTGCGTCTTCATCAACGACGACAACGGCTCACCCGCCCCCGTCAACGATAACAAGGACAACAAATAACCCCGCGTATTTCGTATCTCGTCGTTCGTAATCCGGGCGTGATGAATCACGCCCCTACATTCGGAAAAATCGCCGCGTCCGATATCCCCGTAGGGGCCGACCTATGTGTCGGCCCTGGGTTGGGCGG
>CAYOJC010000089.1:0-20050 GCA_964404195.1 uncultured Syntrophobacteraceae bacterium
CGATTAAACGATCAAATTCCTCGCGTGTGATATACCCCTGATCACTAGCGACGTAAAGTTGAGCAATGACCTCTCCTACAGAACCTTTTGCCACTGCAAGAAACTGTACAAATTCGGCAGTACCGTTTCTCTCAAACCCTTCCGCTATATTGGACATGACGGACACCACAGCTCGCCGAATCTGATCGCGAAGTCCAAAGTCCTTAGAGAAGGAGCCTTGATTTGAAACTCTATAAACCACGCGAGTAAGCTCACGCGCTTTTTGCCATGCTTCTATCTCAGTGAAGCTTTGGAATGTAGTCATATTGGACTTCGTCGCTGGGGGTGGAGTCGGGAACCCGAAACTCGAAACTCGGAACTCGTAACCGAATTAGCCTGCCGCCCGTCTTGTTTTTCCGCCTTTGGCGCTTTCGTAAATTTCGAACGCTTGGGTCACCGAGGCTTTTTCGTGCACGATGGCGCGCACGGCTCGGATCATTCCGACAGGGCTGTCGGATTGAAAGATGTTGCGCCCCATGTCCACCCCCACCGCGCCTCCCTGAACGGAGTTGTGTGCGAGCTCCAACGCTTCCATCTCGGGAGTCTTCTTGCCTCCGGCGACGATCACGGGGACGGGGCAGCTCTCGACCAGCTTTTCGAACTCTTCGCAGTAATAGGTCTTTACGATATGGGCGCCGAGCTCGGCCGCGATACGGCATGCCAGACCGAGATAGCGAACGTCGCGCGCCATGTCTTTGCCGACGGCGGTCACCGCCAGAACCGGAATGCCGCACCTGTGCCCTTCGTCGACGAGCTTCGCCAGGCTCACCAGCGTCTGCTTTTCGAATTCCGATCCGACGAAAATCGACAGCGCCATCGCGGAGACGTTCAGACGAACGGCATCTTCGATGGAAACCGTAATATCTTCGTTGGAAAGCTCTTTCAAAATGCTCGTCCCGCCCGAAACCCTGAGCACCACGGGAACGTTCGCGTTCGGATCGACCGAAGTTCGCAGCACGCCGCGCGTGAGCATGATGGAGTCCGCATAAGGAAGCAGCGGCTCGATCGTCTTGCGCGGCTCTTCGAGCCCGCTCGTCGGTCCTAGAAAATATCCATGGTCCACGGCGAGCATCACCGCCCGGCCATCCTGCGGCTTGATGATCCTTGCCAGTCTGTTTTTCATTCCCCAGTCCATCTTCGTATCGTCCTCCTTTGACGGTTTGATGACCGAACGAACCTATCATAAAATTCCCGGAAAAGTGAAACGGGCTTCGCTATAGAATAGTGTCGCTATAGAATAGTTGACACCGCCGGCTGGAAATTGTTACGTTCAAACTTGGAGGAGCCACCTATGCCGATCGAGATCATCGACACCGTAAAGCTGGCGCACGAGCTCAAGAAAAGAAAAATGGTGCTCAGCACGCCGCGGATGCACGCCTGGGTGCATTACTATCCCAACCCCGGAGACAAGGACGATATGCATTGCCACAACGCCGATCAGACATTCTACGTGATCGAAGGCGAATGCACGATGCATTTTCCCGACGGCGGCAAGGCCGTGATGAAGCCCGGAATGGCGGCGCTCATCACCGGAGGGTCCTTTTATCAATTGGAGAACAGCGGCCCGGGCCCTATGGTGATGATGGGCAATCGCTCCGGGCCGCACGAGGCGCTGCAGCACATCAATTACGAGCTGCGCAAGGACATCAAGCAGCTCTCGCCCGAAGAGACCGAAAGGATCCGTCACGGCGGCGCTGTCCGATAAAGATTCTTCCGCGGCCACGGCAACGCGTAGCGGAGCCCCAAGCTCAAAAGGATAATTCCGCCGCCGATCAAAGTTGGGCGCGACGGAATTTCGCCGAAAGTAAGAGCCACCCAGATCGGATTCAGGACCGGCTCGACGAGCACGATCAGAGACGCCTCTTGAAGTGAGATCTTTTGCAGCCCCTTGGAAAAAAGAAAATAAGGAATCCCGAGCTGGATCACGCCCATCACGATTAACGTCACCGCCTCTTCCGTGGTTAGCGCAAGCCGCGAATGGACCCAGGGAAATAAAGCGATACAGCAAGCGAGATTGTTCACGAGCGTCGAGTACGCCGGATCGACCCCTTTTAAAAACCGCAAGTTCGTCATGTAAATCGAGAAAAAGAAACCGCTCAGCAGCGCCACCCCGGCCCCACCGATGTCCGGAAGACCGGCGCTGCCGGCAAATAATACCCCCACTCCGACCGTGCCCGCGATCAGCGTCATCAGATTCAGCTTCGAGATCGCCTCGTGAAACAAGATCCGCGCGAAGATGAATACGAATATCGGCGCCGTATATTGCAAGACGATCGCGTTGGCGGCCGTGGTGAGCTTGTTCGCCGAGACAAAGGAGCTGATGGCCGCCGTATAACTCGCCATCGATACGAGAAGCGGAAGATTGATCGTCCAGCTTTTTCGCTTGACCTGCGGAACGAAAAAAAGCGCGGCGAAAAGGCTGCGATAAAAAACGATCGTCAGCGGATGAAGCTCCAGAGATTTTATGAAAACTCCGGCAAGACTCCAGAGAAACGCGGTGACGAGGATCAGCAGCCTGCCGCGGCCGACCTCTAAAGTTGCCGAGTCCTTTTCCTTGATTGACATTCGTCTTAAGCAGCAAAATGGAGTATTGGAGTGCTGGAGTGTTGGAGTATTGGGTGGGCGGGATCATTACTCCATTACTCCACTACTCCAACCCGACTAGAACTTTTTATCATGGCGCCTTTGAAAAAAGAATTTATGCCCGCGCTGATCTCCATCCCTGAAGGCGACTTTCTCATGGGCAGCGAAGATGGGATGGACAATGAAAAACCCGCGCACCGGGTGTGGGTGAACGGCTTCATGATGGGAAAATTTCCCGTGACGAACAAAGAATACGGAATTTTTGTCGAAGAGACGGGCGCTCAACCGCCGCCGTTTTGGCTCGAAGCGATGTTCTCTCATCCCGATAAGCCCGTCGTCGGCGTCAGTTGGCACGATGCGGTTTGTTACTGCGACTGGTTAACCGATCGAATCGGGAAACCGTTCCGTCTACCCACGGAAGCGGAGTGGGAGCGCGCGGCGCGCGGGGGAAAAGAAGGCGAGAAATATCCCTGGGGCGACGAGCTGCCTTCAGAGAAAATTTATCCCGGCTATGATGTCGAAACGGGCGGCCCAGAGCGCGTCGGACTCAACGAGCCCAACGGCTTCGGCCTGTACGATATGAGCGCAAGCGTTCACGAATGGTGCGGCGATTTCTACGATTCGAACTACTATCAAATATCGCCGGAAAAAAATCCCCTCGGGCCATCATCGGGGCTCAGAAAAGTTTCGCGCGGCGGCTCTTGGCGCCACCATGTTAAGTTCAGCCGCTGCGCCGCCCGCAGCTCGCTGAACCCCGCCTTCAAATATGCCGACTACGGATTTCGCGTGGTGACAAGCCTCTAAAAACCTGCCAGAAATTCAGTCCTAGAATGGCCAGATAAGAGGCGCGAGCCCAACGACAAGAATGAGAAACAGGAGATCGAGCGGAATTCCGATGCGGAGATAGTCGGAAAAGTGATATCCGCCCGGACCGAACACCATTAGGTGCGTCTGGTAGCCGAGCGGCGTGGCGAACCCGCACGAGGCAGCGATCATGACAACCATGATGAACGGCATCGGGCTGACGCCGAGGTTGGCGGCTGTCGCCATCGCGATGGGAAAGGCCAGGACGGCGGCGGTGTTATTAGTGAGCAGCTCCGTGAAGAGAAGCGTCATGGCATAGATGATGAGCAAAGAGAGCCACGGGCCGTCGCCGGCCAGCCGGGTGAAGTGGTGGGCCATGGATTCCGCAAGCCCGGTCACTTCGATGGCCCGGCCGATGCCGAACGAAGCGGCGATGGTCAGTAAAACTTCCCAATTGATATTACGCCGCGCCGCCTGCCAGCCGACACAGCGTGTGGCGATGACCAGCCCGGAGGCTAGCATCGCGCCTTTAAGCATGCTCACCCACTCCAGCATGACAACCACGACCAGCGCGAACAGAATGGCGACCGACAACCAGGCCCGCTCGAAGCGTGGCGGCGTCGAATTTTCCACCGCGCTTACCAAAAAGAAGTCGCGGGAGTTGCGCTGCTGGTCGACAAACGAGGGCAGAGCTTCCAGGAGGAGCGTGTCGCCCGCCTGGAGCTCGATATCGCCAACTTTTTTCCGCACCCGCTCGCCGTTGCGCGCGACGGCGATGACCACGGCGTTGTAGTTGGTGCGAAAGTGGCTCTCTTTGACCGTGCTGCCGAGAGAAGGAAAAGAGTTGGAGACCACCGCCTCGACGAGGCAGCGCGTGGAGCGGGGCGCGTCGAGCTTAAATACCTGGTTGGTTGCCGGCTTGAGTCCCCTGATTTTCTGGAGATCCACCACGGACTCGACGACGCCGACAAAGACCAGCCGGTCGTCGGCTTCGAGCCGCTCGGTATGCTCCACGGCGACGATGACTTTCCCCGCCCGCTCGATCTCCATCAGATACATGCCGGGAAGATGGCGCAGTCCCGCCGCCTCGATCGTCTGCCCGACCAAAGGGCTGCCCGGCTCTACGAGCATTTCCACGGTGTACTCCCGGGGATCGCTCAACTGATCCATCGGCGGCTTGCGCTCCTTAAGAAGATAGCGGTGCGAGAGAACGACGAATAATATCCCCACCGCCGCTGCCGGCAAACCGATCTTGGCGATCTCGAACATGGCGATCCCGCCGGCGAACTCCGCCAGGCCGCGCTCTCTGGCATAGGACAAGAGAAGACCGTTGACGACGAGGTTGGTGCTGGTGCCGATCAGGGTACAGATGCCGCCAAAGATCGCCGCGTAACTTAAGGGGATCATGAGCTTCGAGGGAGAGAGGCGCAGCTTCTTCGCCCAATCCGAAACGGCCGGCAAAAGCATGGCTACAACCGCCGTGTTGTTGAGAAATGCGCTGACGGACGCCGCAGCCGACATCATCCGCAACTGTGCTCCTCCGAGAGTCTTGGGCCTGCCGAACAGGTAGGGAGCAAAGAGGCCGAGCCCGCCGGATTCCTGGAGCCCGGCGACGACGACGTAGAGCACGGCCACGGTGATCATGCCCTCGTTGGAAAAACCCGACAGGGCATCCTGGATGCCGATCACGCCGAAGACAAACAGCAGCGTGAGCGCGCCTAAGATAAGCAGGTCGGTGGGAGCGCGGCTAAACGCAAGCGCCGCGAAGAGCGCGGTCAGAACAGTCACCGTGACCCAGGCATCGAAGCTCATTCAGGTCACCTCCCCACCCCGTAAGCTCTTATCGGCGCCAGCCTGGGGGTCTTTTGGAAGGCCGATATGTCCTCGCTTCGCTCGGAATCTCTCCGCCAAAGTACGGTGGCGGACAGATCTCAGATCTGCGATTTGAGATTTGCGATTTGAGATCCCGAAGGGCTGCATCGGCCTGGAGAGAGATTTCCAGGTGGGCTGACGCGAGATGACTTTTTTTAGCAGGCTGTCTAAGTCTAGGGAAAGCGGCTTGGCTAAGATGGGCCGCGACATCTTGATGTGAGTACCTCGCCGGGTAAGACTTTTTCAGGCGGCCCGTTCAACGCATTCTTGGATCTGCTCAATTCGCCTCTGCGACCACGGAAACCTTCACGTTGGCGGTCACGTCGGAGGTGAACCGGACCGGCACCTCGTAGTCGCCGAGAACTTTGATCGGCTGAGCGAGCTGAATCTTGCGCCGGTCGACGTCGAACCCCTTGGTCTTCAGCGCTTTTTCGATGTCGATGTTGGTCACCGAGCCGAAAAGCTTTCCCTCTTCGCCGGCCTTGACCGGCATCGTAAGAGAGATTTGCGCAAGCTTGTCCGCCAAGATTTGGGCCTGTTTCACGACCCGGTCCTTCTGCGATTCGACCACCCGCTTCTGGTGCTCAAAAGTCTTCAAAGTTTTTTTATCGGCGATGAGGACGAGCCCGCGAGGCAACAAATAGTTGCGCACGTAGCCGTCCCGAACCCGCACCACCTCGCCCATCTTGCCAAGATTGAGAATGTCTTCTTTTAAAATAACTTCCATGATTCCTCCTTCAGGATATCTCGCCGGGACTGAGGCCCTTTTTTTTCAAGCGGCGAAAATCGCCCCACAGGTCGAAGAGACCGAGCGCAACCACAAAAAGCGTGCAGACCTGCTCCAACACGATCAAGACATAGGCCATACTGCGAAAGAAATAGGGCACGTGCTTGTGATGAAAATAGTATGAGAGAATCGACAGTCCCTGAAAGAAATAAAAAAGCGCGATCACGAGGAAGAGATTCAAGGCCGCCGTCTTCACGATCGCCGAGCCCGGAATAAACAGGCCGAAGCCCGACAGGAGAAAACACCAGATGAGAAACTCCGGCGCGCGCCACTCCCGCAAATCCTCGTTCGCGCCCAGGAAGAAGGAACGGCGCTCGGGGAAACGGCGCAGAAGAAAAAATAGGTTGATCAGGACCAGGATCGCAAATCCCGCAAACGCCAGCGCCGGCAGGATTCTCAGCACCATCTCGATCATTTGCGGGGCGCTCTCCCTCAAGAGCTCCACGCCCTGAGCGGAAAAACCCATCGTGTCGTAAAGATCGAGCGAGGCATCCAGATTCTCATGGAGAGCCGCGCGTACGGCATTTTGAATGCCCGAGAGCGAGCCAAAAACCAGCAAAAGAACGGCCGCGAGAGCGGCGAGCATTCCCCCCGCGGCGCTCGCCACCACACGCTCGACCGACCCATCGCGGCCGAGGCGGAGGAAAAGCAGGACAACCATGAGAGCCAGGATAGAATAAGCGATGCCCAGCTCATTTCCTCCCAGATAAGTTACGATCGCCGTTGCCGGCAAAAGAAGGCAGGCCGCTTTGGCCTTTCCATGCCGTAGTCCGAAAGCCAGCACGGGCTGTGGCACGAGCGGGATCAACAACATGCCGGCCACCGGAATCGAAGCTCCGAACAGAGCGAGCAAAACCGTGGAGGCTAAAGCCAGTAAAAAACTTTTGGCGAATGGCAGCCAACTCATAACGAGCCGCAGGGTAAAACCCTTTAGTTTTTGACGGTGGTGAAAGGCAGGAGAGCGACGCTGCGCGCTCTCTTGATCGCGACCGAGAGCAGCCGCTGGTGACGCGCGCATGTGCCGGTGATCCGGCTGGGAGTGACTTTTCCTCTCTCGGTGACGAATTGGGTCAAAACCCTGATGTCTTTGTAATCGATCTTGATCTCTTTATCGGCGCAAAAACGGCAAACTTTGCGCCGCATCATGGGCCGGCGGCGTCCGCCGGGACCCTTGTCTTCATCGCTTCGCTCGCGCGTCGGTCTCGAATAAGGAGCTGACTGGGCCATTGTCTAATTCCACCTCGTACTGTTAATAAATGGGGAGACTTTGGGCGCTTAACTTTGCGGCTCGGCCTTGGGCGCATCCTCTGCGCTTTTAGCGGCTTCCCCAGAGGGCTGCTTTTGCGCCTCCGGCGCCGGCAGCGCGCTTTCGTCTACCCGCACCGTAAGATAGCGCAGCACGCCGTCGGTCAGTCTCAACGTCCGCTCCAGCTCTTCCACGGCGCGCGCCGTGGAGCGGTATTGGAGCAGCGTATAGTATCCCTTCATCTGCTTGTGGATCCGATAGGCGAGATCCCTCAGCCCCCATTCTTCCAGGTGGGCAATCGTTCCGCCCTGCTCTTCCACGACCTTCTTGAATCTCTCGATATATTCTTTTACCGCTCCGCCTCGGTCGGGATAGAGTATGAACATCGTTTCGTAAAGTGTCACTGTCGGCTTGATCTCCATAAAATAGACTTTTGAGGTTTATCACACGGCTCCAGGCAATACAATTGAGCCCCCGATTCATTCCGCGCGGTTGAACTTTTCCATCGCCCGATGTGCGCCCTCCTGCACGAGACATTCGACCGCCTCGGTCGCCCGGCCGATCACCTCGTTCAGCCGGTCGGCTTCGTCGGGAGAAAATCTTTGCAAGACGAAGTCGGCGGGCTCGACGGCCGGGGGCGGGCGCCCGATGCCTATCCGCAGGCGGGAAAAACCCTGCTCGCCCAATACTCCCGTCGCGGAAATCATACCGCGGTGTCCTCCGGGACTGCCCTGCTGGCGGATACGAATGCGACCGAACGGAAGGTCAAGATCGTCATGAATCACGACGAGATCTTCGTTTTCGATAGGAAGATAACGAAGCAGGCTCTGGAGCGTCTCGCCGCTTCGGTTCATGTAGGTCTGCGGTTTGACCAGCAGGACCTTTTCGCCGTCCCTATTCCATTCCCCTACGAGAGCTTCGTACTTCTTTCGCGTGACGGCGACGCCGTTCTTCTCGGCCAGCCGGTCCAACACCAAAAAACCCAGGTTGTGCCGGGTCCGTTCGTATTTCTTTCCCGGATTTCCTAGCCCGACGATGACCTTCACTGAATACAACGAGGTAGCGGCGGTTCGCGAACCGCCCCTACAGGATCGAGACCGCGCCTACGGGTTGACAAACACCAATCACGATTTGGCCTTTTCGTCCCCTTCCTCTTTCTCTTCCCCCTCCGGGGCGGCGGCAGGCGCTTCCGCTCCTTCCACCGCAACCACCGGGGCCTCGACCGGCGTCGGCGCCTCTTCGATGCTGGGCGGCACTACGGTCACGAGCGTCAGGTCGGACTCGGAGGCAGCGACAACGCCTTCCGGCATAGCGAGCCCAGTGACGTGAAGCGAATCGCCGATGTCGAGCTCGGAGACCTCTACGTTGAAGAACTCGGGAATATCCATCGGCAGACATTCGACCTCGACTTCGCGCACGATCGGCTGAAGAATGCCTCCGCGCACGACGCCCACGGCCTTGCCGACGAAGTGAAGCGGGACCTTGACGCGAATCTTCGCGCTGAGATCGACTTCGTAAAAATCGGCATGGAGGACCTCGCCGGTCACGGGATGGAACTGCATCTCCTTGACCAGGGCGACTTTATCGGCGAGGAGCGGCGATTCCGACTTGATGCGAATCAGATGCGACCCCTCCAGGTCGGCGACGCGGCTCATAAAATCCTTCCTATCGACCTCCAGCGGAACGGTTTGCGCCTTGGGGCCATAAAAAACACCCGGAAGCTTGCCGTCGCGGCGAAGACGTTTCGCCTTGCCTTTGGTTCCTGCTTCGCGCGGCTCGATTTGTATCTCAACGGTTTCCACTAAAACTTACCTCCTGTGCCAATTGTGAGTCGGCCGCTCAGTCGAATAGCGAGCTGATCGACCGTTCCTCGTGGGTGCGGCGAATGGCTTCGCCGATCAGATGGGCCACGGAAAGAACTTTGATCTTATTGCAACTCGCCGATTGAGGACTCAGCGGAACGGAATTCGTCGCGATCAACTCTTCCAAGGGGGACTCGTTGATCTTCTGAATCGCGGGCCCCGACAACACCGGATGGGTGCAGCAAGCGAGGATTCTCCTGGCCCCTTCGCGCTTGAGCGCGCCGGCGGCCATCGTCAACGTTCCCGCCGTGTCCACCATGTCGTCGAGAAGCACCGCGATCTGCCCCTTGACCTCGCCGATGATGTTCATCTCGGCGACGACGTTGGGAGCCGACCTGCGCTTATCGATGATGGCGAGCGAGGCGTCGAGGCGCGTCGCAAAATCGCGCGCCCGCTCCACGCCGCCGGCGTCCGGCGAGACGATCGTCACCTCGCTGTGGTTCAGCCGCTGTTTGAGGTACTGAAGCAGCACCGGCGTCGCGTAAAGATTGTCCACGGGGATATTGAAAAAGCCCTGGATCTGTCCCGAGTGCAAGTCCATGGTGAGAATGCGCGATGCTCCGGCGGTCGTGATCAGATCGGCCACCAATTTCGCGCTGATCGGAACGCGCGGCGCCACTTTACGGTCTTGCCGGGCGTAGCCGTAGTATGGAATCACCGCGGTGATTCTCTTGGCCGAGGCGCGCTTGAAGGCGTCCAACATCAGCAACAGCTCCATCAAATTGTTGTTGCCCGGCGCGCAGGTGGATTGGATCACGAACACGTCGCCGCCGCGCACATTCTCTTGGACCTCCACCCTGCTTTCACCGTCGCTGAAGCTTTCCACCGTCGCCTGGCCGAGAGGCATCTTCAGGTTCTGGCAGATCTCCCGCGCGAGCGGCAGATTCGAATTGCCGGCGAAAATTTTAAGCTCGTCTTGATGTTGGCTCATGGTATATCGTGAACTCGTTAAAATAGAACAGCCGGAGCGTCAAAGCAACTCCGGCATCTCGATCATCCTTGAAAAACTGGCTGGGCGGGAAGGATTCGAACCTTCGATACCGGATCCAAAGCCCGGTGCCTTACCACTTGGCGACCGCCCATCCCCGAACTCATCGAAGAAGCTCACGCGCTCTTCGAGGACTTCTCGTCATTGACCGCCTAGCGCTCTCTCCCCCCCGCCTTCGGCGACCACTTTGTTATATTCGGCGATGATCTTTTCCTCGATCATCCTGCGGGTCTCGTTGTTGATCGGATGGGCGATATCTCTATACGTGCCGTCTTTGCGCTTTTTGCTGGGCATGGAAACAAACAGGCCGGTTGCGCCCTGGATGATCTTGAGATCCCTGATGACGAAGCACTGGTCGAATGTGATCGTAACGTAAGCCCTGAGCTTTTCCTCGTTGACGGGAAAGACCCTAACTTCCGTAATCTCCATAGGGACCCCCTTTGCGTCAAGCCTGCCAGGGTGCTCAGCGAGTTGTGGTTAGGCTTTCTGTCTCAGCTCAATGATTGCACTAGATACGCTTGAATCCCATCCTCCTTGCGCAAACGGAGAAACGCTTTTCTGGCTTCATCTCCGGCAAAAAAAATCCCAAACACAGATGATCCGCTGCCCGACATCAGAGCCCCCGCGGCGCCTTCCTGGACCAGCCTCTTTTTGAGAAAGGCAACTTGAGGGTAGCGGCGAAAGACAACTTTTTCCAGGTCATTGACCAACGACCTTGTAAGCTCTTCGCGCGAGCGCGCCGAGAAATTAAGGCTAGTATTTTCAATACCTTTTGTCAACTTGAAAGACAGTCTCCGGTACACCCACCCGGTCGATACGGGAAAGCCGGGGTAAAGGATAAGGACCCAGAGCCGGCGCATGGAACGAAGCGGGACAAGCTCATCTCCGATGCCTCGCGCCCGCGCCGGACGGCCATGGATAAAAAAAGGCACGTCCGCGCCCAGCGCAGCGGCCAAAGAAAGTAATTCTCGCGGGGTTCTTTTCAGATGGAAAAGACTATTGACCGCGCGCAAAGTCGCGGCGGCATCGCTGCTGCCGCCGCCGAGCCCCGCGCCGACGGGGATGTTTTTTCGAATATAAATATGGAGCGGCTCCTGCTTGGCTCGCTCACCGAGCAAAAGCGCGGCCGCTCGATACGCGAGATTCTGTTTTCCGGACGGGACGAGCGGGTGATCGCACGTTACCGTGAGGCCTTTCTTTGTGTACCGGCGAGTCCTCGGCCGGGTGATCTCGATTTCGTCGTACAATCCGACGGGAACCATGATCGTGTCCAAGAGATGGTAACCGTCGCGCCTCTTTCCCACCACCCGCAAAGATAAATTTATTTTTGCCGGCGCTCGAATCCTCACGGTTCTTTAGGTAACATAGAGCATTCTTCATTGCCAGATTACCGAGATACAGAGGACCCATGGAAAAATTTCTTTCCGTCGCGTGGCGGGCAGCCAGACTAGCGGGTGGACTCATCCGCGAGCACTGGCAGCAGGTTAAGCAAGTGCACTATAAATCGTCCATCGACCTCGTGACCGCCACCGACCGGCAGGCCGAAGAAAAAATCGTCGATCTGCTGCTGAAGAACTTTCCCGATCACTCCATACTCGCCGAAGAAGAGACGGCCATCGTGGCGCCCGGCAGCGCCTATCGCTGGATTATCGATCCGCTCGACGGCACGACCAATTTCGCCCATTCCTATCCTCAGTTCGCCGTCTCGATCGCATTGGAGCAGGAAGGAGAAGTCGTTCTGGGCATCGTCTACGATCCGATGCGCGAAGAGGGCTTCAGCTCCATCAAAGGCGAAGGCGCGCTGCTCAACGGCGAGCCGATCAGCGTTTCCAAAGTATCTGAGCTCGACAAGGCGCTGCTGGCCACCGGCTTCCCTTACGACCACCGGGAAAACGTGGATTTCTATCTCGATTTCTTCAGGGCTTTTATGAAGCGCAGCCAGGGCATCCGGCGCGCGGGCGCCGCGGCTCTCGATTTATGTTATCTGGCCTGCGGACGACTGGACGGATTCTGGGAGTTGAAGCTCCACCCGTGGGACACGGCGGCGGGAAGCCTGATTGTTCGCGAGTCGGGCGGCACCGTGACGGATTTTTCCGGAAATCCATTTTCGGTCTCAGGCGAAGAAACGCTGGCGTCGAACGGCTTGATTCACGCCGAGATGCTGAGCGCGTTGAAGGAAGCGAAGAACGTTGACGGATCGGATGTCGGTTGATAGAACAATCTGCGCGCGCCCGTAGTGAAAAGGATATCACGAAGGCCTCCGAAGCCTTAAGTCCGAGTTCGAGTCTCGGCGGGCGCACCAGTTATTTGCTAAGCAACTCTTCCGGTTACTTCCTGCCCAATTCTTTCAAAGCCCGATCGATAAACCGGCGGTCGAAGAACTTGTCATAGGGCAACGGCTCCGTCATGAAACCGACCTTGACGAGAAAATCGCTCGTGAACTTGTACGAAGCTTCTGAAATATCTCCATTGGCGCCCCACAGGTGCGGATCGGCCTGATCGTACGCCCTGCTAAGCACCTCGACCGTCTCGTCCGGAATAATCTTCGCGGCGATCTGCACCGTGCCCGCCTTGTTGCCTGCGATCCAACGATTCGCCTCGATCATCGCCTTGGCGAGCTTGTACATGGTCTCGGGCTCTTTTTGAATAAAATCCTCCCGTACCATGCCGAACGTGAACGGAATCTCGGGCACGACTTTGGCGACGGTGACGAGATCGATAATGTCCGGGTACGCGGAGAGCTTTGCCGCTTCGATCGTGCTGACGACCGTGGCATCTACTTTTCCCGAGATCAACGCCTTGAACCGGTCCGCGTTCGAGCCAGCCACGACGTACTTGAGCTTCTCGGGGTCGACTCCGTTTCGCTCCATGATGATGCGCGGAATGTGATATGAGATCGCGCCGATGCCGGAGACCGCGAAGGTCTTTCCCGCCAGGGCCTTGATCGTCGTGCCCGCGTCCCTGCGCGCGATGAGGTGATACGGAGTCACCGGCTGGGGAACTATCCAGAGGCGAAGTTTGGCTCCCTTGGAGGCGCTCACCATCGCGGAGGTTGCGCCGATATTCGAGCAAAGATTGATATCGCCCGCAATCATCGCCGTTGTCATCACATTGTCGCCGCGAAACTCCATCATCTCCACGTCCAATCCGTATTTTTTGAATATGCCCGCCTCGACGGCCACGTAAGGCGTGATCGAGTCCAGGATCGGCGGGCTCGAACCATTCCCCATCTTGATTTTTGCAGTCTGAGCCGTGACGGGCTCGACCCATATCAGAAAGGACGAGCCAAGAACGAAAATGACGGTTGCAGCCCGAAGTGAGAATTCGCGGTTCATCTTTGTGCCTCCTGTAATCGGGAATTGGGAGTTAGGGATTGGGAATTCCCGACCTCCAATCCCCAATTCCTAACCCCTAATCCCACCGCCGGGAGGAAGTGTCAAGAAAAAGATTTCGCCGCGATCCGCAGCGGTTATTTTAAATAGCCTCGTTCCCGGTAAAACCGCTCCGCGCCTGGGTGAAAAGGAACGCCGCGCGGCGCCTCTTCGTCGTCGGCGCAAAGCTGCGCCACGTCCAGCGGCTTGTAATTGTCGGTCGGGATCAAATCCTTGCGCGCTTCGATCGCTTCGCAAAGCGCGTAGGCCACCTCGTCCGGCATGTCCGCGCGCACAACCATGGGCCAGCCGCTGAAATCGACCGTTTTGACGTCTTCGGTCATCCCCCGAAAGCGCGACGCAGGCACCACCGACTGACGATATCCCATCGCCGTGAGGCGCTCAAGGATTTGCCCTTCGACCGGCAAATAACGAAAGCCTTTATCGATCGCGGTCTGCCCCCAGCTTTTGATGCCTTCGTCGAAAACGGCGTCGATCGTGCCGTTCTCGATCGCCGCGCGCCGGTCCGGGTGGCTCGGCCTCGTCACGGACTGGATCTTGCCACCCCATTTCTTGATGTCGGCGAGGCTAAAGCCGGCTGCCTTCATCACGGACGTGACCGTGAACATCGTCGGATGATGCGCGAGCGCGCGCTTGCTCGTTTGACCCGTAGAGAGACGTAGCGGAATTTTCTTCTGTTTGATCTCCGCCAATGACGTCACGCCGGTTGACGCGCGAACGGCGAAGCCGACGATATCGTAAGAAGGAAACACGGCGAGCGTTCTGATCGGCAAAGGCTTGGAAAACGGGCCTTTGCCTTTGAACGCCAGCGTCGCCGCAACGGAAGGGTTGATCCAGGCCAAGGAAATCTTTCCTTCCGCGACCGCCCGTAATTCTTTAAATCCATCGGCCGCGAACGAGAGCGACACTCCGTTCTCGTGTTGCGAGCGCGTCGTGGTCAGCGAAAGCTTGAGCGAGTACCCGACACGCGAATCGGTCTGCAGAACTTGCTCGGCCGCGCGCGTGGTCTGAAATGAAAGCGAAGTGTTGTACATACCGGCCACCAGCTCCAACAAGCCCTTGGCGCGCTGTATCTCGGCGCTGTATCTCGTCTTCATCGTGGTCATGCGCGCATTCCTTCCTGGAAGAATTTGTCCAGGATATACGACGGAGGGAAAAGAAAGACAAGCTGTATCGGCTTCGGGCAAAGAATCGCTGCGCCGGTGCGTACGCGTAAAAAACCGAGGCCTACTGCCGGTAAAGGACTTCCCCCGCCGTGCGCGTGTCGTAACCGCCGAGGGCCGCGACGGCTTGCTTGAAGCCGTCGGAGCGAATCGCCTCCAGAAGCTTCTCGCCTATCTCGGATTCGAAGAAAGAGCGCAGCATCGCGAGATCGTATTGCTCCTCGCCGACGGTGATGAAGTCGAGGCCGAGTGCGTTGGCGGCGGAGCGGACACCGAGGCCCACGTCGGCTAATCCGCTCGCGACCGCCACGCCAACGGACATGTGCGTGAACTCTTCGCGCTCGTAGCCGCGGATTTGACTCTGATCGATTTGGAGCCGCTTTAACTCGTAGTCGAGCAGGACGCGCGTGCCGGAGCCGGGCTGGCGATTGACGAACATGAGATCGCGCCGGAGGAGATCTTTCAGAGCGAAAATATTTTTGGGATTACCTTTCTTGACGATCAGCCCCTGCTCTCGCCTGGCGAGATGGACGAGAACGACGGGCGTCTGGGGAATCATGCGCTTGATGTCGGGAATATTGTACGCGCCGGTGTCGGGATCGAGCAGATGGCTGCCGGCGATGTGCGTCTCGCTGCGCTGCAGCGCAAGCAGACCGCCGACGCTCCCGACGTTGGTCGCCGCGATTTTCAGCTCCGGATAGATCATCTTGAGCTGGTCTTCGAGCACGCCGATGGCGAGGTCGTGGCTGCCGGTGCAGAGGATCGTGTTTTCGATATCTTCCAGCGGACGAAGAAGCTCCACTTCCATCTCCTCGCCCGCGTTGATTCCCTCGACCATGCTCGGGATGCGCATCAGACCGTCGGCGTGGACCATAGTCGTAATGACTCCCGCGCCGCGGCCAAGCGGCACGGCGATGAGCCTTGACTCCACGCGGCCCAGATGAACCCGGACAAATTCTTCCAGGCCAAGGTGCGATGGAATCTTTTTCGGCGCCACGGCTTGAACCGACGGTGAGGACTGCGGGCCGGCGCCCAAAAGTTTTTCGATGACCGGCCGGAGAATCTCGCGCGCGATGACGATTGCCGAAACCGGATAGCCGGGGATGCCGATGACGGGCTTGCCGGCGACAACCCCAAGAACTGCCGGTTTTCCCGGCATCACGTCGATGCCGTGCGCCAGCAGCTCGCCTTCCTTTGCAATGACTTCCGCCGTAAAATCGTGCTCGCCGGCGGAAGAACCGGCGATGATCGCGGCGAGGTGATTTTTTTTCAGCGCCGCTCTCAATACCGCGCCAAGCTCGGCCGGATCGTCTTTGACGCGCGGAAACTTGACCGGCTCGCCGCCCCATTCTTGTATGAACGCCCCCAGCACGCTGGAGTTGAAATCAATCACCGCGCCAGGCGTAGGCTCGTCTCCGGGCTGGATCAACTCGTCGCCGGTCGGAAGAATCGCGACACGCGGCCGCTCTTTAACGTTCACGGTCGTGTGGCCGGCCGCCAAAAGCGCGCCGAGATCGTAAGGCCGAAGCCGATGCGAGCGCGGCAGGAGCAGCTCGGTTGCAACCACGTCTTCGCCCACGAGGCGCACATGGTTCCAGGGCGCGACCGAATCGAAAATTTCCACGTTGCCGTCTTCTAGCTGGTGGACTTTTTCGATCATGATGACCGCGTTGGCCCAAAGCGGGATCGCGTTGCCAGTGTCCGCGTAAGCGAAGCTTCTCTCCCCTCCCGCCTCGCGCGATGTGCGCTTGAGCTTTTTTCCCGCGAACTCCGTCGCGCCGAAAGTATCTTCGGCGCGCACGCAGATCCCGTCCATGGCAGCGGCGTGGTAGTGCGGCGACGAGATGCGCGCGAACACCGGCTCGTAAGTGACGCGGTGGAGCGCTTGATCCACGCGCAGCTCTTCGCTTGCGAGCGCACGCGCATCGACGCGGCTCAAAAAAAGCTGGCGCGCCTCTTTCAACGGCGTTTTCTTGAGATATCTCTTCCGTGCCATTGCTGTTCAATCGAAAATCTAAAATCCAAAATCTAAAATAGAATGACTTCCACCTCTTCTCCCTGCTCGATCCCCTCCTGATTGAGATCGATCCGGATCATCCCGTCCGCTTTGACCAGTGTAAAAATCGCGCCGGACTTGCTCGGGAGCGGCTGAGCGTAGAGCTTGCCGCCGGCGTTTTCAAGGCAGACACGCACGTAATCTTCGCGGCCCGCCTGCGAGGCGACGTTGGTTTTGAGAATCGCGCGCGTGGTCTTTTTGAACTCGCAGGCCGAGGCCGGATCCTCGCCGCCGAGCGTGCGGATGAGCGGCGCGGCGAAAAGCTCGAAGATGACGAGCGCCGACACCGGGTAGCCCGGAAGGCCGAGCACCGGCTTGCCGCCGGCGCGCGCGAAGATCGTCGGCTTCCCCGGACTGACGGAGATGCCGTGAAAAACCATTTCGGCCGCAGGAAAGGAAAGAATCACGTCCAGCGCGATATCCTTCGCGCCCATCGAGCTGCCGCCAGAAAGCAGGACGAGGTCGGCCCAGCGAAGCGCCTGATCGAGGGCGCCCCGAAGCGCGTCGCGATCGTCGCGAATCACGCCGAAGTCCTTCAACTCTCCGCCGCACTCGTCGATGAGCCCGGCGAGCGAGTGCTGATTGATGTTGCGCACCTGACCGGGAAGCGGCTCGCGGTCCGCTTCAACGATCTCATCCCCCGTCGAGATGAGCGCGATGCGAGGTTTTTTATAGACCGGCAGCGCGGAAAGTCCGATGCCGGTGAGCGCGCCGAGATCGTGCGCCCTCAGACGCCGGCCGCGCGCAAAAACCGGCGCGCCTTTTTGAATGTCGTCGCCGATCTGAATGACGTTTTGCCACGGCGACACGCTGCGATGGATCTCCACGGTGTCGGCGCCCGCCTCCTCCGTATATTCGACCATCACGACGCCGTCGCTTCCCGGCGGCAGCATGCCGCCGGTCGAGATGCGCATCGCTTCGCCTTTGCCGAGCGGGCGCGTCGCTTCCTTTCCCATCTCGACCGTGCCGACGAGCTTCAAATAACCCGGCTGGCTCGCGCTCGCGCCGAACGTGTCCTTGGCGATCACGGCGTAGCCGTCCATCGCCGCGCGGCTGAAATGCGGCAGGTCGACGCGCGAGTAAAGATCTTCCGCCAGCACGCGGGCGCGCGCGCGAACCGTCTCGATCGTCTCGCTTCCGACCGGCGGCGCCTTGAGCAGAATCTCGCGCGCCTCCTTCGGAGTCACAACTTTGAAAAAAGCTTTCGTCATTCCCTTCGTCTCCAAACGTGGAGTATAGTAAGGACAACTTCTCAGGGCAAGGTTGGTCTTGACGGCAACTGCTTCTTCTTCTATTTTCTCGACGCGGGCCATGAATACTCTGTTTCCTAAAACACGCAACACTCGGCTCCCCGGCGGCTACATGGGGAAGATGCTCCGCGTCGATCTTACCTCCGGCTCGCTTAAAGACGAGAACTTGCCGGAATCCGACGTGCTGCAAAAATTCATCGGCGGGCAGGCGCTCGCCTCCTATATATTGCTCAACGAGCTGCCGCTCGACGCGAAGCCTTTCGGGCCGGAGAACCGCGTCGTCATCATGACCGGTCCGCTCACGGGCAACGGCTTCACGCCCGGCGGCACCAAAATGACCGCGGTTTATTTAAGCCCGCTGACGCAGTACACGCTCGGCCGCGGCGCCACCAGCGGTTTTTGGGGAACATATCTCAAGGCCGCCGGATATGACGGAGTCATTCTCAGCGGCGCGGCCGAGAAACCCTCCTACCTATATATTCACGACGGCAAGGCCGAGCTTAAAGACGCGAGCCGGATCTGGGGCTTGGGCACGAGACAAACCGAAGACCGGCTGCGCGAAGAGGTCGGCATCAAAGACGCGAAGGTCTTGTGCATCGGCCCCGCGGGCGAGAACCTCAACCGCGCGGCGATGCTAGCGAACGACTACAACCATTTCGCCGCGCACAGCGGCGGCGCAGTATTCGGCTCGAAAAAATTAAAAGCGATCGTCGTCAGCGGCACGGCGCGACCTTCGGCCCGCGACAAAGCGAAGCTGATCGACGCGGGCATGCGCTGGCGCGCGATCTTGCAGGTGCACGACGTCAACAAAAAGAAAACCAAGTATGGCCACGGCGAGTCGTGGGGCGCGCTCAACAATTTGAACTGGCGCAGCACCGATTTAAATCCATCGCACATCGCGGGCTTCGAAAAGAACGACGTGGTCCTGCGACCCTGCTTTCAGTGCCAGCGGCTCTGCCCGTGGGACGCAACGCTCGGCGAAGGGCCCTACAAGGGAACCACCGTGCGCTTAAATGCCGGCGGCGAGTGGCTCGACACTTTTTTTAATCTCGGCGTCAAAGGAAACGCCGCTCTCTACCTGGCGGAGAGGATCAACGACCTCGGCATCGAGTGCAGCCATTTCTCCTGCGGCGCCGGCGTCGCGTTCGAGGCGTGGGAAAAAGGTCTGCTCGGTCCGGAGAAGACCAACGGCTTGAGACTCGAATGGGGCAACGTCGAAGCGGTGGAAAAACTTTTGGGCATGGCCGCGCGGCGCGAAGGCTGGCTGGGGAATTTGCTCGCCGACGGTCCCAAACAAGTGGCCGAGGCCATCGGCGGCGACGCGCCCAAGTGGGCGGTGCACACCAAAGGCGGCACGCCGGCGATGCACGAGTGGCGCCCGAAACTTGGCGAGATGCTGCGCGAGCTGGTCGCGAGCGGCGGCATGAAGCCGCAGGGCGGCGGCTCGGCGAAGCCCCCGCCGGATTTGCGCTACCGGGAAAAATGGGGCCCGCTGGACGACAACAGCCCGGACGGTTGGGCGTGGTCGCACATTCTCTCCGAACAACACCGCCAGTTCACCGGCATCTTCGGCGGCTGCTGGTTCGCGCAGATGCAGCACAAGCCGGACGGCCTCAACAGCATCGTCGATGCGTTCAACGCGATCACCGGCTGGAATTTCACTCTCGACCAGGCGCTCGACGCGGGTCATCGCAGCATGATCCTGCAAAGCGTTTTCGCCACGCAGCGCGGCTGGATCGCCGACCACGATTGGAAAGACGTCGGCGCGCGCTTTCTCGAGCCGATTCCCGACGGAAAATACCAGGGCTTTACGATCGCCAAATGGCTGCCCGAGATGATTTTCGAATATTACCGTTTGTCCGGGCGCCACGAGCGCAGCGGCCGGCCGTTTAAGGACACGCTCGCTCGTCTCGGGCTGGAGGAATTTTCCGCATGGAGCCACGCGGGCGAGTAAACTAGTGTAGTGCCTCTTAAATTAAGGCACTTATCCTTCAAGGTTTCTCTATTC
>CAYOJC010000090.1:0-19909 GCA_964404195.1 uncultured Syntrophobacteraceae bacterium
CGTGGTGAATAGAGAAACCTCGACGGATAAGTGCCTTAATTTAAGAGACACTACAGTAGATCACGCCGGCGGGGAATTTCTTGTAGGGGCAGACCCTTCGACTAGACTCAGGACAGGCCTGCGTGTCAGCCCTGGGTGGGGAGGGCGGACACATCGGCCTGCAATAAAAAGGGGAGCCAAATGGCTCCCCTTTTTATATTCAGCTTCAGGTATTCGTTAGAACCTGTAGCGGAAGTTCAGGGCTACATCGACCCAACTACCGCCCTTGCCAAGTCTATCATTGCTCTTATCTATTCCGAGATTAACCCGGGACGCATCCGGCATGTTCTTGGCGTCGTACCACGTCCAGTTGATCCCCGTGCTGAGCCCGCTCATCAGGAAGTAATACACACCCCATTCCCGCACGAGAACCACATTCCGGTTAAAACCCTGGTTGGTGCATCCATTGCTACCAATTCCAGGACCGCCTCCGCCGACATTACAGTCCGCAGTGGTGCGTTCAAAGCGAGTTCCCACCAGGACCGAGCCGGGGGTAGTTGCCGAGCCGGTTAACCAACCCTTGGGGCTAAAGAGGAAAAGATCATGCGCTATATTCCAGCTATTTCCTTTGGTCAGTCCGGGGCGGTTGCTACTCGTACTGCCATTGTGCCACCGCGCGAAAGCGGCTGCGAAACGCAGGGTATAAGGGCCGACCTCCCACTGAACGCCGGGATATAGGTAGTGCATCAAGCCGCGTCCGAGCCGCTGGCTGCCGCTGCTCGAGGTCGTGTCGAACAGTGTCGTCCTGCCGCCGTCGCCGTTGTCACGGAGCCGCAGCCTGGAGCAGTCCTGGTCGGGATCGGTGGTGGTGCTACCGCCCCCTCCAGATGACCCGGAGTCAAAGCCATCTACCTTACAGAACCATGCGCCCATCTCGAACGACAACCCTTCGAGCCATTTGCTCTTCAACTCAGAGAAGGGATCGATGGAAATATAGGCCAGAAAGTTACTACCGGCGTCTCTAAAAGTGCTCAGTCCGTCTCCGGCATCGCTGATACCGGCCATCACCAGGTTGATGGTGTTGAGCTTACCGGGAATACCGATCGCCCCCAGCGGCTTATCGTTCCATCTAACAGCGATACCGTTGCTGGCCGAGCCGGTGTTGATCAGGGCCCGCTGCAGCAAGGGATACTCCATCTGCCAGCCCGTGTAGCTCGAGCCCGAGCTAAAATCGCCGCTTTCAGTTGGAATGTCCATGCCGAAGTAGGCGGTCGGCAACCATGGGTTAACCTGCTCTAAATGTACAAAGACGGTGCCGCGCTGCAATTCAGAGCTGCCGCCGAAACCGTCTTCGTCTATAGAATACTCGATCTCATAGAAGCAGTTGACGACGCAGAAGTTCCATCGAGGCCTGAACCGGCGGCCCTGCACTTCGCCGTTGGTGCGGCCGAAATGCATTTTCCCGGTCTCGAAGAGCATCCGCATGTGAGATTCAAAGGCCATGCGGATTCCCCACGACTTGTCCGCCGCAGTAATCGTCAAGCCACTACCGGCGCGGTAGGAAAACGTCGGCAGAGCGCCTTCGGCAGCCAGCGTGTTTCTCTTCAGCTCGATCTGCTCCGACTTCACCTCAGCCTGCTCGGCTTTGAGCCGCGTCAACTCCGCTTCCAAAGTGCCGATCCTCTGATCGACACTGTCAGCCCGTGCCGGCAGTGCTGCCGCGAAAATAATCGCGAGCACAAAGCCGAGGGCGGTGAAACTAGATACCTTCTTCATTGTCGCCTCCTTCATTCCTAAATATTCTGAACAACGATCCGTGCTGCCTCTCCAAAACAATACCGTTGATATCGCTCTTGCCAGACATAGGGGCTCGATCTCAAATTGGGCTCTTTGTACCCTAATCGAAAACCTCCTGTCAAGAGGAAAATACAATTTTTTTTGGGTTCCCGAAAGTTGCTTCTTTGGGGTCCTTTGGGGTAGGGTGGCGCAAATAGCTCCCCCGGCGTAGAAATGGACCTCATTCTCGCACACGGACGACATGCGCGCGGCCGAAGCCCGGCCCTACCGGCTATCCAAACAGCCACCCTGATTCTCTGGCTTGGCTTGACGGCCTGCGCTCCGAAAATCGTCCAGATCGAGCCCACCGAAGGCACGCCCGGAACCGTGGTAAGCCTCTCGATGGAATATCTGGTAGGCTGGCCGCGCGTCGAGATGGGCGGCCAAGTCATGGACTATCCCCGGCTGAAGCTTCTGGCGCTGAAACCCGACCGGAGAGATGTCCCGGACAAAGAATTGGTCTGGATCGAGGATAAAATACTTCAGTTCCGCGTGCCCGATCTCCCGCCGGGAGAATACACGGTCACGATACACGACGATAAAGGGCCTCCCGGGGATTTGGTTTATTCTTTTTTGGAGACGACGGCGTATTTGGTCTTCCCGCCCGTGTGGCCGTTCGTCCTGCGCTCCAACGAAACGCAGACGCGCTTCCGGGTGACGGCACGACAAAATTAAAGTAAAATGCCCTATGCTTGACTCCCCACCGCGCGGTCTATAAGATGAGTAAAATTTCCGACCATCCCATTGTCAGAGGCCAGACGGCCCGGGCGAAATGACGGCGGCAATGTTTCACACGCCAAGCACGCGACAATATCTCGCAATTTCACCAATGATCCAATTTGGGCCGCGTTATCTGGTCCTCGCCCTTACGGTTCTAAGCGCCGGCTGCTCTTCTCTGCCTTCGCTTTCCTCTCTTCCGCCTCTTCCGCCGCTTCCCTGGTCGGCGCCGGCCATACCGCCGAACGCCAGCGCCGAGATGCTGTACAAGGACGGCGAGGCGATGTTCAACAGCAAACGATACGCTCTGGCCATCGACCGATTCCAGAAGTTGAGGTCTGAACATCCGTTCGCTCCGGAAATCGTATCGGCCGAGATGAAACTGGGCGAGGCTTATTATTTTAACAAGCAATATACGGAGGCGGTGGAAACGCTGAAGGAATTTCAGGCCATGCATCCCACCAACGAGAACGTCCCATACGCCTTGTATATTTCCGGCATGGCGCATTTCGACCAATTCTCATCCGTTGACCGGGACCAAAAGGTGACGGAGATCGCCAAGGGCTACTTTGAGCGGGTCATCAACAACTATCCCCAGTCGCCTTACGCTGCAAAGTCGAAGGAAAAGCTGGCGAAGTGCCTGGAGTACCTTGCCGAGCATGAATTTGACATCGCATCGTTCTACATACGGGAGAAGAAATACCCGGCGGCGCGAGATCGCTTTGAAGAAATTCTGCGCCGCTATAAGGACACGCCGACCGCGGCCAAGGCGCTCTATCAACTGGGAGAAAGTTACCGGCTGGAAAAGAACATTGTAAAAGCGTCTCTGGCCTATGAGGCGCTTGTCGAACATTATCCGACTCATCCTTTGGCCAAAACCGCCCAGGTCCAGTTAAGCCAGTTGGCTCAGGAAAAACGGGACCCGCTCGCGATCCTGCTCAAGCCGGAAGGACGGCCGGCGGCGCCTGCCGCGGCGGAAAACAAAGAGCAGGCCGGCGCAGCGAAGCCGCCGCTAAATCTGGTGGCCAAAACGGAAGTCGTCGATGAAAAGCCGGGAGACGAAAAAGGGCTCTTGAGCCGCGTGGTCGATAAAATAAATCCTTTCTCCTCATCTTCTTCTTCTCCTCCTCCGCCGCCGTCCAACGAAGTCGAGAAAAAAGACAAGAAGCGGGAAGCAACGAAGACAGCCTCGGCAAAAAATCCCCAATTGGTCGGCGACATCGACGACTCGCTGAAGCAGCGAGGGATCGACGCGAAGCAAAGCGCAGATCCCAAGCCGCCCGCGGCTGACCTGCCTAAGGAGCCTGAGGCGACGAAACCTCAGGTGACCACGAATTTGGGCGCAATCGATAGCAAGCTCGAGAAAAAAGGAAAATCCATGAGCGAGCTTCCCGCTCCACCCGAGGCCGCTCCGGCATTGAAAGCCCCGTACGACGAGAAAGAAGTAGCGCGCTCCAAGGCGGCTGACACGCCCGCGCCTGACACCAGCACGCTCCTCTCGAATATCGATAAGAAATTAAAAGGACAGGGAATCGACGCGACGAAAGCCGAAGAAACGATCAACAAAAAAGTCGAAGGGACGCCGAAACCCGTGGCGCCTCGGCCCAAGCCCGCGGAAACGATCCAGCTTGAGCCGAGGCTAAGCACGGAAAAAAGTCCGTTATTACTCCAGCCGCAGGAGTTTCAGTCTCAGGAGAAATCGACGGCCCCGGCCGAGCCGGCTAAATCCGAGTCAAGCGAGACGGCCGCGACTCCGCCGCCGGCGCAATCGCTGCCCGAACTGGCGGTAAAAGGTCCGCCTCAACCCGTAAAGGAAAAGCCCGCCGAGACGAAGACCGCTGCAAAACCGAAATCGAGTGACCCGGAAGAGGTAGATGAAAACAAAAGCGCCCTTGATCAGCTCAAAGAAGACATCGGCAGAATCGGCAAGATTCTAAATCCGTTTAGCTGGTAGGCCGCGCTCAGCGCCGAGCGCATCTCAAATTGCAAAATGAAAATTGCAAAGCGCAACAATCAGATTTTCTCGTAATTTGCATTTTTCAATTTACAATCTGTATTTTGCAATAAAGAGCCGCTTACTTTCTCCACGCACCCAATTTTCTGAACGAAGACCAGAGCGACGGCGCGCCCGCAGGCGCGTCCGTGGATTGCGCCTCCCACGATGGTGCTGTCCCGGCTGAAGCCAACTTGTCCTTCGAGACGCCCCGCCACCCGCGCGCCTTCTCCACGGCGGACTCAAAATAGAGATAGATGACGGGAGTGATATAGAGCGTCAAGACCTGCGATACCAGCAACCCGCCGACGACAGCGAGGCCCAGCGGGCGGCGCGATTCGGCGCCCGCGCCGTGTCCGAGCGCGATCGGCAGGGCGCCCATGATGGCGGCCATCGTGGTCATCATGATGGGCCGGAATCGCACCAGGCAGCCTTCGTAGATCGCCTGGTACGGGGTCTTGCCCTCGTTTCTCTGGCCCTCGAGCGCGAAGTCGATCATCATGATGGCGTTTTTCTTCACGATACCGATCAGCATGATGATTCCCACGAAACCGTAGATATTCAAATCCATCCCAAACAGCATAAGGGTGAGCAGCGCGCCCAAGGCCGCCGAGGGAAGTCCTGACAAGATCGTCAGCGGATGGAGGAAGCTTTCGTACAAGATTCCCAGCACCAGATAGACCACCAGGATCGCCATGGCGAGAAGGAGCCACATGCTGCGCAGTGAAGACTGAAACTCCTGCGCCGTGCCCTGAAAGGCTGTTGTAATGGATGCCGGAAGCGTCTCGCGCGCGAGCTGATTGATCTCTCTCAGGGCGTCGCCCAGGGCGACGTCGGGCTTGAGGTTAAACGAAATCGTCACCGACGGGAGCTGGCCGGAGTGGCTGACCGACATGGGGCCGACTCCCTGCTTCAGAGTGGCGACCGAGTTCAGCGGAATCAGCGCGTTGCCCGCCGTAAGGGCGGCTTGGGCCGTATTGTTGCCGGTGTTGGACCGGATGTAGAGCATCGACAGCACGGAGGGATCGTTCTCATACTTGGGATCGAGCTCCATGATGACCTGATATTGATTGTTCGGCGTATTGATCGTCGAGATCTGCCGTGAGCCGTAGGCGTTGTAGAAGGCCTCCTGAATCTGACGCGGCGACAGTCCTTGTTGCGTCAGCCCCAACGTCGATGCCTTCTCCCGGTCGACCAGGATTTCCAATTGCGGATTTTTGAGCTGCAAGTCGCTATTGACGTCCAGAAAATCGCCATGGGAGAGGATCTTCTCTTCCAGCAGCGGAGCATACTGGAAAAGCTCCTTGGCGTCCGGGCTTTGCAAGGTGAATTGATACAGGCTTCTCGAAAGCCGGCCGCCGACCCTAATCACCGGAGGGTTCTGCAGAGAGACACGGATGCCGGGAACCGTGGACAACTTCGGCCTGAGCTGCTGGATCACCTGGTCGGCGTTGAGCTCACGCTCGGCACGTTGCTTCAATCGAATAAACATCTGTCCGCTGTTTCCCGTCGAGGCTTGACCGCCGACACCGACGCTCGACCGGAAGCCGCCGACGTTAGGATCGTCCGCGACGATCGCTGCAAGCTGTTTTTGCAGGCGCACCATATCGTCGAACGAGGTCCCCTGGGCGGCTTCAGTGTTGATAATGATTTGCCCGGTATCCTCGCTAGGCACGAAACCTTTGGGAATGATCACGAACAGATACGCAGTCGCGCCGAGGAGGACGAACGATACCAGCAACGTCGCCAAGCGGTGCCTCAACACCGCTTGGAGTGTCCAATCATAGAAGCGCAGCATGGAGTCGAAGAATCGGCCGACGATCACGTAAAAACGGCCGTGGCGCTCCGCGCCCGCGGGTTTCATAAAGCGGCTGCAAAGCATCGGCGTGAGGCTCAGCGAAACAAAGCCGGAGACCAGCATGGCGACGCAGATCGTGACGGCAAATTCTCTCAGCAACCGGCCGAGCATTCCCGACATGAAAAGTATGGGAATCAAAGCGGCCACCAGCGCCAGCGTCATCGAGAGGATGGTAAAAGAGATCTCTTTGGCGCCCTTGAGCGCTGCCTCGAATACCCTCTCGCCTTTTTCGACGTGGCGCACAATGTTCTCCAGCACGACGATCGCGTCGTCGACGACGAAACCTACGGAGAGGGTGAGCGCCATCAGGGACAAATTGTTGAGACTGTACCCCAGGAAATACATCGCGGCGAAGGTCCCGATGATCGACATCGGCAAAGCCAGGCTGGGAATGATCGTGGCCGAGAGGTTGCGCAAGAAAAGAAAGATGACCATGACGACCAGCGCGACGGTCAGGACCAGAGTAAACTGAACGTCCCAGACCGATTCGCGAATCGCGAGAGTGCGGTCGAAGGAAACCTCCAGGTTAACCGAGGGAGGAATGTAGTCGCTCAATGCCGGAAGAATCGCTTTGACGCCGTCCACGACCTCGACGACGTTCGCGCCCGGCTGTCTCTGCACCGCCAGAACCACGGCCGGCTTGTTGTTGTACCAGGCGGCGACTTTATTGTTTTCGACGCTGTCGAGAACCTTGCCGACATCCCTGAGCTGAACAGGAGAGCCGTTTCTATAGGTCACCACCAGCGGCCGGTAGTCCTCCGCCGTCGAGAGCTGGCCGTTTGATTTGAGCGTAAGGGAGCGGTGCGGCCCGTCCAAAGTTCCCAACGGCAGATCGACGTTGCCGCGCTGCACCGCGTTAAGAACCTCGTCGATGCCGATCTGCCGGTAGGCAAGCGCGCTCGGATCAAGCTGAATACGAACCGCGTACTTCTGTGTCCCGAAGACGTCGACCTGGGCGACGCCGCTCACCGTCGAAATTCTCTGCGCCAGGATGTTCTGCGCGTACTCATCGACCGTGGAAAGCGGAAGCGTTTCAGACGTGAGAGCCAACTGAAGGATAGAGGCGTCGGCGGGGTTGACCTTTCTGTATGCGGGAGGGCTCGTCATGTTGGGAGGAAGCTCTCTCAAAGTCCGCGCAATCTGCGCCTGGACATCCTGAGCGGCGGCGTCGATGTTCCGGCTCAAGCTGAATTGGAGCGTGATCTGTGTCCGGCCGAGGGTGCTGACGGAGTTCATGGAATCCAGACCGGCAATCGTCGAGAACTGTTTTTCCAGGGGTGTGGCAACCGAAGAGGCCATGGTCTCGGGGCTGGCGCCCGACAGGTTGGCGGTCACGACCACTGTCGGGAAATCGACCGTCGGCATATCGGCGACCGGAAGCGCGCGATAACCCATCAGGCCGAAGATCAAGATTCCCATCATGACCAGGGTTGTCATGACGGGCCGGTAAATAAATGGGCCGGTGATGTTCATGATTCCACCTCTTTTTTCCGCTTCCTCCCCTCCTTGTCCCCCTTAACCTGCTCTTTGCTTTCCTCTTTGCCATTCTTAACTTGCACTTTGCTTCCCGGCCCGAGAAGAAACTGGCCGTCGGTGACGACCTGCTCGCCCGGCTGAAGGCCCTTCTCCACAACCGACTCTCCGTTGAGCGATCTACTGATGACTACGGGACGGATATCGACTGCCGAGCCGTCCTTTAAAACAAAAACGTGCTGCCCGGTCTGACCCGTTTGGACAGCCTGTGAGGGAACGACGATGGCATCGGTATGATCGTTCAGCTTGAGCACCGCTTTCACGAACTGGCCCGGCCAAAGCCGCCGGTTCCCGTTACCGAAAGTACCCTTGAGCTTGATGGTTCCCGTCGTCCGGTCCACTGCATTGTCGATAAAGCTGAGCTCGCCCTCTTCCGGGCTATCCTCGCCCTGCGAGAGCGCTTGAATCTTGAGCTTGCCGGCGCTCAGCCGTTTCCTTATTTCCGGCAAGTTCTGCTCCGGCACGGCAAACGTCACATAGATCGGGCTGACTTGATTGATCGTGACAAGGGCGGCCGCATCGTTGGTTCTGACGAGATTACCCTCGTTGACCAGCAGGCTCCCGGTCCGTCCCGTTACCGGAGAGAAGATGCGGCAGTAACTGAGTTGAACTCTTGCGTTCTCAATGGCGGCCTTGTCCGCGTCAACCGAAGCTTCAAGAGCGTCGGCATTGGTCTTGACCTGATCGTACTGTTCTTGGGAGACGTATTGCTTCTTGACCAGCTCCGAGTAGCGTCGCGTCTGCTCGCGCGCATTGGCCAATACGGCCGCGTCGCGCGCCAGGTTGGCCTCGGCCTGCTTGAGGGCGGCTTCAAACGGCCGAGTATCGATGGTGAAAAGCAGATCTCCCTGCTTCACGTCTTGGCCCTCTTTAAAATGAACTTGGGTGATCGTGCCGGTGACTTGAGTCCTTATGGACACGGTGGAAAAAGCTTCCACGGATCCAACGGCCTCGAGCTGCACGGGCATGTTCTTCTGGACCACGGAGGCCACGACAACCGGAACGGCCGCGCGGCCTTCGGACCTTCTGCCGGCTTCGGGTTTCTTTCCCGTCCCGGAGGTCATTTGCCCATAAACGACGTATGCGCCGACGACGGTGAGAATCGCTGCCAGCCAACCGTATCGCCTCATAGGTTTCTATCCCGCATGATCGCCGACACTGACGACTCCGGCTACGGCGTGCCGACCGCTCTCAAGAGCTGCGCTTCGGCGATTTTATAATTGTAAAGAGAGTTGACGTAATCGACCTCCGCGGTAACATACAATGCCTGGGCGTCGGTAACTTCGATGATGGAACCCACGCCGACCTGATAACGGCCGTTGGCCAGATCGAGATTTTCTTTCGCGGCCTGTTCCGCCGCTCTCGTAGCTTTGATCCTTTCCTGCGCGCTGCCAGCGTTAGCATAACCCTGTTCGACCTCCAAGGCAACTTGCTGTTTCTGCTGCTCGGCCTGGGCTCGGATCGAGTAGTACGTGCGCACGGATTCCTCTACTTTGTTCGTGGTACGAAAGCCGTCGAAGATGGGGATGTTCAGGCTCAGTTGCGCTTGCCAGGTGTCCTGGAGAGGGACAGCGCCCAAAAAACTACTGCGTGCAAATTTACTTCTTCCACCGTAGTTGGCGTCAATTAGCACATCCGGCAAATGGCCTCTCCGGTTGGTGGCAATGATCTGATCTTGCGCCCGCAACTGCGCGTCGAAGCTCTGTAGCTCAGGGCGGACACTGAACGCTTGATTTCGAGATTGCTCCAGAGAGAGTGGAAAAGTCGTCCCGGAAAAATTCTCTACCTGGGCGGCCGGGATCGAAACGACCGGCTGCTCCGGGAGATCCGGCAGTCCCATCGCATTTTTTAGCGTCGCCCATGCCACCCTCACCGTGTTTTGCGCCGCGATCAGATCGGATTGCGCGCTAAACAAGTTGGATTGGGCCCTGACGAGATCGATCTTGGCCCTCGTGCCCACGTCAAAAAACGCCTGCGCTTGGCGGACGATCAGCGCGCGGTCTCTGACCGTTTCCTCCCTGACTCTCACCAGCGCTATCGCTTGAAGATAGGAATAATATGCCTGCTTAACACCCAGCACGACCGTATCGGCAGTCGTCTTTAGATTATACTGAGTTGCGCTCAACGTTTCGCGCGCCGACTGCACCGCACCCTCTCGCTTCCCGAAATTATAGAGCGTAAAGCTCCCGCTGATTTGGCTTTGAACAGAAAACTGAGCAAACGAATTGGCCGCGCCTCCGCTTCCGGATTGAGTGCCGTCGCGGACGGTATTGGTATTACTGATCGTCGGATAGTACGCCGCGAACTGCTGGCGCAGGACCGCCGCCTGCGCCCCGACTCTTTCCCTCGCCGATTTGATGCTCGGGTGATTTTCCAGCGCATTGCGGACGGAATCGTCCACCGTCAACTCTTTTCCTTTCGCCTCGAGCGTCAACACTTTCTGAGGGCCGGGCTCTGTTTGATTCACCGGCTCCGCGGCCCGACTGCCGGACGGAAGCCACCCGCCGATCGCCAGAGCGAACGCCAGGGACAACAGGAATCTCAACGCCGACATAAAAACCTCCTCGCGATAGCGCAGACCGTCGCCTTATATATATCGTTTTCACCGCAAAGCAAAGACGCTTTTATTTGACATTTCCGTTAACCCGTGTGAATACTGAACGGTCATTCAGTCTACTAAACTATGATTCAGTCTACCGTTTCCAATTCAAGCCGTAAAGAGGTCCTGCAGACCTTCCGCACGCGCTCGCTCCTGGAGGCGACCCGGAAGGTGATTGCCGCCGAAGGGTTCGATGCCGTCACGATGGAGCGGGTCAGCGCGGAGGCGGGAATAACCAAAGGGGCGGTCTACCTCTACTTTCGCAGCAAGGACCACCTGATCGTAGCCGCCGTCGAGGAGGTTGCCTCGGAGATGCTTCGGCAGATCGAGGCCCGCGTCGATGGCGAGGCCACGCCGTGGGAGAAGCTCTGCCAGACCATTCGCGCGCAGTTGGAGATCATGGAAGCGCAAAAAGATCTCCTGCGCGTGCTGCTCCTCGACCGCCGCCTCATGCGCGACAGTCCCCGCGGGAGCCAGACCCGGCGCCTTTTGAAATACCGCGAACGGCACGAGGGGCGGATCAAAAATCTGCTCGACGACGGAATCAAGCAAAGGATCTTTCGCGCCATGGATGCGGGCCAGGCCGCCTTTTATATCAACGAGATGACCATCAGCACGGCGGGACGAAGGATGATGGGCCGAAGCGCGCACTCGCTGGAACGCGACTCGGAGGCTCTGATCGGCTTCCTCCGCTTCCTCCTCAGAAAAAGCGCCCGGCAATCCGGAGCGAGCCGATGAGACGATCCCTTGTCACCGCGCTATTCCTCGCAGCGCTCCCGCTCTGCGGCTGCGATCGCAGCTCCGCGTCGAAGGAAACCAAAGCGCAGAAGGCCGAAGCGCCCGTGCCCGTGACGGTGACGCCGGTGCGCGCGCAGAAAGTCGCCCGCACCCTGGAATTCGTCGGCACGCTTTACGCCAACGAAGAGGTGACCGTCTCCAGCGAGGTGGACGGCAGGATCGCCTCGCTCGCCGCCGATCTCGGCGACCGCGTCGCCCGCGGACAGACGCTGGCGAAGATCGACGACGCGGAGTTCCGCTTCGCCATACAACAGACCGAAAGCAACTTGAAAGAGAACCTGGCCAAGCTGGGATTGGAAAAAACGCCGCCGAAGGATTTCGATGTCACGCAGACCTCGCTCGTGCAGAGAGCCAAGGCCGATGCGGACGACACCGAGCGCGGCCTCGTGCGCACCAAGACTCTCTACGAACGGCAGCTCATCGCGGCGCAGGATTATGACACCGCGCAGATGCGCGCCAAGATGGCGGGCGCGAACTACAAGAGCAGCATGGAGGAAGCCAGGGCGTCGCTCGCCGCAGCCTCTTCCAAAGAGGCCCAGTTGGAAACGGCGCGGAAGAAATTGCGCGACACCGCGATTACCGCGCCGCTCGCGGGCTCGATCAGCAAGCGCTCGGTTTCGGCGGGCGAATACGTCAAAGTCGCCGCTCCATTATTTACCATCGTCCAGGACAATCCGCTGAAGCTCCGCGGCATGATTCCGGAGCGCTTTGCGCCCGAGATCCACACGGACCAGGCGGTGGATATCCGCGTGGATTCTTTTCCCGACGCGACGTTCAAGGGGAGGCTCACCCGCATCAGCCCGTCGTCCGAGGTCACCAGCCGCTCGTTTCTGGTCGAAGGCGTGGTGGAAAATCCGGACCGGCGTTTGAAACCCGGATTCTTCGCCCATGCGATCGTCACGACGCGCGTCGATCCCAACGCTCTTACGGTGCCGCAACAGGCGATCGTTTCTTTTGCCGGCGTAAGTAAAGTATTCGTGGCCGAAAATAATGTCGCCCGCGAGCGCATTATCCAAACCGGAGTGCGAGTGGGCACGAACGAAGTCGAGGTCACCGGCCTCAAACCGGGCGAGCTGGTCGTCATATCGGGGCTGACCCGGCTGACCAACGGCGCGGCGGTCAAAGTCGCCGGACCGGTGATGCCGCGCGAGGGCGAAACACAACAACCATGAATCTCCAACAACCATGAGTTTTCAACAACCATGAGTTTTATAGATCTCTGCATTAGACGCCCGGTCTTTGCGGTCATGCTGATTACCGCGCTGGTGGTGCTGGGGATCTTCTCGTACGCGCGGCTCGGCGTGGATCTCTACCCGAACGTCGATATTCCGACCGTCACCATCACGACCACGCTCAAAGGCGCCAGCGTCGAGGAGATGGAAACCGCCGTCACCAAGCCGATCGAAGAAGCCATCAACACGATCGACGGCATCGACGAGCTTCGCGCCGTGATCAAAGACGGCATCTCGGTCGTCATGGTCCAATTTATCCTGGAGAAAAACGGCGACGTGGCGGCTCAGGAAGTGCGCGACAAAGTCTCCACGATCTTGTCCCAGCTTCCCGTCGGCACCGACCCGCCGGTGATTCAGAAATTCCAGGTGGACGCGATGCCGGTGATGAAGATCGCGGTCTCGGCCGGGAGAAACCTGCGCGAAGTGAGCCAGATCGCCCGCAAGCAGATCAAAGAAGACATCGAGACGCTGCGCGGCGTGGGACAGGTGATCATGGTCGGGCACCAGGAGCGGACGATCAACATTGACGTCGATCCCGACCGGCTCGCCGCGTATAATCTCTCCATCGCGCAGGTCAAGCGCGCCGTGCAGGCGCAAAACATCGAGATTCCCGGCGGCCGCGTCGACGAAAGCCGGCGCGAGCTGGTGCTGAGGACGATGGGGCGGATCGAGCGCGCGGAGGATTTCAACGATCTCATCGTCGGCAACTTCCAGGGCCGCCCGATCATGATCCGCGATGTCGGCGCCGCCGAAAACGGCGTCGTCGAGCAGCGCAGCCTCGCGCGCCTCGACGGCGCGCCCGCCGTCCAGATGATCGTCAGAAAACAGTCCGGGACTAACACCGTGGACGTCGTGGACCGCGTCAAGGCGCGCCTCAAGCAGCTCGGCCCGGCGCTGCCGCCGGACATCCGGACCGAAGTGACCGTCGATCAGTCGCGCTTCATCAAAGCTTCCTACGAAGAGGTCAAGCTCCATCTGATTTTGGGCGCGCTGCTGGTCGCGCTCACGGTCTTTCTCTTCATGCACGACTGGCGCAGCACGCTGATCGCTTCGGTCGCCATCCCGGCGTCGATCATCGCCACGTTCACGCTGATGCGCATCATGGGCTTTACGCTGAACAACATCACGATGCTGGGCTTGATCCTGGCGGTCGGCATCGTCATCGACGATGCCGTCGTGGTGCTGGAAAATATTTTCCGCCACGTGGAGGAGAAAGGCGAGCCGCCCATGAGCGCCGCCTCCAAGGCGACGCGCGAGATCTCGCTCGCGGTCATGGCGACGACGCTTTCGCTGATCGTCATCTTCGTCCCGCTCGCTTTCATGTCCGGCCGCGTCGGCCGTTTTTTTTCCAGCTTCGGCTCCACCGTGGCGTTTTCCGTCGCGGTCTCGCTCCTCATCTCATTCACGCTGACGCCCATGCTCAGCTCGCGCTTTTTGAAGGTCAAACACAGCGGGTCGTCGAAAGAGAGCCGCTTTTATTCGCGCATCGACAAAACCTACGGCTGGATACTCGGCTGGTCATTGAGACACCGCTGGGCGGTGGTCGCCGCGGGTGTTATCACGGTGCTCACGACCTTCCCGCTCTTTTCCGCGATCGGCAAGAACTTTATCCCGACCGACGACCAGAGCGAGTTCGAAGTCATCGTTCAGACGCCGGGCGGCTATACGCTGGAGGAGACCGACCGTCTGTTCCGCGAGCTGGAGCAAAAACTCAGGAAACTTCGCGGCGTGACGAAGATCCTCACGACGATCGGCGACACGACGGGCAACGTCAAAGCCGGACAGGGCAACGTGACCAGCGGCAACATTTACGCGCGGCTCATCGATCTTTCCGAGCGGAACTATAAGCAGTTCGACGTGATGTCGGACGCGCGGAAACTCTTTCAAGACTATCCGGACTTGAGGGTCAGCGTCCAGGGAGTCAACCCCTTCAGCGGCGGCGGCGTCCGCCAGACCGACATGGAATTCAACCTGCGCGGTCCGAGCCTCCAGCGCCTGCAGGAATACAGCGACAAATTAGTCGCGCGCATGCGCGAGGTGCCCGGCTTCGTCGACAGCGACACGACGCTCTCGGTGCGCACGCCCGAGCTGCGCTCCTTGGTCGATCGCAAAAAGGCGTCGGAGTTCGGCATTCAGATCGAGGATATCGCCTCGACGCTTCAGACTTTTGTCGGCGGCGAGCCGATCTCCAAATATAAGGAGGAAGACGAGCAATACGACGTCTGGCTGAGGGCGATGAAAAAAAAGCGCGACGATCCGGACGCGATCCTGAACTTATCGGTTCCCGGCAAAGACGGCCGGCTCGTGAAGCTCGCGAATTTAATCAATCTGCGCGAGGATTTGGGCCCGTCGCAGATCGACCGGCAGAACCGCCAACGCAAGGTTACGATCGTGGCGAATCTCCTGCCCACACTGCCGCTGGGCGAAGCGGTTGAAAAAATTCAGGGCTTTATCAATGAGCTCGACCTGCCTCCCACGTACACCGCCGAATTCAGCGGCCGGGCCAAGGTGCTGGCCGAGACCGGCGCCAACTTCTTCTACGCCTTCCTGCTGAGCTCGATCTTCATGTACATGGTGCTGGCCGCGCAGTTCGAAAGTTTTCTCCATCCGATCACGATCATGCTGGCGCTGCCGCTGACGATTCCCTTCGCCCTGCTTTCTCTGATTCTACTCAGACAGCCGATGGACATTTACGCGATGTTCGGCATGTTTATGCTTTTCGGCATCGTGAAAAAGAACGGCATCCTGCAAATCGACTACACCAACACGCTGCGCGCCCAGGGCATGGAGCGCGAGCGCGCGATCGTCGAGGCCAACCACGCGCGGCTGCGCCCGATCTTGATGACGACCTTGATGCTCGTCTTCGGCATGCTGCCGATGGCGCTTGGTCGCGGACCCGGCGCGGCCTCACGCGCCTCGATGGCCAAAGTCATCATCGGCGGCCAGGCGCTCTCGCTTTTGATCACGCTTTTGATTACGCCGGTAGCGTATTCCCTGTTCGACGACCTGGGACATTCGGGCGTTGTCGCCCGGCTCAAGCACAGCGCCGGATCTTGGACCGAGACGTTGAGAGTTAGAGCGGTCCATTTTTACCATCTGCTTCGCGCCAACGGCAGATCGAATTCCCGCCGGTAACTCCGCACGTTTTTATTTACCGTATGCCCAAGCTATCCTTCGCCGCCACGCTGGGGCGCTCGCTGCGCCATCGCAATTACCGGCTGTACCTCACCGGCCAGCTCATCTCCGTATGCGGCACCTGGATGCAGCAGATCGCGCAGAGCTGGCTGGTCTATCGCCTCACCGGCTCGGCCACGCTGCTCGGAGTCGTCGGATTCGCCTCGCAGATTCCAATTTTCGCGTTGAGCCCGATCGGCGGAGTTGTCAGCGACCGTTATTCCTGCCACCGCATCCTGTTGCTGACTCAGTCCTTAGCTTTATTCCAGGCTTTGCTGCTGGCGGCCCTTACTTTGACGGGCGCGATCGAAGTGCCGCATCTGATTCTCCTGGGCGCGGTCCTCGGCATCGTCAACGCGTTCGATATGCCGGCGCGGCAATCGTTGGTCAATCAACTGGTAGTTCCGGAAGATTTGCCGAACGCGATCGCGCTCAACTCCTCTATGATCAACGCGGCGCGGATCGTGGGACCGGGATTGGCCGGCCTCTTGGTGGCGACTTTAGGCGAGGGATATTGCTTTTTGATCAACGCATTGAGCTATCTCGCCGTGTTGTGGGCGCTGCTCGCCATGAAACTCCCCCGGCGCGGAGATCAAACGCAAATACATCTTTCGCTCGTTCGCTCGCTCACCGCAGGAGTCCGCTACATCGCGCGCTCGGGACCGATCCGCGCGCTCATGGCGCTGCTCGCGGTGACGGGAGTCTTCGGCATGCCCTATATGACGTTGATGCCGGTCTTCGCGCGGAACGTGCACAACGGCGGCGCCGACACGCTCGGCTTGATGATGGGCTCGGTCGGTCTCGGGGCGCTGACCGGCGCCCTCTTTCTCGCCCGGCGCGGGGAGTTGCGCGGTCTGGGAAAGATCATCGTGGCGGCGACGCTAGGATTCGGTCTCGGGCTGATCGTTTTTACCGCGTCTAATATATTCTGGGTCTCTCTCGGAATTCTGCTCGGCGTCGGATTTTGCTGGATGATCTTGATCACCGCGTGCAACACGGTCTTGCAGGCGCTGGCCGCCGATGAAATGCGCGGCCGCGTCATGAGCATCTTCTCGATGATGCTGGTGGGAATGGCGCCCTTCGGCAGCCTGATGGCGGGATGGCTGGCCGACCGCGTCGGCGCTCCGCTGGTCGTCGCCGTCGGCGGACTTTTTTGCGCCTGCGCCGGGCTATGGTTCGCCCGGCATCTCCCGCGCCTGCGCGAAGCGGCGCTGCCCATTCTCATCGCGAGAGGAATTATTCCCGACCCGCTCAATCCGGCGGAGACCAGCGACGCCGCCGTTACGGCGCGTTAAGGCAGAAAGGTAAAACTTTTTCTATCTCCGGTTTATTTTCTCCAGCTCCTGCTTGGCGCCCTGGAAGTTCGGATTGATTTTCAAAGCCGCCTCGAATTCCGCTCGCGCCTCGTCGCTCCGGCCCATGCCCGCTAAAATCTTCCCCAGTTCATAATGCGCCACGTCGTCGTCGGGGCAGAGCTTGAGGCCCTCGCGGTAGAGCGCGACGGCGTCGCGCGAATCTCCTCCCGCCTGGGCCTTTTCAAAGCTGCGGAACGCGACGTTGCAAGCCTGGGCTCTCTGCTCCTCTCTTTTTTTCGCAACGCGCTCCGCTTCGACTTCACCACGCAGTTCTCTGATCTCGGTTTCTTGTTGCCGAAGCAGATCGTCGTTCCTGCGAATCGCCTCGGTTTCGCAACCGAAGAGAAAAATTGACACGGAGATAAACACGAGCCCAAACGCCGGCGTTCTCTTCATCGCGGTCTACGCTTCTCTTCCAGCGCGAGAAATATCTTTTCCGCTTTGATGGGCAGATCTTTGATGCGCACGCCGACGGCGTCGAAGACGGCGTTGGCGATCGCGGGCGCGACCGGGATGAGCGCGGTCTCGCCGATTCCCTTGGCGCCGAAGGGGCCTTCCCGGTGCGGGACTTCGACCAGGATCGGCTCGATCCTTTGCGGCATGTCGCCCAGAGACGGAAGAATGTAGTCGATGAAATTCGGATTGATCATTTGCCCGTTGTCGTAGACCAGCTCCTCGAACAACGCCTGGCCCATCCCGGTAATCGCCGCGCCGGCCAACTGCTGGCGGCAGCCGAGCACACTGATCGCCTTGCCAACGTCAACTGCCGTGACGTAGCGCAGGAGCTTCAACTTTCCGGTCTCCGAGTCCACCTCGACTTCGGCCGCACCCGCGCCGACAAACCAGAAGGCCGACGTGGTTTTCTCGCCGCGCTCATCGACCGTTTTGGTTTTGATCTGTCCCTGCCCGACGAGAGTTCCTCCCTGCATGCCGAAGCGCTTGAACATGACGTCTTTGTAATCCAGGACCGACTCCGGCAAGCGAATCTTCCCTTCGGTAAATTCAATCTGCTCGGGCGGGATGCCGTAATCCTGGACGACGATCTGCTTTAATTGACTCTTCACGTCCAGCGCGGCGAGCTGCACCGCCTTGCCCATGTGAAAAGTCGAGCGGCTCGACGAAGTCGTGAGATCGTAAGGAACCACGTCCGTGTCCACACCGAGCACCTGGATTTTTTCCAGCGGAATGCCGAGCTCCCTTCCGGCAATCTCCGCCAGCGTGGTCTCCGACCCCTGGCCCATCTCAATCGTCCCGGCGTAAATCGAAGCGCTGCCGTCCTCGTTCAGCTTCACGACGGCGGATGAAACCGACGGCGTGATCGTCGCTTTGATCAGACACGCAATCCCCTTCCCTCGCTTGATGTTTGTCCCTTCCGACCCTTGAACTTTTGAACCTTTGAACCCTTGAACCTTCTCTTCCCATTGAATCGCCTTTGCTACTTCCGTCAAACAGCGCTTGAACCCGATGCTGGTGAGTCGCTCGCCAGTGACGAACGCGTCGTTCTCGTCGTAGCCGTTCTTCATGCGCAGGGCGAGCGGGTCGATCTTCAACGCGGCGGCGATGATGTCCATCTGCGATTCATGCGCCCACGCGGACTGCGAAACGCCGAAGCCGCGAAAGGCGCCCGCGGGCGGCTTGTTGGTGTAGATCGACATGGAGTCGATCTTGAGGTGGGGAATTCGATAAGGCCCCGCGGCGGTGTAGCCCGATTTCTTCGCGACTCGCGGGCCGATTTCGGCATACGCCCCGGTATCGAGCAGCACTTCGCACTCGCGCGCGATCAGCGTGCCGTCTTTTTTTACGCCGGTCTTCATCCTGATCACCGCGGCGTGCTTGGTGATCGTGTGAAAAACTTCTTCGCGCGTGAGCACGACTCGCACGGGCCGCCCCGCTTTCAGCGCCAGCGCGACGGTCAGCGGCTCGATCTTGGGATAGACTTTGCCGCCGTAGCCGCCGCCGAGATACGGGACGATGACGCGCACTCTGGAAACCGGCAGCTTGAAGATATTCGCGAGCTGGGTCCGCACGACGAAGGGATTCTGCGTCGTGGACCAGACGGTCATGCGTTGTCCGGGCTCGACCAGAGCGATGCACGCGTGCGGCTCCAGGAAAGCGTGCTGCGCGGCGGGAAGCGTGAACGTGTCTTCGAAGATCTGGTCCGATTCGGCGAAGCCTTTTTCGACGTCGCCTTTGCGCAATTTGAAATGCGTGCAGATGTTCGTTCCCTCGACCGGCCGGAGATCGGCGAGATCGGCAAAGCCGGACTCCGGCAGCTTAATCGAGTCGTGCACCAGCGGCGCGCCTTTTTTGAGCGCACCGTGAACGTCGAGGATCGCCGGCAGCTCCTCGTACTCGACTTCGATGTTGGCGAGCGCCTCCTCGGCGGCGTCCAGGTCGAGCGCTGCGACGCCGGCGACCGGATCGCCGACGTGGCGCACTTTCTCGACAGCTACGATCGTCTGGTCTTTAAAGACCGGACCGTAATAAGGGTCGATGCCTTGATGATCGAGAATATCGTCGCGGGTGAGCACGGCGACGACGCCGGGAACTTTCAGCGCTTTGGACGCATCGATGCGGACGATGCGCGCGTGCGGATACGGGCTGCGGAGAATCTTTCCGTGGCAAACGCCGGAAATTTTAATATCGGCCAGGTAACTCGCCCTTCCCGTCACCTTGGCCAGGTAGTCTAAACGGCGAAACGTTTTACCGATATCTGCTAGTTCCATTGAATTTTCCTGCATTCTACTTTGCGTGCTTGGCGTCTTGGCGCGAGTCGTGTCCTCTTCCTTCGAGACCTTCGTGTCCTTCGTGGTTAAAATCCTCTCACCACGAAGA
>CAYOJC010000091.1:0-19478 GCA_964404195.1 uncultured Syntrophobacteraceae bacterium
CGGCAGCATGTTTTTTGTTTGGCTGCATGTAGTTTGGTTCTCCCTGTGGATTGGCTTGAATCTGCCGTTATTAAACTCGCACCCGGTGGATCCGTTTACGTTTACTTTTCTTGCCATGATTGTCTCCCTCGAGGCGATCTTTCTTTCGGCATTCATCCTCATGACCGAAAACCGGCAGGCCCGGCTGTCCGAGCGGCGCGCCCGGGTTAATTTGCAAATTGATATGATCGCTGAGCGTGAGGTGACTAAACTGATGCAGCTCGTAGTCGAGATCCATAGTCAACTGGGTATTTCTGCCAAGACGGATCCAGAATTGGAAAATATGAAGCAAGCAACGAATATCGACCACCTAACCGAGGCGGCTCAAACAATAGAAAATCGAAACGGCGATCTTGCGTCTGAAAAAGAAATCGCCAAATAGAGTATCCGCGATGGCGGGTTCCCGTAAGGAAGACCAGGTTAGGTTCAAGCACAGAGGCTGAGTGAGCAAGCGGAGTGACAATATCGTGGACGAGCGTTTGAAGATATGGCCGGGCAACCCCCCGAAACGAGCGAAAAATTTACTCCAGCGCCGTCCCATCAAAAAAAAGACGTTCCGGTTTTGTGCCAACTTCGGATAACAATCGTTAGCACTCAGTAACATCGCGCGATTTAGAACGCCGCAATTTTGCTGGAGATTGATACTGGGTATCACTTCTTGTTTTTGCGTTTTTGGGCTCGTGTCGGCGGTTCGATTCCGTCCCTGGCCACCATTCAACCTCTACCTCCTTCTCTTTTTTTACTTGGTCGAGTAAGCCTTGCGTCCGGCGCACGCATGAAAGTATAGTGTCGGCGTTCGCCAGCGACGGCAATGTGAGGACCCCATGAAGAAAAATTTCTCAACCGCCGCGGCTATGATGACGGCGCTGATTTTCGGCGGTTCGGCCGGTCCGATTGCGCTGGTCTATGGCGCGGCCGACGGCAAGCCCATAGCCGGAATCCAGTGCGAGCGGCAGGAGTACTCGAACTTTCACATCCACGCGCACCTTGATATTTTTATCGACGGCAAGCCTCACGCCGTTCCCGAATCGATCGGCATCATCAACCGCACGTGCTTATATTGGATGCATACGCACGACCCAAGCGGAATCATCCACATCGAGGCGCCGGAGACGCGAGCATTCACGCTGGCTCAATTTTTTGAGATCTGGAAATCTACGGCCAAAGGACTCCCGGCCACGAAAGAAGCGCCGAAGATATACGTGAACGGCAAGAGAGTGAACGGACGTTTGGAACAGGTCGAGATTGGTCCGCTGGAGGAGATCGCCCTCGTCTACGGCAAAGAACCGGCTGCCATCCCCTCGTCCTACGACTTCTCCAAGAATCTGTGAGAAAGTCCGGCGCGAAAAGAGCAAGTTGATTTTTTCCTCGGGTGGGTTATAGATCGTGCAGTTGGAAGAGAGAGATAGATAAATGGCCTTCGTTGCCGCCGTAGCCGCCAGTCACGCGCCGAATATTCTTCTGGAGCCGGGCGCCGAGTGGGACGAGTTCATGGCGCTTCACTACCGCATGGCGCCGCAGGCGGGGTCTTCGAAACCGTCTTTGGAGGCGCAGCAAACGCTCCGGCGCGACGCCGAGAAAGCCTACGCGGCGCTGCGCGCCGATCTCGAAGCGGCCAGGCCCGACGTGCTGATCGTCGTGGCCAACGATCAGTTCGTCAATTTCGTCTTCAACAACATCCCGACTTTCTTCGTCACGCTCGCCGATGAGGTCAAGGGGCAGTTCACCCGGCACCGATTTCACTACCGCAATCACAAAGAGCTTGGCCACGCTATCTTGAAGGCGGGCATGGAGCGCGGCATCGATTTTTCTTTCGGAGAATACGTAGAGCTGCAGCATACGCAGACCGTGCCGCTTTATTTTCTTTTGCCCGAGCCCAAGATTCCGATCCTGCCGATCTACGTGAATACCTGGGTCGAACCCATACCGACGCCGCGGCGCTGCTATCAAGTGGGCGAGCTGATCCGTAAAGTCGCCGACGGTTGGAAAGAGCGGGTGGCGATTCTCGCCACCGGCGGGCTGTCGCATTTCCCCGGCTCGCCGAGAATCGGCGAGATCGACACCCAGTTCGATCACAAGCTGCTGGAGATCCTGCGCGATGGTAAAGGGAGAGCGCTCGCGGATTACTCCGTCGAGGAGATCTGCAAAGCGGGAGATTCGGAATTTCTCAACTGGATGGTCGTGGTGGGGGCCATCGGCGACGCCAAGGCCTCGCAGACGTTTTACATGCCCGACCACGTCGCCACCGGATGGGGATTCGTCTCCTGGAAACTTTTCTCGTAAGGCGTGAGGCGTAAGGGGATTTCAGACCCCTTACCCCTAACGGGCGGGGCGTTGGGAGGGAGGAAAGATGAGCAGTTACCATCTCAACCGATTTCTTTTCGATCTCAAGATGAACGAGCAGACTTTGAAACAGGCGGCGGCCGATCTTGACGGCGCAATCAATCGCTACGAGCTCACGGCCGAAGAACGGGAAGCGCTCAAGGCCGGTGACCCGAGGCGGCTGCGCCAGTTGGGCGCGCACGGGATGCTGGCGCTCTATATCATGCGATTGAATCCCGAGTTTCGTAACAATATTTATTGGAGCCAAAAATAATTAAACAGGCGTTAGGCTCCGCCAAAAAGCTTGGCGGATCAGCCTCCGGCTGAAATAGGCATTAGGCGTTAGGGAAGAGGGGAAGAAAAAAGGATGGATCTGGGACTTAAAGGAAAAGTGGCGTTGGTGGCGGGGGCGAGTCAGGGAATCGGAAGGGCGGCTGCTCTGGGCTTTGCCCGCGAGGGAGCCAAAGTGAGCATCTGCGCCAGGGGCGAGGCGCAGCTCAACGAGACGGCGGAGACGATCCGGCGCGAGACCGGCGGCGAGGTTTTGGCGCTGGCGGCGGATATGACGCGCGCGGAAGACATTCAGAAATTCGTCGCCAAGACGGTAGAAAAGTTCGGCCGCCTTGACATCATCGTGACCAATGCCGGCGGGCCGCCGCTCGGGGAGTTCATGAAATTCACCGACGAGGATTGGGAGAACGCGTTTCGCCTTAATTTCCTGAGCGCCGTGAGGCTCACGCGCGAGGCGGTGCCGCACATGCGCAAAGCCGGGGGAGGGCGCGTGATAAATATTTCTTCCTACGCGGTGAAGGAGCCGATCGCAGGCCTCGTTCTCTCCAACGGCGTGCGCAGCGGCGCCATCGGTCTGGCCAAGTCGCTTTCGCGCGAATTGGCCAAGGACAACATTCTAGTCAACAACGTTTGCCCCGGCAGGATCGCCACCGATCGCGCAAAAAAACTAAACCAGGCGCGCGCCGAGCGCATGAAGAAAACGGTAGAAGAGATCGACAAAGAGATGGCCGGCGAGATCCCTTTGGGCCGCTATGGAAGCGCCGAGGAGACCGGCAACCTGATCGTCTTTCTTGGCTCGGAGCGGGCGAGTTACATTACCGGCGCCACCATCCAGGTCGACGGCGGACTCGTGAGGTCGATACAATAATGATTCACTTCGTCATTCAGTGGGATCTTCCCGATCAGAAGGCCAATTTAACGATTTACGCCAACAAGGCCAAAAACGATTGGCTGCCGACGACGCTTGCGCACCGGGGAGTCATCGAGATCCGAAATTACCGCAATCCCCTCGAAGTCACGCCGCAGGTCGCGATCACTATCGACTTCGAATCGTTGGACGCTTGGCGGGATTTTATCGATTCGGAAGATTATATTCGCATCATGCGCGAGCTGCGCATCCTCGGCTGCCACAACGTCACGGTCAATGTTTGGTCCCCTTCGAAATACTTTCCCGAATCTCTCAGGCCGGAAAAGAAATAACCCCGGCGGCGCGTAAAAACTTTTGGGACTTCAGCTCGGAAATCGCACCGCCGAGGCACGGAGGGCGCAGAGAAAATCGAATAATAATAGCTTCTGAACAGACTCTCTGCGAACTCAGCGTCTCGGTGGTGAATTATTCTTCACAGGAAACCCTGAATAGCCAAACTTTTTAACTCGCTCACGGTTGGCCGTACGGCCAAACCTGCTTCAGGCGCAAAATAAAAATGCCGTGATTCTTCTCGCTGATATAGATGCAGCCGCGGCGGTCGACCAGAACGTCTTCGACCTGTGGAACCAGCTTGCTCGGCTTAGTTCCGATCCTTGTCGGAGGGTCTGGCGGAATGAAATACGCGATCTCTTTGGGCGTGCGCGCGTCGCGGATGTCGTAGACGCGAAGGCCGGCGTTGAAGTAGGTGAGATAGGCGAGATCGTCGCGGTCTTCGAGACAAGGCTGGTGATTCGGGTGGTGTTGGTTGTGCGGACCGAAGCGCCCGCCTTTCTCGTAGAAATTCTTGAGGCCGCTTTCCGCAGGCGGCAGCGGGAGCGGAAAAAGAGAGATCAAGCGCGGCTGCTTCTCATCGGCGATATCGACGATGCCCGCAAGATTTAAATTCTCATCGCCGTTTTCATTGATCGCCTCATCGTTGATCAGCGCCAGCTTTCTCCGCGGCAGCGGCAGATAAGTGTGAATCCCCTGACGGCTGCAAAGTCCCTGAAACGCGAGCCGGCTCACCATTCGCGGGGCTTTGATGTCCGAAACGTCGAGGATGATTCCGCCGCCGTCGCCGTAGGACAGGTAAGCCCTGTTACCTTCGATATGCGCCGGGCCATGGAGAGAGAGCTTGGCGCCGGACTGTTTGAGCTTGGGCGCATCTTTTTTTTGCTCGTCGAGGGCAAAATAAGAAATATGCTTGGGCTTGGCCGGGTCCGAGATATCGACGACGTGATAGATTTTGCCGTCGAAGCCCGGCGCGCCGCCGGCAACGTGCACGAGCGCTCCGCCGTCGTAAAAGTTCCGATGCGTGCCGGTGCTGTTCGTTCGATAGTGGCCGAGTTGCTTCGGATTCTTCGGGTCTGAGACGTCCCAAATTAAAAATCCCTCGGAAAACGGTTTGTCTTCAGCGCCGCCCCAGCCCGGCGCGATTCTCTCGAGCGCGGTAATCATCTTGCCGTCGGCGACCTGGATCTGAATCGTCCAGGTATTTTCCGGCCCGGGAACGAAGCGGACGTATTCCGGCGCCGTCGGGTCGGTGACGTCGAGAATGCTCCAGCCGCGATGCCAGAGATGGGCCATGTAGAGATACCAGCGGCCGTTCAGCTCCTGCAGGGCGAGCTTGAAGGCGGGCTTGCCCTGCAAGTCGTGGTAGCCGAGAAAATCGACGTTGTGGGCCAAATAGTTCGAGATCGGCGGTGTCACGTTCAGCGGCTTATCGTAACTCCGACCCTGGCGCAATATCTTTTGACCGAGCACTGGCTGCACATCGGCGAGATCGGACGGCAGAGGTGCTGGCCGAAGGTGACGAGAAGGTCGTTGTATTCGAGCCAGTACTGCTTCGGCAGCTTGGCTCTCAAGGCGAACTCGGTCTCCTTGGGATTTTTTGTTCGCACGTAGCCCCAGCGATTGGAGATGCGATGCACATGAGTGTCCACGCAAATGCCGGGCTTGCGGTAGCCGAGCGTGACGACCAAGTTGGCGGTCTTGCGCCCGACGCCATTTAGCTTCAATAGCTCGTCGATCTCGTCCGGCACTTTGCCGGCATATTCTTTGATCAGCCTGCGGCAGATGTCGCGGATGACCTTCGCCTTGGTATGATAAAATCCCACGGGAAAAATCGCCTTTTCGATCTTCTGAATCGACAGCCGAGCCATCGTCTCCGGCGTCTCGGCCAAGGCGAAAAGACGCCGGCTCGCTTGCGCGGTGGTCGTGTCCTGCGTGCGCAGGCTCAAGATGCAGGAGATAAGGACCTGGAACGGACTCTCGGAATTTTCCGCTACTAGCGTGACGATCGGGGTTTGCCACTTGGACACCTCGCGCCTGAGGATGCGGATGGCGCTGTGAATTTCCCGGTCGATCATGCGATTTTTGATCCTTCGACGGAGTCTATCCTGAGCCAAGTCGAAGGACTCAGGACAAGTTTTAGATTTTCGATTTCAGGGCAACATAGCAAATTTTTCCGCGAGGGGACAGTAGGAGAGCTAGACCGCTTGTGCGGTTTCGAGAGATTCGACCTGCTGGACATTTTCCACAGGAAGCTCGACCGTGAAAGTCGAGCCTATGCCGGGGGTGCTTGTGACGGTGATCGTGCCGCCGTGACCTTCGACGAAAGCTTTCACCAGCGCCAATCCCAGCCCGGTGCCCTTGGCGCGCGTCTTCGAGGCGCTGCTGGCCTGGTAGAATTTGGTAAAAAGATTCGGCAGCTCCTCGGCCGCGATGCCGAAGCCGGAGTCTTTGATGGCCACGTAAATCTTCCGGTCGAAACAATAGATGGCCACTGCGACCGATCCGCCTCGCTCGGTGTATTTGACCGCGTTGCTTAAAAGGTTGCTGAAAACTTGCGCAAGTTTTTCGCCGTCGGCCAACGTCTGGGGCACCGGCTCCGATAAGAATTTTACTGAAATGTCCTTGCCCGAGCCGAGCGCGCGGGCGTCCTGGACCGCGCGCGCTACGATCATGACCAGATCGGCCGGCGCGCGGTGGTATTCCATCATTCCGGCGTCGATCTTGGCCAGATCGAGGAATTGATTGGTAAAGCTCATGAGCTTCTCCGTGTTCGAGCCGATTAGATCGAGCATCTCCAGTTGCTTGCCGTTGACGGTCCCCACTTCCTGGTTGGCCAAGAGATCCCGCGCGACAAAAATGACCTGCAACGGGTTGCGCAGCTCATGAACGATCTGGTGCATCAAGTCGGCCTTCGCTTCGTTGACTCCTTTCAGCTTCGCGCTCATATCGTTGATCGCGTCGGCGAGCAGCGCCGTCTCATCGTGAGAGCGAACGCGGATCGGCTCGAAAAAACCCTGCCCGATCCGCTGAGCTGCCCGTACCAGCGTGCCGATGGGCCGGGTTACCGTGCGCGCGATCATCCACGCGGCCGCCGCCGCCGCCAGGATCGTCAATAGCGTCAGAGCGCTGGCGATCAACGTCGAGCGATGGGTCGTCTCGATGAGCGTCACCATCGAGTTATCGATCGACATTTGATTGCTACGGATGAGACTCTGCACCGAGCGGTCGATGGACTCGACCTGTTCTCGGCGCGCGCCGTCATCGATCTCATTCTTAGACCTGGGGCCGCCGGTCGCCAGCTTTCCCGGCTCCGGGAGGGAACGGGAGAGCCGCTGGTGCGTCTCGGTCATTTTATGCAGCACGTTCCCTTCCGCCGCATCGGTCCGGATCAAGGAGGCCATCAGCTTCTGGAATTCCAGGCTCGCTTCTTGGAACAGATCATAATAGACGCGATCCCGGGTAATGAAGTATTTGCGCGCGTGACTTTCCTCATCGTCCAACAAAACTCGCATGCGCTTGGCGATATCGAGCGCTTTCACCTCCATGCTCAGGGTCGTTTGAGCCTCGTTCGAGAGAGCGTAAAGCTCGAAGAGCATGTAGGCGTGCCCCGCGATCATAATGCCAATAACAATCGCAAAGCCGATCAGTATCTTGCGGTGGATTGTGAGTTTCATGCGCCGCGTCATGGGAGGAACGACCGGGTAATTACCTGAGGAGCTTGGACCGATATATGGATAATATTGTAGCAAGCGATGTGCCACAAGAACAATACGGCGCAGATAGAAAAATACTCGCGTTTGCAAAATATTTTCTCGCGTACAAATTCGAGTGACAAAAAAAGTCCGGCACTGGCCGATAACAGTGACAAATATTGTTTGTGAAGGGATCCGATGGAATTTCCACGACGAGTTTTATAGAGTGATCGTGGGCTTGTTGATCCGGTCGAAACCTTATGTCGATAAATAAAATAATCGAGGCGCTTAGTGCGCGCACGCCGCAAACTCTGGAAATCGGCGAGTTCAAGCTTGCTGCCGTCCTGGTTCCGATTCAGCAAAGGCGGGACGGCGATCATCTCGTGTTGACGCAAAGAGCGGAGGGGCTCAACTCGCACGGAGGACAGATTGCTTTTCCGGGAGGGAGAATCGATCCGAGCGACTCAAGCCCATTGGCAGCGGCGTTGCGCGAGAGCGAGGAAGAGATCGGACTCAAACCCGGCGCCGTGCGCGTGTTGGGAGCGCTGGATCAGGTTACCGCAGCATCGGATTACCTAATCACTCCCTACGTGGGAGTGATTTCCCATCCTTATGACTTTCGCTTGAATCTTGCCGAAGCGACCGAGGTTTTCTCCGTGCCGGTCGCTGCCTTGCTGCAGCCCGGGTGTTTCAAAGTGGCGCCGCGCTTGTACCCGCCGGAACGGCCTTATCCGATTTATCACTTCTATTGTCAGGGCCGGGACATCTGGGGAGCGACTGCACGGATTATCATGCAGCTCCTAGAAATTGCCTACGGGTTCAAAGATGGCGGTAGGCGATAGGCTGTAGGCTGTTCCGTGGGTGAACAAATCTCAGGCGGAATTCCCCGCAAAATATTCTATTTGAGATAGCCTCGTTCGCGGTAAAAGCGCGCTGCGCCTGGATGCAGCGGCACATCGTAAGGCGACTCTTCGTCATTGGCGCACAATTGCGCGATATCGAGCGGCTTATAATTATCCGTCGGCAGCGCGTCTTTTCGCTTCTCGATCGTTTCACATAAAGCATAGGCCATGTCGTCCGGCATGTCGGTGCGCACGATCATCGGCCAGCCGCTGAAATCGATGGTCCGAACATCTGCGGCCATCCCCTGAAATCGCGCTTTGGACATGAGGGTCGGCCGGTACCCCATCGCCACCATATGCTTGAGAATGGATCCCTCCACGGGCAGGAAACGAAATCCGTTTTCCAAGGCAGTCCGTGCCCAGCTTTTGATCCCCTCATCGAAAATCGCGTTGACGGCGCCGCTCTCGATACCCGCACGCCGTGCCGGATCGCTGGGCCTGGTTGCTAAATGAATTTCTCCACCCCACCGGCGAATATCCTCCAGCGTAAATCCAGCGGCGCGTAAGACCTCCGCCACCGTGAACATCGTTGAGTTTTCCTTAAGAGCGGTTTTATCTACGTTCCGGGTGGAAAGTTTCAGTGGGAAGCGTTCCTTTTTGATTTGCGAGAAGGAGGTAATCCCGGTCGATTCGTGGACTGCAAAGCCCATGACATCGTAAGAGGGAAACACTGCGATCGTTCGCAAGGGAAGCCGTTTACGAAACGGACCTTTTCCCCGGTAGGCCATGGTCAATAGCACCGAAGGGTTAACCCACGCTAGGGAAAACTTGCCTTCCGCCACCGCTCTGATCTCGCGAAAGCTGCCGGTGGCGAAAGAGAGCGAGATGCCCTTGCGATCGTTTGGCTTGGCGGTGAGCGAGAGTTTGAGCGCGTTACCGAGGCGCGAATCGGTTTGGAGCACCCCCTCCGCGGCTTTCCACGACTCCGACGAGAGTGAACTGTCATATAAACCAGAAGCCAATTCTAATAGTCCTCTGGCGCGCTGAATACCCGAGTTGTATCTCTTGATAGTCATTCAACCCACCTCCGCATCCACGATTTCACAGACAACCGATCTCGCGATAGTACTTTTCAGCGCCCTTGTGCAAGGGAATTACGCACTTGGTGCATAAGTGCTGCGGCGTGAGAGGAATCTCGAGACTCTGCAAATGCTTCGGGCGATCCTTGAAGGGCGCGGCGATCGCTTCTCTCTGGTCGGTAGACACCTTGGCCAGCAAATAGGCCAGCTCTTCAGGCAGATCCTCCCGGCAGGCGAGCAGCCATCCTCCGTAGTCGATAGTGAGAAGGTCCTGTTCGACTCCTTTGAGCCGGCCCTTGGGAATGATCGCCTCGCCGAAGCCGTAAGTTTCTCTCATGGTGTCGACCGCTCCCCGGCTCAGCCCCAGACAGCGCATCGGCCGCGCCTCCGCCAGTTGCTCCCAGATGATACTATGAACTCCCTCCTGAAAAATGGCATTCGCTTGACCACTGCGAACCAGAGGGACTCCGACCGCTGCCGGACCGGGAAACAACACCTTCCCGCCCCAGGATTCTATGTCTTGATAACTGAAGCCGTAGTATTTCATCACCTCCTCGACCGTCCAGGTGAGGGTGTCGGGCCCGGTGGGTCCGATCCTGCCGGAGACCAGGGTGAATGGCGGCTTGCGCTTCGCCAGCTCTTCCATAGAATTAATGCCCAGCTCTTCAGCAACCAACCAGAAGATATAATCCGGCTCGGGAAAGCGGGCGATCGCCCTGAGCTCTCCGACGCGCTCCTTGAACGGGCCTTTCCCTTCCATCGCCATTTTCGCCGTCACCGGAGGGTTGAGGATCCCCGCGTCGACGTCCCCTCTGCCGATCATTTTGGGATTCTCAAGCGAGCCCATCCCGAATTTCGGTGTGTATATTCCTACAGAAGAGACAATGCTGTTTCTCTTTTTATCGCGAAACCCTTCCGCTAACTGGGACGTGAGGCGCCACCAGGGGTGGTATGGGAAATTAGAAACGATCTTCAACAGATAACCATACTGATCTCTCTCGACCATGCGGCGCTCCTTCCAAAATACCTTGCAACTCTAGCGCTACGGCCTCCCTTGACGGGATGCGATGAAAAGGAAAGTCAGAGGCCATACTCTTTCCATCTGCGCTTGAGCGTCTCCACCATTTTTGGCGAGATCGCCGTGCCCAACGCCGGATAGCGCTCGCCGCCGTACTGCTCCTGCGGCTCGAGCTCCCAGTTGATCGTCGCGTCGATCAGGACGCGCGTCCATTTTCCGTGGCCGTATTTCACCGAGTCGCGCTCTTCGATCGGCACGCTCGGATCGAGCATCGAGCCCGAGGTGCCGGGAAAAAACGAGATGTCGCCCATGCCGGCGTTTACGCGGAAGGCGAGGGCCCATTCGATCGCCTCCCAATCGAAGATGTCGATGTCTTCGTCCACGACGATCAAATGCTTGGCCGTGTAGTTGGCGATGTGCGATCCCCACAGCGCGTTCGCCACCTGCTGCGCGTGGCCGCGGTGCGTCTTGCGAATCTGCACGCGCATGACCTCCGGCCACTTTCCTCTCCAGACACCCGTCACGTTGGCGACGCCGGCCTGTTCCAGATAGTGCCATGCGATCGCCGAGTAAGCGGAGGGCGTCCACGTCGTTCCTTCGTTTGTCCGTCCGGGGCTCGATCCCGTCAGGCAGCCGGTGAAGATCGGATCGTTCCGATACGTGATGCACTCGACGCGGATCGTGTGCTTGGGCGATCTTTTTCCGCCGTAGTAGCCGGGATATTCGCTGAACGGTCCCTCGGGCTCGAAAGTTTTCGGATCGGGCGAGACGCGTCCTTCGATCACAATTTCTGCGTGCGCCGGCACTAAGAGATCGCTGGTCTCGCATTTCACCAACTCCACCGGCGCACCGCTGAGCGAACCCGCCATCTCGTATTCGGGATGGCTCACCGGCGTCGAAGCGGCGATGAATAACGTCGGCTCCTGACCCAACACGACGGCGACCGGCATTTCTTCGCCGCGCTTTTTGTATTTTGTGAAATGCTCGCCCCATCCTTGCGTCGTGGCCAAAAGCGCGCTGATGGTTTTCTTCGTCGAGATCATTCCGCGGTAGGTGCCGGCGTTGAGTCGTCCCGTATCCGGGTCCATGGTCACCACGCTCGCGGAAGTCATGATGTACCGGCCGCCGTCGAGAGGATTCCACTTGGGGACCGGAAACTGATAGAGATCGATCGCGTCGCCTTTGACGATATTTTCTTTCACCGGCCCGCTGGCGACTTTCACCGGATTTACCGGATTGGAAAATCTATCTTTCAAGATCGGCACGATCTCCCGGTAAGAAGTTTCTTCCGCCACGCCGATGAGTCGGCAGAGCCGCTCCCTGGTTCCGGTGCCGTTGGTGAAGAGCCGGCGGCAGAGCGTGCCGCGATGGTCCTTGATGTTCTCGAACAGCAGCGCCGGCCCGTATTGACTGGAAATCTCGCGTGTAATCGCGCCGATCTCTTCGTCCCAATCGACTTCGGCCTTGACGCGCTTTAAATCGTTTCTTTCCTCTAGATCATCGATCCATTCGCGCAAGTCTTTTACCGCCATTTCTTTAACTCCACTCAGTCAATTTTTTTCTGATCGGCCAGCGACAGCAAGGCACGCCGAAGAAGAACCTTGCTCAAATCAACCTTGTAACTGTTCATTTTAAGCGGCTTGGCATTCTGCAGAGCCGTTTCGGCTGCTGCCGCAACTAAGTCCTCGCTGATTTTGTTCTTACGCAAAAGAGTTTCAGCCTCTTGGCTTCTGTAGGGAAAAGTTGCGACGCCTCCGAGAACAATTCTCACGTCCTGCCAGACAGCGTTCTCAATAACCGCGCTGACCGCCGCGCTGGCAATGGCGAAGTCCCACGACTTCCGCAAGGCGAATTTGACATAAGCGCTGTGCGTCGGACGAAACGGAACTTCGATCTCCGTCACGATCTCGTCGAATTTAAGAGTATGAGATTGAAGTCTACCATCAACCCAAGTGTGTCCGGGGAGAAATTCGGGAATCGCCGCTACACGCTCGCCCCTCGGAGAAGCCACGTGGATTCGCGCATCGAGAGCGGCAAGGGCCACGGCCGTGTCCGACGGATGATTGGAGAGACAGAGATGGCCTCCCATGATGCTGCCGTAATATCTGCTGTCGCCGCCCGCCAAATCGCAGAACTTCCCGCCCGATTTCCAACAGGAGAATCCGTCCTGAAGATACCAACACCAAACATCCTGGCAGATGTTTCCTCCCAGAGTTCCCATGTTGCGAATCTGAGGCGATGCCACGACTCCCGCTGCCTGGGCCAACACGGAGTACTTCTGCTGCAGTTCGCTGGACTGAGCAATCGTTGAGAGTGTGGTCAGCGCGCCGATTTTTAGATTCTTGTCTGGTTCCAGGCGGATATAATTCAAACCCGGAATGGTTTTTAAATTGACCACGCACTCCGGCTTGACAATGTACTTTTTGATCCGAAACAGAAGGTCTTGGCCCCCTGCTAAGACACGAGCCCCTTCCCCGTATTTGCCCAGGACTGCTAATGCGTGATCAGTTGAAGAAGCGTTGATGTGCGTAAAGTTGATCAAGCCGCGCTCCCTTTCTTATCCTGCCCCTCGATCTTCCTCGGGGCGGTGAGCTTGTCGAACCGCAACGCCTTAAGGACAAGGTCGGGAGTCATCGGGAGTTCCGTCATGCGGGCGCCGGTTGCATTATAAATCGCGTTCGCGATAGCAGGGGCGACGCCCACGTACGAGATTTCTGAACATCCTTTAGCGCCAAACGGATGCGTCGGCTCTCCTAGCTCGACCATGACCGGCTCGATGTCGGGCGTGTCCAGAATCGACGGCGTCCGTAAATCGAGAAACCATTGGTTGAGAGCGGTGCCGGTTCTTGGATCGAAGCAGAACCCCTCTGTCAACGCGTATCCCAGCCCCTGGGCTGCTCCGCCTTGGATCTGGCCTTCGACGATCATCGGATTGATCGCCCGGCCGACGTCATGCGAAGAAACCAGCCGGAGGACCTTAACCTCGCCAGTCTCCACGTCGACCTCGACTTCCGCAAACGCCGCGGCGAAGCCGTAGGCGAACAGACGATCCTCTTTCGCGTTGTGAATGCCCTTCCCGCTGATCGAGCCGCCGGCGCGCTTTGCAAGATGGCCCAGGTCCAGTCGTTTAGAAAGGTCGGAACGTGCCCAAACCCACTTGTTTCCTATCTCGAGGTCACCGGTCGCCTTCCCCAAAAGCGCCGATGCCTGCTCGAGGAGTTTTCCCCTGGCCTCTTGAGCCGCCCGAGTAGCGGCGATCCCGGTTGCGTAAACGGTTCTGCTGGAAAACGGTCCGGAATCAAAAGGGCATGTTAAAGTGTCCGCATTGCAACCTCCCACGTCGTCCAAAGAAACTCCCAGAACTTCGGCGACCATTTGGCGCAGCGTTGTCTGCTGCTCCGAGCCCTGATCCGCGGTTCCGGAGAAGAGGGAAATTAGGCCTTCGTTATCGATCGTGACTTCGGCCTCTGAGATGCCGACGGGATTGCTGCCGCAGCTATGAATGACCATGGCCATGCCGATGCCTTTTTTTCGGGGTCCTGGAGTGGACGCGGGGGATGGGTTTCTCCGCTCCCATCCGATCGCCTCAGCTCCCGCGCGCGCCGCTTCCTCGACCCAAACCGTGGACATGATTTTATTCGGCGCGGAGCACAGATCGTCCCCCTCGTGAAGGCGGTTCTTGAGGCGAAACTCGATGGGGTCCATCTCGATCGCGCAGGCGAGCTCATCCATCATGGATTCGATAGGAAAATGGCTCTCAGCGTCGGCGCGGCCCCGATAGGGCCCCGTGCTGGGACGGTTCGTCCTCACGGCAAATACTTCCCACTTGACATTCGGACAGCGGTGATAGAGATCGATGGGCCGCGTGCAGATAGCAAAGGCGATATTTTGTCCCAGACCACCGTAGGGCCAATAGCCGTTGTCGAGGTAGGTGCGAACCTGGATGGCCGTCAGCGTGCCGTCTTTATTCGCTCCCGCTTTGACATAGTGAGTAAGCGCCGAGCGGTTATGCGAGTCGAGGCTTTCCTCTTCTCTAGTAAACCAGATTTTGACCGGCCTACCTGTCTTGCGCGCCATGAGCGCACAAAGGACGGCAAATCGCCCCGTGACCTTGACGCCGAACGCGCCACCGAGATTGGTCGCAACAACCCTCACCTTTTCCATGGGCAAGCCAAGAACACGAGCCGTGCTGTCTTGAAGACGATAGGGGTCCTGGACCGAACACCAGAGCGTGCATGCGCCATTTTCATAGACGGCGACGCAGGCGCGCGGCTCATGGGATACCGCGTTAACCTCGGATTGGCGAAAGAACCTTTCGACTACCATGTCGCTTTGCGCGAATCCTTTTTCCACGTCGCCGCGCTCGTTCGCTACGGTCGGTCCGCCTTCTTTAAGACCAATGATGTTGCCGAAGGTTCCCAGCTGATCCGGCCTGATATCACCGGGCTTGATCTCGTGAGGCTCCGGATAATTCAACACCGCGTTGGGTGCCCCCGGCTTGGTTCCGGCTTCCGGATCATGGACTGCCGCCAGGACCTCGTAGGTAACGCTAATCGCTCGCATGGCTTCTTCGGCGACATTCCAATCCTCCGCTGCCACAGCCGCCACTGTGTCTCCGACAAATCGTACTTCTTCATCCAAAGGATAGAGCTCATTTTGATAAGGGCCGAACAGCACTCTGGGCACATCCTGAGGTGTGAGGATTGCAGCCACTCCCGGCATTTTTTCCGCCGCTGTCGCATCCACGGTGAGAATCCTCGCGTGGGCGTGCGGGCTCCTTAAGATTTTCATCCAGAGCATGTTCGGCAGGTTGATGTCGGCGGGAAAGCGCAGCGTGCCCGTCGCCTTTTCAACTCCGTAAATCGGCGGAACCGACTGCCCGACGACTTGATACGATTCCGCCATCTTCATTCACCTCTCATCATGCGCGCGGCGTCGAGCACGGCTTTGACGATGGACGTATAGCCGGTGCAGCGGCAGAGAACTCCGGAGAGGGCCGTGCGAACCTCGTCTTCAGTTGGACTCGGATTTTGATCGAGCAGCGCCTTCGCCGACATGATCATTCCGGGCGTGCACCAGCCGCACTGCGCCGCGTAGGAGAGCGCGAAAGTCTTCTGCAACGGGTGGATGCTTTCACGGTCTCCGAGCCCTTCGATCGTCAGGATCTCTTTGCCTTGCGCCTCCACTGCTAGAATGGAGCACGAATAGACGTCGACGCCATCGATCAGCACCGTGCAGGAACCACAGCCGCCGTAATCGCACGCGCGCTTGGTGCCGGTTAAATCCAGGCGGTTTCTCAGAACGTCGTTGAGCGTCCAGTTCGACGGCATGCTGAGCTGATGAGCGCTCCCGTTTATCTTTAAGGTGATTTTATGGAGCTCGTGCGTGTCCATCTCTGCCTCGTCCATCTCTAATCCAAAAGCTTGCGCGCCATCGCCGCCCCCGGATCGCGCACGCTGTAAACTTTCTCTTCCGATTGATTCTCCATCTTGTAGTATTGCTCCAGAGTCAGACCGTCCTTGGCCGCGAGGATGCCGAACTCCTGCATCCATTTTGTATCGACATCGAGCCGCCGCGTCGCTTCGCCCATCGACCGGGTGAAGATCTCCTGTCCCTCTTTGCTCAGCAGCCAGTTGACGAAGACCTTGGTTGCGTTCGGATGAGGGCCGTTCTTGAGAATAACCACGGCGCCGTACCCGGCCGTCGCGTAGAGACCTTCCTTCGGAATCGGCAGCGTCTTGACGGGGAATCCGGCTTTGATGAACGGCGCGAACTCGGTGTAGCCGATGCCGATCGTGTGGCTGACCCGCCCCTTGACGAGGCTTTCGGCCAACAGTCTCAAGTCGCGGCCGAGAAACAACTTCTGCGCGACGAGTTTTTTGAGATACTCTTCGCCTTTGACCTGCAGGATGAAGGACCAAACCGACGCGCCGGAGCCGGGCACGCGCGGGTCGCTGAAGCCGATCTTGCCCTGCCATTTGGGGTTCAAGTAATCGTCGAAGGAGCGGATATCCTCAAGCTTAGCCAGATCCGCATTGTAGTTGAGAGTCTGACTCTGATAAGCAGCGAAGGAATAGACCAGACGCTTCGCGTTGTCGACCCAGATGTGGCCGCCCCACCAGTTTTTCGGATCTTTCACCTCCGGCAGCACCAGCCAGGGGTCGATGGGGTCCAGGATATTTTCCGGCAGCAACCCCTTGACCGTGGACTCCGTGCCGCCGAAATGGAGATCGAAATAGCGGATGCCCGCCTTGGCCTCGCTGACGATCCGCGTGATGACCGCGGCGCCCCGTCCCGGCACGCTTTCCACCGTGATGCCGAAGCGCTTTTGAAAAGTCTCCTCGATGCCCTTTCTGAGCTCGGCGTTAGGCGGAATGGAGGCGACGATCTTTCCTTCTTTTCGCGCCGCCTCGAGAATCTTCTCCCATTCCGCCGCCGGCTTACCGGTCTGCGCCGCCGCGTTGGAGCTAAAAAGCAACAGGCTTGCAGCCGCAAATACGATTCCAAGTTTAGCGCTCATGTCCGCTCGCCTCTCTATCAGGCCGTCCATTTACGGCTTCAGAAAATGGCCGTATTTCGACAACACCTTCTCCTTGAGTTCTTTGCTTGCGCCCGAGACCGGCGGAAAATCTTTCATCCACTCGAACGGGCGGCAGGCGTCGATAATGGCGCGCGAGCTGAAACCCTTTTCCGCTCTCGGAATAATCGGATCGAGCGGCCCGCTCCAGCAGCGGCGGACAATGTCGATCGATTTTTCCGGATCAACGCGCGTGCAAATTGCCCAGAGGACGTCGTTGATGTCGGCGACGTCGATGTCTTCATCGACGACGACGGAATAGCGACTCAAGTACGCGCCGGTCTGGCACTGGCCGGCGATGATCGCCGCCTGTTTGGCGTGGCCCGGATAGCGCTGCTTGATCGAGATCGCCGTGAAGAAGCGATTCTGATGACAGGCGACGCCGCGCACGTCAGGCACGCCCGCCTTGTCCAGCGAATCCCAGATGAACGCCGCGCGCAGCAGCGCGGAGCAACTGTCGGCGCCGGCCTGCGGGCGAAACGGCGGCGCGCCGGTGATGATGGGATCGTTGCGGTGCATGAAGGACTGGATTTTCAACACCGGCTCTTTTCTCTCGCCGCTGGCGTAGTAACCGGTCCACTCGCCGAACGGACCTTCTTCCTTCAATTCGTCGGGCGAGACCTCGCCCTCGATCGCGACTTCCGCCGCCGCCGGAATCGGCAGGCCGGTAAACTCGCCGCGGATCACGTCGATCGGCGCGCCTTTAATGCCGCCGGCGTAGTCCAGCTCCTGAGACCCCCACGGAAGCGCGCGCGCCGCGAGCAGAAAAAGCAGCGGGTCCTCGCCGAAAGCCATCGCCACTTTGAGCGGCTTGCCGCGGTCGAAATTTTTTTGCCGGTGAATGCGCGCGTGCTTGCCCGGCGAGATGTAAAGCGCGAGATGGTCGCGGTCGTGGACCATCACGCGATAGACCCCCATGTTGATCCAGCCCTCGTCCGGGTCTTGCGTGATGACCACGTGCGCCGTGCCGATATAGCGTCCGCCGTCGCGGTCGTGCCAGCGCGGCACCGGCAGCTTCAAGATGTCGATATCTTTTCCGGTAAAAACATTTTCGAGCACCGGACCGTGATCGACGTAGCGCGGCGGAATCAATGTGGGGCTGTTGAGACGCCCCTTCCACGCGGCAATGAACCCGTCGCGGGTGATGTCGGCCGGAAGATTGGTCGTCAGCGCCGCGCGCTTGAGCGATTCGATCATGCCCACCAGCACGCGGTAGCCCGCGGGATAGTCTTTGATGCGGTCGAACAGCAGGGCCGAGCAGTTCGTGCCGCGTCCCGCCACTTCGGTCAGCGCGCCGATCTCGAGATCCCAGTCCACGCCGTCGATGCGCGAGAGCTCGCCCATTTGATCGACTTGCTCGATCCATTCGCGTAAATCCGTATAGCTCACATGAACCTCCCTGTCCGATTTTAGATTTTCGATTTTGGATTTTAGATTTGCAGAGGCAGCCTTCCCTAATCGAAAATCGGAAATCGGCAATCTAAAATTGTTAATCCAACAGTTTGCGCGCCAGGTCGGCGCCCGGCTCGCGCGACTCGTAAACTTTTTTCTCCGATTGATTCTCCAATTTATAGTACTGCTCCAGCGTGATCGCTTCTTTGGCCGCGATCACGCCCAACTCTTTCAAGGCTTTCGTATCCACGTCGAGACGGCGCGTCGCCTGGCCCATTGATCGGCTGAAGATCTCCTGTCCCTCTTTGCCCAGCAGCCAGTTGACGAACACTTTGGTCGCGTTGGGGTGCGGCGGGTTCTTGATGATGGTCAAGTGGCCGCTGCCGCCGCTGACATACACCCCTTCGCGCGGATTGGGCAGCGGTTTGACCGGCAGGCCGGCTTTGAGAAAAGGCACTATCGAATAATAAGTCAGCCCCATGACGAGGCTGACTTTTCCTTTAGCCAGGTTCTCGGAAAGCAGGCGCTGGTCCCGGCCAACCTGCAACTTCTGCGCAACGAGTTTTTTCAAGTAATCTTCTCCCTTGATATCCCGCAGGTACGACCACAGCGACGCGCCGGAGCCGGGCGTGCGCGGATCGAGGATGCCGATTTTCCCCTGCCATTTGGGATGGAGCAGATCGTCGAAGGAGCGGATCTCCTCCGGCTTCGCAAGATCGGTGTTGTACCAGAGATTTTCGGTCTGGTAGGCCTGGAAGGCATAGACGAAGCGCTTCGCGTTGTCGATCCAGATGTGCCCGCCCCACCAGTTTTTCGGCTCTTTGACCTGCGGCAGGATCATCCAGGGCTCGATCGGCTCGAGAATATTTTCCGGCAGGATGCCGGTTACGATCGATTCGCTGCCGCCGATGTGCAGGTCGAAGTAGCTGATGCCGGCCTTGCTCTCGTCGACGATTCTTCGGGTGACGGCTGCCCCGCGCGCGGGAACGGACTCAAGGGGTATCGCAAAGCGCTTCTTGAACCAG
>CAYOJC010000092.1:0-19002 GCA_964404195.1 uncultured Syntrophobacteraceae bacterium
TTGCCAGGGCCATAGTGTAATTTGCCAACGGTACTTTTTCAGTGAGAACTAGCTATCTGGTCGCCGATAAGGGGCGCCTGCGGCGTTGGAACTTCAGGCCCGCATCCTCACGTACTAAGCAATGTACGCTCCGGTGCGAGCCTTCGTTCCGCCTGGCATCCGCCTCCTTCTCGACGGCCAGGGTAGAGCAGTTACGGTGACGAATCTTACTCACGCCTACCGCCTCAAGCCTCTCGCCTATTCTGTTGCCTCGCGGCTCTCGCCTGGTTGTGTTGCCCAAAACAGGAGCGCGATGAAACGCGTCCATCTAATAGCACGAGCATGCGCGCTTGTGTCCTTGTTTACCATTTTGTCGCCGGCGAGTTTTCGGCCACCCAACGCAAATCTCCCACCGGGCCACGCCCACGCGGAGGAGAGTTCCGGTATCGTCCACTTTCCCAATCGCGAGCGCTCGTGGGACAGAATTCCTGCCATTATGATCTCGACCAAAGAAAACGACCCGAGAATCCGGCTGGTCCACGACGCCGTCGAGTTCTGGAACAAGACGTTTGCTGAATTAGGCGCGCCGTTCCGATTGGGACCGGTCGCGGAAACCAGCGAGACGTTGCCGGCTCAGTTTCTTGCGACGATGAGCGATGCCGTGTTGAGCAGAAAACCTCTTCCCGACCCGCCGGAGACCTTGAGAGCGATGAAGGGAGATTTGATCGTCGCGCTCTCGGACGGCGATTTAATCTCTTTTTCCACGGGGTTTACCAAGGGAGGCCGCGTCATCGTCGGCATCCGAAGCGATCGGCTTCCGCCTCTCACGCTTCCCAACGTCGCGCGCAACGTCATCGCGCATGAGCTCGGCCACGCCATCGGCCTCGGCCACAACAACGACCCGGCGAAGCTCATGTGCGGCCGGCCCGCCCCCTGCCGTCCGGATGCCTTCCGATCCAAAGTCGAAAAGTATTTCCCCCTGACGGAAGTCGAAAAGGTCTACCTGTTAAAGATTTATCCGCCAGGCTGGATGCCTTCCAGGTAATTCACATTGTGGCAAGCAACGGGTTCGAGCACGAATCTAGCTCACGCCTACCGCCTCAAGCCTCTCGCCTATCTTGTTTGCCCAACACATTCGCGCGCTCGACTGCGTCCATCTTCTAACACCAGCATTCGTGTTCGTGTACTGATTTACCTTCTTGTCGCAACATCCTTTCCAACTGGCCAACGCAAATTTCCCAACCGTATAATGTCAGAGGCGTATGAAGCGACGCCGTCAACATTTTGACGTTTGGAGAAACGCCGGAGTCCTGAGATCAACACTGAAAGAGTGTCCTAGATGGGAAAGGTGCCCGGGTTGCTTCTTTTCGCGTATTTCATTTATGATGCCGTCGAGTCATGCCGAGCGAAGATGAATACATAAGACGTGGCTTCATAGCTGAGCGGCGAAGTCTACTCGTCGTTAGCTTTATCTTGTTTTTCTACCAACAAGCTGGGTTACAGATAGACAAAATTAATGTCTTTGGAAATGAGGCGAAAATTTCTGACGCTTGGTGGGTTTCATTGGCGCTGTGGGTTTTATGGGGTTATTTCCTTCTTCGAGCCTACCAGTACCTGCGAGGCATTCCCGACAGGGGATTTTGGACCGCTTACGACGTCAAAATGAAAGAGTCAATAAGGCGCTTAGCTTTTAGGCGTTTCAAAAATTCGTTCGTGCCCGAAGATGAAGATATAGATCGAATACCCGACTTTAAAATCTCACAAGTAGAATTTCCCATGATCTTTCCAAAGATGTGGAGCGTTAAGTTGCGTGTCAGCGTGGCGTATTCATGGGGAAGTGGCGGAGCATCGGGACGCAGCCCTAGCTAGACAGAAGATATTACCGGCGCGCGTCTGATGTGGACCAAAGCTAAGTCGGTATTAAATGTGACTCTATCAACTCATGTGTGGACGGAATACGTTTTACCATTCATGGTTGCATTACTGCCATTCGCAAATTTCTTGCGTAGGGATTTCCTATAGCCAGAACTACTGCTTCGTCTTTTACGCTACTGAACCAGGGGAGCATGGGTCGAGTCTACCTCCGCCCTGGTAACAACTACCTTCCTACACATCTACGCCTGACCGACTACGGGTATTTTTGTGGCCGTTGCCTTAAATGGCGGAATTGTTCAGCCAGCTCTTCATAAACCTCTCGCCGGTGACCGATTTGCGAAAATCTTAATCAGCCGCTTTCTTCGGTCGATCTCGTAGACGATGCGAAATCGTCTCACCTTGTAGTTCCACGCCCGGCCGATTCCCGAAGCAAAGCCTAGCCGTCCTGTTTTCACCTAATACGCTGCAACTTGCGTAATTGCGCAAGTACGCAACTATCGAACCATTATGCGGCCTGCGGCCTAGACCGCTTCGCCGGATCAGTCCGAGATCTCCATCATCGCGACGGCAAGCGCGTTGCGATAGGCCCGGTCGAGCGCGAGGCTGTCCAAAGCCGCGTTCACGACCAGGCGCTCGGTCCTCTCGTCCGCGACGTAGCGCTCGAAGACCGGCTCGAATAAGTTTGAGTGGTCGATGTCGGCCACCATGTGAACGCGCGTGTTGGCATCGAGCTTCTCGACCGAGCCGACCAGATCGTTCACCTGCTTCATCGCCATCCGCTGCGTGAAGCCGCCGCCCTTGACGATCTCCGGATTATTTTTCCGCTCGGTGACGTGGTTGATCATGAGACTTTCGATCCACGGCCGCGTCGTGCAAAGATAGAGCCATGCATAGATCGCCGCCCGCGCACTCGGCAGCAGAGTGGATTCCGCTGACGCTCCCGCCATGTGCTCGTCCGTGAGATGCGCCGCGCCCAATCTCTCATCGTAAATCAATTCGTCTTTCTCGTGCTCCCAGATCGCGCGCTTAACGTCGAGCGGCGCCTTGGCCTGCGACGCGGCCCAGCAGTCGCGCCGGCTCTTGATATAATGCGGGTAATGAAGATTGAGAATCTTATTCCGCTCCGGCGTAATCTTGACGCCGAACAACCTCTTATACTCCGGCGTGTCGAAGTGCCGGTTGAGCGCCGCATCGATCTCTTCTCGCGCCTGTGACCAGTAGCTCATGGTAATCCCTCTTTTCTGCGGGCGCGAAGAATCGGGCCCCTACATTATTTACTTCTCCGGCAACTTTTCCATCGCGATCGCCACTCCTTCGCGATAAATCGCGAACAGATCCAGCGATTCCTGCACCGCCTGCAGCGCCAGCTTTTCTTTCTCGCCGGTGGCGAAGCGCTCGAGGAACGGCAGGAACATATCGCTGTGCTCCTCGTCGGCCTCGCTGTGCGCCCCGAAATTCGGCATATCCCGCCAGCTTAATCCCAGGTCCTCCATCCACTTCTTCGCCATCCGCGTCGAATGGCCGCCGCCCATATCGCCCAAGAGCCGGTCGTCGTTGCCCCACTCCGTCACGGTGAGCGCGGCGACTCCCTCGATCCAGCTTTTGCTCCGAGTCATCCACGCCCAGGCGTAGAGCGTGGCGCGCGTCATCGGAATCGGCTCCGCGTTGAGAATATCTTCCGCGCTGAGACCGACGGCGCGCCCCTGGCGCACGATCAAGTCGAGATGCCCGTGCTCGGAGTACTTATCCTTGATCACCTCGCCTATCTCGTGCTCGAGGATTTTGTGCTTCACCGCCATCTCCGGACAGTTCGACGAAACATTGGCCCAGCAGTCGCGGCGGTGGCGGACGTAGAGGCCGAGCTGCTTGAGCATCACCTGCGCGCGCGCGCGCGTCACCGGCACGGAAAAATAATGTTCCATTTGCGGCGAGCGGGCATACCCTCGAACCATCTCGCCGATATTTTTTCTCCAGGACGCGACGTCCATCATCGTGCTCCTTTATATAGATTGCCGATCCTTCGACAGGCTTAGGCTGGTGAGCAGAGTCGAACCATTTTCGATTGAGAGCGAAAAATCTAAAATCCAAAATCGAAAACCTGTACTGAGCTAAGTCGAAGTATCTAAAATCCAAAATGGTTAAATGGGCCAGCCGTGCTCGGACACATCGACGCGATTCCCCTCCGGATCCTTGATCCAGCTTTCCGCGATCGCGCCGAAGGTATTCGCCTCGGCCGTGGTTTGCGCCTCTTCCTCGATCGCCTTCACACTGTCCACCTTGAAACCGAAATGGTTGATTCCCCAGGGATGCCGCGGCATGCTGATCAGCGCGACGTCGACGAAGCCGTCGGAAAGATAGATGGTGCCGTTCGGTCCCCGCTCCTTCTCTTCCATGCCGAAAACTTTTTTGTAGTACTCGGCGGTTTTCTCCCGATTCTGCACGTTGATCGCGATGTGGCGGATTCTGGGCTTGTCCATAAAATGCCTCCTTATTTCCTAGGGCTGTTTACCGCTTCCGGCAAAGCTTGTCTATGAAGCCTTCACTTATAGCTCCAACGTATTCGGCGCGAACAGTTCCTCGACGGGGATTTTTCTGCGCGCCAGTCCCTGCTCGTAAAGATAGCCCATCAACGTTTCCACCACATGGCGATTTTTTGCCAGACCGTATGGCCAGGGATCGTCGCCGAGAATTTCCTTTTGTTGCTTCACCGGCTCGCGGAACCAGACCAGACTGATTTTGTAGGGCGAGAGATCGTTGAGCCGCTCGTAGGCTTGCGCCTTCGCCTGCTGGAATGCCTTGAAGAGATTGACGGCGATCCACGACGCCTCTTTCCAAAGCTCCTCGCGCATGGCGACCGTATGCATGATCGGAAAGATCCCGGTCTTTTTGAAATACGCCGCCTCTACCTCCGGATAATTTTCGAACAGGCGGCGGATGCGCGGATGGCCGTTCAAAAGCAACGGAAAAAGATTGGCGCAAATGATCGCATCCAGCTCGCCTTCGGCCAGCATTTCGTCCGGCGCTTTGTCCGGTGGAATCTGCGCCACGTCGTAGCGCAGCGGCATCTCGATCTCCATCCGGCTCTGCTTGGTCCAGGTGAACCAATGAATTTTGTCGAGATCGACGCCGTACTCGTGTTGCAACGCGCCGCGGACCCATACGGTCGCGGTCTGCTGAAATTCGGCGAGGCCGACTTTTTTCCCCATCAAGTCGCGCGGCTCGCGGATGCCGCTCCCCGTGTTGACGAAGATGCACGAATGGCGAAAGGCGCGCGCCGGAAAGATCGGCAGCGCGATCAGCGGCTTCTCCAGCGTGCGCGCGATGAGATAGGAAGAGAGCGAAAGCTCGGAGGCGTCGAACTCGTAGCGATTGAGCATGCGCGTCCAGATCTCGTGGTACGGAAGCACCTGCCAGTCGAGCTCGAGCCCCTCGGGCTTGATGCTTCCCTCTATCAGCGCATGCGTCCGGTCGTAATCCCCGCCGGCGAAGGTGATGACCTTGCCCATGTTCTCCTTCAATTTTCGGCTTTTCGATTTCGGCTTTGTCTTTTCACCGGCGATGCGCCGTATCGCCATGACGAACGCCTTCAGTTTTTCCGGTACAACTTGTCGATGAAGCCGCTCTCGTCGAGCGACTTCATGAAGCTCGCATCGACGAACATCTCGGGCCGCGCGCCCTTGATCTCGGGATCGGTCGCGGACATTTCAACGAGCACCGTGCGCACCCCTTCGACGCTCGGATAGGGCTTGGCAGGGGTCAGGCGGGCAAAATATTCGTACGACTCTTCGGCGATGCCGTCGTCCTTGAGACGCAGGAACTCCTTGATCATCTGCACGCTTTCGCTCTTGTGCGTCTTGTAATAGGCGATGCCTTCGACGTACGCGCGGAGAAAGTTCCTGACCGTTTCCGGCTCTTCCCGGATGAACGCGTCGCTGGTGGCGATGTTGTTGTGCGGATAGACGAGACCGAGAGCGGACGCGTCGGCGAGTTGGAAGAACCCTTGCCGCTTCGCCAGCAGCGTGTTGGGAATATCGATCACCGCGCCGTCCACCGCGCCGCTCATGAGCGCCGTGAATCGCCCCTGCTGGTTCCCGATCTGCATGATCGTGACATCTTTCGCCGGATCGAGCCCCATGCCCTTCAGCATAAAGCGCGTGGCGAAATCGGACGAGCTGCCGAAACGCGAGACCGCGACCTTGCCGCCTTTCAAGTCTTTGGCCGATTTGATCCTGCTGTTGACGTAGAGACTGTACGGCATCGTCGGCGTATAGGGCGCGACGAGCACGTTGCCGGCGCCTTTGATTCGGGCTCTCTGCGCCGCAGTGCCTCCGCCGCCGCTGATGAGCTTCACGTCGCCGGAGAGGAGCGCTTGCAGCGCCTGCGTTCCGCCCTGAAATAGAACCAGATCGACGTCCAGACCGTTGCGCTTGAAAGCGCCGATTTTCTTGGTGACGTAAAGGGTGTCGATCCCGCCGCCGATGCTGGCCAGACCGAGGATGAGCTTCTTAGAGTTTTGCGCGTGAGTGGACTCGAAAGAGACGGCAAGTACAAAAACAAGCAGCAACGACCAGAATCTAAACCATACCATGAATTTTTTGCGCCTGTTAGAGATCGCTGAACAAAAGCTTTCGTGCTTCGACGGGCTCAGCACGAACGGAAATTTGAAACGGAGTCAACGCGCCGTTCGCCCTGAGCTGGTCGAAGGGTGGACGGCGCGTTCGTCAAACCTGCTAAGCCGACTTCTTGTAGTACTTGTCCATCTGACTTTGGGCCCCCGACTTGGCGCAGGCCTCCTCGAAGATTCTCCGCACCATCGGATCTTCGTCTTCGTACTCGATCTGATGCCCGCCGAGCTTGACGTCCACGTCGGTCTGTCCGCCGCCCTCGCCCATGATGCCGTAATATTTCTTGCTGCCCCATCGGAGCGCGAGATAGCGCGCGGGGTTCGCGCCGGAATTAAAGTGCTGGTGAAACCAATCCGCCGGCGGCACGACCATGCTTCCCGGCTTCCAATCGTAGCGCTGGATCGTTTGGTCCTTCGGCCACATGAGAGAGTAGCCCTGTCCGGAGAGGATGATCACGTGCGCGCCCGGCCCGTGGTAATGGGCTTTCTTGTAGGTGCCGATGGGAAATTGCGAGACGTGGCCGCACATCGTATTCTCGGCGATCTGGAAGCGGACCTGGGAGCCGCCGGCGCCGCGCTCTTTCCACTCGATGAGGTTGAGATTCTTCGCGTCGGGGACGAAGTTGGTCTCCCAAACTCTGCCCGCGTACCACGTGCCCTCGCGCGAGAAGTAATCGTCCTCGGAGTTAAAGCGATCCTTGAAGACATACGGGCAGTTGAAAATAAAATCGATGTTGTGAATGAGGTTGATCATGATCGGCGCGCTCGTGACCGCGAGATAGCGGGCCGGCTGTGCGCCGCTGCCGTTGAAATGCTGGTAATTCGTGTTGAGCGGCGGCGAGAACAACGATCCTTCCTGCCACTCGAAGGTGCGCTTGGAACCGCCGTCCTGCCACATCGTCGTCGCGCCCCGGCCGCTCACGATGTATACCAGCTCCTCGAACATGTGCTTCTGCGGCTTCAGCGACTTTCCCGGCGGGATCTCGCAGATGTAGGCGTCGTTCGTCTCGCCCGTGCCTTCGAGGCAAATGCGCACCGCCTGTCCGCCGACGCGGTCCCAGGGCGAGAGCGGCACGCTATTGATATCCTCGACAAAAAAACCCTCGATCAGCGGAACTCCCTCGGCTTCGATCCACTTGCGATACGAGCTCTTTTTCTCCGCGATCTGTTGTGTTGAAATCTTTGGTTCCGGCATGATGTTTACGGTCCTTTCTCAGGTTGATTTGATCCCTTAATCCCTTGGTTTCCATCCTTGTGACGTCAATTGGGCGCGGACTTTCTGCGCTACCGAATAGTCGAACACTTTACGCGCGGGCGGTGCTACTTTCAGTTCCAGCCGCTTGGCGACGTGCTCGAGGGTCTTTTTCTGCAGCTCCTCGCTCACGGTTCCATCCGCCGTCATGGCGGCCCGGGACGCATCATACGTTTTGGTCGCGAGATCTTCCTTTATACCCTGAAGTCTGGCCAGGATGGAAATCGTGCCCGGCCGATTCTCCCGCGAGTAAAAGAATCCCTTGAGCGTGCCGCGCACGAACTTTTCCACCAGCGCCGGGTTGGCCTGCGTCATTCCCTCCTTGACGACGATCGCCGACTGCAGCTCCACCAGATCCTCCTTGATGAAAGACAGCAGCTCGCGGAAGCCCGCGTCCTCGGCCAGGAAATTGCCCGGAGGCGAGAGAACAGCCGCTTCGACCGATCCCGCTTTCAAGGACGCGAATCGGGCGGTCCCCGCGCCCAGCGCCATGATCGTGACCTCGCGGCCCGCGTCGAGACCATACTTCGGCAGCACCTCGCGCAAGAGCAGGTCGGGACCGCTGCCGAGGCCGGAGACGCCGATCCTTTTTCCTTTCAGCGCTTTGACGTCTGGAACACTGGGGAGAGAGTAAAGCCAGTAGAGCGGCTTCTGATACGTATGAAAGAGAAATTGCAGCGGCGCCCCGCGAAGGATGGAAGGTATCGCCGACGCGCCGGCGGAGCCGAATTCGACGTTGCCGGCGATCAGGGCCAGATTGGCGACGGGCGCGCTGGCCTTGATCAGCTCCACGTCCAAACCTTCTTCCTGATAATAGCGTTTCTCTTTGGCGACGAGGAAAGCGATCAGCGACATGCTGATATCGGGCAGGGCCACGCGCACTTTTTGCGCGCCCGCCTCGGCGGCCAGCGCCGTTACCAAAAGACCCACGATAAATTTCAACACGAGTTGTCGTTTCATAGTTGAATCCAGTTTGTATGCCGGACGTGCTCCGGAGTCTACCGTTTACGCCGGGGTTTTTCCTGGTCGCAGAGGTCTACGATGAGGCGCGCATAGACGCAGGCGGCCTGATACAACGAGTCGATCTTGAACGACCGCTTCTCGGAGTGGCTCTCCGATCGCGGGCCGTAGGTGATCGCGGGAATGCCGACTTCGTTGAAGATATTCACGTCGCGCCACATGCTGCAGGTCGCGGGATTCGGGCGCGGCGGCGCCGTGCTGAAGGTCGCGTTGTGCGCGCGCAGCAGCGATTCTTTGATGCGCTCGGCGTTCAGCGCCTCGTAGCCGCGGCGGAAATGATATATTTCGACCTCCGTGGGCGGAACTCCGGCCGTGCAGAGGGCTTCTTCGATCTCGTCCCGGAGCTCCAAAGGATTTTGTCCCGGCACGGTGAACACTCCGAGATAAATGCGGCACACCTCCGGACAACCGCCGATGCCCGTGGAGTCGCCGCCGCGGATCGCACCGATCTGCGCCTTGGGAATCACCGGACCGCTCGCCGACTCGACGGCGTAGCGCTTCTGGTAGTCCGCCGCCCATTTCTCCAGTGCCTGAATCGCCACGGCGCTGCGCACGATCATGTTCGGGCTCTCTTGCATGGTCGTCCGGTCCGGCAGATACGGCGTGTAGTATCCGGGGCGATCCGACAACCAGGTAATCTTGAACCAGCATTCGCCGGCCTCGACCGAAACCACGCTGAAGCCGGTCCCTTCCGCGATCAAAGCGTAGTCGGCCACGCCTCCGTGGGTAACCAGCCAGCGCGCGCCGAGATCTTTGCTCTCGACCAGCGTTCCGGGCGGGTCGTCGCACGGCTCGCGGCTCGTCTCGCCGACCACCGCGGTCAAAAGTAAATCGCCTTTGAGCGGGACGCCGGTGGCTTTGACCGCCTTGGCGGCGATCAGAAACGCCGCCATCGGTCCTTTGTCGTTGACGATGCCTTCTCCGACCAGCTCGTCGCCTTCGATCCAGGCCTTGTGAAAGACGTCCGCGGCGGGATTCCGCCGGCGCCAGATATCCGTCCAGCGCACCGACGTATCCATGTGGCTGTTGAACAGCAGACTGTACCCACCGCCCGTGCCGGGGAGCTTGCCGATCACGTTGAAACGATCCGCCAGCAAACCGACTTTCCGGACCTTGAACCCCTCTTCTTTCAGCCAAGCCGAGATGTGCTCGGCGACGGGAGCCTCCGTCGGCCCGGCGCTGTCTATATTGCAAATCGTCAACGCAAAATTTACCAGCTCTTCTTTATGGATGCGTGATACTGCATCGTCGCCTAATGGCATCGTAGTCCCTCCTGCCGTACGCTTGCCGTACGAATGATGTCGTCTTGTGACTATCTGCCCTTGGTTCCCAGTTCTTTTTGCGCTTCCCGCAACGGACCCAGGTCCGCGACCTGGTCCGGTGAAACCGGTTGATCCATCTTCAGCGCCTGTCTCGATTGGTCGATGACCAGCTTGAGGCCGCTCTCCGGAATGCTTCCATCCGCGTTGAAGACCTTGAACGTGCCGTCGTACGAGGCCGCGGCGATCTCCCGATCGGTCCGCCCCCATTCGGCCAAGACCTGAATCGCGCCGTCCCGGTTGGCGGTGATGTAGCGATTGGCCTTGATCAGCGCCTTGATCGTCCGCTTGATTTCGTCCGGCCGTTCTTTGATTTTTTTCGTATGGGCGCCGAGACCGACGAAAGGAAAGCTGAACATTTCATACGCGCGGGCGAGAACGTTGAAGCCCAACTTTTTCCCTTCCACGTCCGCCGGCGGCGAGATCACCGCCACGTCCACGATGCCTTCTTTCAAGGCGCTGAAGCGGGCGCGGTCCGAGCCGAGCGCGATGATCTTGATGTCTTTCTCAGGGTCGATGCCCGACTTTTGAAACATCATCCTGGCCACGACGTCGGCGGTCGCGCCGAAGGAGCTCACGCCCAAAGTTTTTCCACGAAGATCTTTGACCGATTTATACTCGGCCCGAGCGATGAGCGTGTGCGTGGAGCTGTCCAAGAAGCTGGCGACGACTTTCACCGGCAGCCCGCGCACTCCGGCGCGCACGACCGATCCGAAGATCATCGTGTAGTCGATGTCTCCGGTCGCGAGCGCCGTAATGGAAACGTTCGCGTTCATCCGAATGAGCTCCACGTCGAGTCCTTCCTCTTTGAAGAAGCCCCGCTTGAGCGCCACGCCGCCGGTAAGAAAAGCCACGTCGAGGCTGGATATGGAAATGCGGATCTTGTCCGCGGCGAAAGCGGAGCCTGAGAGCAACGACGACAGCGCGATGAGAGCAAAGGCCTTCGGCAGGCCTGCTTTGAATATATTCATCGTCCTTTTATTCCTAACTCTTTTTGAGCTTCGCGCAGCAGCGTCAAATCAGAGACTTCGCCGAGCGTGATCTCGCGGTTGATTTTGGCGTCCTGTTTGGCCTGGTCCACGACTGTCCTAAGACCGTCCTCGGGGATGCTCCCGTCCATGTTGAAGACCTTGACCGACGAATCGTAGGCTGCCGCCGCAAGCGCTCGATCCGTCCTGCCCCACTCCGTCAGAGTCTGAATCGAGCCTTCCCGATTCTGGCGCAGATAGCGGTTGGCCTTGATCAGAGCCTTGAGCGTCCGCTTGACCTCGTCGGGCCGCTCCTGGATTTTTTTAACCTGGGTCCCGAGGCCGACGAACGGAAAGTTGAAGACTTCGTAGGCGCGGGTGAGAACAGAAAAACCGAGCTTCTTCGCTTCCTCGTCCGCCGGCGGCGCGATCACGGCAACGTCCACAATTCCTTCTTTTAGCGCCGCCAGACGCGCCGCCGCCGAGCCCAGGGCGACGGTCTTGACGTCCTTGTCGGGGTCGAGGCCGAAGTGCTTGAGCATCATCATCGCCACCACGTGATCGGTCGCGCCGTAGGCCTGCACGCCCATCGTCCTGCCTTTCAACTCTTTGACGTTCTTGAATTCCGGGCGTGCGATGAGCGCATGCGTCGAGCTGTCGAGGAAGCTGGCGACGACTTTGACCGGCAGACCCCGGATCGCCGCCCGCACGACCGAGCCGAAGACCATCGTGTAATCGACATCGCCGCCGGCCAGCGCGGCGATCGCCACGTTGGCGTTCATGCGGATCACCTCGGCTTCCAATCCCTCTTCCTTGAAGAAACCTTTTTTCACCGCGATGCCAGACGGCAGGAAGCTCATGTTGAAATTGGTGACGGAGATTCTGATTTTATCGGCGGCTTCGGCTTGGGCGCAAAGCGCCAGAACCGCGGCGAACGCGAACCTCCATATTTTTCTCTTCGCCATCTCTTGTTTAATCCGTTCGCTCTTGGCCGGAGGCTTCCAAAATCGCCGCGGCGATTCCAGGATAGCAGCCGCAGCGGCAGATGTTGCCGCGAAGCCAATGGGCGATCTCTTCTCTCGTCGGCGCGGGATTCTCCAGCAGCAGCGCCTTGGCCGCCATGATCTGTCCCGGCGTGCAGTAGCCGCACTGCCCGCCGATGTTACGTATGAACGCCGCCTGCAGCGGGTCGAGTTGTTCGCCCACAGCGAGCCCTTCGATCGTCAACACCGCCTTGCCGTGCGCTTCGAAGGCGAGATAACTGCACGAGCTGATCGGCCGCCGATCGACAAGCACCGTGCACACGCCGCACACCTGCGATTCGCACGAGCGTTTGGTTCCGGTGAGCCCAAGCCGGTTTCTCAGAAACTCGAGCAGCGTCTCTTCGACCGGCACCTCGCCACTCCACGGTTTGTCGTTGACCGTCAGCGAGAGCGCGACGGTCTGCGACGTGTTCAATTCATCCTGCATCTCTGTTGTCTCCGCTTCTTACTTTTTGCGGCTCTTCCTTCGTGTGCTTCGTGGTCAAAAAAGTTTATCACCACGAAGAGCACGAAGGTCACGAAGTTAGTGAGTCATTGCGCCAAGAGCCCGAAGTCAGCGCTCGGCTATCTTGCCCATCGCCCGCAGAATTTTTTCCGGCGTGATCGGCAGCGACCGGACGCGCGCGCCGACGGCGTCGTAGATCGCGTTGCCGATAGCCGGCGCGACCGTGACGATCGAGGTCTGCGACATTCCCTTGGAGCCGAACGGCCCCGGCCCGTCTTCGTTCTCGACCATCGCAGCGTAAAACCATTCGGGGATATCCCCCATCACAGGCAGGCGATACTCGGAAGGATGGCCGTTCACAAGCTGCCCATCTTGATAGACGACTTCTTCGAACAGCGCGTGGCCGAAGCCCATCACCGCTCCTCCCTCGACCTGCGCCTTCGCCGAAGGATAGTGAAGCGCTCGACCGGCGTCGGCGATGACCGCGAATTTCAGCACGCGCAGCTCGCCGGTCTCGCAGTCGATCTCGACTTCCGCCGCGCCGGCGCTCGGCGCCCAATGGTCCATGCCATGAAACGCCGATTCTTTTTCCGTCGGCGGCGCGCTGTGAGCGCCCACGCTCTTCACGACCGCATTGCCGCCGGCGAAGCGGACGACTTCGGCGAAGGAAAAGCTGTTTTCCGCGCGCCACAAGCGCCCCTCGGCGGCTTTCCATTCTTCCGGCTTGCCGCCTTTGGTTTGGCAGGCCAGAAGCACCAGCTCGCGCTTGAGATTTTCGCAAGCGTTCTCGACCGCCTTTCCCATCTGCATCGTCGTGCGTTGCGCGCTGACGCCGCCGAACGGCAGATGCACGGCGGTATCCGGCTGCGCAACGCGGACCTGGTTCTGCGGGATGCCGAGAGTTTTAGCGGCGACGACGCCGATCAAGTTGTGGGTTCCCTGGCCGATCTCCGGCGCGGCGTGCTGGATTTTCACGATGCCCTTGGCGTCGATCGTCGCGAGCGCGTGCGCGCGGCCGCCGCCTTGCGAGCCGTGGCGCAGGCTCAGCGCCAATCCTCTGCCGCGTGCGAAGCGCGCGCCGGATTGCGCGGCGCTATTCGAAGATGAGCGGCCGTCCCACTCGATCGCCGACGTCGCTTGCTCGATCAGCTCGGGATAATCCGTATCCATCTTGGGCGTTCCCTTCGCGACGAATTCGCCGCGCAGCAGAATGTTCTTCTTGCGGAACTCCAGTGGGTCTATTCTAATTTGCCGCGCGATGCTGTCGATCGCGCACTCGATGCCGAAGGTCGTCTGGACTTTTCCGGTCGCGCGCGTGTGGCTCGCCGGCACTTTGTTCGTGTAGGCGCAGCGCGCGTGGATACTAAGGTGCGGAATCCGGTAGCAGCCCCACGCGGAGATCACCGCGTTGTGCGTCGTCGTCGCGCCGCCGGTCGTGTACGCCCCGGTGTCCACCAAGATATCGACCTGAAGCGCCGTCAGCGCGCCGTCCGATTTGACGCCGATCTTGGCCTTGTACTCCATCGCGTGGCGGGAATTTTGCCGAAAGCTTTCCGCGGCGGTGGGTACCAGCTTGATCGGCCGCTTTATTTTACGCGCGAGAAAAAGCGCCGCGAGAATCGAATTGGTGATGACCTTCGATCCGAACCCGCCGCCGATGTACGGCACGCGTAGACGCACTTTCTCAGTCTCCAACCCAAAGAAGTGAGCGATGTCCCCCGCGTCGCGAAAAGGCGAGCTGGTGCCGGCGAATAAATCGATCTCGTCGTTGACGAACCGGGCGACGCAGCCGCCGATGTTTTCCATCGGATGGTGGAACATGGCGGGAGAGGTGTAGGTCTCCTCGAAAACACGTTCGGCCTGTTTGAATCCCTCTTCCAGATCGCCCCACGCGAGCTTGTCTTCGAGGAGCAGGTTCGTGCCTTTGCTCTCGTGCAGGAGAGGCGCGCCGGGAGCGAGCGCCGCGCTCGCGTCGAAGACCGCGGGCAACGGATCGTAATCCACTTCGATCAGCTCCGCGGCGCGGCGCGCGGTGCGGAGATCTTCCGCCGCAACGACCGCGACCAACTCGCCGTCGAAGCGGACCTTGTCGATCGCGATGAAGTTCTCATCGTCGGTGAGCTTCAGCAGCTCGTGGCGCGGAGCGGGCAGCAGCGGGTGCAAGCCGTCGAGGCGCTCGCGGTGCACGACGCCGAGCACGCCGGGAATCTTTTCCGCCTTGGACGAATCTATGGACCGGATGCGCGCATGCGAGTACGGGCTCAACAGCGTCGCGCCATACGCCATGCCGGGAAGGTCCGGCAAATCTTCGACGTATTTTGCCTTGCCGACGACTTTCTCTTGCAGATCGGCCCGGGGCTCCGGCTCCCAATTTTGGATTTTGGATCCTTCGACTTGACTCAGGACAGGTTTTGGATTTTGGATTGAAGATGCCATTTAACCGTTAGCCTTCTTGATTGCGCGCCAGACCTTCTCCGGCGTCAGCGGCACGGATTGCATTCGCACTCCGACCGCATTCTCGACGGCATTGCACACCGCCGGCGCGACGGCGAGGATTCCGCCTTCGCCCATTCCTTTCGCGCCGTAAGGGCCGCAGCCGCCGCGCTCTTCCAGGATGATCGTCTCGAACTCGCGCGGCAAGTCGCTGAAGCGCGGCAGCCGGTAGTCCACGAGCGTTCCGTTCGCGAGCTCGCCGTCTTGATAGACGAGGTCTTCGAAAAGCGTCTGGCCGATGCCGAAGACGGCGGCGCCCTCGTCCTGTCCCTCGCATTGTTTTGGATTGATCATTTTGCCGGCGTCCGTGAGCGAAAGGTATCTAGCGAGTTTCACTTCGCCGGTCTCTTCGTCGACCTCGACCTCGGCGGCGCCGAAGCCGATTTCCCAAAACGGCGAAACGTATCCTAGCGGCGCCGCGTCGCTGCGCGCCGCTTTAAAAAATCCGCGCCCGACGATCTCGCCTTCCGATTGGGCGAAATGGCGGCGCATTATCTCGCTGAGTGTCATGCTCTTGCCGCCCGCGCTCAATTTTCCTTCTTGCAGCGTCACGTCGGTCGCGGGCGCGCCCAGCACGGATGCCGCCGCGGCGAGAAGCTGCTCGCGCGCGTCGCGCGCCGCCGTTTGCAACGCGCGCCCCATGACGGACGTGGCACTACTTGCATTAGTCCCTTTGTCGAACGGCGTGTATTGCGTGTCGAGCTCCGCCGCCTGCACGGCCTCCACCGGAACCGAAAGCTCTTCGGCGACCAGTTGCAAAAAAGCCGTGCGCATTCCCTGCCCGATCTCCACCGATCCGATGGACATGACGACGCTGCCGTCGATGAGAATTCTTACCATCGCGTGCGCCGCCTTGTTGGTCCCGCCGCCGTCCTTCACACACGCCGCAATTCCTCTTCCTCTTTTAACTCTCGAACCCTTCAACTCTTCAACCCTTAAACCCTTAAACTCTTCGTTGACTCGTCCCAGCGCAGACTTGAGATCGCAATCGATCGGCGTGTCGCCCGCGGCGTAGTCGTCGCCGCGGCCAAGCAGATTTTTTCGTCTCAGCTCCAGCGGATCGATGTTCATCCGCCGCGCGATCATGTCGAGATGGGAATCGTACGCGTAGGCGACCTGCGGCGCGCCAAAGCCGCGAAACGCGCCGGCCGGCACCGTGTTGGTGTAAACCGTGTAGGCGTCCGTGAGCACGTGCGGAATCGGATACGGCCCGTGCGCGCGGTAACCCGCCTTCTCCGTGACCGACGGGCCGGAGTTCGCGTAGGCGCCGCCGTCGAGATGGAGCCGGCACCGGCGCGCGATAAACGTCCCGTCATTTTTCACGCCGGTCTTGATCGTGATCCGCGCGCGCGGCTGGCAGAGAGTCCTGAAGGTTTCCTCGGCGCTGTTGGCGAGGCGCACGGGCCGGCCGGCCAACCGCGACAACGCCGCAGCGATCGCTTCGTTCTTGACGCCGCTCTTGGCGCCGTAGCCGCCGCCGACGTACGGGACGATGACGCGCACGCGGTTTAGCGCCAGGCCGAAGATCCGCGCTAGCTCCTGGCGCAGCGGAAACGGACTTTGCGTCGAGGACCAAACGGTTAGATGGCCGCCGTCGAATTTCGCCAGGCTGACGTGCGGCTCCATCGGATAGTGCTGCGCGCTGGGAAAATGGAAAGTGTCTTCGTAGACCTGATCCGCGGCGTCGAACCCTTCCTCTACGCTGCCGCGCTGATAGCGAAAGTGAAGACAGATATTGCTCCGCTCGTGGACGATGTGGCTCGCGCCCTTGCCGTACTCCGGCTGCTTGCGCCCTTCGAGGCGCTCGTGCACCAGCGGCGCTCCTTCTCGAAGCGCCTCGTCCACGGTCAAGACGGCGGGCAATTCTTCGTAATCTACTTCGATCGCCTTCAGTGCCTCCTCGGCGGTGCGCTCGTCGGCCGCCGCCACGGCCGCCACGACGTCGCCGGCATAGCGCGCCTTCTCCAACGCCACGACCGGCTGATCCTTAACGTACGCGCCGTGCAGCGGAGCGGCGACGCGAAGGTTCTCGCGCGTGAGAACGGCGAGCACGCCGGAAATCGCCTCGGCTTTGCGCGAATCGATGCGCCGAATTCTCGCGTGCGGCAGCGGGCTGCGCAGAACCTTGCCGTAGAGCATTCCCGGCAGCTTCATGTCGCCGGTATAAACCGCCGCGCCGGTTACTTTATCCTTGCCGTCAACGCGAGGAACATTCTGTCCGATGGGTGAATTCATCCCCTCTATCCCTTCAGCCCTTTAACTTTGCCGCCTGCTCGATTTTAGATTTTGATGCTCGCATTCCAATCCAAAATCGGCAATCGAAAATCTAAAATTACTTAATCACCTTGTCCGCCCGGAAAAGCAACGACTGCGGAATCGTCAGGCCGATCTGCTTCGCCGTCTTGAGATTGATCACCAGCTCGAACTTCGTCGGCTGCTCCACGGGAAGATCCGCGGGCTTGGCGCCCTTCAGGATTCGGTCCACGTAATATGCGACGCGCCGGTAGCTGTCCGCGAGGTCCGCCCCGTAGGACATGAGCCCGCCGGCCTCTACAGGTTCTCTGTTGCCGTACACCGACGGTAACCGGCTCTTTAACGCAAAGCTGATGGTCCGTTTTCGGTTAGCATTCATTAGCGGGCTCCCTGTGTGATAGAGCCCATCCGGGCGCTGCTTGCCCATCGCAGCAAAAACTCTATCGAAATCGTCCGCAGTTCGTATACCTCCCAAGGCTGAATAGTCAATCCCAGCGCACGCGCCGCGACTGGGAGAGCCTCTTTCACCTCGAGTGCAGCGCCCGAACTGGCCGGATCGTAGAGAACCGCGACACGGGTAACTTTGGTAACTACTTCTTTGAGCAGCTCCAACCGCTTTCCGCCAAGTTCTCTGGAAAGGGCGGTAAGTCCGGTGACGTTGCCGCCGGGACGGGCAAGGCTCTCAACTATGCCTGCCTCGACAGGATCGAGCCCCTGGCCCGTCATAACGATGGGAATCGTCTTGGTTGCATTCTTGGTCGCCAGGATCACCCTGTCCCCTCCTGCTACCACGATGATATCAACCTTGAGACGCACCAGCTCGGCCAAAAGCTCAGGGACCCGTTCCTGCTTCCCTTCCGTATATCGGTACTCGGCGGCGACGTTCTGTCCTTCTATGTAGCCACGCTCGCGCAGAGCCAGCCGAATTGCCTCGAAACGGGCGGACTCACGAGCTGCATCGAACGACGATAGATACCCTATCCGAGGGACTTTCTTTGGCTGCTGCGCCGTGGCCACAGCCCCACAGGCCGCCAGAGTTACAAAGATTGCAAGTAGTCCGATGATGTGTTTCATACCCCCGCCTATTTTAGATTTTCGATTTTAGATTGCCGATTGAACGGAGAACCTCGATCGCGCTTCTGAAGAGTCCTTATAGACGCTACCGTCATCGCGATGATCTCGTTGGTTTCCTGCAACAATTCCGACAGCCGCGCCTCGGGCAAAAGCCCCGATTCAATTAGTAGTTCCATCCAGTAAGCTGATTCGTCTGCCTCTTCTTCAACTATCCGAAGCTTGGCGATCACATCGGCGGTGGACTTCCCGCGACACGCTGCTCGATAGTTAGCGCCAATCGAAGTGCCAGATCGGATCAACTGTCTCCCTAGCACATCCGCGGTTCGGTTCCTCGGCAGGGCGTCGACGACTTTGATGATGCGTAAAGCTAGCTGCTTTGTGCGCTTCTTGAATAAGTTTTCATCCATGTGTTTTCTCCCCCAATCGAAAATCGGCAATCGAAAATCTAAAATCACTTAATGACCTTGTCCGCCCGCGCCAACACATTGGGCGGAATCGTCAGGGATGAGAAAGAATTCTTACGCATTGGGCCGCCAACTCGTCGAATCTTGTTTTCGCAGAAGCAGCGTGTTACACAATTGTCTGTTAGCAGAGTCATTATGGGGCAAGTGCAAGGACGTCCGTTACAGCCAAGTGCAAGCACCTCCATTACAGTAA
>CAYOJC010000093.1:0-18941 GCA_964404195.1 uncultured Syntrophobacteraceae bacterium
CCTTCGTGCTCTTCGTGTCCTTCGTGGTGGCAGACTCCGTTTCGCCTGTCGAACTAAGGATAAGGTGTCAACAGCGTGAGACACTACACTAGGCGTTCTTGACAATCCTCGCACAGGAAGTGATAGATGACAGAAGATTGTAACGGAGGACAGCTATCGTGGAACAGAGAAAATATTACCGCGACGTTCGCGAGCACATCAAAGCTCTGGAAGAGCGCGGCAAATTGATTCGCATCAAGCGCGAGATCAACAAAGACACCGAGCTGATGCCGCTCGTGCGCTGGCAGTTCCGCGGTCTCGACGAAGAGCAGCGCAAGGCGTTTTTCTTCGAGAACGTCGTGGACGTGAAGGGCAAGCGCTACACGATGCCGGTTTCCGTCGGCACGTTGGCCGCATCCACGGAAATTTATAGCATCGGCCTCATGTGCGAGCCGGACGAAATTTTCGACCGCTGGACTCAGGCGCAGATGAAGCCGATTCCGCCCGTCGTCGTGGAATCCGGCCCCGCGCAGGAGGTCGTGCGCATGGGAAACGATCTTCTTAACGGCTATGGGCTCGACATGATTCCGGTGCCGATCTCAACGCCGGGATTCGACAACGCGCCGTATCTCACCTCCGCGAACTGGGTCACCAAAGATCCCGACACCGGCATTTACAACATCGGCAACTACCGCGGGCAGATCAAAGCGCCGAACCGCACCGGCGGATTATTTCTCGGGCAGCACATGGGCACGCACTGGAAAAAATGCCAGGCCAAAGGCATTCCGCTCGAAGCCGCCATCGTGATCGGCGTGATTCCGGCCGTGGCGTACGCCGCCACGGCCAAGCTGCCATACGATTTCGACGAGTATCGTCTGGCCGGCGGTCTGGCCGGCGAGCCGATCCCGCTCGTGAAATGCAGGACCGTCGATCTCTTGGTCCCCGCCACGGCGGAAATCGTCATTGAAGGAAAAATCGCAACGGACATGATCGAGCCCGAAGGGCCGTTCGGGGAATATCCCGGCTATATGGGCCATCGCGGCGTGGCGCCGTTTTTAGACGTGACCTGCATCACGCACCGCAAAGACGCAATTTACACCACGCTCATGAGCCAGTTCCCGCCCAGTGAGTCGAGCAAGATCAAGCACACCGGCACGGAAAAGGTCATCTATAAACTGCTGCACCACGACGCCGGCAATCCCGCCGTCCTGGACGTGGCGATTCACGACGAGGTGAGCGGCAGCGGCCAGGTTTATTGCGTGATTAAAATAAAAAAGACCAACTCGGGCGACGTATGGCGCGCGCTCAATACCTCCGCCGGATTCAGTGGCAGCTATGCGAAGATCTGCATTGCCGTCGATGAAGACATCGACATTCGCGACCCGGCGATGATCAACTGGGCGATCTCGTTTAACGTTAGACCCGACCAAGACGTCATGATCCTCAAGGGCAAATCTCCCGGTCTCGATCCCTCCTGTTATCCGCCCGGCGTGCCGACGCACGTGGCGCGACAGACGCCGACGAGCGCGCTCTTGATCGACGCGACCCGTCCGTGGCCCTATACGCCGGTGTCGCTGCCGCGAAAAGAGTTCATGGAGAATTCCAGAAAAATCTGGGAGGAGCTGGGGCTCCCGGCGCTCAAGCCGCGCATGCCGTGGTACGGTTACAGTCTCGGCGACTGGACCAAGCAAGACGAAGAAGAGGCCGAGCTTGCGCTCAAAGGCGATCACTTTATCACGGGAGAAAAAGCCAAGGCGAAGCGGGTGAAGTCGAGCTAGAATAAACCTGGAATCCAGCGCTTGGTAATCGCGAGATAACGCCGGTACGGCTCGCCCCATAGTTCTACCAGCCTGGCCTCGTCGCGGCGGACGCGTGTATGAAACCAGATCGCGGTCGCGAGGGTAATGACCGCGGCGAGCAGAGACTGAAGACTCAGCGCCAGACCGGCGAGGTAAATGAGGTGTCCCAGATACATGGGATTCCGCGTGTAAGCGTACGGGCCGGACATGACCAATCGCTCCGGCGGCGTATCGAAACCCGGCCCGCCGCCGCCACGCTTTACTCGATAGGCGCCGCATAGACGATATTGCAGATAACCCCAAGCCATCAGCAGGAGAAAAATAGGTTGAAACTCCAGGCGACCGCGATGAATCAGCAACTCCCATGCGATCGTGATCAGCGGATAAAGGATAAAAGTTCTAAGCGGCGTGCGGCGAAGAAGTTTTGTTAGTTCCTCCATGGATAGTTTTGCTGAAGCAGCTATAGCAAAGATCTTCCGCGTCTGAAAGCGAGAGGAGAACGCAATGAGCGAGGTTTTGTGTAACGATCTCAGAAGCTTCATCGAGGCGAGTAAGCAGGTCGGCGACTGGAAGGAGATCAAAGGAGCGGATTGGAATCTCGAGATCGGCGCGCTAATCGAAAGCGTGGCCGAGCTGATCACGCCGCCGCCGATGCTTCTGTTCGATGAGATCAAAGGCTATCCGCGCGGCTTTCGCGTCGCCGCTTTGCTCTTTGCCAATTACAAGCGCGTCGCGTTGGCGCTGGGTCTCCCGCACGATAAGAGCAAGCTCGAGCTGGTGCGGCTGGCATCGCGGAAGATCAAATCGTTGCAGTCGATTCCGCCGGTCGAGGTGAAAAGCGGTCCCGTGATGGAGAACGTGATGCGCGGCGATCAAATCGATCTGCTGCGCTTTCCCGCGCTGCGCTCGCACGAGAACGACGGCGGCCGCTACATCGGCACCGGCGACACGCTGATCAATCGAGATCTCGACAGCGGCTTCGTCAACATGGGCACCTACCGCATGCAGCTTCACGATCGCGACCTGCTGGGTCTCTGGATGAGTCCGGGGCAGCACGGCCGGCTGATAGCCATGAAATACTGGGAGAAGGGCGAGAGCTGTCCCGTGGTCGCGACCTTCGGTCCCGACCCGCTGTGCTTTTTGGCGGCAAACGCGAAAATTCCCTGGGGCCAGTCGGAGCTCGATTACGTCGGCGGACTCAGGGGCCGGCCGCTCGAAATCATCAAGGGCCCGGTCACCGGACTGCCGATTCCGGCGCATGCGGAAGTTGCCGTCGAAGGCGAGGTGCCGCCGCCGAACGTCGAGTCGAGAGACGAAGGTCCCTTCGGCGAGTGGCCGGGATATTATTCGGGCGGAACTCTGGGCACCGGCGAGCGCCAGCCGGTAATCAAAGTCAAAGCGGTTTATTACCGCAATGATCCCATCCTGCAAGACGAAGCGCCGCTCTGGCCCGGCGCGCCGAGGACGGACTTGAGCCTGCGCGCCGGACTTTTATGGGACCAACTGGAGAGCGCTGGCATTCAGGACGTGACCGGAGTCTACAGCTTCACCAATTACATCTACGTCGTCGCCATCAAGCAGCGCTACGCCGGCCACGCGAAGCAGGCCGGCATGGCAGCCGTCGCCGCTTCGGCCTCCGCACGCCACGGCCGTTACGTCGTCGTGGTCGATGACGACATCGATCCGACAAATCTGAAAGAAGTTCTCTGGGCGATGATGACGCGCGTCGATCCGGCGACCAACATCGACATCGTGGACGGCTGCTGGAGCACGCCGCTCGACCCGCGCATGCCGCCGGAGAAACGCGCCGCGCGCGACCACACCAACAGCCGGGCGATTTTTTACGCCGTGCGGCCGTTCGAATGGCGCGACAAATTTCCCAAGACGAGCCGCGTGAGCCGCGAGCTGCGTGAGAAAGTAATTCGCGACTTCCAGAACATTATTCCTTTTCCCAAGATTTGAGGCGCCGCCATTCACGCTGCTGCCGCGATGCCCATCGATCCGACCACGATCGCCGTCGGCGCCGCCCTGCTTCTGGCCGCCTTTGTCAAAGGAACGACCGGATTCGGCTTCCCGCTGATCGCGACGCCGATGGTCGCGCTGCTCCTCGACATCCGCACCGCCATCGCGATTCTCATCGTCCCCAACATCGTCATGGACGCCGCGCAGATCTTTCGCGGCGGTTTTCCGGCGGCGATCCTCAGGCGTTTTAGCTGGCTGCTGGTCCTCACGGTGTTCGGCGTCTTTATCGGCACCAAGGTTCTGGTCATGCTGCCCATCTGGGCGCTCAACCTCTCGCTCGGCGTCATGGTCCTCGTCTTCGTCGTCTCCAACTTTCTGCGCTTCGAGCCCGCGATCCCTCCCCAGCTAGAGCGGCTTTCCTCGCCGATCGTCGGCCTGGCCGTGGGCTTTCTCAACGGGATGACCAACGCGGCTGGTCCGGTGCTGGCGAGCTATCTCTACGGTCTCAGGCTCCCTAAGACGGAGTTCGTGCGCTCGATCTCGACGATCTTCATGATCACTAAGATAAGCCAACTGGTCGCGGTCTCGACGTGGAATCTCTTCACGTTCGAGACGCTGCGCTTATCGGCGGGCGTCACGGTCTTCGTGATGCTCGGATTTTATTTCGGTTTAAAGACTCAGGACCGGGTGAACCAGAAGACTTTCAGTCGCGGGCTGCTCGTGATCCTTTTTGTGATCGGCGTCATGCTGGTCGTGCGCGGGCTGCGCTAGGGCAAACTCAGCGGATGGCGGTCGTCTCGATCTCGATCAACTTCCCTTCGGCGGAGTAACCGTCCACGAATGAATAATCCATCTGCGGAATCTCAGCTTTGACTGTCTTTTGAAATAGCGCCTTCAGCGTCTCTGGCCTCTGGCTGCGGTGAAGGTAAAAAGAGACTTTCACGACTCGCTCCCACGAGGTGCCGGCGTCGGCGAGAGAGCCGGAGATGCGTGGAAGAATGTCAGCAAGCTGGTTGTCTAGGGTAGGAAGCACGGCCGTGACGCCGGAGAGAAACACGACCGAATCGTAGATTAGATAGCGCAGCGGCACGATGGGCGGGTCGTATTCCTTGAGAGTCTTTTCGCCGCCCGCTCGCGAAGGCCTCATCGCGAGCAGGTCCAGAGCGACCAGGGCGTTCGAGTCGAAATGAACCGGCGCGATGTAGCTTGAACTCGCCGACCTCGCCTTGCCCGACAGAGCCTTTGTCCGTTCCTCACTTCCGAGATTGCGGCTCTCTTTGTCTCTTCCCCATAGCCGGCTCCGGACCGTGTTGCCCAAGGAGAGCCCCATGGCCCGCAGCTCTTGGTCAAAGCGGAGAAAAATTTCCCGGACTTGTTCCGTCGCCGTGGCGCTCGATTTCGCTTCCGAGGAAAGCTCGACGAACTCTTTCCCGAGCCAGGAAAAGATCTTCTTCGTCATTGGGCCAGCTTATATCACTAAACGGCTCGTCCGGAAAAGTCGCAAAGGATAACGCGGAGATATCCTCGACAATCTTGCCAATGCCATAGCCGTCCAGGCTGTTGAACGGCTCTAACGATTTGGTGTATCTTCTTTTTAAGATGAAGACTGACAAGCCACATAACGGTCGTGATTTGCGCGCGGTCCCGGCTTACGGGATAAATGAGGCGGCCCACTATCTCGGTATTCCCAAGGCCACGCTTCGGTCTTGGGTGTTGGGGCGTCCGTATCCCACGGAGACCGGAGAACGATTTTTTAGGCCCATCATAGAACTTCCAGACAAGGATCAACGGCTCCTCTCGTTTGTAAATCTGGTTGAGGCTCACGTGCTTGACGCGATCAGGCGGGCACATGGGGTTGCGCTCTGGCGAGTGCGAAAGGCCATTGACTATTTAAAGAAGCAATTGGGCTCCTCACATCCTCTGGCGGAGCAGAGATTCGTAACGGACAAAGTAGACCTTTTTGTGGAGATGTTTGGGAACTTGGTGAATATCTCCCAGGAAGGGCAGCTTGCCATGAAGGAGCTTATCGAGGCGCACCTCCGGCGAATTGAGCGTGATACTTCCGGTCTGCCGATAAGGCTCTATCCGTTCACGAGAGAGCGAAGGCCCGACGAGCCTAGGATTATCGTCATCGATCCCAATATTTCTTTTGGACGGCCGGTATTGGCTGGTACTGGTATTGCGACCACGGTCATCGCCCAGCGCTACAAGGCGGGCGAGTCGATAGAAGAACTGGCGGAGGACTATGGCCGCGCAAGGTCCGAAATCGAGGAAGCGATCCGCTCCGAACTCTGGCTCGACGCCGCTTAACCTGCCTCTCGTATTCTTCGTTGACCGCTCATTGGGTCGAAAGGTCATCGCGGGAAGACTCCGCCAGTGCAATGTCCAAGTAGAGGTGCACGACGACCACTTCCCTCAAAACGCTCTGGACGAGGATTGGATATCGGAGGTTGGCAAAAGAGGCTGGGTTGTTCTGACCAAGGACGACCGAATCCGTTATCGTCCTGCCGCTCTCGCAGCGTACCGCAGACACCAAGTTAAAGTGTTCGTGTTCGGTAGCGGAGAAATGAAGGCGGAGGAAATGGCCGACGCTTTTGTGAAAGCTCTCCCAAAAATCTCTCGATTCGCCCTCGGGAAGCCGGGACCCTTCTTTGCCAGGATTTCGAGAAGTGGATTAGTCTCTATTCTCTCCTGATCGGAGACCAACTGTTCATAGTCCCGGCGCGTAAAGAGTCGGCGAAAGGTCCGCGATGTAGTCGAGGGTCTCTTTGAGCGATACGACGTCGGCGTACTTCATGTTCATGTCGAAAAGATTGATCTTGTGTGAGGACTGGCCCCGGTCGAAGACGCACTCCTCCACGACCGAAACTTTAAAATTATACGAGAAGGCATCGATCACGCTGGCGCGCACGCAGCCGCTGGTGGTGCAGCCGGCGACTAAAACAGTATCGGCGTGCAATTCGTTCAGCATGCTGATGAGCGGCGTGCCGAAAAAAGCGCTGGGCTTTTGCTTCCGGACCAGCACGTCTCCGGGCTGCGGCGCGATCTCCGCTACGATGTCGTTTCCCTTCGCCCACTGATTGCCGATGTCTTCGGCGCCGCGGCTGTTCTTGCTATGCCAGCGGCCGTAAGCGACCGAGCTGCCACCCTCGTGGCCGGTCGTGTAAAAAGTCGGCAGTTGTTTTTTACGCGCCGCTTCGAGAAGCTCGCGGATATGATAAACGCCTTGCCAACCTTCTTCGCCGCAACTGTTGCGGAAGCGCTCGACGGATTTAACGATCGGCTCGGGTTTGTCGCCGACGAAGTTGTAGTTCATGTCGATGACCAGCACCACGGGCCGCGCGCCGAAGCCGGCCTTCTTTCCGTATCCGGATTTGGCGAAGACTTCTTTGTCGCGGTCGGTCAGGATGTCGTCCCAGATGGCCATAGGTCCTCCTTCAATCTATCAAGCTTTTAGATAGGCGGGGCGGTTGGCTTCTGTCAAGAGTTGACCGCAAAGTTGTCTTTGCCTTATAAGAACGCTTCGCAATGAAAAGATTCTACTCCCTAACGATCTTGCTCCTGCCATGCTTTCTCATCGGCTGTTTGCCCGGCTTGCCCGTGTACACGGCGGACGAGGTGCCGTTTGTTCCTACTCCGCCGGAGGTCATCGATCGAATGTTGGAATTGGCGGAGGTGAAGCCGGGCGACGTGGTTTACGACGTGGGGAGCGGCGACGGTCGGATCGTCATCCGGGCAGCAAAGAAATACGGCGTTCGCGCCGTCGGCATCGAGATCGACCGCGAGTTGGTCGAGACCTCGCGCGCAAAGGCGAGAGCGGAAGGAGTGGAGCATTTGGTGGAGTTCCGCCAGCAGGACGCTTTGACCGCGGACCTGGCCCGGAGCCACCGTCGTGACGCTTTACATGATGCCGGAGTTCAACGCCAAAATCGGACCTAAACTAAAGAAGCTCAAGTCCGGCGCCCGCGTGGTGGCGCACGACTTCGGCATAGAGGGTTGGGCGCCGACGAAGGAGGATAAAGTTGCCGATAAAAATCGAGGCCACACGCACACGATCTATCTGTGGAAAGTGCCGTAAGGTCAAAATGTCTATGGGATTCTCATTCCCCCACAGTTACCGGTACAACCTGTCGATGAAACCGTCCGACTCCAACCGGCGGACGAAGCTGTCGTTGAAAAATCTTTTGGGATCTTCGTTCAGCGCTTTGGGATTTCTCGGCGCCAGCTCCTCGAGCACCGCCCTCACGGCGTCGACATTAGGGAGCGGGACCTTCATCAGATATTTCTGCACGTAGATATCGTAGGTTTCGGCGAGAAGCTCCGGATCGCTCAGGCGAAGATATTTGCCCGTTACCGCCATGGCGTAAGGCTTGTCGTTCTTCATGCGCGCGATCGCCTCCACCTGCGCGGTCAAGTAGCGCCGCACGAGGTCGGGCTGCTCGCGAATCAGTTTTCCGGTGGTGGTCATTCCGGTCGACGCGTAAGGCATGCCCAGCGCGGCGATGTCCAGCAGCACGCGGTGGCCCAACTTTTTCGCGCGGCCGATCGAAGGATAAGAAAGAATGCCGGCCTGGACTCGGTTTCCCTGCAGCGCGGCCACGATCGATTCGATCGAGCCGATCTGCACGATAGCCACGTCTTTTTCGGGAACCAGACCGAAATGGCGCAGCGCGATGCGCGCGCCCGTGTCGATCGAAGTCCCGAAGCGGCTGATTCCCACAAACTTGCCGCGGAGCTGCTCCGCCGTTGCGATCTCGGGCCGGACCACGAGATTCTGGACGAGCGTGCCGATCGTCGTGGCTACGATCATCACGTCGGCGCCGCCGACCGCAGCGCTCACCGTTGTGCCGCCGGCAATTTGCAAGAACTGAACTTCCCCGGCGATCAGCGCGTTCATGCCTTCGACGCCGCTCGGGGTCGCGATCACTTCCACTTCCAATCCATATTTGCTGAAAATCCCCGCCTCCCGCGCCACCCATGGCGGCGCCATGGAGCCGGACAGGGAAGTGAACGCCATGCGAATTTTACGCGGCGGCTCGGCCGCTTCGGCGGCAAAAAAGACCAGAGACAGGCAAAACAGGCCGAAGAATACTTTGGCGGTCTTCATGAACTCCACCCGTAAAATCGCCGGGCGTTAGCCCCCAAGATTTTTTCCTTGGCGCCGTCGGAAATGTCCTTGCGGCCGCGAAGCGTCGAAACCACGCGGGGAAACATACCGTCCCAGTGCGGATAATCGGAGGCAAAGAGAATTTTGTCTTCGCCGATGCGTTCGATGACGTACGGAAGCATTTCCTCTTCCGGCTCGGTGGCGAAAAACCAGTTGCCATGGATGACGTACTCGCTCGGTTTTCGCTTGCACAACGGCGCCTCGACCTTGCCGCGCTTTTCCCATTCCTCGTCCATCCGCTCCATCCAGTAGGGCACCCAGCCGGCGCCGCATTCCAAAAAGCCGATTCGCAGGCGAGAAAATCTTTCCGCCACGCCGCCGTAGATCAAACCGGCGAATTGTATGAACGTCTCCACCGGCCGTCCGATCGTATGCATGTAAAGAAAACTGTCGAAGCGGTTTTCTCCCGCCGGTCCGACGCGGCGGTTGTGGACGCAAAGGGGAACGTTCAGACGTTGGATCTCGTCGTAGAGCGGCCAGAATCTCTCCGCGCCCAGGTGCTCTTTCAGCCCCTGGGTGGCGACCGCGACTCCGACCAATCCCAACTTGACGACTGCCCGCTCCAATTCATCCACTGCGGCATCGACGTCCTGAAACGGCAGCAGCGCGATTCCCTTGAGGCGCGGACTCTGTTTGCAGGTCTCGGCAATGAAATCGTTGTACGCGCGCGCGTAGGCGACGGCGTAATCGCGCTCGATAAACTTCGTCAAGGAAAAGCTGCCGGTGGGGAAAAGGACGGAAACGTCGATGCCTTCCCGGTCCATGTCTTTGAGGCGTGTCGGTATATCGACGCTCTCGAGGCCGCCAAGCCGGCCGCCCATGCTCGTGTCCAGTCCCTCGGAAGGAAGCAGCGTCCCCTGGCGGTTGCAATGGGGCTCGGGTAAATAGGCTCGAATGTCTTTGTCTTTTTCGACGATGTGGCCGTCGGCGTCGATGACCTTCATTCTAGCGTGTCTTTTCGGGGACTGACAAAATGCCTTCCGAGAGGCAAAGACTATTCGCTTTGGGCGGGATATGTCAAACGGCGATTATCGCCGTTTTGTCCGTTAAATGGAGTCGACTGGATCAGAGTCTTCGGGAAGAAGACGCAAGCACTGGAAGCTGCCAAAATTTAAATCCGCACGGAGACACCTGAAGCGAAATAAAAGCGTAGCCTCAGTGTCTCGGCGGGAATTTTAATGCCCTCATACCGACCATGCGGCTTCTAGATTCAAGACGCCGTGCAGGTGTTTCCAATATTTTTATCCGCGGCTTCTTTTCGTTACCGTTGGGATTCGTTTGAGTAAAGTTCATTCTGGAAAGTTCGCCAATCTTCATCTCTCTCCACCGCAACAAACCTTGACGCACATATTGAGGATCGAAAGCCACCACTTCGCATATATTAGTAAAGGAGAACGGACGGCCGTTATCCTCTCCGTAGATCCATTCCTGGGTCTCGCGGAACAGCCTCAACCCCCTACCGCCACGCGAAGAATAGTGCTTTTGAAAGCAGGCCAATGCGTCCTCAAGTACGGCCAACATAAGCCTCTTCTCAGGTTCTGTTTCGACTTTCCTGCGAAAATTCTCGAAGTACTGAACGGGGAGAAGGCAGTCGGGCTGAAACAGAGAAGCCGTTTCTTCTAGGGCCGAGTGATTGACGTCGCCTGGTGGAATCATAAAAAATACCTTTCGCCGTGCGGCTTGATTGGGCCAGCGTCAGGCCGGCTGTATCCGGAATTAAGCGAGGCGAAGAAACCGATTTGAACTTTTTCGCCTCGCGTCGATGGCATCCTTTCTCCAATACCGTTGGCTACCTGTTGAAATGACGGGGATGGGGACCACAATCGCGGCAAACAAGACACCCACTCAGACCCTGCGCCGAAGCAGCCATGAGTATGGCCAGCATGGCTCCCATCAAAACCTTTTTCATTTTGATCCTTTTCATTTCACCCTCCCCTTTCTGCCGACAGCCTTCCTCAGTCGGCGGCAGAATTTGTGCTGCATCTGGAGAAGCAGTTCAGCAACGGTCATGCCAAATTAGACCAATAGAAAAATCAAACAGCTACAACGTGACGGCCGGCTGAAGGCAAGTTAAAAAGTAAATGGGGTAGGGAAAATTTACTTGATTTCCCGCAACGGCACGGCGTGAGGGGTTTGTATGTTTTGGCCCTCTTTGAGATTTGGCCGCGAGCTTTAGAAAGAGTCACAACCCTCCATGTTGAGAATACGAGAACGGACCGTTCGCCGGTGGTGGAAGGTCGTCCTCTTGAGCATCGTTGTCGGGGTTCAAGGCCGCTTCATATTGTGCTGCACGAAACTTCTTCCTCTTCAGCTCGTTCCCAGTCGCATCCCTGTAAACGAGATCGTCGGTATCCAAATCATATTCGGGGATGTCGGGATTTTCCCATCGCGTCAGGAAATATTGGTAAAAGGGAGTGTAGAGACCTCCAGGGTTTTGGTCGTGCCTAAACACATATTCCGGCATTCTGTGGACGTCGAAGACCGGATGATAGTGCTTGAGCCAAACGTAGTCGCCCAGAATAGCCAGCTTTAAAAACGGGGCATCCTCGTAGAGCTTGAGCTTGATATTTTTCTGGACGGCTTTAAGGCCTTTGAGAAAATCTATGCTTTTTCTGATCTGTTCGCTGAAATTCTCCGGAGTGACATCGGGGTCGAGGATGCTCTTGGCTCGGACGCTCGCGCCTTCGCTGTGCGGATTCAGGAGCATGATCTTCGCCTCGCGGCAGTTCTGCAAAACGCCGTGCAAGTCGCCACGGGGGTCAACGAAGGTGCGAAAACCCGTTGAAGAGATAAACATCACACCTCGGGCAAGACCCTGCCGGTTCTTCAATTTCCTAATTCTTCTCTGTGCCAGGAGTCCTCTAATCGGAAAAAAATGGACCAAGCCCGCGGATCTTGCAGTCTTGGCAATTTTCCGATCCTTCCAACTTCTACCTACGTAACTGAACAAGAGCATGAGCCCTATGGCCAGGACTATTTCGACCGACAGAAGATAAATTTTTTCCCTCTCAATGAGAGACCAGTAGGGCCAGAAATTTCTCGCTATGAAGCTGACCGCAGAGGGCAGGGAAAACGCGATCCCGGCGCTCAGGGCGACTACCAAAGCATGAAACAGGACTCGCGCCACGCCTTTAAAGAAGTATCTCGGGGATCTCTGGTCGATCCGCGTTACCCCGGAAAATTTTAGATTTTTCACGCCGGTCTCCTTAATATTCGATTCTCGTCGTCATTCCTCGCGATTTCGAGTCGCTAGTTGTACGTCAGGCGATCCTGACACGTGTTGGTAGGATACGTCTATGTAGTCTCTTTTTGTCAACGTGTTCAGAAGCTGCAATACCTCCTCAGCGGCGCGCAACTGGAATCGCGCCTGCGTCGGAGTCATTCCGACCCTGATGGAATACGCTTTCGCAGGCAGAATCCCAAACATATCCTCGTCGGTCCAGTCGTCACCGATCGCTAAGACGAAATCGAGGGCACCCTTTGAAAGCCATCTTTGGCTGGCTATCCCCTTATGGACCCCCGCATTCTTCACCTCCACCGCCTTGTTGGCCTGCAGCACCTGGACGTCGATGTTCGCTGTAAACGCGAGCAGATCATCGCTCAATTCTCGCGCGGCGAGTGATCCCCGTTCGGGATCGGCGTTGCGATAATGCCAGACAATGGAAAATTCCTTCTCTTCGACGAACGTCCCAGGGACGCGTTCAGCGTATAATTTCAGTATCGGGAGCAGTTTCGTCTTCCAATCGGCTGCTAAAGGCTTGATCATCTCCCATGGTTTATCGGGCTCTTTGATCCAGGCGCCGTGCTCGGCCACCAGCCCTATCCGAAGCGAGCCAAACCAATTCTCCAGCGTGGCTTTATCTCGACCGCTCAGGAGGACCAAATCGTTTCTGGGGTCGGCTCCCAGAATGGCAAGGATATTCAGGAGCTCTCGATCGGGCTTGGCGAGCTGGGGATGGCTGGCGAACGGCGCCAGCGTTCCATCGTAGTCGAACAAGAGCAAGCGGCGCGCGCTCCGGTCATAGTGGCGGAGCAGCGCGGTCTTCACAGACGGGCTCATGGGCTTGGCGTAGGATCTCTCGCGACCGGCGTTGACTGAAACGAGATCTCTGATGAAGCCCATCGCCCAATGGGCGACGTCGGAGCGGCGCAATCTATTCTGCATGGTCCGGTTGCGCCGGATCTGTTCTCTGCACGGCATCTCCAGCGCCGCTTTCAATGCCTCGGCGATCTCTTCCCGATGGTTTGGATTGACGATGATTGCCTCCGCCAGTTCCTTTGCAGCGCCCGCCATTTCGCTAAGAATCAACACGCCGGTCCTATCGGTCCTGCTCGCAATGTACTCTTTTGCCACCAGATTCATGCCGTCCCTGAGAGGTGTCACCAAGGCGACGTCGCTCATGGCATATAACGCAACCAAGGTATCAAACGGCACGGAGCGGTAGTGGTAAATAATGGGCACCCAATTGATTGCGCCGAATTTCCCGTTGATCCTTCCGACCAGCTCTTCGATCTGCTTTTTCATTTCTTCGTAGTCTTGAATGCCGATTCGGGAAGGCACTACGATCATGAGAAGCGTCACCTTTCCATGCCACTCGGGCTCCCGATCGAGCATGGTCTCGAAACCCTGGAGCCGGTGGAGAATCCCTTTGGAATAATCCTGTCTATCGACGGAGAGGATGATTTTTCTGTCGCCGAAACATTTCCTGAGCTCGGCCTTTTTCTTTAGACCCTCCGGGCTCTTTGCCGCGGAGTGAAACTTCTTGAAATCGACGCCCATCGGAAAGGCGCCCACTTTCACCAGCCGGTTGCCGACGGCGAGATGGCCGATCTTGTGCTTATAACCCAAAATGCGCTGAACGCAGCGGAGGAAGTACTCCATATAGTCGTGCGTATGGAATCCGATCAAGTCCGCTCCGAGAAGGCCTTCGAGGATTTCCCGTCTCCACACGGCCGGAAGGAGCCGAAAGATTTCCAATTGGGGGAATGGAATGTGGAGGAAGAAGCCGATGCGGACGCGCGGCAATTTTTTCCGGACCAGATTCGGCAGCAGCATCAGATGATAATCATGAATCCACAAGATATCGTCCGGCCTGGCCACTTCCAGCAGCGACGCGGCGAAGACATCGTTGACTTTCTTGTATTGTAGCCAGAAGTTCTCGTCGTATCGGGCGTTGGCGGGAAAGTAATGGAAAAGCGGCCAGATGGTCTTGTTGCAAAAGCCCTGGTAGAAATTCTCGAAATCTTCTTCGGATAAGAATACCGCGTGAGAGCGAAACTCCGCGTGCGCCCGGGACTGGACTTCGCTCCGTTGTTGGTCGCTGACCGCTCCGCCCGGCCAGCCGATCCAGAGATAGTCGGGCTTGACGGACAGAAGCGGCGGCATCGTGTCGAGAAGCGATTTGAGGCCGGTCGCTACGCCTCCCGCGCTCTCCTTAAACCTCAGCTCGCCGTTTTCCTGCTCGACGGTAAAAGGGAGACGATTGGAGACGATTATGATTCTCCGGCTGGCTGCATTCCCCTGCTTCATGGCGGCCTGTGGTTTTTTCTTTCCCGGCAATCAGGTCAGTCACGCGCCGGTAGAAGCATCGATTAATTTGCCGATGGGAAGGGAAGCTCAGGACGACAATTTTCCCTGCTCTCGGTCGATGAGTTCGAGTGCCTTGCTTCTAAGACCGTCGTCGGCGTTCACGAGCGCAAACGTCCTTTGGAAACTATCGGGCGTAAACCCGTGCACATCGAGCGTCTGCTCCATCTTGAGCGCGGCCTCCCGCTGTATCTTCCGGGCCTGCTCCGGGTTCCGAGCTTGTCTGAGCGGAGGCTCATGCTCGGCAATCAACCGGCGAATCGCCACATAGGTGCGCGCGAAGGCCTGAAGCTTTTCATCGACAAAGTCGCTCTTTTGGCTCGGGCGCGGCTCGGGCGGCGGCTCCTGGAACGCGGTTCCAATCGTAGACCAAAGGTAAATTAGTTTCTCCGTTGCCCACAATGAGCACCAAGGTCCCAAAAAACCGACGATAATGCTGAGCACAATATTCCACAGGATAAACTGTTTCATGCAAATTTCCGACTCGAACCCCCGTCTCTCGATAATTGACAACCCGCCGACCTTCGCCCCACTTCCAACGGCGAACTTTCTCTAATGTCTCGGCGGAAGGCGCGGGTCATGCGGCACCCGCCTTCCGCCAAGTCTTTGAAGAGCGACAGCCTAGCGAGGCGCAATCTGAACCGTCCCGCTCTCCTGGCGGGAAATGGCGATCACCCTCGGTTGCCCGTCCTTTTCGCTATACTTGATCGTGACCTTCGCTCCCTCTGTGGCGTTGTCCACCCCTTTGCTACTGCCTCCGACCAGCAGCGTTTCCTCTCCTTTGTCCGTCCTCACCACCAGTTGGTTCTGAGAGTGTGTGAAAAAATTAGTTCATGGTTCGGCAGGCTCACCACGAACGGGATAACATCGATGGAAGTTCAAGCACTTAGCCGTTCGTCCTGAGCCCGTCGAAGGGCGATCGGCGATTTTTTTACAGCCTCTGAGCCTTGTCCATCTTGACCACCGTTCCCCTCATCTCCGCTTCGGCCAAGACCCATGCCGGCCACAAAACGACGGCGAACATCACCGCTGCAACTTTTTGAATCATAACCGCCACCTCCTTTCAGTTACTGACAGGCTGCGGCCGGATTCTTATCCCTGTGAGCCGGGCTTCTACTGCTGCCCAGCCGCTCCCGGGCGCTCTGCCGCCGGAGGCGCCGGCGCGATAGGCGCGTCACGTCTCTCAGTCGGGCCGGTCATCGACTGCGGCTGGTCCGCAGGGGCCTGAGAGGATTCGTTCTTTTTCGCCTCGCAACCCGTAAGGACGAGCCCCAGGGCAACGCCGGAAAGAACACCGGCAATCCAATGCTTGTTCATGTTTTTTCCCTCCTTTTGTTTTTGTCTGCGCACCGTGACGTTTATTCCTTCCCTGCTATTCTTCAAATCGGCATGGGGTGGTGTCTGCCTTGTTCGCGATAATGGCGTGAGACCGAAAGGACCTTTCTTGCATAATCCAATGGAAGCGCTGTTTTGCTTTCGATCATTCTCTGCACCCACGTGGGACCCCGATTGTAAGCAGTCAAGGCGAGTTTTAAATCGCCGAATTTCTCTTTTAATTGACCCAAATAGTAGGCGCCGAGCTTAATGTTGGTGACGGGGTCGTGCAGGCTGTTTTCGTTTTCCCATGCGTCCAAATCCGTTTCTTCAGCCAGGGCGTGAGCCACGTCCGGCCGCAGTTGCATCAGTCCCCGCGCGCCGTACGCAGAGACAGCGCCCGATTGAAATTCGCTCTCCACTTTGATGACTGCGAGGACCAGCATCGGGTCGAGCGAATATTTTCTGCTCTCTTGCCAGATGGTCTCCGCCACCGCCCGTGTAGAGGGGTGACTGAGGCCCATATTGGAGGCTTGCAGCATCGAGAAGATCCGCGAGGTTTCATAGAGCCGCCGCGCTTTGGACTCCGCCAACGGCCGGCTCGGAAAGAACAGCGACCCTAGAAGCAGGAACGACAAAGCCAGACGGAACGCCTGCCTGGGAGGATTCAATACGACCGGTTTTTTGTCCATGGGAACCTAGGAGCTCAGGTGACTGGAAATCAGCCGGAGAAGTTCCGTATCGCCGGGGTCTATATAACGCCGGACATTCGAGCCTTGCCTGTCGAACACCGAGTAATCGGCGCGATGATGGATTTCGCAATTTCCAGAATCGCAAGTGGCGTTGAAAATGACCACCGCCAGCTCGCGTTTGTCCTGGCTCACAAAGAGCGCGGCAACGTAATGGTCTTCAATGAGCGCCGGGCTGTCGGGGATCAGCGCAAAGTCGTTCAGGAATTGCCAGGGGTCCTTCTCGCCCGCAACGGTCGCCAGCGGGGCAAGTGCTAACACCAAGACTAAAAGAAGAACTCGCATTGGCTTTTTTGACCGCGATTCCATGCATCACCTCCCGAGCCCGATCCAAAATCACGAATTCTTTCGTTCCTCATCGATTATCTTGAGGGCTTTTTTGCGAAGTTGCTCGTTGTTGTTCACTGCGGTGTAGAGGCGGTTGTACGCCTGCGGCGTGAGACCCTGTTTTTCCAAGGCTTGGCTTACCTTGGTGTCTCCCTCGCGCAGGAGCCGCTCTTTTTCTTTCGCATCCTGCGTTTGGTTGAGCTGTTTTTCATACGATTGGCGTATCTTGTGATAGTCCACGTAAGCCTTCGCGAAGCTCCGGAGATCTTTGTCGCTCACGTTGGTTTGCGCCTGAGAGGTTGCCGTCTTCGGCGATTCCTGGGCCGCAGCCGGCAGACTCCACAGGCCGATCAGGACGGCCAGTGCGCCAAGCAACATCCTAGACGAGAAAAATATAGACATAGACATGACAGCCTCCTTGAGCGGGCGAGATTCCGATGCTCTCACCCTTTTTTTGCGCCCGGCGCCTTCATATCCGGGGCCTTTTGTTGCAGTTTTTTCATCAACTCATCGAACGACGCGTTGGCTAAGATCCGATTGAATTGCGACCGGTAGTTGTTGACCAGGCTGATGTCTTCCACCACGACGTCGTAGACTTTCCACTCATTGCCGACGCGATGGAGCTTATAATTGATGGAGAATTCTTCGCCCTTTTTAGTAAGGATTTTGGTAAACACCTCGGCGTTGTCGCCATCGACTTGCTCGCGCGTATAGAGGACTTTTTCCCCGTTGTAACCCTCGATCTTGTCAACGTAGGAGCTCTCCAGGAGGTCGGTAAAAAGCTTGACGAACTCCTGCTGCTCCTGGGGCGACCGGCGCGACCAGTGCGATCCCAACGATCTCTTCGCCATCTCGGGAAAATCGAATCGCGGATAGATAGTGTCGCGCAATTGCTGCCGCCGTTGATCCCCGTTCGCGCCCGATTGCAGAATGCTAAGAATTTTATCGACCGTCTCTCGGGTCTGATCTGTGGGCAGACCTGCCGCAGCCAAGCCGGGAAATTGGAGACAAAGAATCCCAACGAGCAACCAACCGAGCTTGGTAAATTTATAATTCATCGACACAACTCCCAATTCGCTTCGCCTATCTCTCGTGGCGGAGCTATCTTCGAGTTGAGCGCGAAGGCACGCTTTCGGCCATCGCGACCGGGGGCACATCGGCCTCGGTCACCTCTCTCGTTTTCTCCACCTCCGCCTGCCGCGCCGACAAGACGCGAATTTGCCCGACCTGCTTCGCGTAGGTTTTGATCAGCCAAACTTTTCCGGTCAGGCGATTCATTTTGTAAGCGGTATCCACCGGTCCGTTTGGGGACGTGATCGTGTAGAGCCCGCCGGAGAGCAAGAAAAGAAAAAAAAGAATCATGACCCCGAAAACCGCCCACAGGGCTCTTTCTCTCATGACGGAACCTCCTCGTTGAGCAAAAAACGAATCGGATGATTCCATGTTAGTACTCTCCTCGTTGGCGTCTCAGGCGATCGATTTCCGCCTGGTTTCTGCGGATCTCGCGCTCCTGCTCGTAATCCCGATTCTCCTGACCCTGCAACTGGTCGCCGATCAGCGCTCCCGCACCCAAACCCAATCCACCGCCGATCAGAGCCCCTGCGGCGGGATGGCCCACGGTGCTGCCGATGATGCCCCCAGCGGCAGCTCCCCCGAGGGCTCCTATGCCGGCGCCTTTTTCTCGCGTGCTCAAAGGCCCGCCGGCGCAGCCCACTCCAAGGACAGCTGCAAGCGTGAGTGCTGTAAAACTTTTGGTGAGTCTTGTGTTTGTGTTCATTTTGTTTCCTCCTTAAAAATTTAAAAAAATTATCCGCGAGATGATCATGTGGTCAGTGCCACGTACCCGAATGGGTTAAAAGGTCGCTTAGCATGACGGCAACCAGCGCGTTGGCCTCATTTTCGTCTTCGGCAACCAAAAAGGCCTCTTCCGTCAGCGCCGCGACCAGGTCACCCAAAGTGGTCTTGATGATCCTTCTTCTTTGAATGTATCCCATTTTTAGTACTCCCAGAGAATGGCCGTAGTTTTGCCTCTAGGACTCTCCATCCGATTTTGGGAA
>CAYOJC010000094.1:0-18595 GCA_964404195.1 uncultured Syntrophobacteraceae bacterium
CTGAAGCACGGCCAGCGCCGGTCCCACCTGCATGTTGATGTAGACTCGGAGCGCGCTGTGGACCCGCGCGATCTCCTCGGTGATCAGCGCGAGCGCGAGAAAGCCGAGATCGTTTCCTCCGTAGACTTCCGGGATCACGCAGCCGTAGAAGCCGAGATCGCCCATTTTGACGGCAAGGTCCTTGCGAAATCTTTGCTGTCTGTCGTCTTCAGCCGCCGTCGGCGCGATCTCCTTCGCGGCGAAATCTCGGGCAAGATCGCGCACCGCGATCAACTCATCCGCCAGATCAAAATCCATTGCTGTCCTCCCAAGGGCTCGTAAAACGTAAGGCGTGAGGTGTTAGGCGTGGGGAGATCCCTTTACCCCTCACCCTTTACACCTAACGAATTGAGCAGGCTTCTTGCAACCACGAGTCTCTGAATCTCGGACGTTCCTTCGTAAATCCTCAAGGCTCGAACGTCGTTGTAAAGCCGGGCGATCGGCGTATCCTCCACCAGGCCGATTCCACCGTGGATCTGCAGCGCCTGATCGACAATTCGCTGCGCCGCCTCGGTGGCGAAAAGTTTTGCCATGGACGAGCTTCTCTTGAGATCGGCTTCGCCGTGATCGTGCGCCCAGGCGGCTTGATAGACCAGCAGGCGGGAGGCTTCGAGGTCGGTGGCCATGTCGGCGAGCTTGAACTGAATTCCCTGGAACTCGGCGAGACTCTGTCCGAACTGCCGCCGCTGTTGGCTGTAGCGGACCGCTTCGTCTAAAGCTCGGCGCGCCAACCCGACAGCCGCCGCGCCGACGGTGCAGCGCAGGGTGTCGAGCGTGGAGAGGGCGATCCTGATTCCGTCTCCTTCCCGGCCCAGGAGATTCGACTCGGGAACCACGCAGTCCTCGAAGGCGATGACGCCGATGGGATGGCGGGATAACAACCGCGTTTTCTCTTTCACGATCAAGCCGCGGCTTTTGCCGTCCACGACAAAAGCGCTGAGACCTTTTCCTTTTTTTTCCGGCTCCGTCGAGGCGAAGACGACGTAATGGTGGGCGATGCCCGCGTTGGAGATGAAAGACTTGACGCCGGTCAGGGAATACTCGCCGCCACGTTTTACCGCACGCGTCTTGATGGATGCGATATCGGAGCCGGCCTCCGGCTCGGTCAGCGCAAAGGCGGCAATCATCTCGCCGCGCGCCATCGCCGGGAGACAGCGCAGCTTCTGCTCCTCGGTTCCGGCAATCGCGATCGGGTAGCTCCCGAGCGCCTGAACGCCGAACATCGCGTCCGCTAGAGCGGAAGCGCGAGCCAGCTCCTCGCGCAAGAGGCATGCGTCGCGCGCCTGGATTTTGTCGCGCACTCCGCCAAAACTCTTCGGCGTCAAATAGGCAAGCCATCCCGCCCGGCCAAGCTCTGCGGCGATTCGTCGCGCGGCTTTATCCACGTCCGCTTCTTCGCCGTGGTCGCGCGGAAAATATTCCTCCGCCCAAGCGCGCGCCCGTCGCTGCAACAGCAGATGGTCGGGATCGAAGTAGGCGAGCATCGTTCGTCCGGCTAAGAACGATTGAACGTCGGCGCTCTTTTCTCCACGATCGCGCGGTAGCCTTCCCGGAAATCGGCCGTCTCCATGCAAATTGCCTGGGCCCGCGCTTCCATTTCCAACGCCGCTTCGAGATCCATCTGCAGCTCTCGATTGAGCAACTGCTTGGTTACGCCCAAAGCGTAAAGCGGCGCGTCTTTTAGACGCCGCGCCAGACTGTAAGCCTCTTTCATCAAGTCCTCATGGCGCACGACGCGGTTGGCCAGGCCGATGCGCCACGCTTCCTGCGCGTCGATAGCGTCGCCGAGAAACAAAAGCTCGGTGGCCCGCGCCTGTCCGACGATCCGGGGCAGCAGATGAAGCGCGCCCATGTCGGCGCCGGCGAGTCCCACCCGGACAAATAGAAAAGCAAATCGCGCATGAACGGAGGCGATCCTGAAGTCGCTCGCCAACGCCAGCATCGCGCCGGCGCCGGCGGCCATGCCGTTGACCGCGGCGACGATCGGTTTCTTCAGGTTGCGCATATTTTTTACCACGTCGCAGCTCATGCGCGTGAATCGATAGAGCGCGTCGCCTTTCATCTCGAGCAGCTTGGCGATGATCTCGTGCACGCTCCCGCCGGAGCAGAAACCTTTTCCCTCTCCCGTCAGCACGAGGACTTTGATTGTTTGATCCTCGGCCAGCTCTCTCGTCAATCGTTCCAACTCTTCGTAGGTCTGAAACGTCAACGCGTTCAGCCTGTCGGGATCGTTGAGCCGCACGGTCGCGATCTCGTCTTCGACTTCGTAGATGAAACTCTGGTAAGCCATAACGACTCCTCAACTCCAAATCTTCTTCACGTCATCACCGCATCGCGTCCACATTAGGGCCTCCGTGCCGCAACGTCAACCGTTCCGCTGTTGCTACGCCTAAGCCCACTCTCTATAATCAACGCATGCTTCACCGGGGCTTTCATTTAATTCTCGCGTTGTTGATTGCCGGGTGCTCTTACCTTCCGTTTCCCTCCAAAACGCCGGCCGCGCACGCGATCCAGGAAGACGAAGAGACGAAAATCAGCCGCCAGTTCCGCCGCGAGGCCAAGAAACAATTGAGTCTTTTGAACAATCCGGAAATCGAGGGCTACATCGATCAAGTGGGGCGAAGGCTTCTGTCCGCTATGGGCTCGCAGTCTTTCGAGTACCGCTTTTTTGTGGTGGAAGATTCGCAGTTGAACGCCTTTTCCGTGCCCGGCGGATCGATCTATGTTTACACCGGGCTGTTGGAACGCGCGAAGAACACGGGCGAGATGGCCGGCGTGTTGGGTCACGAAATCATTCACGCGAAGGACCATCACATGGCTCGTCTTTCCGGCGGCCCGGATCCCATCAGTATTTTGGCAATGCTGGGGATGATTCTTGCTCGCGGAGGGGCGGGCGTTCAGGCCGCAGGAGCCATCGGGCAGGCGTTGGCCGCGACACGGCAATTTTCTTATAGCCGGCAGTTGGAACTAGAGGCGGATACCCTGGGCACCCGGTACATGGCGCAGGCGGGATACGATCCCCGCGGCGTCCTGAGCTTCATGAAGACGCTCGACCAGCAACGAGCCATCAGTCAAAGCGATATTCCCGCATATCTAATGACCCATCCGATGACGCAGGACCGTGTCGCCAACGTCGAACGGATCATTCACTCGCTGAACACCGAGCGGCCGCGGTCGGAGGGACCCGACCCGCTCAAGAGAATCCAGGTGATGTTACGCTTGGAGCAGCATGACGAGGCGGCGGTGATCGGCGAATATGAAAGACTCGCCGGCCAAAATCCCGACAATGCCCAGGCGCGGCATTTTATCGCGCTGGCGCAGCAGTCACGGGGAAAATTGCCTGAAGCCCGCGCGAACTATGAGAAGGCGAGGACGCTCGATCCGGCCCTGCCGGGGATCGATCGGGATCTGGGAAGGCTCTATGGTCAGATGGGAGAGTTCCAGCTCGCCCATGAGGCGTTTGACCGCGCCGTGCGCGCTCAGCCCCGTGAAGCGTTAAATTATTTCTTTTTGGGGGAGTTGTTCGAGCGGGAAAACAATCTGAGGGAGGCGGCGCAGGCGTATCTCAACGCTAGCAATCTTTCTCCGCTGTCACCCATTGTGTTCAACCGTTTGGGACTGGCTTACGGCAGAATGAACCGCCCGGGCGACGGCTATTACTATCTAGCCCGGTCGTTTCTTCTCCAAGACGAGGATGCACGGGCTATCGCAGATTTTGAGCGGGCTATAAAAGTTCTTGGTCCAGCTTCGCCCAGGGGTCAGATGATCAAAGAAGAGCTGGAGAGATTAAAAGCTAGAGGGAGATGACTTAATCTGCCGCTGCGGCGGCAAGCGAGTAGAATTTTCCCCTCGACGGTCTTGCGAGCTTCTGCTCCCGCTTTAACAAAAATCCCCGCGTGTAGTCGGGATCGAAGCCCAATAGCCCGCAGATATTATCGAAAGAGAAAAGCCAGTCGGTGCCGCCGTCTTCTATCCATGCCAGGGCGTTTTCATAGAGTTCCCGGCCCGGACCGTTTCTGGCGCTCCGATATTTTTCCAGACACTCCACGGCGTCTTTGAGAACCGCGATCATGAGCCTTTTTTCGCCTTCGAGTTGGCGCGAAAGACCCCGGTTCCCCCAGAATTGGGAAGGCAGGCAGATATCCGGTTCCAATATCCGGGCTAAGAAATCGTCGTACATATACGGCCTTGTTTGTTAAATGGCTGAAAGAATAAGCACCTATATCACAGGCCGTTGGAGATTTCAACGACATTCTTTGCCCACGAGTCGGAAATGGTTTGAGCAAAAAAATTCCCAGCAAAATCAGCAGCTTAATCAACCGAGGCCATCCATCAAACCCGCCAGTTTTGCCTTGGCAACGTAATGGTCCCACACTTTCTGAATGACTGAAGGCTTTCTCCTGCCTTTACCGACCCGGGCTATCTCATCCTCGGTATAAAAGCGTACCGGGCCCAGGGTGGAGGCCAGGCAGAGCCGTGCGGCGCTCTCTTCCAGGTCGACGCAGGCGGCAAAGGTCCATTCAATCGATTGACCGACCACGATCGACCCATGACCCCGCAAGATGGCGGCATCGCCCTTCCCGACGGTTCGAGCCACCTCGTCTCCCTGTTCGTCGGTATGAATGAGGGCCGGGTCCTGATAAACGGGGATGGCGCCGGGACCGAATAGTGCGCCGGGATTCGATGCCGGAATCAGCGGCCGGTCGGCCATGCTCAGCACCACGACCATGCGATTGTGAAGATGGGCGACGCTCTGCACGTCGTCGCGCGCGCGATAGGTGCGGATGTGCATCGGCAGCTCGGATGGAGGGTTCCATTTGCCGTCTATCTTTTTCCCATCGCGATCGACCGTCACGATATCGTCGGGCGTGACTTCGCAGCGGCTTACCGGATGGCCGTGGATCAGAAAACGATCCGTACCGGGAATGCGCACGCTGATGTGGCCGCTGTAGTCGACCAGCTCCGCGACGAACAACATGCGGCAGGCCATGGCCAGTTTCTTTTTCAGCTCGTCTATCTCCGACATGCAATCTCTCCTTTGTGCTTTTGAATTCGCCGTCGTCGTGGCTGAAGCGTGCGACTCTCCTATCATAGAGTTTGTCGCTTTTGTAGTTCGTGCCGGTTGTTTGTGCGCTGAAGAAATGGTTACTTGAAAATCTATAAGGAGTCTCTATGGCATCCAACAGCGCGGAAGGCATTCGTTGGGACCTGAGCGATCTTTTCGCCTCGCACGAAGACCCGCGGATCGAAGAGACGCTCGACGAGTGTCGCACGCAAGCGGAGAGCTTTGCCCTCAGGTTTCGCGGCAAGATCTCGCGAGCCGATCTGACCGCGACAGAACTCCTCGGCGCTCTCAAAGAGCTGGAAGAGATCGAAGACGCGCTCTGCCGTGCGGCGACATATTCCAGCCTCCTCTACTCGGCTGATTCTTTGAGGCCTGAATATCAGGATCTGGAGCAGAGAGTCGAGCAGCGGGTGACCGAGGTGAAAAACCTGCTGCTCTTCTTTGAGCTCGAGTGGCTCGAGCTCGGCGATGAAGCGGCGGAGCGAATCGCGCACGATCCCGCCATGAGGAATTACGCTCACTATTTGAAAAGTAGCCGTCGCTTTCGGCCCCACAAGCTCTCCGAGCCCGAAGAAAAAATCGTCAACGAGAAAGACAATACCGGGAGGAACGCGTTCGGGCGGCTTTTTTCCGAGATCACGTCCGCTCTGACGTTTTCGTTGGAGAGAGAGGGAAGGAAAGAAGAGCTGACCTTGAGCGAGATTCTGGCGCTCCTTCATGAGCCCGACCGCGAGCTCAGGCGGAACGCGATGGAAACGCTCTATCGGGAGCTTTCGGCGCACGGGCAGACGCTCACGTTTATCTACGACACGCTGGTCCAGGACCATTTAACCATGGACCGGCTTCGCCGTTACCCCGATCCCATGCTGGAGCGCCATCTTGTGAACGAGATCGACGGAGGAGCCGTCGCTCAGATGATGCAAGTGACCGAAGCGAATTACGGCGTTGCTCATGATTATTTTAATCTTAAGGCGCGTCTCCTTGAGCTCCCCCGTCTCGCCTTGTACGACCAGTATGCTCCCGTAGGAAAGGAGCTGACGCCGTTTCGGTTCGCGCAGGCGCAAGAAGTGATTCTGCAAGCGTTCGACGCCTTCAGCCCGATTTTCCGCGAAACCGCTTCCGAATTTTTCGCCAAGCGCTGGATCGACGCGGAGATCCGCAAAGGAAAACGGGGCGGCGCTTTTTGCGCGTCGCCTTCGCCGAAACTCCATCCTTACATCCTCTGCAACTACACCGACAATTTGCGCGACGTGATGACGGTAGCCCACGAGTTGGGGCACGGGTTGCACGGCTCGCTCAGCCGCAAGCAGAGCTTTTTGAACTACGACACGCCGCTCACGACGGCGGAGACCGCATCGGTCTTCGGCGAGATGCTGGTCTTCGATTATCTGGTGGAGCGCCAGACCGATTCTCGGGACCAGGTCGCGCTCATTGCCGGCAAGCTCGAAGACGCCTTCGCCACGGTTTTCCGCCAAAACGTCCTGACGCGTTTCGAAGAAGCGGTGTTCTCGAAGCGCCGCGCGGGAAGACTGACGCCTGAAGCGATCGGCGATCTTTGGATGGGAGCCAATAAGCCCTACTATGGAAACGCAGTCGAGATGCCCGACGGATACCGCTGGGGCTGGTCCTACATCCCACACTTCATCCACAGCCGCTTTTATTGTTACAGCTACGTCTTCGGCCAACTCTTAGTTCTGTCGCTCTATCGGATGTATCGCGAGCAGGGGAAGGCATTCGTGCCGAAGTATCTTGCGCTTCTCGAAGCCGGCGGCTCCGACAGCCCGGAGGCGCTGCTCAAGCCGTTAGGCGTGGAGATCCATGACCGAAGATTTTGGCAGAAGGGATTTGATGAAATCAAAGGGCTCGTCGCTAGGTTACAGAGCTTAGTGAAGTGACGCGTAGAACTGACCGATGATCCGCTACTTGCTTTTGATCGTATTCTGGCTGGTTGCGATGGTCAATCCTGCCCCCGCGCAGTCGGTGCGCGGGGCTGAGCGTGTCGAGTTCGACAGCCTGGAACGGAGCGGCGGCCGGCCGATTCGCCTGTTTGGCTGGTTCTTTGCGGCAAAGCAAAATGCTTCGGTCAAAGCGGCGGCCGTTTTCGCGCTGCACGGCTGCGGCGGGCTGTACGGCCGCGATAAAGATTTGAATAAACGCCACCGCGCGATGGCCGAATTGCTCCAGCAAGAGGGCTATCACGCGCTGTTCCCGGACAGCTTCAAACCGCGTGGCAAAGAGTCGCTCTGTAGCGAGAAGATCGGCACCCGCGACCTCACGAGCGCAAACCGGCGTCTGGACGTTTTGGGCGCGCTCACATGGATGGCGACGCGGCCGGACGTAGACGCCGAGCGCATCGCGTTGCTCGGTTGGTCGCATGGCGGCAGTACGGTCTTATCCGCAAACAATCGGGAATTGTCGGGGGTGGCCGCGCACGCGGTCAAACCGCGCGCGGCGATTGTGTTCTATCCCGGCTGCAGCTCGTACTTGAACGCGCGCGGCGGCTACCGTCCAAATGCGCCGCTGCTGTTGCTGATCGGCGAGAAGGACGATTGGACGCCGCCGAAACCCTGTGTCGAGTTGCACGAAAAAGTGCGCAGGCGATATCCGGACGACGTGTTCGAGTTGCGTGTTTACCCGGACAGCTATCACGACTTCGATGCTCCGAACGTGCCGCTCCGCGTGCGCAAAGACGTGCCCAACGGCGTTCACCCCGGCCAGGGCGTGACGACCGGCTCGAATCCGGCCGCGCGCAAATTGGCCTACGCGGAGATGCTGGAGTTTTTACGGCAGAGAGTGGGGAATCGGAGCTGAACACTGGTGGAGATAGCTGAGAACCTGAGGGATGTTACTTGTGCGCGGCATCCGGGTCAGCTCGCACTTCCTTGAGGTTGAGAAGAACTGCCGTACGGTGGTGACCTGTGTGTCTAAGCATGAGCGTACCAGTGATCAAGACGCGGCGACCCACGAACTTCCAGCCCGAGTCGGGCGGCCCAACTTGTATGAGAACGGCTCCAAGCTCGGTCTTTTGGTTTAGTTCGCTTCCCGGGTCTCCATCGACACACACGGGCTCGTCGAGCAGGAGAAGAAGCACTCTTTCGGGCCGGTCGCCTTTACGGATGCTTTCATAGTTGGGCGGACCTGGGAACGTCCGCGAGATCAATGTCCCCCTCAAGGAGACCACTGCCGGCTCATATTTCAGACAATGTGATTCAGTTGCTGCGAATGCCGAGGCATCCGCCACTAGAACGAACAAAAACAAGATGCCGACCGTTATATATTCAGAATGGCTCCTGAGTACGTCGTTAGCACATGAGATGTACGAGGATAAAAGAGTTCCCGCCTCAAATTTCAAGGAGGCCTTATTTAGCTCCATTCCGCAGACGAACTGGTTTACTTCATCTTAAATGCCGGTGGCACCACCTCATCGACGTTCTTTCCCGTCCAGTGCCATTTGGGAACGCTGTCCCAGACCTGTTCGCCCTTGGCTTGAACTTTTTCCAGCAGGTCGTCTTCGTTGAGACGCAGATATTTGCCGTTATCTACCAGCGTCTCGCCGTCCACGATCACGGTGCGCACGTCGCGGCTCACGGCGGTTTCGACGAGAGACTTGATCGGGTCGCGCACGGCGCCGAAGGCGACGTCTCTAAGATTGATGATCGCGATGTCCGCCTTCGCGCCTTTCTGTAATCGGCCCAAGTCGTCTCTGCCGACAAGCTTCGCTCCGCCGAGAGTTGCCGCGTTGAAGACGTCGCGCGGGTGGCCGGCGATGAAACTCTTCTCTGCCACTCGCGAAGCAAGCGACGCGTAGCGCATATCCGAAATAATGTCCTTGGGAAAAGTATCGGTGCCGATGCCCATGTTAATGCCGGCCTTCAAATACTTGTCGAACGATTCCATCACGATGCCGAGCTTCAAGTATTTGAGCGGGCTATATGCGACCGAGGCGCCGGAGTCGGCGATGATCTTGAGGTCGTCGCCATAAGGGTAAGACAGCCAGCTATGGCCGCTGATGAAGATGCAGTGTGAGAGTGAAACTTCCGGATCGAGAAATCCGATCTTATCCAACAGCTCGATCGGCGTGCAGCGTTCGCGCTGCATCACCGTGTGAAATTCGAATAGATTGATCGTCGCATGAATCTGCGCGCGCGCGCCAATCTCTTTGGCGGCCTTACGCGTCTCCTTCAAAAGCTCCGGCGTGCATGAATCGACGTGGCCGGGAAACAGCATCGTGTTCATGCGCCCGTTGCAAGCGCCGTTGAATTTCTTGGCGAACTCGACGGCGTGGTTCAATCCTTCGCTACCGCGCGCGTCGTTCCAGTCGTACTCCAATCTGCCTTCGCGATCCTGGAAGAAGCTGACGTTTTTATAGCTCGGCCCGGCGTAACAACGGATTCCGACCTCGTCCACCATCGCAACGTAGGGCTCGGGATTTGCGCCGGCGCCGCCGATGTCGAGCGTCGTGGTGACCCCGCTCTTCAATACATGAATGAGTGAGAAGCGCTGGCCGACGTCCACGTCTTTCAAGTGGGCGTGCTTCACGCCTTCACGCGTCGGCGCGCCGTGAGCGAGATAGTTGGCCGCGAAGTAGTCCAGCTTGTTCGCGTCATTCAGTAGATAATCGCTCGCGTTGATGCCGGAATGAAAATGCGTGTCGATGAAGCCGGGAGAGACCAGGCAGCCTTTGGCGTCGATCTTTTTGTCCACGGATTGGGCGTAATCTTTTCCCACGAATTCAACGCGGTCTCGATCAAACACCACCACGCCATCTTTTAGTATCTCATGTTCCTTGCCGTTAAAGCCGACGACGTAGCCACCGTTTATTAAAGTTTTCATCGCGCTCGCCTTTCTCTAGCTGTAACTTCCGTCACGCGCCCACTTTATGTAGTGTTCCACGCCGCGATAGGGGTCGTATTCCGGCGCGAAGCCGGTATCTTTGTGGAGACGCGAGATGTCCACGCACGCATTGATGTCCATGGGAGTTTTGGTCGAGGTCAGCGGTCCCGGGCCGTCGCCCAGGTGGATCTCGGCTTTCGGCAAAGCTTTTTTTATTGCGGCGGCAAACTCGGACAGGCTAACGAGCCTGCCGAAACCGACGTTGTAGATGCGATGGCGCAAAGATTTCGCCTGTAACAGAAGCATGACCGCTCGCGCCGCATCCTTAGCATAGATGACATCGTGGGCTTCGGCCGGGTCCTGATTTGAAAGTTCAATCGGCCTACCTTTTGCCGCACTTTCCACCATGTGACCGGCAAGGTTGCGCACTCCCTGATAGAGGGGGCCGTACATCCGAGTAGCGCGAGCCGAAATAATTTCCATGCCGTATTCCTTGCAGTACATCAGGCTAAGAATTTCGCCCGCCTTTTTGGTTCCCGGAATAAAGCGGTCGGAGGTAATCAGTAGCTTCTCCTCTTCTTTGTAAGGCTGAGCAGTCTTCAGTCCCTGATACACCGCTTCAGAGCTGATGAAGACCACTCTCTTTATTTCGGCTATCCGAGCCGCTTCGAGCACGTTGATCGTGCCCGTGACGTTCACATCCATCGCTTGATAAAGGGGAGTGTTGCCTTTTTCCGAGCGGACGGCGGCGTGAACGATGCTCGTGACGCCAAAGTCCTTGATTGCTTGTGAAACTTTTTCCAGAGACGTGATGTCGAGCGGGATAATCTTGAGCGATCGATCCAAAAATGAGGATAGCAACGTAGGAAGCACGGCGTTCCGATTCCTGGTCGCCACCACCGCTTCGCCGGACTCACAAAGAAGCCGCGCGAGATTGGCTCCAAGGAATCCGAGGCCGCCAGTGACTAGAATCATGTGAAAGCTACAAACGGATCAGCTCGTCGCCGACCCGGTTCAGCCGCTGGTTTCCTTTTACCGTCGTGAGATAGGTCTCTCCCCAGAGCAGCGAGCTTCTTCCCAGCAACGGCCAGGGGTGGACGATGAAGACCATGCCGGGAACGATCTCCGTCTGGTTCTGCGGCGATGGGCGGTCTTCGACCATGTCGAGGCCGACGATATGGCCGTAGACCGGCGTGCAATCGAGACCGGACTGTCGCACGTATTGCTCCATCACGCTCATCGGCTTGGACACTTTGAAGCCGGGCTTCAAGTATTTCAACGCTTCTTTGATCGCCCGTACCGAAACGTCGTGGAGCTTGACCAGATCCGGGTCCGGTTTGCCGAGAGAAACGGCACGCGCCAACTGCGTCCAGTAGCCGCCGTACTGGGCGGTGATCTCGACGAAGACCATGCCTTTCTTTCCGATCTTCCTTCCAGACGGCGGATAGGCATCGACCTTGGGACCTTGTGAAATGATGTTGAAGCTCTTTTCTACGCCGTGACTCTTGAGCAAGAAGTCCATGTAGGCGACGATTTCCCATTCGGTCTTGCCCGGTTTGATGCGCTTGATGCCCTCGGTAAAGGCGAGATCGACCAGAGCGGCGGACTTTTTCACCAGGCGGGTCTCTTCGCCGTCCACCGTCGCCCGCAGTTTTTTTAACGCCGGACCGAATTCGATGATTTTCAGCTCGGGAAAAAATTCTTCCATTCTCTGGACCCAGAGAAAGGGGAGCCTGTCCAAGCCGTCGATTCCAATACTCGAGCGGTCGAGACGCCTCTCTTTCAGTACTTCCATCAGGCTTTCGAGGAAGCGGGAGCTGAGCCGTATGTCGTCAATCCAAGAATTTTTCTTCGCCCGCATAGCCTGGAAGCGCGACTCCACCAACATCACCGGCGGCTTGGCCTCGTCACGGAAGAAGACGAGCACCAGCGGAATGTTGATGTTGGGAAAATCGGCGAGATAGCGAAACGCCGCGCCGTCGCCGCGCACGGCGCTGGAGCCGCGGGCGATCATCGCGTCGAGGCCCTGCTCGGCCATTCGCTCGCGCAGCGTGCGATAACGCGTTTCTTTTACTTTATCGGAAAGAAACATTAGCGTGGGCCCTCCGATTTCTAGCGGCTCTGTAGCACTTGTCCGGCCAGGTTCGTCACCTTGTCTACTCGGATGACGACGGCGGCGCCCTTGCGCTCCGGGTCCTTGTCAATCTCCTCCTTGACGGTTCGGGACATGACCTGCTCGCGGATAGACCCGTCCTGGTGGACGGTCGCCACGCCGTGGAAGCGGAAGTTGAGCCTGGTTTTCGGATCCCTGAAGAGAACGACGACTTTCGGATTCTCCAGGACATTATTGAGGTGCTGGCGTCTCGTGCGCTCCCAGTAGGCGAGAGACTCGTTGTCAAAGACCATCATGCTGCCCTTGTAGCCGATGTCCGGCTCGCCGTCCTTGGAGACCGTGGCGAGGACGCATGGGCAGCCGTTCGCCAGCGCGTTGTCGATCAATTCGGGGATTTTGTCCGTTAGAGCAATCATGGTTCCAACCTCCTTGCTATTTTTCTAGCGCTATTTTTACACCGGCCATTTTTCCAGGCGATACGCCTGGTCCCAGAAGAGGAATTCGTAACGGCTGCTCAGAACAAAATGGTCACGCATAAGCTTTCTCTCTTCGCTTCCCGCGCCCGCGCCGAGGCGGTCCATCAGCCGGATCTGCTCGCGCACCGGCTTCCAGTAATCTTCGGAAGCATAAATCTCGATCCACTCGCGGTAAATCGCCGGCTTTCTCGGTCGGTTGCGATAGAGTCTCCTTCCGACCTCGCCGTAAATCCAGTAGCAGGGTAGCACCGCGGCGACGATTTCAGCCAGGCTCCCTCCTCGGGCGACCGCCTGAAGATGTTTCGTGTAAGCTTCGGTGACCGGCGCTTTGGGCGTCCGGTCGAGCTGCCGCTGCGAGAGGCCGAGACTCTTTCCAAAGCTCGCGTGAAAACTTCTTTCCACCTCGACGGCGATCAGAGCGTGGCGGGCGAAGATTTCCAGGGTTTTTAGATCCGGCGATTTCGCGCCGCCAAGGCAGAGCACCTGGGCGAAGTCGAGGAGGTAAACGTAGTCCTGCAAGATAAAATATTCAAACCGATTCATCGGCAGGGTGCCGGCGCGAAGCTCGTCCAAAAAGGGGTGGGCGTGGACGGCGCGCCAGATTTCATCCGCCTCGCGTCGCAACTGTCGTGTGAAAAGTCCGGCCATTAGGCGCCGCCGAATTTCCTTTCTTCCCGGGAGAAGGGAGCGCAAATTTCCCGTCTATTGCTGCTTGCAGTTTAAGCGGATTCTTTCTATAACATAGCCGCATCGGGTTGTCACTTTATCGCCGCGCTTCATTTGCGGCTGGACGGAAGGATCGCAATGAAGAAAAAGATTCGCCTGCGCGTCAACGGCAAAAAAGTCGAGCAAGAAGTTCCCACGAACCGTTTGATGATCGACTTTATCCGTTACGATCTCGGGCTCACCGGAACCAAAGAGGGTTGCAGCGTCGGCGTCTGCGGCGCGTGCACGGTGCTGATGGACGGGGAGATGATTAGCTCCTGTCTTGCGCCCGCGGTGTTCGCCGACGGCCACGACATCACGACGGTCGAGGGGCTGGCAAAAAACGGCGAGCTCCATCCGGTGCAAAAGAGCTTCATCAAGTACGGCGGCTTCCAGTGCGGCATCTGCACGCCGGGCCAGGTGGTCGCGGCCAAGGCGCTGCTCGACAAAGTTCCGAAGCCGAACGAAGAGCAGATCAAAGACTGGATGATGGGCAATCTCTGCCGCTGCACCGGCTACTACAAAATCATCGAATCGATTCAAAAAGCGCATCAGTTCGCGAGATAAGGACCCATAATGCAGCCCTTCGAATATCGCACTCCAAAGAGTCTTAAAGAAGTTCAACAAGACCTCAAACAGTTCGGCACGGACGGGAAGCTCATCGCCGGCGGCACGGCTCTGGTCATCATGATGAAGCAGCGCCTGGTGAGTCCCACCTGCCTTATCAGCTTGCGTTCGGTGCGCGGCCTTAGCGGCATCGCGGAAAAGAACGGCGAGCTTCGCATCGGCGGGGCGACGACTCATCGAGAGGTGGAGACGTCCTCGCTGGTGCGCCGGCGCTTGCCGCTCCTGGCCGAGACCTACCGGCACGTGGCTACCGTTCGCGTGCGCAACATGGCGACGGTGGGCGGCGGGCTGGCGCACGCCGACCCCAATCAAGATCCGCCTCCGACTCTCATCGCGCTGGGCGCGAGCGTTAAGGTCGGATCGGCCGACGGCGGCCGGACGATTCTGCTGGAAGAATTTTTTACCGACTATTACGAGACCGTGCTCAAGCCGGACGAGGTGATCACGGAATTGTCCGTTCCGCGCTTGCCGCCGAACAGCGGTGCTGCCTTTCTTAAATTTCTTCCGCGCACGGCGGATGATTATGCGACCGTCTCCGCCGCGGCCGTGGTGACGTTGGACCGTACCAAGAAGATTTTCTCCGATGTCCGCATTGCCCTCGGCAGCGTCGGCACGACGCCCATTCGCGCGCGCGCCGCCGAAGCGGTGTTGCGCGGCCAGCCGGTCAAGGCCGAAGCGCTCCGCGAGGCCGCCGAAAAAGCCAAGCAAGCGGTCGATCCGATCGGCGATTTTCGCGGCTCTGCGGCTTATAAAAAAGAGATGGCCGGCGTCTTCGTTCGCCGGGCGCTGGAAAAAGCGCTGGAGGGAATCGCGAAAATTTCTAAGGCGGCGCGGAGCCGTCCGGTGAAACGGGGGCGGAGATGAAATTCAATCAGCGGGCCGTTATTCCCGTGGGCCGCGAGCTGCTCTGGGATTTCTTGATGGATGTGCCCAAGGTTGCGCAGTCGCTTCCCGGCGTGGAATCCGTAAGCCAACTCGATGAAACGACCTACCAAGGCACGCTCAAGGTCCGCGTCGGGCCGATCTCGCTTAATCTCCAGGGCAAAATTATTCTGGAGGAGCGCGACCGCGACCGCTGGCGCGCCGCGCTCCGGGCCGAAGCCAACGACCGCAGGGCCGCGGGGGCCGTCAAGGGCAAGACCACCATGGAGCTGAAAGAAATCAGTCCCAAAGAGACCGAGCTGCTGGTAGAGACCGACGTGAATATATTGGGGAAGATCGGCGAGTTCGGCCAGCCCATCATCCGCAAAAAAGCCGACCAGATGCTTCAGCAGTTCATCGAAAACATCAAGCGGCAGCTAACTCAGAGTTAGCGGCGCCCGCAGGTTTTTCCTGTCTTGTTGCAACCCGCTCGCGATCGCGCTGTAGCACGCCTGGCTCAACTGCTTGCGGTTCACCGAACTATTTTTATACCTCGACGTGTCGATCGGCGCGTGGAATTTGACCGCGACCTCGATGTTCCTCATAGCCAGCAGCTTCCAGAAGTGGGTCATGAAATCCATGTCGCCGTACCAGTAGATCGTGTCCCGGTTCGCGTCGGTCACGGGCGCGCCGTTGATTCTCCGGTACGTGATAGTCAGCGGCACGATCGGCGCGTGCGCGCGGAGCGGCGCGGCGAACGGCGCCGACTGGAACGGCAGCAAGTGGTCGCCGTTGGTCGAGGTCCCCTCGGGAAAAATTAGAATGTTCGCCTTCTGGTTTAATCGCTCGACGATCTCTTCCACCACCAGCGTGATCTTGCCTTTTCGTTCCCGATCGATGTAAACGGTTCCACACAGCGCGGTCCACCAACCGATTATCGGCCAGCTCCGCACCTCACGCTTCGAAACGAAGATTGTCGGAAACAGACTCCCCAGGACGAATCCGTCCAGATAGCCCAGGTGATTGCTGGCGATAAAAGCGCCCTTGATATCCAGCAAATCGAGATCGCCTTGCAGCGTGATCCTGACGTTGACGATCATTCGAATCAGAGCGACGAATCTCCGCGTCATGCGGCTCACGATTCTCCAAGGGTTCTTCGGGCGCCACAGATAAATCCACAAACGGACCAGCGCCGCGGCGAGAAAGAGGAGCGTCCAAACGATCAAAAGAATGGCGAGTTTAACGAGCCGCACGACTCACATCCGAGGCGGAAAGGCCGAAGCGCCGGAGATATTCATCGCTCGCCCGGTTCACGTCCAACAGCAGAAACAGATCGGTCGTGCCGAAATCGAGGTCCAGAGCGGGCGGCCCGCAAAGCAGCGCGCCGACTCTAAGATATCCTTTGATGAGGCTCGGCAGCCGGAAGAAAAGTTCCTCGCGGTCCGCGATCTCCACGTCCTCCCGCAAATCCGTAAGCCGCATGCCCGCTACGGGCTCGACGCGAAACTTCTCCGGGGCGTAATACTTCTCCTTGATCAGCGCAATCGATGGGCCGACTTCCCCGGGATTCGTCGTGGGGAAGCTGGCGCATCCGAACAGATAGTGGACTTGATGATTTTTTACGTACTCCGCTATCGTTTGCCACATGAGATGGATGAGCGCCCTGTCCCGATAGTCCTTGTGCGCGCATGAGCGGCCGAGCTCCAACAGCTCGCCGTCGAGTTTTTTGATGTTTTCGAGATTGAATTCCTGTTCGGAGTAAAAGCCTGAGTGCTTGCGGGCCTCCGAGCCGAGCAGAAGCCGATAGGTCCCGACCACGCGCCGCTGATTGCGCTCGCGGACGATGAGATGGTCGCATATGGAATCGAACCGGTCGACGTCGAGCCCTCGCTGATACGATTCTTCCAGCCCCTTTTTCATCTCGAGATTAAACACCTCGAAGCGGAGTTTTTGCGCCTCATGAATTTCGCCTGGGTCGCGGGTGATCTTGATTTCGAAGTCGCTCATCGGCTACCGGTGGCTCCATTGAGGCTGCCGCTTCTCCAGGAAAGCTTTTACGCCCTCTTCGACGTCTTCGGTCTTGAGCAACTCTTCGAGATAGATCGCTTCGGCCTTTTGGAGCGCCTGAGGAAAATCTTTTAGCGAAATCTCTCTCAATCCTTTAAGCACGATTCTGAGCACGGCGCGGCTTTTTCCCCGAAGCTCTTCGGCGAGAGCTTCCACTGCCTGCTCCAACTCATGGGCCGGCACCACGCGGGTGATGAGTCCCATCGCCAACGCTTCTTCGGCCGGCACTTTGCGGCCGGTAAGGATCATCTCCGCGGCGCGCCGATAGCCCAGTTGTCCGGGGAAGCGCGCCAGGGCAACGGGCGGGTAGCAGCCGACGTTGATCTCCGGGGTGGCGAAGAAGCTCTCCTCCGTGGCGAAAATGAAATCGCAAGAGCTGGCCAGCTCGCAGCCGCCGCCCAGACAAGCCCCGCGCACCGACGCGACCGTGATCTGCGGCAGCGCGAGCAGCCCGCGGATAACGCCGTGCACCGTGTCGAGCATCTCGGGAACTTTTTCCCGCGTGTGGTCCTTAATGTCCACTCCGGCGGAAAAGGCGCGCTCGCCGGCGCCGCGAAGGACAAGGATATCGACGGCCGTGTCGCCTTCCACCGATTTTAAAACCGCCTTCAATTCCTGCAACATAGTAAGGTTCAGGACGTTGAGCGGCGCGCGGTCAAGAGTTACCCACGCTACGCGGTCTCTCTTTTGCATTACTACGTTCATCGGTATCAGCAAGAGGATAGCAGGGTATTTTTGTGAGTGACTACGGCCTTGGATGCCAAATGATGCCCCTGAGGGCTTTCTTTTTTGTAAACCAGAGAACCCTTTTTTACAAGCGCGCGCTTTTCCATACGTTTGACAAGGAGCAAGGGAAAACTTACACTAGAACCGTTTTTAAGGAGGGTCTTATGAAGACAGCCCGCTTTCTGATTGTCCCGGTGGCCCTATGGGCGGCGGTGTGCTTCGCGCCTTTGAAAGCAACGGCGGCCTGGGATGAGTACGACGACAGTCAATCCCATCCTCTGAGGTTCCTGGCTTATACCTCTTATCCGGCGGGCTTTCTTACCGAGTGGCTGTTTTTCCGGCCCTTTCACGTTCTGGTAAGCGCAACGAAACCGCAAGAGGAATTCTTCGGCCACAGACCTCATCCAGGTCTATTCGCCGACCCGGAGCCGGGCTATGATTTTGGGGTGCCCAAGCGACCTTCGACACCGCAAGCGAGGGTCGCGAGAGCGGCTATTCCGCAAGAACCCGTTTCGGAGAAAGTGACGATTCAACAAGTTCCGGTGGAGAAAATCCTTTATAAAGAGGTGCCGAAGATCGTCGAGATCGAGAGAATCATTTTTCCGGATATCGCTTTCCGTTTTGACTCCTCCGAGCTTACCGATCTCGGCAAGGGCAAAATTTATCTGATCACCCAAAGAATCAAAGAAAAGTCCGACGTCCTCGTGTCCATCGAAGGTCACACGGACTATATTGGCAGCGAGGAATACAACCAGAGGCTCGGCCTCCGGCGCGCGCAAAGAGTCATGAAAGAGTTGGCCGAGATCGGGATCGATCCGAGCCGAGTGTCGGTCGCCAGCTTGGGCGAGTCGAAGCCGCTGGTCGACCAACAGACCGAATGGGCCCGCGCGGTCAATCGCCGGGTGGAGTTTACGATCACGCCGGTTAAATAAAATTTCAATTATTAATTTTGAATTGAAGGCCCAGCCATAAGCGGCTGGGCCTTTTTTTTAGCTTGCGCCGGTTACAAGTCATTTATTCAGAATTCAACCCTTCGAGAGCCTGCTATGTGGATGTCAAGTCGTGAAGGCACAAATGCTCTTA
>CAYOJC010000095.1:0-18589 GCA_964404195.1 uncultured Syntrophobacteraceae bacterium
CTGGAACGACGCGGCGGATATGAAGCTTTCCGTGGAGAGAGAAGCTTTGGTAATTCCCAGCAGTAGAGGCTCTGCGATTGCGGGCTTCCCGCCTTGGGCAATCACCCTTTGGGTCTCTTCCTCAAAACGCCACTTCTCGACGTGATCGCCGATGAGGAATTCGGTGTCGCCGACTTCCTTGATGCGAACGCGGCGCAGCATCTGCCGCACGATCACCTCGATGTGCTTGTCGTTGATACGCACTCCCTGGAGCCGGTAAATCTCCTGCACCTCGTCCACCAGGTATTTGGCCAGCGCCTTTTCTCCCAGAATGTTCAGAATGTCGTGCGGGTTGGAAGAGCCGTCCATCAGAGCTTCTCCGGCCTTGACGCGATCTCCCTCATGCACGCCGATGTGCTTGCCTTTCGGAATCAGGTACTCTCTGGGCTCGCCGACTTCCGGCGTGATGACGACCTTACGCTTCCCCTTGGTGTCTTTCCCGAAGGAGACCACGCCGTCGATCTCGCTGATGACCGCGAACTCCTTCGGCTTGCGCGCCTCGAACAGCTCGGCCACCCGCGGCAGTCCTCCGGTGATGTCCTTGGTCTTGGTCGTCTCGCGCGGAATTTTGGCCAGCGCGTCGCCGGCAAAAACCGACTGCCCTTCCTGGACGTTGATATGGGCGCCGACCGGAAGCAGGTAGCGCGCCTCCAACATCGCGGAGAGCCTGGCCGTCTTTCCGCCGGTATCTTTAATCGAGATGCGCGGCCGCTTTTCCGTGTCCTTCGAATCGATGATGACCTTGGTCGAGAGACCGGTTCGCTCATCGACTCTCTCCTCCATCGTGATGGCTTCGATGATGTCGCCGAATTTGACGGCTCCTGTGACCTCGGTGAGTATCGGGATGGTATAGGGGTCCCACTCCGCGAGCAGCTCGCCGGCCTTGATCTTTCCTCCACCTTTTTTCTTGAACTTCGCGCCGTAAACGACCGGATAGCGCTCCCGCTCTCTTTCTCTGCCCTTTTCTCCTTCCGGGTAATCGACGATCGCGACTTCGCCGTTCCGGTTCATCATCACCAGATCGCTATCTTTGTTGGCGACGGTGTTGACGTTGATAAATTTGATGAACCCTTCGTTGCGCGCTTCCAGGGTCGTTTGCTCGGCTCTGCGGCTGGCGGTTCCACCGATGTGGAACGTGCGCATCGTGAGCTGGGTTCCGGGCTCGCCGATCGATTGCGCCGCGATCACGCCGATCGCCTCGCCGTGATTCACCATGTGACCGCGCGCCAGATCGCGGCCGTAACACATCACGCATACCGCGCGTCTGGATTGGCAGGTGAGCACCGAACGAATTTTGATCCGCTCCAGGCCCGCATCTTCGATGCGATGGACAAGATCTTCGGTAATCTCCTGATTAGCGCCGACGATGGCGGCGCCCGTGAACGGGTCCTTGACGTCTTCCAATGCGACCCTTCCGAGCACGCGGTCGCCGAGCGGCTCGATGATCTCTCCTCCCTCCATCAAGGGCGTCATCTCGATCCCGTCCAGCGTGCCGCAGTTGTCTTCCGAGATAACCGTGTCTTGAGCCACGTCCACAAGCCGGCGTGTTAGATAGCCGGAGTTCGCGGTCTTGAGCGCCGTGTCCGCCAGACCCTTGCGCGCGCCGTGGGTCGAGATGAAGTACTGCAGCACGGTCAACCCCTCGCGAAAATTCGCCGTGATCGGCGTTTCGATGATCTCACCCGAGGGCTTGGCCATCAGCCCGCGCATTCCGGCCAACTGGCGGATCTGCTGGGCGCTGCCGCGCGCGCCGGAATCAGCCATCATAAAAATCGGGTTAAAGCTTGGCACCGTGACCTTGGCGCCCTTTTCGTCCGTAATGGTCTCGGTTCCGAGATCGCGCAGCATCTCGTCCGCGATGCGGTCCGTCACCTCGGCCCAGATATCGACCACTTTGTTGTAACGCTCGCCGTCCGTGATCAGACCGTTTTTGTACTGCTCCTCGATCTCGCGCACGTCGTCGTGCGCCGTCTTGAGTAAAACCTCCTTGCTCGGAGGAATCACCATGTCCTTGATCGCGATCGAAATTCCGGCCTTCGTCGCATAGTGGAAGCCGACGTCCTTTAGCCTGTCGGCGAAGATGACCGTCGCCTTGTTGCCGGCCATCCGATAGCTGAATTCAATCAGGTTGGCCAGCTCTTTTTTCTTCATCACCCGGTTCATCTCTTTGAACGGAATCACAGCCGGCGCCACCTCATAGAGCAGCACCCGGCCGACGGTCGTCTCAAGTCTTTCTTTCTCGACGCGCACGGTCACCGGGGCCTGCAGATCGACGGCGCCCTGGTCAAAAGCAATGCGCACTTCCTGAAAATTGGCAAAGAGCTGGCCGGCCCCCTTGGCGCTCGGGCGCTCGCGGGTCATGTAATAGAGACCCAAGACGATGTCCTGCGTCGGCACGATGATCGGCTTGCCGTTGGCCGGCGACAGAATATTATTGGTGGACATCATGAGCGCGCGCGCTTCGACCTGAGCTTCGACCGAAAGCGGCACGTGGACCGCCATCTGGTCGCCGTCGAAGTCGGCGTTGTAGGCGGCGCACACCAGAGGATGAAGCTGGATCGCCTTTCCTGCTATGAGTATCGGCTCGAATGCCTGGATGCCCAGGCGATGCAGCGTCGGCGCGCGGTTCAGCAGAATCGGGTGCTCCCGGATCACTTCGTCGAGAATGTCCCAGACCTCCGGTCGCTCCTTCTCGACCATTTTCTTCGCGCTCTTGATCGTGGTGACGAGACCGCGCTCCTCGAGCTTGTTGTAGATGAACGGCTTGAAGAGCTCGAGCGCCATCTTCTTCGGTAAGCCGCATTGATGAAGTCTCAGCTCCGGGCCGACGACGATAACCGAGCGGCCGGAGTAATCGACCCGCTTACCAAGAAGATTTTGACGGAAGCGGCCGGTTTTTCCCTTGAGCATGTCGCTCAGAGATTTGAGCGGCCGGCGGTTTTGTCCGGTGATCGCCCTGCCGCGGCGTCCGTTGTCGAACAGCGCGTCCACCGCCTCCTGCAGCATGCGCTTCTCGTTGCGAATGATCATGTCGGGAGCGTTTAACTCCATCAACCTTTTGAGTCGGTTGTTCCGGTTGATCACGCGGCGATAAAGATCGTTCAAATCGGAAGTCGCAAAACGGCCGCCATCCAGAGGCACCAGCGGCCGGAGATCGGGAGGAATAACCGGGATCACTTCCATCACCATCCATTCCGGATGGTTGCCAGAGTTTCTGAAGGCGTTCATAACCTTGAGCCGCTTGGCGAGCTTCTTGCGCCTGACCTCCGAGTTCGCGTCGCGCATCTCCTGACGCAGTTCTTCGCCGAGCTTGGCGACATCGACCGCCTTGAGTAGTTTACGGACGGCCTCGGCTCCCATCTCCGCGCTGAAATTCGCGCCGTACTCCTCCAGCGCTTTGCGATAACGCGCCTCGGTCAAGAGCTCCTTGTACTCCAACGGAGTCGAGCCCGGCTCCAGCACGACGTAGGCCTCGAAGTAAAGAATCTTCTCGATGTCCTTGAGCGACATGTCGAGGAGCGCGCCGATACGGCTCGGGAGGCTCTTCAGGAACCAGATGTGCACGACGGGAGTGGCCAGCTCGATGTGGCCCATGCGCTCGCGCCGGACTTTCGATTGGATCACTTCCACGCCGCATTTCTCGCACACCACGCCGCGATGGCGCATTCTTTTGTACTTGCCGCAATTACACTCGTAATCTTTGGTCGGACCGAAAATTTTCGCGCAAAAAAGACCGTCGCGCTCCGGCTTGAAGGTGCGATAGTTGATGGTCTCGGGCTTTTTCACTTCGCCGTGAGACCAGGAGCGGATCTTTTCCGGAGAGGCGAGGGAAATTTTGATCGCGTTGAAGCTTAGCGGATTCTTGGGTTTTTCAAAAAGATTGAACAGATCTTCCATTTAATCACCTCGTTTGGATTTCACCTTTTTCCTCCACCAGCTCCACATCCAGACCCAAACTCTGCAACTCTTTTACCATGACGTTGAACGACTCGGGGAGTCCGGGCTCGAGAATATTGTCGCCCTTGACGATCGCCTCGTACATCCGGGTCCGCCCCACGACGTCGTCGGATTTTACCGTCAGCATTTCCTGTAAAGTAAAAGCGGCGCCGTAGGCTTCAAGCGCCCAAACTTCCATCTCTCCCAGACGCTGGCCGCCGAACTGGGCCTTACCGCCGAGCGGCTGCTGGGTGACGAGAGAGTAGGGTCCGGTGGATCGGGCATGAATCTTATCGTCCACCAGGTGGTGGAGCTTCATCATGTACATGACGCCGACGGTCACCTTCTCGTCGAACGCCGTTCCCGTCCGGCCGTCGCGCAGCGTCACCTGTCCGGTGGCCGGCAGGCCGGCCTTTCTAAGGAGATTGAAAATTTCTTCCTCGGTGGCGCCGTCGAATACCGGCGACGCCAGATGGATACCGTCGCGATACTTATGCGCGAGACGGACCAAATCACCGTCTTTGACGCCATCGATGAATTCGCCGACATCGCGCGCGGCCAGATACTCCTTCATGCGGCGGCGAAGCTGCTCCATGTCCGGGCGCCCGTTGTGGATCAGCTCTTCGATCTGCTGTCCCAGAGTGCGGGCGGCCCAGCCCAGATGGGCCTCCAGAATTTGCCCCACGTTCATTCTCGACGGGACACCCAGCGGGTTGAGCACGATGTCTACGGGAGTTCCGTCCTCGAGCATCGGCATGTCCTCTTCTGGCAAGATGCGCGAGATAACGCCCTTGTTGCCGTGGCGGCCGGCCATCTTGTCTCCGACCTGAAGCTTGCGCTTGATCGCGACGAACGTCTTAACCATTTTGATGACGCCCGGCGGGAGCTCGTCGCCGCTCTTGAGTTTGTTGATCTTGTCCTGGAAAACCACCTTGATCAGCTCTACCTGCTCGACGGTGCTTTCCACGATGCGTTTAAGCTCCGCCTCGACGGACTCGTTATCGACACGGATCTCGCCCCAATAGGGCATGGTGATCTCGTCCAGATCTTCCTCGGTGATTTCTTTCCCTTTGTTGAGCAGGACTCTACGATTGTCGTCGCGCACCTGCGCCGCCGTGCGGCGGCCGACGAGCAACTTTTTCAGCCGCTTCATCGCCCCATCCTGGAGGATGCGGATCTCTTCGTGCTGATCTTTCCTCAGACGGCTGACCTCCTCATCCTCGATGACCTTGCTCCGCTCGTCCTTGCCCAATCCTTTCCGCGAAAAGATCCTGACGTTGATCACCGTTCCTTCGACGCCCGGAGGAACACGGAGCGAAGTGTCGCGCACCTCGCCCGCCTTCTCGCCAAAGATCGCGCGCAAGAGCTTCTCCTCGGGCGAGAGCTGCGTCTCGCCTTTGGGAGTGATCTTGCCCACGAGAATGTCTCCCGGCTTGACTTCGGCGCCGATGCGCACGATGCCGCTCTCGTCGAGATCGGTCAGCGCCTCGTCGCCGACGTTGGGGATGTCGCGGGTGATCTCTTCGGGGCCGAGCTTGGTGTCGCGCGAGACGCATTCGAACTCCTCGATGTGGATCGAGGTGTAAATGTCTTCTTTGACCACGCGCTCGCTGATGAGAATGGAATCCTCGAAGTTGTATCCGCCCCAAGGCATCAGCGCGACGAGGACGTTGCGGCCCAGGGCCAGCTCGCCCATTTCGGTCGAGGGTCCGTCGGCGATCACATCGCCCGCCTTGACGTGGTCGCCCACCAGGACGATCGGCCTCTGGTTCATGCAGGTGTTCTGATTTGACCGCTGGTACTTCACCAGGCCGTAGATGTCGACTCCGGTGTCGCGGTGCGATCCGGAAGTCTTGTCGGCCTTGACGACGATCCGTGTCGAATCGACGCTCTCGACGATGCCGTCGCGCCGCGCGACGATGGTCACGCCCGAGTCGCGGGCGACGACTTTTTCCATGCCCGTGCCGACAAGAGGAGCTTCGGTACGGAGCAACGGCACCGCCTGGCGCTGCATGTTCGAGCCCATGAGGGCGCGGTTCGCGTCGTCGTTTTCCAGAAACGGAATCAAGGAGGCGGCAACGCTCACCAACTGGTTCGGGGAGACGTCCATGAAGTCAACTTCTTCCGGGCGCGCCATCACAAATTCTCCACCCTTGCGCGAAGAGACGAGATCCGCGGTGAAGGCTCCGCGGTTATCGATCGGCGCGTTGGCCTGCGCGATCACATGGTCTTCCTCCTCAAGCGCAGATAGATAACGAATCCGGTCGGTCACTCGGCCTTCCTCGACCTCGCGGTAGGGCGTCTCGATAAAGCCGTACTCGTTGACTCTTGCATAAGTTGTCAGCGAGGCGATCAGACCGATGTTCGGTCCTTCAGGAGTCTCGATCGGACATACGCGGCCGTAATGGGTCGGGTGCACGTCGCGGACTTCGAAGCCGGCCCGCTCGCGGGTAAGACCGCCCGGGCCCAATGCCGAAAGCCGGCGCTTATGCGTGATCTCGGAGAGCGGATTGGTCTGATCCATGAATTGCGAGAGCTGGCTCGAGCCGAAGAACTCCTTCAGCGCCGCCGACACGGGCTTATAATTGATGAGCTCCTGGGGCATCAGGGTCTCGATGTCCTGGAGGCTCATCTTTTCTTTGATCGCCCGCTCCATTCTGACGAGTCCGACGCGGAAGTGATTTTCCACAAGCTCACCGACAGCACGCACTCGCCGGTTGCCGAGATGGTCGATGTCATCGACGGAGCCGATTCCGTTTCGAAGCTCCATCAGATAGCGCACGACCTCGAGGATGTCTTCTTTGCGGAGCGTGCCGTGCTCCAGAGGCACGTTGAGCTTGAGTCGGTGATTCAGCTTCAGCCGTCCCACCTTGGAAAGATCGTAGCGGTCGGAGTTGAAAAACAAGTTGTGGAAAAAATTCGTCGACGACTCTTTGGTGGGCGGGTCGCCGGGCCGCAGACGGCGGTAAATTTCCAGGATGGCGTGCTCGATCGCTTTTTCCGGCTTTTTGTGTTCGTCCTTGTCCGATTGATCCAGCCTGTCCTGCAACAAGGTCGTGCGCAAATAAGGACCGACGCGCGACTCGTCGATGAATAGAACCTCGATCCGGTTGATTCCTTTATCCCGCAAAAGATCGAGTTTTTCCTGGGTGATCTCCTGATTGCATTCCACCACGACCTTGCCGGTCGCGGTGTCCACGATATCATGCGCGGCGACGCGCCCGATGACGTCCTCCAGGGCGATCGGCACCTGCTTGATCCGCGATTGCTCCATCTGGCGGATCAAAAGACGAGTGAGTTTTTTGCCTTCGCGGACGATCAGCTCGTTGCTCTTGGGATCGCGGACATCGGACCCGGCTTTGACTCCAATCAGATGCTCCGGTTTGAAGATGAGCTGCGCCTTGCGCCCATCCAGAACAATCGTGTCGGTCGTGTAAAAATAGTTCAGCAGATCTTCCGTGGTCATGCCCAGAGCGCGGAGCAACACCGTCGCGTGGAACTTGCGCCGCCGGTCGATGCGCACATAAAGGATGTCTCTCGGATCGAATTCGAAATCGAGCCACGAGCCGCGATAGGGAATGACGCGGGCGGAGTAAAGCAGCTTGCCGCTGGCATGCGTCTTCCCTTTATCGTGCTCGAAGAACACTCCTGGAGAGCGATGGAGCTGGCTGACGATCACGCGCTCGGTCCCGTTCACCATGAAGGTGCCGTTCTTGGTCATGAGCGGGATCTCGCCGAAGTAGACTTCCTGCTCCTTGACATTTTTGATGCTTCTGCTCTTGCTCTGCGGATCCATATCCCACAGAACCAATTGGACCGTGACTTTGAGCGGCGCCGCAAAGGTCATGCCCCGCTGATGGCACTCGTCCACGTCATACTTCGGCTCGCCAAGATTGTAATTGACGAACTCAAGCGAGGAGGTTTCGTTAAAATCCTTGATCGGAAACACCGACTTGAAAACGCCCTGAAGCCCCGTGCTCTGGCGCTGGTCGGCGGTAAGATTTTTTTGCAGGAACACGTCGTACGAGTTTTTCTGGATTTCAATCAGGTAAGGCAGATCGATGATTTTTTTGATCCGGCCAAAACTGCGGCGAAATCTCAAATTGTTTGCCACTTGAAACGCCATGATACTCCTCTTTGACTAGGTTGAGATCAACGACGATAAAGTCCGCCTACTTAATCTCCACCTTTCCTCCAACCTCTTCGACCTTCTTCTTGATGTTTTCCGCATCGGCCTTGGAGACGGCCTCTTTGATCGGCTTGGGCGCGCCGTCCACCAGGTCCTTCGCCTCTTTCAGGCCGAGTCCCGTCAGCTCGCGCACGACCTTGATGACCTGAATCTTCTTGTCCCCCACTTCGGTCAAGATGACGTTGAATTCCGTCTTCTCCTCCGCCGCCGCGGCAGGGCCTGCGGCCGCAGCCGCCATCGCCACGGGCGCAGCCGCGCTCACGCCGAGCTCCTGTTCCAGCTCTTTGACCAGCGCGGCGATCTCCATGACGGAACTCTGTTTGATAAATTCCTTGACCTGATCTCTTGTCATTTCCATGGCTTCCTCCTGTTTGGATATTTCAACTCTGCGATTCTCTTTGTTTGCGAACGGATTCCAACAACCGCACCATCATGCCGGCCGGCTCCTGCATTAAGCGCACAAGCTCGGTCGCCGGCGCCTGCATGAGCGCCAGCAGTTTGGCCTGCATCTCGGGCTTGCTTGGCATCTGGGACAGGACCTTGACCTTGGCGTGATCCATGAACTGGCCCTCGAAGAACGCGCCCTTGATGGTCAGTTTTTCGTTCTCTTCGATGAACTTGATCAGCATCTTGGAAACCGCAATCGGATCTTCATAACCGAAGACCCATCCGTTGGGGCCATCGAGCAGACGGTCCAAGTCCCCGTATGCGGTATCTTTGAGCGCGCGGCGCGCCATCGTGTTCTTGATGACGTGATACTCTCCCGCCGCTTGGCGCACCTCCCGCCGGAGGCGGGTCATCTGTGCCACGCTGAGACCGCGATATTCCGTCACAATAGCCACCTTGGCCGCTTTCAGCTTTTCATGGACTTCCGCCACCGTCGCGGCCTTTTCCGCTTGAATGGCAGTATTGGTCGACAACTCAGCCATGTTGTTTTCTCCAGCGCAATTACGCCGCCAGGTCCCTCACCTGGGACAGATCGATTTTGATTCCCGGCCCCATCGTCGTGGAAAGGGTCACTCCTTGAACGTAGTTGCCTTTGGCCGAAGCCGGCTTGGCTTTCACCACGGACGTGAGAACAACTCTGGCGTTGTCCAGGAGCTTCTCCACGCCGAACGAGACCTTACCGATCGGAACGTGAACGATGCCTGCTTTATCGACTCTGAATTCCAGCTTGCCCGCTTTGATCTCTTTAATCGCCTTGGCGATATCCATGGTGACGGTTCCGGTTTTCGGATTCGGCATCAATCCTCGTGGGCCGAGTATTTTCCCTATCCTGCTGACCACCGCCATCATGTCCGGGGTAGCAACCGCCTTATCGAAATCAAGCCAGCCCTCGGAGATTTTTTTGACCAGATCCTCAGCGCCGACGAAATCGGCTCCGGCATCGGAGGCTTCCTTTTCCTTTTCGCCCTTGGCGAAAGCCGCTACCCGCACCACCTTCCCCATCCCGTGCGGAAGCACGACTGTCCCGCGAATGTTTTGATCCGCCTGCCGCGGATCTACTCCCAAGCGGACCGCCAGCTCGACGGTTTCATCAAACTTGGCCCGCTTGGTCTCGTGAACCAGACGAAGCCCCTCTTCCAATGGATACCTGCTGGTGCGGTCCACTTTTGCCAGAGCGGCATTATATCCCTTGCCTCGACGCTTCATGGTCTCCTCAATAATCCTAGCCTTCGATTTCCAGTCCCAGGCTTCTTGCCGTGCCTTCCACGGTCTTCACGGCGGCGTCCAAATCCTTGGCGGTCAGATCGCGGAGCTTGATTTGAGCGATCTCTCGGATCTGCGCGGGCGTCACTTTGCCGACCTTTATCTTGCCCGGCTCTCCGGAGCCTTTTTCCAATCCGGCGGCCTTCTTCAGGAGCACGGCAGTCGGCGGCGTCTTGGTGATGAAAGTAAAAGAACGGTCCGCGTATACGGTCACGATGACAGGAATGATCATGCCCTGCTGCGACTGAGTCGCCGCGTTGAAGGCCTTGCAGAATTCCATGATGTTCACCCCGCGTTGCCCCAACGCGGGACCCACCGGCGGGCTCGGATTGGCCTGTCCGGCCGGGATCTGCAACTTGATTTCTCCGATTACCTTCTTAGCCATGTCAGTTCCGCTCCACCTGCACAAAATCGAGTTCGACCGGCGTTGCGCGGCCGAAGATGCTGATCAGCACTCGAAGCTTTCCCTTCTCCGGGCGAACCTCCTCAACAATTCCATTGAAATCGACAAAGGGACCGTCGACCACTTTCACGCCCTCTCCCACCGAAAAAAGGACGCGCGGCTTCGGCTTGATCGCCCCCTCTTCCATCTGCTGCGTGATGGCCTTGATCTCCTCGTCGCTTACGGGAGGAGGATGGGTGCTTCCGCCGACGAAACCGGTCACCTTAGGGGTCTCTTTGACGACGTGCCAGGTCTCGTCGTCGAGCTCCATTTGAACCAGGATGTAGCCGGGAAAAAACTTTCTCGAAGAGGTTTTCTTTTTACCCTTGACCAGCTCCATCACTTTCTCTACCGGAACCAAGATCTCACCGAATTGTTCCGCCTTGCCCATGCTCCTGACGCGCTCCTCCAGGGCTGCTTTGACTTTTTGCTCGTAGCCGGAGAACGTATGCACCACGTACCATTGCTTAGCCATACAGGATGACCCAGAAATTAGCTGACGATGGCCTGAATCGCCCGGGTCAGCCCGAAATCCACGACCGCCAAAAAAATGGATATGAGCATAACAACGACCAGAACGACCAGGGTCGTCACATAGGTTTCCTTCCGCGAAGGCCAATGGACCTTCCTTATTTCCTGCCAGGCATCCTTAAAAAACTCGACCGAGCGCCGAACAGCATCAGCAATTTTCTGTGTCCATTCTCCCATGAGAATGCTGAACGAGATGAGATGGCGGGTCAGGCAGGACTCGAACCTGCAACAACCGGATTTGGAGTCCGGCGCTCTAGCCAGTTGGAGCTACTGACCCTGCTCTCCTCTACAGTTTCACCTCTTTGTGTTGAGTATGAGCCCGGCAAGAAGGACAGAATTTTTTAAACGCCAACTTGTCCGTGGTCGTCTTCCTGTTCTTGCTCGTCGTATAATTTTTTCGCTTGCATTGGTCGCACGCAAACCCGATAAGTTCCCGCATGATTAGCCCTCGATTCGACGGTTACTGAATAATCTTGGTCACGACTCCGGCGCCGACGGTCTTACCGCCTTCGCGGATGGCGAACTTGAGACCCTCTTCCATGGCGATGGGGGTAATCAAAGAGATCTCCATGCTGATGCTGTCTCCGGGCATAACCATCTCGGTGCCTTCGGGCAGCTTCACGACGCCCGTCACGTCGGTTGTTCTAAAATAGAATTGCGGACGGTATCCGTTGAAGAAAGGCGTATGCCTGCCGCCCTCTTCCTTGGTCAAGACATAGGACTCGGCATTGAATTGCGTGTGCGGGGTGATGCTGCCGGGCTTGGCCAGTACTTGCCCTCGCTCCACCTCTTCTCTTTTGGTCCCTCGGAGCAGCACGCCGATGTTGTCCCCAGCGCGCCCTTCGTCTAAAAGCTTGCGAAACATCTCAACGCCCGTTGCCACGGTCTTTGTGGTAGCCTTAAATCCGACGATCTCCACCTCTTCGCCCACTTTGACGATTCCTCGCTCCACTCGTCCGGTCACAACGGTGCCACGACCGCTGATCGTAAAAACGTCCTCGACCGGCATGAGAAACGGCTTCTCGATAGCTCTGACCGGCTCCTTGATATAGCTATCGACGGCATCCAGCAGCTTCATGATCGCCGGCTCGCCCATGTCCGAGCTGTCGCCCTCCAATGCTTTCAGCGCGCTGCCGACCACTATCGGCGTATCATCGCCGGGAAAGTTATACTTGGAAAGCAATTCCCGCACCTCCAGCTCCACCAGCTCGAGAATCTCCTTATCGTCCACCATGTCCGCTTTGTTGAGGAATACTACGATGGCAGGAACGCCGACTTGCCGCGCAAGCAGGATGTGCTCGCGAGTCTGCGGCATCGGACCATCGGCCGCCGAAACGACCAGAATGGCGCCGTCCATCTGCGCTGCGCCGGTGATCATATTCTTAATATAGTCAGCATGGCCCGGACAGTCGACGTGAGCGTAATGCCGCGCGGTGGTTTCGTACTCGACATGGGCAATGTTGATCGTCACGCCCCTTTCCCTCTCCTCAGGGGCCTTGTCGATCTGGTCATAGGCCATGAACTTCGCCATCCCTTTTTTCTCCAGCACTTTGGTGATCGCGGCAGTCAGGGTGGTTTTTCCGTGGTCCACGTGACCGATTGTGCCGATGTTCAGATGCGGCTTCTTGCGCTCAAATTTCTGCTTGCTCATCTCACCCTCCTATTATCCTTTCCCATTCTATGATTTCCCGTTCATGATTCCGAAGCGCACTGCCTACCAAACTTTGCCGTTTTGTTCCGGGCAAAGCCCAGGAGCGGGATCGAACCGCTGACCTCGTCCTTACCAAGGACGTGCTCTACCGACTGAGCTACCTGGGCACCAGCCGGAACCCTGCACAAGTGGAGCGGGAAACGGGACTCGAACCCGCGACCCCGAGCTTGGAAGGCTCGCGCTCTACCAACTGAGCTATTCCCGCATGATGGTGGAGAGGGGTGGATTCGAACCACCGAAGCCTTACGGCGGCAGATTTACAGTCTGCTCCCTTTGGCCACTCGGGAACCTCTCCTGCTCCGTCTTGGAAACAAATCGTTCGATCGTTCACAGTTTTGCTTAACAACGCCACGAGTTTATTTGCACTGGAGCTGGCGATAGGATTTGAACCTACAACCTGCTGATTACAAATCAGCTGCTCTGCCGTTGAGCTACGCCAGCTTTTGAATTCGGAACAGACCCTACCGCGTGCCGACGCGAAACTCTCCTGCTGGCCTCAAATAAATAAATGATAGTCCGTTCAGACAGTATGGGACAACGGCCTTTAGACAGATGAAAACCAAAGGCTAGCTATCGTAAACTCTTATATAAAACACCTTCACAAACCGATGTCAACTGTTTTTTTGATTTTTGCCTCACAAACCCGCCAGTTAGGCTCGCCGGCTACCCCGATGGCCTGCTCAACCCCCGGCTTCTTTGTCTAACCAGTTCGTAAAGGAATATGCCACCCGCCACCGCAACGTTTAGGGAAGCCACCTGGCCCAGCATCGGTATGTATACTAGAAAATCGCACTCGCGCCGGATCAGGGGGCGTATCCCCTTACCTTCAGATCCAAGGATTATCGCCAATTTTTCGGGAAAAAGCCGGTCATAAAAACATTCCGGCGCTTCGGCGTCGAGACCCGCAATCCAGCAGCCGGCTTCTTTAAGAGCGAGGATGGCGCGGTTGAGGTTCGAGACTCGATGAATTTTCAAATAGTTAATCGCTCCCGCCGAGGTTTTGGCCACCACCGGAGTCACACCGACAGATCGATCTTTGGGAATGACGACATGATGAACGCCCGCGGCTTCGGCCGAGCGCAAGAGAGCCCCGAAGTTCCGCGGATCGGTCAGTCCATCAAGAACCAAGACCCGCTCCTCCGTGACGGACCTCAACGCCTGCAGCAGGTCAGCAAACGGCAGATACGAAAAGGGCGCGACGCTCGCCGCGATTCCTTGATGCGAACCGCCGCCGGTCAGGAGATCAAGTTTATGCTCATCCACATAGTGCACCGGCAAGCCCCGGCGCCGAGCTTCTTCGACAACCGAGCCGAGACGCATACCTCCTCCCCGACCCTTGACGATCATGAGCTCAAAGACTTGATCGGGTGAGCTTTTCAGTTTTTCCAACACGGGATTGATGCCGAAAATGACCAGCGGTTTTTCCGGTTTCTCAATCATTTCATTCTTTTTCCAGGCTTCGTTTTACAAAAAAGGCTGCACCAGTTAACATGTTCACACTGTGAAACGAACGCTGACGACCTATCTCGCCGCAGAGGTGCTTCCTCCCTTTTTGTTCGGGCTCATGGCCTTCACGCTGATTCTGTTGATCGGCCGAATCCTAAAGCTCGTCGAGTTGGTGGTCAACCGCGGTGTTCCCATTCTTCAAATCGGCAAGCTGTTCGCGTTGATTCTACCTACATTTCTGGAAATGACCGTGCCGATGGCGCTCTTGCTGGGAATATTTCTGGGACTTGGCAGACTCTCCAGCGACCATGAGATCCTAGCGCTCAAAGCTTCCGGAATAAGTCCCGTTCAGATTCTTTTACCGATCGGCGCCATCGCTCTAATCGTTTCTTTGGCTACCTTACTCCTGACCACCCAGGTACGACCGGTCGCAAACGCCGCTCTCCGCAAGGCGCTTTACAACATCGTGAAGAACCGTGTCGCAAGCGGGTTGAAGGAAAAAGTTTTCAACGACGATTTTCCTAAAATTCTCATCTACATCGAAGAACTGATCCCCCCGGGAGAGACCGCCAAGGGCGTGCTCATCGTCGATCGGCGCAAATCCGACCGCGAGCAAGACATCTTCGGCAAAGTGGCTTTCATATTCTCGGATGAAGAAACCCAAAGCATAAATTTCAAGCTCTTCGACGGCACCGTCTACGAAAAACAACAGAAAAAGCCCGGCTTCAGCCGAACTCGATTCAACACGTATGATTTCAGGCTCGATCCCGAAGACATCTTGGGAGCCAGCCAACAAAAAGATCCCGAGCCCAAAGAAATGTCGCTCCGGCGTCTAAGAAAAGTCATCCAACTCAAAGTAGAACAAGGCTTAAAGCCGACCCCCGAGCTGATCGAATTGCATCGGAGATTCTCTTTTGCCTTCGCCCCGCTCACGTTATGTTTTCTTGCCGTCGCCCTGGTCATGGTGCCGACGCGCTCGCGCGCGAGCCGCTCCTGGGGTTTCGCCTTGTGCTTGTCCTGGCTCCTTACCTACTATGCCTTGCTTTCCTTGGGCAAGGCTTTGGGAGAGCGGCAGATGCTTGCCCCGGTCCTTTCCGCATGGCTTCCGAACATCGTCCTGACCCTCATAGCGCTTCATTTTTTCCGCAAGGCGCTGAAAGAATCCCCGTTTTTAATCCAATCCAAGCTGGAAGATTGGTCTCTCTTCTTGAAAGACCGATTGGCGATCCTACGACGGGGAAGAACCGCCTGATCCGACCGCCATGGAAAAAATTGCGCCTATCGCTTCCTGGACTTTCGGCGGCATCCTGGACCGCTACCTCATACGCGGCTTTTTAAAGATCGTCGCCGTCAGTCTGCTGTGCACTACGGCCCTTTACTTCATCGTCGATTTTTTCGACCGAATCGACAGCGTGCTCAAATCGGGCGCGACGATGTGGACGGCAATGCGTTATTTCCTTTACAAGTTGCCGGTCCTGATATCGCGTGTTTTTGGATTCGCCGTCCTTTTTTCCACGTTGTTTTCTATCGGCATGCTGTCGCGAACTCAAGAGATCACTGCGATGCGCGCCAGCGGCCTCAGCGTCTACCGGATTTCGCTGCCGCTGTTCATCTCATCGCTCCTGATCTGCGCCCTGAATTTTGTTTGGAATGAGGCGCTCGTGCCCGCCTTCACCCGGGAGTCTCAATACATCTACAAAACCGAAGTGAAGAAGAAAGAACCGAAGAGCCTTCTCGGCACCAAGGACATGTGGATCCGCTCGGAGGAAGCTTTCATCAGCGTTGACCGCTTCGACACCAAGAACAGCGTTCTCGAAGGGATCACCGTGTTTCTTTTGAACCGGGATTTCACATTGAGAGGGTTTATCGAAGTACCGTCGGCGCGCTGGAACGGCACGCGTTGGCAGCCTCAGCGGTCCATCGAATGGGTATTGCGCCCAAACGGAGAAATGGACCAGCGCGAGGGCAACGTCACTCTTCCCATCTCCGAAACGCCTGAAGATTTGAAACTGCTGGCCCGCGATCCGGAGGAGTTCAGCTTCCTTGATCTTAAAAAGCAGATTGCAGATCTTCAGGGAAAAGGAATCGACGCTACGGAGCAGAAGGTCGATCTCCAGGTGAAAATGGCCGTTCCGTTTGTCTCTATCCTGATGGCTGTTTTGGCTATTCCCTTTGCTATCCGCTACAGCCGCGGCGGCGGGCTTACCCTCAGCTTCGGCCTGACCATGCTGATCGGTTTCGGCTATTGGTTCTTGCTCGCCTTTTGCATTTCACTCGGCCATAGCGGCGCCATCCCCGCCTGGCTAGCGGCCTGGATTCCGAACAGCACCATCGCCATGGTCGGATTATTCTTTTATTCCGCCGCGGAAGACAGTCGCTAGGGAATCAGGGCCGTTCCCTCGAGGCCTTCGGTCTCCGGCCAGCCGTACATTAAGTTCATATTCTGCACCGCCTGTCCGGCAGCCCCTTTGACCAGGTTGTCGATCGCCGTGATCACCACCAGCCGTTCGGTGCGAAAGTCGTAACGGAATCCAATAGCGCAGTCGTTCGATCCACGAACGTCCTTGGTTTGTGGAAACGTGCCAGCCGGCAGGATATGAATAAACGGCTCATCCCGATAAAAATTTCTATAGAGCTTCATAAGACCGTTTTCTTCAGGGGTTTTCTTGAGCTCTACATACATGGTGGAGAGTATCCCGCGGTTCATTGGAACGAGATGGGGCGCAAATAGCACGGAAACAGCCGCACCGCCGAGCTCGCCCAATTCCTGCTCGATCTCCGGCATATGCCGATGAACCCCGACGTTATACGCCTTGAAATTCTCATTGACCTCGCTAAAGGAGAGTTCCACGGAGCTGCTCCTGCCCGCGCCGGTTACGCCGGATTTTGCGTCGATCACAACCGTCTCACGAACCAGTTTTTCAGAAAACAATGGGGCCAGCCCCAACACGGCGCCCGTGGGATAACAGCCGGGGTTGGCGACTAGGCGGGCTTTTTCGATCGCTTTGCGATGGATCTCCGTCAGGCCGTAAACGGCTTCGCGCAGCAACCGAGGAACCTTGTGCGGGCGATACCAGCGCTGATAAGCTTCCGGATCGTGCAAGCGAAAGTCCGCGCTTAAATCGATCACCCGCTTTTTACGCTCCAGCAATCCGGCGACGACGTCCATTGAGGTTTCGTGCGGAAGAGCGGCGAAAGCAAGCTCGGAGCGGGAAGCAACTTTGTCGACGCGCAACTCTTCCAATATGAGATCGCAGCGTCCTGCGAGCGAGGGGTAAACGTCGCTCGCCCGCTTGCCGGCATATTGTTGCGAGGTAACGGCGGTGAGTTTTACTCGGGGATGTCGGATCAGGATTCTTAAGAGCTCGACTCCGGCGTATCCCGTAGCTCCGAGAACGGCCACAGAAAGAGATTCTTGCTTGACGACCGATTTTTTCCCAGGCAAAGATTTCAACGCTTGGAGTATTGAGGACGTTTCCGCGCCTTGTGGCGGCCGTATTTCTTGCGCTCGACCGCGCGCGGGTCACGAGTGACAAAGCCGGCTTTTTTGAGCGGGCCGCGGAAGTCGGGACTCACTAGCATTAGAGCGCGGGTGATCCCGTGCCGGATTGCGCCCGCCTGACCCGAAATTCCACCGCCACGTACGTTGATCTCCGTATCGAAATTACCCGTCGTCTGGGTTAACTGAAAAGGCTGCAGCACGACCATCCGGGCCGTCTCACGACCAAAGTATTCTTCGAGGGTCCGGTCGTTGACCAACATGTTGCCTTTACCCTCTTTTAAATTAACCCGGGCCACCGACGTTTTACGCCGCCCGGTAGCCGAAAAAACTTTTTGCGCCATTTTAATCCAACTCCTAAGCCCGTATCGTCAGCGGCTGTGGTTTCTGCGCCGCATGGGGATGCTCTTGACCGGCATAAACCTTCAGTTTGGTGCGCAGCTTTCGACCGAGGCGGCTCTTGGGCAGCATTCCCTTGACCGCCAACCGAACGAGGTGCTCCGGCTTCTCTGCCAGCATCTTCTCCGCAGCGGTAACCCGAATACCGCCGGGATATTCTGAATGCCGATAGTACAATTTTTTCTCTGGTTTTGTCCCGGTGAGCTTGACCTCACGCGCATTGATGACGATGACAAAATCACCGCCATCTACGTGGCGCGTGAAACTGGGTTTATGCTTTCCTCTCAACACCCTGGCAATCTCGGTGGCGAGGCGCCCCAAAACTTTTCCGGCGGCATCGACGATAAACCACTGTCGCTGCGCCAGGGCCTCGCCTTTTTTCATCTGAAACGTGCCCATCTTTAGTTCTCACCCTCGTCTGACGGCCGGAACGTCCAGGCTCCGGCGTCAGGCTAAAAAAAATGGCGGGGCCGACGAGACTCGAACTCGCGACCTCCGGCGTGACAGGCCGGCGTTCTATCCAGCTGAACTACGACCCCGATAATAACAAGTTAAAAATAAAAAGGTAAAAGTCAAAATCTGAGATTTTACTTTTTACTTTTGCCTTATTATTGGTGGGCGGTACAGGATTTGAACCTGTGACCCCCGGCTTGTAAGGCCGATGCTCTCCCGCTGAGCTAACCGCCC
>CAYOJC010000096.1:0-18494 GCA_964404195.1 uncultured Syntrophobacteraceae bacterium
CAGGCGGTGATGCGGAGTTTAACTAAATGGCTGCGGCTGCCACAGATGGAAGGCGAAAAAGCAGTTGCAAGTAAAAACGGCAAGGCTCCCAGGTGGGGGATGGCCATTGATCTCAAGCGCTGCGTCGGCTGCCAGAGCTGTACCCTAGCGTGTAAAGCGGAGAATGGTACACCTCCAGGGATCTTCTGGATGAGGGTGCTCGAAAAGGAAGAAGGGAGCTACCCTCAGGCGCGCAAGATTTTCCTACCAATTCGTTGTAACCACTGCAGCGAGCCACCCTGTGTTCCGGTTTGTCCGACAGGGGCTAGCTACAAGCGGAAGAGAGACAATCTGGTTTTGATTAACCAAGATAAGTGCATCGGCTGCCGTGCCTGTGTTGTCGCCTGCCCTTATCAGGTTCGCTTCATTGCGGAGGATTCAAAGGGATACTATGGCGAGGAGCTCACGCCATACGAGGCCAAGAGCTATCAAAAGTGGCAGCCCCGTACAGTGCAGAAGTGCACCTTCTGTGTCGATCGGCTCGAAACGGGGCGAGAACCCGCCTGCGTCCAGACCTGTCCCACCCGTGCGCTTGTCTTCGGCAATCTAAATGACCTGGAAAGTGAAATCTGTAAGCTCGTTAGGCAAAGATCTCATTTTCAGCCGCGGGCTGAGTTGGGGACCGACCCTTCTCTCTATTATCTAACTTAGCTTCTTAGGAGGCCGATATGGCGCATGAGTTCAATATGAAGTTAACTCCTCAGGAAGAGTGGGGCTGGCTTCTGGCGGTGGACCTATTTCTTGGGGGTATGGGAGGAGGCCTTTTCCTTCTTTTCTTGATCTTCAACCTTTCTCCATCTATTGCCGTCCTCTCCCTGGGATTGGTCGCTCTTGGGGCAGTGGTGTTGATGGTCGAGTTGGGGCGCCCTCTCCGGGCCTGGCGCGCCCTCTGTAAGCCCTTTTCTTCCTGGATTAGCCGCGGCGTTATCTTCGTGACGTTTTTTATTGTTTTCGGTGCGCTTTATAGCGCTCCCGCTTTTGACTCCCTTTCTTGGTTGGCTCCGGGGAGTGATACGGCAAGGAGAACAATAGGCGTCGTTGCCGGCATCTCCGCTCTCTTCGTTACTCTCTATCCCGGCTTTGTACTTGCCGCCTCTCCTTCCATCCCGTTTTGGAACAGCCCGCTTCTGCCGGTGCTTTTTTCTTTTCACTCTCTGATGGTTGCAAGCGGACTCATATTTCTGATTGCTCCGTTGGGATTGGAGAGCGCCGATCTCCAATCCATAAGCTTTTTGGGAGGGATCCTTATCGTCGTCAACTTTGTTCTCGGGGCAATGTATCTCGCTACTTCGAAGGGATCGGGTCTAGCGGCCAAGGAGGCGGTAAGACGCTTGAATGAGGGTTCCTTGGGCTGGACCTTCAAGGTGGGAGTGATTTTGGTAGGCATGATCGTTCCTTTGGCCGTCGTTTTATGGACGCCGTCGGCCATGGCGCTTGCCGGTCTCTTCATCTTGATCGGCGGCCTGCTCTTTCGCTACTGCATATTGAAGGCCGGGGTTTACGTTCCTTTCCCGTTGACCTGAGGGAAAATGGCCAAGGCGGATCTAAAGGAGAATGCAGTGCAAGCATCTGAGATATCGGTCAAGGTCAGGTTCATGGGCGATCTTCGGGCGGTCGTGAAAAAAAGAGATCTGGAGATGACTTTGCCCAAGGGGAGCACTGTTGGGGATCTCCTGACGTTTCTTGCCGACAGCTTTGGTGACCCTTTCACCTCCTGGGTGTTCAGTCGGCCAGGAAAGCTCCATCACTATATCCTCATCTTCCTGAACGGCCGGAACGTAAAAGATGTAGGAGGCTTGGGGGTGCGGCTCGGCGACAGCGAGGTGGAGATCATTATGCTCCCCATGTTTGAAGGAGGGTGATATGGCGTCAAAGTGGATACCGACTGCTTGTGGCATGTGTTATGTGGGATGCGGTGTTCTGGTGCAAGTGGAGGATGGGCTGGTGGTGAACATCGAAGGCGATCCTAACAATCCACAGAACCGAGGGAACATGTGTGCCAAGGGTAAGGCGGGCATCATGAATCTCTATAACCCGAATCGGGTTAAGGTCCCCCTGAAACGGACCAACCCGAAGAAGGGACTCCATGTGGACCCTGGCTGGCAGGAGATTTCATGGGAGGAAGCTCTGAACTCGATAGTTGCTAATCTCCAGGCCATTCAGGAAAATCCAAAGAAGCTTTACATCCATGGCTGGGAGATAACCGGCGATCTTCACTCCTTTCTACATGCCTTTGCCAGCGCGTTTGGCACGCCCCACTATTCGAGCAATGCCTCTGCCACTTGCGGCAAGGTGATCCATCCGGTGGAGTTCTTCTCCGGCGGCGGCTTTCACCAGCAGCCCGATCTCCATTACTGCAACTATTGTTTACTGGTTGGGACGCAGTTTGCCATTGCTGCTCGAGGTGCTTTCAACCACATTCTTAGGGACATGGCTGATGCCCGTGCCCGAGGGATGAAGCTGGTGGTGGTCGATCCGATTGGAGGGAATGCAGCGAGCAAGGCTGATGAGTGGGTACCGATACGGCCCGGTACGGACACTGCGTTTGCTATGGGGATGCTTCATGTCTTGTTGAACGAGTTGGGGATTTATGACGCAAAGTTTTTGCAGCACAAAACCAACGCGCCTTACTTGGTAGGTTCTGATGGGCATTATGTTCGAGATCCCAAATCTGGCAAGCCCATGATCTACGATGCGGCGGACCAGAAGAATAAGACTTACGATGATCCGACGTTGAGTGATCCGGCGATTACTGGGGGGGGTGAGGGAGGGCGACCGGCCTTTGAGCTTATGCGGGAGCATGTAGCAAAGTATGCGCCTGAGAAGGTGGAGGAGATCACTACGATTCCGGCCAAGACTTTAAGGCGTTTGGCAAAGGAGTTTGGTGAGGCCGCTCGTGTGGGATCGAGCATAAAGATCGATGGCGTGGAGCTCCCTTACCGTCCTGTCTGTGTGGATTGGGCCAAAGGGCCGCAGGGTCACAAGCACGGTTTTCATCAGTCTTGGCCTCTCAAGCTCCTGAACATCGTTATGGGAGCCGTTAATGTGCCTGGTGGCATCATGAGCACTGCGGCTGCGGGCAAGAGACCGCACCACTGGTGGCCTGAGGGAGGCATCGACGGCTTATTAGAGAAGGGAGGAAACGTATTGGATCTTCCCCATCCGAAGACCTTTCCTGGGCGCACACCGACTAAGCCCGTGCGGATGGATCTGGCAGAGCTTTTTCCTCTGGCTCCCCATTTTCAGACCCTTCTTCCTATCACTTCCCAGGACCCTGAGCGTTACGGTCTCTCTTACCAAATCGAGGTCTTGCTTCACACTCCGACCAACTCTGTTCTCGGCACCTTTGGTGACTTAAAGATGGTGGAGAGCTTTTATCGCTCTATACACTTCATGGCCGGCTTCGCGGTAGAACTCAACGAGACCAATCTCTTTGACGACATCGTTCTTCCTTTTCCAAGTTATCTGGAGCGCTTCGATTTTACCACGGGGACGACCTCGCGCAGTATCCCTCCGTGCGGCCAAGATGATTGGTTCTGGCAGGTAAGACAGCCCGTGGTAGATGCGCCCAATAGCCTCAGGCCCCCCCAGGAGATTCTCATGGAGATTGCCGACCGGGTCGGCATCCTTAACGATTTTTATCGGCTCCTTAACCACACCTACCGCCTCAAGGAGCCCCATGCCCTGGAGCCGGATCATCGCTACCGCGCCACCGAGGTCATCGACCGAATGGCCCGCTCTTGGTTTGGGGAGGATCGCGGTTTGGATTGGTTCCGGGAGAATGGATTGGTCCGCATCCCAAGGGATGTAGAGGAGGCCTACATAGGTCCCTCGCTCCAAGCTAGATTGCCTATTTACCTGGAGCACTTCCTGGACCGGGGCGAGGAGTTGAAAAAGGTGATTTCCCAGATGGGGATAAAGTGGGATTTTTCAGATTACAAGCCTCTCTCCGAATGGATGCCTTGTCCTTCATATGAGGCCGTCCAGAAAGGCAAATACGACCTCATAGCGGTCCATTACAAGTTTCCCTACGTATATGGCGGCTTTGGCAACGAGAACCCCTGGATCAACGAGATCTGTGAGCAGACCAATGCTTATCACATCCTTCTTAACGAAGATGTGGCTAAGGCGAAGGGGATTCAAGATGGCGATGAGATGTGGTTGGAGTCCCCCGTGTGTAAGGTTAGAGCTAGGGCCAAGTTGACTCAGTGCATACATCCCCAGGTGGTGGGTGTAGGTGGGCACTTTGGCCACTGGGCGCCGGGCATGCCCATTGCTCAGGGAAAGGGAGTGAACTTCAACTCCCTTCTGCCTACTGACTTGGACCACATCGACAAGATCTCCACGGCCTTGGACCATTGCGTCGAGGTAAGGCTTTATAAGTGAGTGGTAGTCGCATCGGAGGTTGACAGCATGAGATACCAAATGATCTTTGCAGTCATTACCTTCTTTCTGCTTCTTTCTTCTACTCCAGTAAGCGTAAAAGCGGCATCGCCCCCCGCCAGTGCCGTCGTTACATTTGGGAGTTTCAGCGAAAGAGAAGGTGCGCTTTTTGTTGCCGACGATCAGGGTTTCTTTCGCAAATATGGCTTGGATATAAAGCTCGTTCATGTGCGCAGTGGCCCGATAGGCCTGTCCGCACTTTTTGCAGGTGAGTCTCAGTTTTACAACGGCTCGGTAACCGGGACTACCCTTGGCGCCAATGCGGGGGGATTCGACGCGGTTTTTATCGCGGGCCTGATCAATAAACTCACGGGTGCTTTCGTCGTTAACCCCGTGATCAAAACCCCGGCGGATCTGAAGGGAAGAAATATCGGTGTCCAGAGCATGGGTGGGGGAATATGGATGTTTACCATGCTGACGTTAGACCACTGGGGACTCGATCCGAAGCGAGACAATATCAACTTCAGGGTCATCGGAGATGAGACCGTGCTGGCTCAAGCGCTCGCCAATCGGGTCATCGACGGCTGTTTTTTAAGTTATACCTTTTCCTCGATTCTGGAGCGCCAGGGATTTCGTGTCCTGGCTGATGTTGGCAAGCTCGGCATCCCGTACCAAGGCACAGGGATCATGGCCAGGCGCAGCTATATCAACACTGCTCCCGATACCGCAGAGAAACTCCTCAGAGCCTTGGTCGACGCGATTAGCTTCATTCAGGAACCTGCCAACAAAGCGCAGGCCACGAAGAGTCTGGCCAAAGGGCTCCATCTGCCGCGGGTCGAGGATGCGGCAGATGGCTACGGCAGAATGATAACCATGTACGACCGGAGGATCTATCCCAATCTTGAAGGGCTCCGGAATGCCATACGACTCCTCGGTACTGTCAACGAAAAGATTCGCCGCCTCAAGGCGGAGGATCTGGTAGATGACAGCTTTGTAAAAAAGTTAGAGCAAGAGGGACGGTTTTAAGTTTGTCCTCCTTGACAAAGCTCCGTTAAATCTAATGAGGTCTGCCATGATGTTATTAACGCCTCGAAGTTATGCAAGGTGCAAAAAAACTCTCGCCGTTATTGCCATAGCCTTTCTGGTCTTCCACATAGCGGCGCCATCCTCACTCTCCGCGGAGAAGGTGACCGTTTTGTACAGCAACGCAACTTTTACCGGCACCGCCCTGTTCGTCGCCAAGGATGCGGGACTCTGCAAACAAAAGGGGGTAGAGCTTGAATTGGTTCTCGGCGGCGGATCCGCTCCCACGGTCAGTGCGATCGTCGGCGGTCACGTCGAGTTTGTTCACGGTTCTGCTTCATCCCTGCTCAATGCCGCATTGCAGGGCGGGCCTGTCGTTATCGTGGCCAAAGTTATGGGGCCTCCCCCCTATAAACTTGTCGGCGGCATGCGGGTTAAAAGCGTTGGCGACCTCAAAGGGAAAAAGATTGGGGTCAACAGGTTTGGGGGCGCGCCAGACTTCCTGCTCCGCTACGTTCTGGCAAAGAGCGGGTTGGATATTCAAAAGGATGTGACGATTCTTCAAACGGGCGATCCGGCGGCTAGGCTCACCTCCCTTTTCACTGGAGCCATGGATGGCACGATGCTGCTCGTTCCTGAGGAGAAAATAGCGGTGGAGAAAGGGTACCCTGTTATCGTTGATTTTGCCGCACTGGGGTTGCCCTATGTCAATATCGTGTTTGGCGCCAACAAGAAATTCCTCGAGGAAAATCCGGCTCTTGTGAGGGGCTTCCTGAGTTGCTATTGGGATGGCGTTAGAAAGGCAAAGGCGGACCCTGAGTTTACCAAAAAATCCCTGGCCCGCTGGACTCGATCGAGCGATCCCGCTCTGCTCGACTATACCTACAAATCGTGGCGCGTTGACTATGCCCCGGAGTCACTTAAGATTGAGAGTAGGGAGCTCGATCTGTTGCTGGCATCGGCGCCGAAGCCGGGAAGCAAGAAAGACGCTTCTCAATTCCTCGATATGCGTTATCTCCCCTAAGCAAAAGAATTTTCCCGGAGGGTACAAATGAATTTGCGGCAAGAAGCCTTTTCGACCTATCGCGATCTTAGAGAGTGGCTGGACCAAGTGGAGAAACTCGGCGAGCTGAAGGTCGTGCGCGGGGCCCATTGGGATCTTGAAATGGGCGGGCTTGCAGAGATCGTCGCGCGCGAGGCTAAAGGAGTCGCGCCGGCCCTGCTGTTTGACGAGATCGGGGGTCTGCCGCAGGGACATCGCGCGCTCTTCGGTCAGCTCGATTCCGTGCGACGTCTCGCATTGACGCTCGGTCTGTCCCTGGATCAGCCTCAAAGAGTCGCCTTAGTCAGGGCCTGCAGGGACAAACTGAGCGCCATGGAGTTGTTGCCTCCCTGTCACGTGGAGCGCGGGAAGGTCCTGGAAAATGTGGATGAGGGAGACAAAATCGATCTGTTTCAGTTCCCCGTGCCCAAGCACCATGAAAAGGACGGCGGCAGGTATATCGGAACGGCCCATTGTGTAATCACGCAGGATCCGGACGAGGGCTGGGTCAATCTCGGCACCTATCGCTGCATGGTCATGAGCAAAAACACGGTAGGGCTCCACATGAGCCCTGGCAGGCATGGACGCACCATGCGGGATAAGTTCTTCGAGCGCTCGCAGCCCTTAAAAGTGGCTATCGCTGTGGGCGTTGACCCGGCTCTTTTTCTCGCGAGCACCATGGCTGTCCCGGCCGGGGTGTCGGAATACGAGTTTGCCGGCGGCTTGAAAGGAAGCCCGATAGAGGTCTTGGAAGGGCCCTACACGAAGTTGCCGATACCTGCCCACGCAGAGATTGTCATCGAAGGGGAATGTATCCCCGGTGAGACGCAAGAGGAAGGGCCTTTTGGTGAATGGGCGGGCTATTACGCCAACAACGGTTTAACGCCTGTGCGCGAGCCTGTGGTCCACGTCAAGACGCTATTGTATCGAAACAATCCGATCTTGACCTGCGCTCAGCCCGCGCGACCGCCGGGTTATCATTTTGCTTTCTGTGTTTTCCGTTCAGCCATGATATGGGACGAGATCGAAAAGGCCGGTGTCCCCGACGTGCGAGGCGTCTGGTGTCACGAGGCGGGGGCGAGCAGGCTTTTTAATGCGGTCTCCATCAAGCAGCGCTACCCGGGCCATTCCCGGCAGGCCGGCATGATCGCTTCGCAGTGCGCCTCCGGCGTTTACGTCGGCAGATACACGGTGGTGGTCGATGATGACATCGATGTGACCGACCTGGCCGACGTCGTCTGGGCGATTGCCACGCGCGCAGATCCTCAGAGCGCCATAGAGATCATCCGTCGCTGCCGGAGCAGCTCCGCTGATCCGGCCATTTCCCCGGACCAGAAAGGTTCCGGCTCTAATCCGGCGGCTATTTTCACTTCCAAGGCGGTTATTGATGCCTGCTGGCCCTATGAGTGGAAGGACCGTGCTTACCCGGTTGTAGAAGTAAGCGCTGAACTGCGCCAGCAGCTCCTATCGAAATGGGCTGGAGAGTTTAAGGACATACTCTAAGGGAGAGTATGCGAACTCGCGTGAGATTGCGGGCTTTTACCTGTACAGTCCTTGTTATCCTAGCCGTCGGAGCAGTCCCCACTGTCCGTGCCGGGAGAAGATCGAGACGATGCTCAAGGACCTTGGTGTTGAGGGTGAGATTTGTGAGAAGGGCTATCGGAATCATCCTTTGACCGAGAAACAGAAGAAGAGGAATCGCAAGAAAAGCCGGATCCGAGCGAGGGTGGAGCATATCTTTGGGTTTATGACGAACACGATGAGGGACGGATTGAAGATGAGGTGGATCGAGATGAGACGGATTGCGGTGGGCATCGGACTGTTAAATCTCGTCTACAACATGGCCCGGTACGTACAGATCATGCGTTTGAAGTTGGAGTAGTGCGTTCGAGGTCTGGAAACGAGGCTTGAAAACAACAGATGGAGTCGGAAAAGGCCAAAATCGGACGTCCCAAGACCTCCGGAGAACGAAAAAAAGCGGCCTGATCTTTGTCAATTTATCGACAAGGATCCGATTGAGATCAAAAAGCGGTTATTAGAGGTGCCCCCCATTATCAACCTTTGTAGCCTGCCGATTACAATTAAGGGATAGCATCTTTACCGGTATTAGGCCGCAACAATAACGGCTTTGTCGTGTTTGAAGGGACCAACCGGCTTGAGTCCCGCAGCCTACTCTGTTGAAACTCTTTCCCCTTTTCCCTCTAGCGCAGCGAGCAGTGTGTACCATGCCAGGCTGGCGCACTTTATACGGGCAGGAAATTGGGATACCCGAAAAAAAACCTCTAGCTTCTCGAGCTCCTCTTGTTTTGCCTCATCGTTGAGCGCACCCGTGAACATCTCATGGACCTTCTGGAAGAGCGACTGTGCCTCTAGCTTCGTTTTACCTTTTAGGCTCACCGTCATAAGAGAAGCCGAAGCGTTGGAGATCGCACAGCCCGAAACGACAAAGCTTATGTCCCGAATCACGTCGCCCTCTATCTTCAGGTAAAGCGTTATTTGGTCGCCGAAAGAAGGGTTGTATCCTTCAACCACGCGGTTCGCACCCTCCAGCTTATGAAAGTTGCGGGGCCTCTTATTATGATCGAGGATGACCTCTTGGTAGAGTTCACTCAAGTCAGACATCACTCTGTTTTCTATTTTTGGGAAAAGCCAAGCTGTCCGTGAAGGCTCATGAGGCGCTCTCTCAGGCCTTGCTGATCCGCAATGTCACCGATAGAGACCTTGGACAGATAGCCCGCCAAGAGATTTTGCGCTTTTGCCCAAATCGATATCTGTGTACACGCGCTGTAGTAGGGGCAATACTCCTCGCCCTTGACCACGGACTGCATGAGAACCAACGGCCCCTCAACACACTCATAGATCTCTTTGATGCTGATCTCTTGAGCTGCTTTTGCTAGCCTAAAGCCTCTCTTGGAACCGACGTGTGAGTTAACAAGGCCGCCGGCAAGTAAGGCATTTCGTAATGGACGTTCAGAAACTTTTGCTGATCGTCCGTAAGATACAGGCGAGAATAATCAGCAGACCAAAGATTACCACGCCGTGTAAACGTCCGGCTCAGAGACTGTATTATTGATGGAACTTGCGTCGGGCAGTAAGCTCCACTAAAGCATCGCGCCCTAATGCTCGCTACGGATCAGACGGGGATGCTGGAAGAGATTCGCTTTTATAGCGAACCCGGACCAGACAGCCGTTCCGATAGCGCCGACGGCCTCAAGTTTTTGTAGAAGGATTGGTTTACCCAACTCGCGGTGGACTCGCTTCTGAAGGGCTCGGATCTTGCGGCGGACCTCCCGCGTGGGTCCGAATAATTTGCCAGGTAGAAACGCCGGATAGGCCTTTCGCACCCGTTTGGCGAAATACTGTGCCTTCTTGCGCATGACCGGGATGTCCGAATCCTTCCATTTGAGATACCCATTCAGCCAGGTCTCTACGACACGATAGATGGAGGGGCCCAGTCGCCGGAAGTCGTCGTCGAAACAATTGCGCTGGATTGACTCGATCTCCGCGGCCGTCATCTCTTTATGTTTAACAACAGAGAAGAAGCCAGTGGCCCGCCGATAGTATTCCTTCGGCCTTTCCTCGACATACTCGTGGAAAAGATTGTTCTCCTTTACATGTTTAAAGAACGGAGTACCCGGCACAGGTCCGTAAATAAGAAATTGGGAAAAAGCAGGCTTCAATGAGAGAAGCCCATTGAGTTCTTCCTGAATGATTTCCCGGTTCTGATAGGGGAAGCCCACGATCATCGAGGCCAAGATGGTGATCCCGTGGTCCCTGAACTCGGTGAAAACCTCGGCAACGGGACGACCGCTCTGCTTATCATAGCCGGACCGAGTTCCCTCGTAGCCGATCCACATCCCGTCGATCCCCATCTCCATGATCTCGGTGACCGTGTAGCGACTGAGGGCTCGAACACTGGCGAAACAGAAGACCGAGATGGCCTTACCCCCCTCGACCACGCAGTCCCGGAACTCCATTGCCCGGCGCTTGTCGACCAGGAAGTCCTCGTCCATGATCATAATGGACATCTCCGGATCGATCTCATGATAACGACGGACAGCGTTATAGATATCCTTTCCGCTGGAGAGGAGGCGGATATGGCGTCTTTTGAAGAAATGGGAGGTGCAGCAGAAATCGCAACCACTCGCACAACCCAGGCCGGCGAAGACCATGCCGCTCTGGCTGACCTTTTTTCCAAAGATCCTCATGGGGTTAATCACCGTGGGGTGAGTATAAGGCATCTGGATCTCCGGCTCGCCTAATAACCTGCGCATGAAGGCGACGCCCTCCTCTCTGCAGATATGGTCCCCATACTGTTTCAAAACCTCGTCTGAGAGAACCGTGCCGTAGGAGCCAAAGATGATCTCAGTTCCCGGTGAATGCTTGCGGATGAGCTGCACCATCTCCTCCATGATGTGGAAGGTGGCCATGATGAAGGCAATACCGACATAGTCATAGCCTCGCTTCAACTCGCGGACCAGCTCCTCCCGCGACGGATACTGGAGCACGGTGGTGGGAGCGTCGAGATTAACAGCAATATATTCCAGAGAGAATTGGGTATGAAGAGAGCGAGGACTGAACATCCCCTGGGCCCTGGTTACCTGTCCGTGAAGAAGCTCGTAGCCAACACTGGGAGCATCACCGTACGCTTCTCCCAATGGCCGGCAAACACTGGTAAGCAGGACTTTTTTTATCATGCTAGCAACGAAAAATTGCTCATTTTCCCCTCCGTTACCGTCATGTCAGACTGAAAGCCTTATCAATGACAGGCAGGTTATTTGAAATTCGTTAAGCATAACGTGGCGAACCGCTTTTAACGAAAGCTTTTTCATCTCCGGATGAAACTTCAGTTTGGGGGCGCAGTCCAGTCATCGAGATCGTCACTTAAAAGGAAAATACGGAGGCCGAAAATTTCTGCCGTAAAGGTAAAGAGGTCAAATCCGCTCTTGGCTCTTTAGGGTTGGTTCGGAAAAAGGTCGGGAGTCTTTATTGGGATCAGCCGCGAACAACCCAGAGCAGAAATCCCGTCTTCAGCGCGAGATCGAGGCCACCGACCGCCAGATCGACCAACTGGTGTACGAGCTTTGTGGTTTGATGGAAGACAGGAGCGAACTTACGGCGAAACCTGGTATTTGACCGGGAGCAGGCTCTCGACATCCAGATGCTTCGAAGCATCCATAATCTCGATGCCGACGAGTCGATCACCCTCTCCAATGTCCAGCACGATGTCTTCTGAGGGTCGTCTGTTGACGACTTCCTGTTTTCGCTCGTCCAGTCTGATGTAAAGAAGGTCTTTCTTGGCGTTATAGTGAATCTGCATTTCCTTCCCACTTTCCGTAGAAGACGTACACGGTGACCGTAACTATAACATCTCCCTCGATGGTATAAAACACCTCTACTTTCTTCTGGTCATAGTATCGGCCGTCAGTGGGGTCAGGCCTGAGTATTGACTTTCTGCTTACTTCGCTGGAGAAAACCACGGAATTTCCAGGGACAGTATACTTCATTTCCGGTTCTTCCCCTTTGGCCAACCGCGCTTTCTTAGGACAAAAAACAATTGGACAGGCAGGGTTTTCCTAAATTATGGCCAAACGTGCGGCTCAGTTAATGCCGCCACGGGTCTTGGGTGAAAAGCCTGGAGGGATAGGGTATATTGAGAGGGCGGCGGTTTCCGAGAAAGACGGACGGTTATGCTGAAGAACAAAGAAAAAGAGGTTATCAAACGTTTCAAGGTTGAGGTCGCGAAAGTTCTCGGAGATCGCCTAGATCGTGTCGTCCTTTTCGGTTCCCGGGCGAGAGGAGACGCCGAAGAGGATTCGGATTTCGATTTCTTGGTTATAGTTCGGACGCCGGACAACGACGACAAAAAGAAGATTCGTGAGGTTACTGCGCAGCTTTCCATCGAGCGCGACACCGTCGTTACGGCGCTGGTGACCTCTAGCAGGGATTTCGTGGAGGAGAGATATTTTTACCTACATGAGAATATCCAAAAAGAAGGACAGGTAGTTCTCTACGGTCTCAGCCCAAGAACGCAAAGCTGACTGGTTTCACGGTTGCCGCCAGCGAGGAGGAAGAAATGAAGTTCAAGAGGATCACAGTTAACCCTAAACAGATGGACGGCGTGGCTTGTATTCGAGGCCTGCGGATACCGGTGGCAACTGTTGTAGGAATGGTGGCAGACGGGATGGCACAAGAAGAGATTCTCAAGGCATACCCCGACCTGGAACGAGAGGATATCGGCGAGGCTTTGCGATTTGCCGCTGAAGCTGTCCGTGAACGTGAGCTCCCACTGGTCAATGGCCGGTGAAGTTTCTGGTGGATAATTCTTTATCGCAGCTTGTCGCGGAAGGCTTGCGCAAGGCGGGCTATGACGCAACCCATGTCCGCGATTACGGGATGCAAAAGGCGGATGATGAAATAATCTTTGAACGGGCCGCGCGCGAAGATCGAGCCGTGATAGCTGCGGATACCGACTTTGGCACATTACTCGCTACGAGTCAGGAAACGAAACCTTCTGTGATCCTTTTTCGCCGCAGCTCGCAGCGAAGACCCGAAGCACAAGTGGCATTGCTTCTCGCTAACTTGTCGAGCGTCGCTTCTCTCATAGAGCGTGGAAGCATCGTAGTTTTTGAAGAAGGGCGCGTTCGTACCCGCCTCTTGCCCATAGGAATCGGTTCCTAGCGGGCCGTCCCTTTGATTGGAGCAGAAAATGGGTCGGGAGTCTTTCCTCGATCTACCGCTCTGCGGACTGCCTCGACGCCTAGTTCACCCTTCGACCCTTCGACTCGGCTCAGGGTGGTGAGCCTGTCGAACCACGAGCTCAGGGCGAACGAAAGCAAAGTGGGAACATTGAAGATTTTCCGTTCGTGCTGAGCATGCCTGTCCTGAGCGAAGCCGAAGGGTCGAAGCACGAAGCGGATTTTTCAGCGGCTGGCTAGGCCTCTTTCAGCCTTTTCCGTAGAAACTCCAGGATCGCCACGTGCTTTTGCGAGTCGTCGATCATGCACTTGAACAGCAGGCCGAAGAGGCCTTTGTAATATCGCCGGCTCACTTTCGTCAGGTTCTTACACTCCAGGATTCCGTCCTTTTCAGTTCGGATGAACTCTTCGGTGACCGCAAGCAGCTTTTTTCTTTCCTCGCCGAGCTCGTAAAGGCCGCGAATGGCGTCGTCGGGCTTGGTCCAATGGAGGTCGCCCTGGAGCGTAGAGACCATCGCGTGCGTGACCGCGTGGTGTTTCTCCTCGTCCGAGATAATGAGTTGAAGCAGGAACTTGATCAGAGGCGCCTGAACGGTGGCGGCGACTTCTTTGTATTGCCGCAGAAAATCCCTCTCCTGCGTTTCGTGGCTTTCGAATTCAATCAGCAGCCGTTCGACCTCGGGGATCTCCGACTCCGGCGAAGACACCGTTTCCGGTTTGATATAAAACTCGGTCACGGGCATTTTATGCATGACTTTTCTCCTTTCATCGGTAAGCCGGCGTCGGAGCCGTCAACCATTTCTGTATTGTTTGGTGAGCAATCGATATGCCACCGGAAAGGTCCACTGAAACGAAAGACGACCTTCGGCCGCGGCCACTTACCCGTCCAAGAACTGAGAATATCCCATCTGCTTCTTCCTAGATTTAAGAAGTCTCTTTGGCCAAACGCGCGCGACACGCTGATTCATAGGCAAAAATTCCTTGGCATGTCGCTTGCTCAAGCTGTATGAGCACGGGACATCGTAACGAATGACCGTTCAAAGAGAGAGGCGCTATGGCGATCGATAATTTGATAGCCGAATACAAAGAGATTTTGGAAGAGTCGCCGCTCGAACCGGCCGCCAAGTGGAAGGCGAATCATCCCGGATCCAAGGTGGTCGGCTGCTATCCGGTTTATACCCCGGTCGAGTTGATCCATGCAGTTGGAATGTTACCGATCGGAATCATCGGCGGAGGCAACAGGATCGAGATCGCCCACGCCGATTCGCGCTTTCAATCCTTTATCTGCTCGATCGTGAAGAGCACGCTCGAGCTGGGGCTGACGGACAAGCTCAATTTCGTCGATGGGATGGTCTTTCATTCGATCTGCGATCCGGCGCGCAACCTCGGCAGCGTTTTCAAACGAAATTTCCCTCAGATGATGATCGAGTACATCCACTTTCCGCAAAACATGAAATCGCGCTCGACCCCGGACTACCTCACCGCGGAATACAACCGACTCAAGAAGTCCTACGAAACTCTCAGCGGAAAGACCGCCACCGACGAAGATCTGCGACGGAGCATTCTCCTCTACAACGAGCAGAGAAAATTGCTCCGTGAGCTTTACCACATCCGTAAAGAAACGCCGCAGAATCTTTCGACGGCGGAGAGTTATGTCCTGATGCGTATCGGAACCCTGATCCCGGTGGAGGAGCATATCGCCATTCTGAAAGAGGCGCTCGTAGAGTTGCGGAAGCGGGACGAAAAGCCCAAGGACCGCATCAAGGTCATTCTCGAGGGCTCGTTCTGCGAACAGCCGCCTCTGGAACTGATCGAGGGGTTGGAGGCGGCGGGCTGTTACATTCTGGACGACGACTTCATGATCGGCTGGCGCTGGTTTGTGGAAGATATCCCGACGGAAGGCGATCCGGTCCGGAACTTGGCGCGCGCGTACATCGATCAAAGCGTCTATTCGGGCGTGAAGCACGACAGCCGGCAGCCCAAATCCAAACATCTCGTCGATAGAGTCCGCGAGACGGGCGCGAGCGCGGTGCTCTTCCTTGCGGCCAAGTTCTGCGAGCCCGCGCTGTTCGATTACGCTCTGTACCGGAGGGCTTTGGAAAAAGAAGGGATTCCCCACCTCGCTCTAGAATTCGAGGAGAAGATGTGGATCTTCGACAAAGCGCGCTCCGAAGTCGAGACCTTCGTCGAGTCCATGCTGTTCGACTAGTTCGTGATCGTGTTCGTGGCTCGTGATCGTTGAAGACTAGAAAGTAGAGGAAGCAAATGGCACAAGCAGCCGAAGCAGTAAAGACCACATACCAGGGGCAGATGCATCTCCTGCAAAAAGAGATCATGGGCCGCTACTTCGAGCGCCTCACGCGCTGCGCCGAGCAAGGAGACGGCAAGGCCGTCTACATGCTGATCAGCGGCAACCCCGTCGAGCTGGCGCTCGCCTTCGACCTGATCCCCGTCTATCCGGAGATCAACGCGCTGCAGCTCGCGGTCAAAAAAGTCTGCCTGCCTTTCATCCAGAAGGCGGAAGAGATGGGCTACTCGATGGACAACTGCGCCTATGTCAAGGCGGACGTGGGCATGTTTTTTTCCGGCCGCAAAACTCCCTTTGCCACGATCCCCCTACCGTCTCTGATCCTGTGCAATTACGTCGGGTGCAATGTCTACCTCCAGTGGTTTGAGCACCTGGCCGAATACTCGCAAGGAAACCTCTACAACCTCGATATCCCGTTTCTGCACGGGGAATTCGACGAACCGTCGGCGGCGGATATCACTTACGTTGTCCGGCAGCTCGAGGAGGTCATCGAAGCGATGGAGCGGCTCACGGGAAAAAAGCTCGATTGGGCCAAGCTCAGAAGGATCGTCGCGCTCTCCGGCGAGACCGGCGAGCTGTGGGCGAAGATCAAGGCGCTCACACAGAAGACCCCGTCGCCGTTCGATGCCTACTTCGATTCGGTGACGATGATGGCGCCGCTTTACTGTCTCAGAGGCACCGAAGAGGGGCTCAGGTTTTTCGAGACGGCGCTGAAAGAAATGGAAGAAAAGGTCGAGCTCGGAATGGGTCCGCTCCCCGAGGAGCGCTTCCGCTTCGTGATCGAAGGGCCGCCTCCGTGGCCCTACCTGCGCCAATTTCGCGATCTGTTCTCCAAGTGGGGCGCCGTGGCGGTGGCCTCGACCTATTCGACCGTGGGTGGTCTCTGGGAATTCGGCTTCAAGCACGATCCCAACCATCCGCTCGAATCGATCGCCGCGCACATGCTCAAATGGAATCTCACCAACCGGAGTTTCCTCCAGAGATATGAGCAGATCCACCGCTATATAAAGGAATGGCACGCCGACGCGCTGGTGATCCATTCGGTCAAGAGCTGCCGGCTTTTCTCCGCCGGGCAAGGAGACATGCGCGAGCATTTCACCAAGGATCTGGGGATTCCCACGCTGCTCGTCGAATCCGACATCGAAGACCCGCGCTACTTCTCCGAGGCGCAGATGAAAAACCGGATCGACGCCTTTTTCGAATCGCTCGAGCACCAGAAGATGCTGCGTGAGAGCGCGCCCAAAGGAGACGCAAGATGATCTATGCCGCAGGCGTGGACGTTGGTTCCACACAGACCAAGGCCATCATCATCAACGAGAAGCGCGAGATCGTCGCCAGGGCATTGACCGACACGGGCGCCAACGTCACGCGCGCGGCCGACAGGGGCTTCGCGGAGGCGCTGCTCGCCGCCGGGTTGAAGCGGGAGGACGTGGCGTACGTGGTCGGCACGGGCTACGGCCGATACAAGGTCACGTTCGGCGACGCGCAGATCACCGAGATCAGTTGTCACGCGCGCGGCGCGAGCCTGCTCTTTCCCAACACCCGCACCGTCATCGACATGGGCGGGCAGGACGCGAAGGGAATCCACATCGGCCCGGATGGGGACGTGAAAGATTTCGTTATGAACGATAAATGCGCCGCCGGCACCGGACGGTTCCTGGCCAACGCGGCGGAGGCCCTCACTCTGTCGCTCGACGACATCGGCGAAATCGCGATGCGGGCGAAAAATCCGGTCCGCCTGACCACCGTCTGCACCGTCTTCGTCGAGTCCGACATCATGTCCTATCTCGCCCAGGGGAAAAAGGTCGAAGACATCCTGGGCGGCGTGCACAGCGCGATCGCCGCGCGCACGATCTCGCTCGTCCGGCGGGTCGGCATCGAGCCGGAAGTGACGTTCACCGGCGGTGTTTCACTCAACATCGGCATGGTGCGCGCGCTCGAAGAGAAGCTCGGCATGAAACTCAACGTGAGCCCGGATTCTCACTATGTCGGCGCGCTGGGAGCAAGCATCTTCGCGCTGGAGCGCGCGCTCAAGGCGAGCAGCGAGAAGCACGAAGCGACTCCGGCGGTGGCTGGGGCTGGGCCTACCGCCTAACGCCTATCGCCTACCGCCTGTTCAGAAGGAGGCAGCATGGTTTTCGTCGCAGGGATCGACATGGGCGCCAAGAGCGCCAAGGTCATCATCATGGATGGCGAGAAAGAGGTGCGCGGCAAGAGCGCGGTGAGGACGCGCCCCGATTTTACCGCGGTCTCCAAAGAGGCGCTCGGGATCGCGCTGGAGCAGGCCGGGATCAAAGAGAACGACCTGAGCTACGTCGCCACCACCGGATTCGGCAGGTACAACGTTCCGTTTCGCGATATTCAAATCACCGACATCACCTGCGTCGGACGCGGCGCGGTCCATCTCTTCCCCAAAACGCGCTGCATCCTCGACATCGGCGCCCAGAGCACGCGCGCGATCCGCGTCCTGGAAAACGGGAAGGTCCGGGAATTTCGCACCAACGACAAATGCGCCGCCGGCGCCGGCGGATTCATCGAGCGGGCGTCCAAATATCTGGAGGTCACGATCGAGCAGGTGGGCGATCTGTCGATCGCGGCCGACAAGCCTCAAACCATCAGCAGCGTCTGCGCGGTGTTGGCTGAATCGGAAATCATCAACCACGTCTCCAACGGCCAGACCGTGGAGAACATCCTTTATGGAGTACACCTGTCGCTCGCTTCCAGGGCGATGGCGCTGCTCAAGCGCGTCGGGCTGGAAGAAGAGATCACGTTCGTCGGCGGCGTCGCGCGGCAAAAAGGGATGGTGAAGGCGCTGGAAGAGACGGTGAAGAAGAAGGTCAACGTCAGCGATGAGCCGGAGATGGTCGGCGCCATCGGCGCGGCGCTGCTGGCGCTCAAGCGGTTGGAGAAGATCCGTCAGGAGCCGAGAGAACAAGCGATGGTGGCCTAGCAGACTGCTGAAAAACCCACCGTTCACCCTTCGACAAGCTCAGGGCGAACG
>CAYOJC010000097.1:0-18129 GCA_964404195.1 uncultured Syntrophobacteraceae bacterium
GAAGGCGTCGCTCTCGACCGAGTCGTTCATCTCCGCCGCGTCGTTCCAGGAGACGACGAAAGTTCTGACCGAAGCGGCGATTCAGGGAAAAGTGGACCTTCTCTGCGGGCTGAAAGAGAACGTCATCATGGGCCGTTTGATCCCCGCAGGCACCGGCTTGAAGAAATATTCCCAGGTGGAAATCGAGATCGAGCAGCCGGAAGCCGAAGAGCTGGAGGTCTCGCGGGCCGCCGAGGCTTGATTGTTTTGACAATGCTCTGACGGTCTGTTATTAATAATCGGTTTTACCGGGAAGTGAACAATATGCCCGCGTTCATTCGTGAACCGGGAACTGGAGAGTGATGCCTACAATCGGTCAGTTGGTTCGAGGCGGCAGAGAAAAGCAGCGGCGGAAAAACACCGCACCGGCGCTTCAAGGATGTCCGCAAAAAAGAGGCGTGTGCATCCGCGTCTATACCACGACGCCGAAGAAGCCGAATTCTGCGTTGCGCAAAGTCGCGCGCGTCCGCCTCACCAACGGCATCGAAGTGACGTCGTATATCCCCGGCGTCGGCCACAACCTGCAGGAACACTCGGTAGTCTTGATCCGCGGCGGCCGGGTGAAAGATCTTCCGGGCGTGCGCTATCACATCATCCGCGGGACATTGGATTCGATCGGCGTTCAGGAACGCCGTCAAAGCCGTTCCAAATACGGCGCGAAAAGGCCGAAGTAACTAGGTTAATGGTTATTGGTATATTGGTTCACTGGATAACGAATCGACGAAAAGCGCTAGTTTTTAGACTAGTCAACCAATAACGAGTCAACGAGTAACGAACACATGCCGCGCAAAGGTGAAGTCAAGAAGAGGGAAGGCCTGCCGGATCCGAAATATGGAGACAAGCAGGTGGCCAAGTTCATCAACACGATCATGACCGGAGGAAAAAAGAGCGTCGCGGAAGGAATCTTTTATCGTTCTCTCGATCTGGTCGGAGCCAAGATCAAGGAGGACTCGCTGACTGTCTTCAAGCGCGCCCTGGAAAACGCCAAACCCACCGTGGAAGTGCGCTCCCGCCGGGTCGGCGGGGCGACCTATCAGGTCCCGATCGAGGTTCGGCCTCAAAGGCGGCTATCTCTGGGCATGCGCTGGCTGGTCCAATCGGCATCGACCCGCGAAGGCAGGTCTATGGAAGAAAAGCTGGCGGCGGAACTAATCGATGCGGCGAGCAATCGCGGAGGGGCGATCAAGAAAAAAGAAGATACTCATCGAATGGCGGAGGCCAACCGGGCTTTCGCGCATTATCGCTGGTAGCTAATTTAGGAGGTTCGAGAAGTGAGGAGGCGGGATGACCGCCTTCTTTTTTTCCGGAAAGATAGAAATGGCAAGAACGGTTCCACTCGACAAGACCCGCAACATCGGCATCATGGCGCACATCGATGCGGGCAAAACTACGACGACCGAGAGGATTCTCTACTACACGGGAATCAACTACAAGATCGGCGAAGTGCACGAAGGCACGGCGACCATGGACTGGATGGTCCAGGAGCAAGAGCGGGGAATTACCATTACGTCGGCCGCAACCACCTGTTTCTGGCGCGATCACCGCGTCAATATTATCGATACGCCCGGCCACGTCGATTTTACCATCGAGGTCGAGCGGTCGCTGCGCGTTCTCGACGGCGCGGTCGCCGTCTTCTGCTCGGTCGGCGGCGTCGAGCCCCAGACCGAGACGGTCTGGCGCCAGGCGGACAAGTACGGCGTGCCGCGGCTCGCCTTTATCAACAAGATGGATCGGGTCGGCGCGGACTTTTTCCGCGTGCATAAGATGATCCAGGATCGCCTCGGGGCGCGCGCCGTCGCCATTCAGCTTCCGATTGGAGCGGAAGATCGTTTTAAGGGAGTCATCGACCTGGTTCAGATGAAAGCCGTGATATGGGAAGAAGAAAGTCTGGGCGCGAAGTTCCGGATCGAGCCGATTCCGAGCGATCTGAAGGCGCAGGCCGACGAATACCGCGAGAAGCTCCTGGAGGCTGCGGCGGATTGCGATGAGTCGGTGATGGAAAAGTATCTGGAGGGAAAAGAGATCGGTGAGAGCGAGATTCGCCGCGCGATTCGCAAGGGCGGCCTGGCGCTCAAGTTGGTTCCGGTGATCTGCGGCGCTGCGTTCAAAAACAAAGGCGTCCAGACGCTTCTCGACGCCGTCGTGGACTATCTGCCCTCTCCGTCCGATATCCCGCCGGTGCGCGGCAAGAATCCGGATACGCAACAAGAGGAAGAGCGGCCGGCAAGCGATCAGGCGCCGTTTGCGGCGTTGGCCTTTAAGATCATGACCGATCCTTACGTCGGGACGTTGACGTTTTTCCGCGTCTATTCGGGCGTGCTGCTCTCCGGAGCGAGCATCTATAACCCGGCCAAGAGCCGGAGCGAGCGAATCGGCCGGCTGTTAAAAATGCACGCCAACAAGCAAGAGGAAATCAAAGAGGTTTATGCTGGCGACATCGCCGCCGCCGTCGGATTGAGGAACGCCGCCACTGGCGATACGCTGTGCGACGAGGACAAGCCCATCGTGCTCGAATCGATCGAATTTCCCGAGCCGGTGATTTCCATCGCCATCGAGCCGAAGAGCAAGGCCGACCAGGAGAAGCTGGGCTTGTCGCTGCAAAAGCTCACAACCGAGGATCCCTCGTTCAGGGTCCATACCGACGAAGAGACCGGCCAGACCATTATTTCCGGCATGGGGGAGTTGCACCTGGAGATTATCGTCGATCGGCTTCTGCGTGAATTCAAGGTCGGCGCCAACGTCGGCAAGCCGCAGGTAGCCTACAAAGAGACGATACGCAAGGCGGTCGAGCAGGAGGGCAGGTTCATCCGCCAGACCGGCGGCCGCGGACAATATGGTCACGTCTACATCAAAGTGGAGCCGCAGCCGCCCGCAACCGGATTTGAATTTGTCGACGCGATCAAGGGCGGCTCGATCCCGCGGGAATATATACCCGCCGTGGAAAAGGGTATCAAAGAAGCGCTGGACAACGGGCCATTGGCTGGGTATCCCGTGGTCGATGTCAAAGTGACGCTGTTCGACGGCAGCTACCACGACGTCGATTCTTCCGAGATCGCCTTTAAGATCGCCGGCTCGATGGCGTTCAAAGACGCGACGAAGAAGGCCTCGCCGGTGCTCCTGGAGCCTATCATGGCGGTCGAGGTGGTGACTCCCGAAGAATTCATGGGAGAAGTTATCGGGAACATCAGCTCGCGCCGCGGGAAAGTTCTCGGCATGGATTCGCGCGGTACCGCTCAGATAATCCAGGCGCAAGTTCCCCTGGCGCAGATGTTCGGTTACGCCACCGACGTCCGCTCCATGACTCAAGGCAGAGCGACGTACACGATGCAGTTTTCCCATTATGAACCGGTGCCGACTTCCATATCCGAAGCGATCAGCGCTAAATCCGGAAACCCATTGGACCCTGACTTAAGACCATGAACGAAAAGATTCGCATACGACTTAAAGCTTACGACCATCGTGTGCTCGACCAGTCCGTCGGGGAAATCGTCGAGACCGTAAGACGTACCGGCGGGCGCGTGGCGGGACCGATTCCACTGCCGACGCGCATCGAGCGATTCACCGTGAATCGCTCGCCGCACGTGGACAAAAAATCCAGAGAGCAATTCGAGATTCGCACGCATAAGCGGCTGCTCGATATTCTCGAGCCGACCCAGCAGACCATCGATGCCTTGGGGAAATTGGATTTGGCTGCGGGCGTTGACGTGGAAATCAAATTGCAATGATGCAAATGGAGTACTGGAGTATTGGAGTGTTGGAGTATTGGAAACCGGAGTTTCGCTCTACCCCATTACTCCATTACTCCATCACTCCATCACTCCAAAAGAGTTTATGAACGGACTGATCGGCAAGAAAATCGGCATGACTCAGGTGTTCGGCGCCGACGGCACCGTCGTTCCCGTAACGGTCATTCAAACCGGTCCTTGCGTTGTCGTGCAAAAAAAGGAAACGTCCAAAGACGGCTACAACGCGCTGCAGATCGGCTTCGGCAGCCGCAAAGCGCAGCGCGTGAACAAGCCCGAGCAGGGTCATTTCGCCAAGGCCGGCAAAGGCGCGTTCGAAGTGCTTCGTGAGTTTCGCACGGACAAAGTCGGCGAGTACGAGCTGGGTCAGGAGATCAAGGCTGCCGATCTCTTTAAGTCGGGAGACCGCGTGGATGTCGCCGGAATCAGCAAAGGCAGAGGTTTTACCGGAGTGATCAAGCGTTGGGGTTTCGCGGGATTTCCGGGTTCGCACGGCACCCACGAATATTTTCGTCATGGAGGATCGATCGGCAATCGATCCTATCCAGGCCGCGTCTTCAAAGGCAAGAGGATGGCGGGCCATTGGGGCGATGAGCGGATATCGATACAAAATCTCGAGATCGTCGAGGTCCGCGCCGATAATAATCTGCTGCTCGTTAAAGGCTCCGTGCCCGGCGCCGAGCGCGGAGTGCTTTTGATCCGCCAGGCCGCGAAAGGCCGTAAGTAGACATGGCCGCTGAAGTCGTTCATCCGAAGCTTAACGAGGAAATTTTCGGCGCCGCCTTGCGCCCGCATCTCTTGCACCAGGCGGTCGTTATGCAGCTCAACAACCGGCGCGCCGGCACCGCCGCGACCAAGAGCAAAGGTTTTGTTCGCGGCGGCGGCAAGAAGCCGTGGCGGCAGAAGGGTACCGGTAGAGCCCGGGCCGGAAGCATCCGGTCGCCTATCTGGGTCGGCGGCGGAACAATTTTCGGTCCGCAGCCGAGAGACTATTCTTACCGCATGCCTAAAAAAGCGCGGCGCGAAGCGTTGCTGTCGGCGCTCAGTTTGAAGCACAAAGAAGGTAAGATCATCGTGCTCGTCGCGCTCGAGATCGCGGAGGTCAAAACCAAACTCATGCGGCAAATGTTGGAAGAGCTCCAGGTAAAAAGCGCTTTGATCGTTCTCCCCGAAGGCGATGAGAAGGTGGCGCTCTCGGTGCGTAATTTACCGAGGGTCAAGGCGCTCCGTGTCGAGGGGCTCAACGTTTACGACCTTCTTCGTTACGAGCATCTCATCATGACCGAGCAGGCGCTGCGGCTGATCGAGGAGAGGCTGGCGGCATGAGGGGCCCTCAAGAGATCATTCAGGCGCCGCTCGTGACCGAAAAAGGGAGCGTGCTTTCGGAAAAGAACAATCAGGTCTTGTTCCGGGTTCGTCCCGACGCCAACAAGATCGAAGTCAAGCAGGCGATCGAGAGTTTGTTCAAGGTGAAAGTCATGAAGGTCCGGATAGCCCGGTATCTCGGCAAAATTCGGCGCGTGGGCAGAAACTCGGGACGTTTGCCGCAATGGAAAAAGGCGTACGTGACATTAAAGGAAGGCGACAAGATCGATTTTTTCGGCGGCGCATGATCCGGTTACTAGTTGACTTGTGTATTCGTTATTCGGGTAACCAATCAACCAGTAACTAGTAACTAAAAACAATGGCGATTAAAACTTACAATCCGACTTCCCACGGCATGCGCTTCAGGACCGGGCTTGGTTTTGAAGAGATCACTAAAGACAGGCCCGAGAAGAGCCTGGTCCGTCCTATCAAGCGCAGCGGCGGACGGAACAATACCGGCCGGATTACCAGCGGCCATCGCGGCGGCGGCCACAAGCGGCTCTATCGGTTGATCGATTTCAAGCGCGACAAGAAGGATATTCCCGCGCGCGTCGAGGCCGTCGAGTACGATCCCAATCGCTCGGCCCGGCTCGCGCTCTTGTGTTATGCCGACGGCGAGCGGCGCTACATCCTCGCGCCCGATCAGCTCAAGGTGGGAGACGCGGTCGTCTCCGGCGGCGAAGGCGTCGATATCAAGCCGGGTAATTGCCTCCCGCTCAAGCTCATTCCCGTCGGCACCGTGATCCACAACATCGAGCTCAAGATCGGCAAGGGTGGACAGATGGTGCGCAGCGCAGGCGCGGGCGCACAGCTCATGGCCAAGGAAGCCGGGTACGCCCTGGTCAAGCTCCCTTCCGGCGAGCTCCGGAACGTGCTCGCCGAGTGCCGGGCGACGATCGGCCAGGTGGGAAACCTGGAACAAGAAAATATCTCTCTTGGGAAGGCGGGCCGCTCGCGATGGTTGGGCAAACGGCCGTGGTCCCGTGGAATCGCCAAAAACCCGGTCGACCATCCGCACGGCGGCGGCGAAGGCCGCTCCAAGGGAAATCATCCGATGACTCCGTGGGGGAAGCCGACCAAGGGGTACAAGACGCGTAAGAACCACCAGTCGGATAAATATATCGTCAAACGGAGAGAGGCCAGATAACGATGGCGCGCTCGGTTAAAAAAGGTCCCTTCATCGACGAGCACCTCAGACGGAAGATCGAGGTGATGAACGCGTCGAACGCAAAGCGGGTGGTGAAAACCTGGTCGCGACGCTCGACCATCACTCCGGAGATGGTCGGCCACACCATCGCGGTGCACAACGGCAGAAAATTTATTCCGGTCTTCGTCACGGAGAATCTGGTCGGTCACAAGCTGGGAGAGTTTTCGCCCACGCGGACCTTTTACATTCACTCCGGGGACCGCAAGGGAGAGACCAAAGAAGGTGTCACGGGTGCGCCTGCCGCGCCGCGTGCGGCCCCGGGCGCGGCTCCGCAGCCGGCGGCTCCTAAGGCGGGAGCATAAGCGAAGGATATGGAAACGCGCGCTGTCACAAAATTCGTCCGCCTTTCGCCGCGCAAGGTCAGACTGGTGGTCGATCAGATCCGCGGCAAGGGAGTCGAACAGGCGTTAAACGAGCTGAAATTCGTCCCGAAGCGCGCGGCGGCGCTCGTCGCAAAAACATTGAGATCGGCGGTGGCCAATGCTGAAGGCACGCAGAGCGTGGACGTGGATCGTCTCTATGTAAAGCGCGTGGAGGTGGGCGAAGCGGGCATGTGGAAGCGCTTTATGCCTCGCGCCATGGGCCGGGCCACTCGCGTCCGCAAGCGGCTTGCCCACATCACGGTTGTGGTCGATGAGAGGAGCAAGTCCTGATGGGTCAGAAGACGCATCCGAAATTATTTCGCATCGGGGTCATCGACACCTGGGATTCCAAGTGGTTCGCGCGCCACGACTACGCGAAGCTTTTGCATGAGGATTTTAAAATCAAGAAATTTTTGAAGAGCCGGCTTTATCACGCGGGGATTTCAAAAATTGAGATCGAAAGCGCGGGCAACAAAGCCAAGATTAATATCCATACGGCGCGGCCCGGAATCGTGATCGGCAAGAAGGGCGCCGAGATCGAAAAGTTGAAGAAGGAATTGTCCCGGCTGACCGGGCGGGAAGTTTATCTCAATATCATCGAGGTGCGCCGGCCCGATCTGGATGCCCAGCTCGTGGGCGAAAACGTCGGCTTACAGCTCGAGCGCCGGGTGGCGTTTCGCCGGGCGATGAAAGAGAGCGTCTCGCGGGCGATGAGGATGGGCGCGCAGGGAATTAAAATTCAGTGCGCGGGAAGATTGGGCGGAACGGAGATCGCGCGGACCGAGTGGTATCGCGAGGGCCGGGTTCCGCTTCACACGCTGCGCGCCGATATCAGCTACGGCTTCGCCGAATCGAAAACCACCTATGGCGTCATCGGCGTCAAAGTGTGGATCTTCCGCGGCGAAGTGCTGACGGAAGAAGAGCAGCAGCAAAAGACGGCAATGGGCGGGTAACGAAGAATTTTAGATTTTGGATTGCCGATTTTGGATTGAATCTAAAATCGAAAATCTAAAATCCAAAATGGGACGGGGAAAAGGTCGAAGGGCAAGATGCTAGAACCTAAAAAAGTTAAATACCGAAAGCAGCAAAAAGGCAGAAGGGCCGGCATGGCCATGCGCGGATCTACTCTCGCTTTCGGCGACTACGGGCTCAAGGCGCTCGAAAGAGGGTGGCTGGGAGCGCGCGAGATCGAGGCGGCGCGCATTGCCTTGACGCGCTATTTGAAGCGCGGCGGCAAGGTCTGGATTCGGATATTTCCCGACAAACCCATCACGAAAAAACCTGCCGAGACGCGCATGGGCAAAGGCAAAGGCGCGCCCGAAGGTTGGGTGGCCGTCATCAAGCCGGGAAGGATTCTCTATGAGATGGAAGGAGTGGAGCGCGATTTGGCGCGCGAGGCGTTCCGCTTGGCCGCTCATAAGCTCTCGCTTTCTACGATGTTTGTCGAGCGGAGAGGATTAGCGCATGGAAGCTAAGCAGCTAAGAGAGATGGGCGACGAAGAGCTCGCGCAGAAGCGCTCCGAGATTAGGGAGGAGATCTTCCATCTTAAGCTCAGGCGGGCAACGGGCAGGCTGGAGAACCCCATGAAGCTCAGGTATGACCGGCGGGACTTGGCGCGGCTGGAGACCGTCTTGAGAGAAAAAGAGCTCAAGCGCAGGGAAGGCTAAATGGAACCACGGCGGATGCACAAAGAGCGCCAGGGAGTGGTGCTCAGTAATCGGATGCAGAAGACGGTCGTCGTCTCTGTGGAGAGGACGGTGCGGCATCCGAAATATCTTAAGTATCTCAAGCGCCGCACCAAGGTGAAGGCGCACGACGAGAAGAGCGAGTGCCGGGTGGGGGATCGGGTGCTGATAGTGGAGACCCGGCCGCTCAGCCGCGAGAAGCGTTGGCGCGTGAGCCGAATTCTCGAGCGGTCGGTGACCGGCGAACTTGCGGCCCCGGGTGCTACGCCCTCAGCGTGAGTTCCTTCGTGACGGGATCGAATTATGATTCAGATGAGAACGGTTCTGGATGTGGCGGACAATTCGGGGGCGCGCAAGGTGCAATGCATCAAAGTGCTCGGCGGTAGCAAGCGCAGGTATGCCTCGGTGGGAGACATCATCGTGGTGTCTGTCAAAGAGGCGATTCCCAACGCTAAGGTGAAAAAGGGCGAGGTGACCAAGGCCGTCGTCGTGCGAACGGCGAAGGAGTTGGGGCGGTCCGACGGTAGTTACATACGGTTCGATACGAACTCCGCCGTGCTCATCGATAACCAGAAGGAGCCCATCGGGACGCGCATCTTCGGTCCGGTGGCGCGGGAGCTCAGGGCGAAGAAATTTATGAAGATCATCTCTCTCGCGCCCGAGGTGCTGTAAAGAAGGCGAGAGGCGACAGGGGCCATGCATATTCGGAAAAACGACAGCGTGATGGTAATCGCCGGCAGAGAGCGGCGCAAGACGGGAAAGGTCCTGCGCGTCATGCCCAAAGAAGACGCTGCGATCATCGAGCGGGTCAACATGGTCAAGCGCCACACGCGCGCCCGGGGGCCGCAGCAGCCCGGCGGCATTGTGGAGAAAGAGGCGCCGATTCCCCTGTCGAATCTCATGCTGATGTGCGACAAGTGCAATGCCCCGGTCAGGGTCGGAAGAAAAATTATGGGAGACGAAAAGAAGGCGCGTCTTTGCCGCCGCTGCGGAGACCCGTTGGACTAAAAATATTGAATTTTAAATTTTGAGTGTTGAATTGAATTCAAAATTCATCATTCAAAATTCAACATTGACTATGGCTGCTCGCTTACAAAAGAAATATCGGGAAGAAGTGGTTCCGGCGATGATGAAGGAGTTCAGCTACAAGAACTCGCTTCAGGTGCCGCGATTGGAGAGAATCACGCTCAATATGTGTCTCAACGAGGCGGTTCAAAACGCCAAGGTCCTCGATACCGCGGCCGCGGAGCTCATGGCCATCACGGGTCAGAAGCCCGTGATCACCCGGGCCAAGAAGGCGATCGCCAACTTCAAGTTGCGCCAGGGCGTTCCGATCGGATGCATGGTCACGCTCCGGCGCGATCGAATGTACGAATTCTTGGACCGGTTGATACACGCCGCTTTGCCGCGCGTGCGCGACTTCAGGGGAATCCCGGGCAAATCCTTCGACGGCCGCGGTAATTACTCGCTGGGGGTGCGCGACCAGATTATTTTTCCCGAGATCGTGGTCGACAAGGTAGATAAGTCGCGGGGACTAACCGTCTCGATTGTCACCACCGCGAAAACGGATCAGGAAGGTAGAGCATTGCTCAGCTATCTGGGCATGCCGTTTGCCGCTTAGGCGCTGGAGGGGAAGCCATTGGCTAAGACGTGTCTTCGGATCAAGGCGGAAAGGCCGAATAAGTTCAAAGTGAGACAATACAATCGCTGTCCGCTCTGCGGGCGCGCGCGGGCCTTTTACCGACGCTTCCGCATGTGTCGGCTCTGTCTTAGGGATAATGCCAGGAAAGGCCAGATCCCCGGGCTGATTAAGGCGAGCTGGTAGCTGTTCGGGAGCAAAAAATGGGAATGACCGATCCGATTGCCGACCTGCTGACTCGTATTCGTAACGCTTTGCGCGCCGGGCATGAGAGCGTGGAGGTGCCTTGCTCGAGGGTGAAGGAGTCGCTCGTTAAAGTGTTGATCGCCGAAGGCTACTTGCAGGAAGTCAAAAGAGTGAAGGTGAAAGAAGGCGCAGGCGAGCTGCTGCGAATCCAATTGAAATTTGACAGGGAACATCGGCCGGTCATTACCGGATTGAAGCGTGTGAGCCGTCCCGGCCGCAGAGTGTACGTGGGCGTTGCCGAGATCGCTCCGATTCGTAAGGGGCTTGGAGTCAACGTGCTTTCGACGCCTAAAGGATTTCTGGTGGACCGTGAGGCCAAAAAATCGAAAGTCGGCGGAGAGCTGATCTGCTCGGTTTGGTAAGTGGAAAGATAGAACGTGTCGCGCATAGGAAGATTACCGATATCGATTCCCGACGGAGTCAAAGTCGCTTTGGAAGACGGAGCGGTGCGGGTGGAAGGTCCCAAGGGTAAACTCCGGACCGAAATTCCGCCTCAAATCCAGGTAAACGTCGAGGGGAAAATCGTCAAGGTCGCGCGTCAATCTGAAGAGAGAAACGTAAAGGCGCTGCATGGTCTGGCGCGCAAGTTGATCGCCAACATGGTCGAGGGAGTGAGCCGGGGCTTCACCCGAGTTTTAGAGATTAACGGCGTAGGCTATCGAGCAGAGGTCAAAGGGACGGACCTCCACTTTACGTTGGGTTACTCCCATCCGATCCTGTTTCCTTTGCCCGCCGGAGTGACGGCCACAGTGGAACGCCAGATCATCATCACGCTCCAGAGCGCAGACCGGCGCCTTCTCGGAGAGACCGCGGCGGTTATCCGCGCCTTCAGACCGCCGGAACCCTATAAAGGCAAAGGGGTGAAATATCGGGAAGAGGTCATCAAGCGCAAGGCAGGAAAGGCCGTCGGAGCGGCGGGATCGTCACAGTAACGGGAACTATTTATGTTGGACAGTCGGAGAGAGATCGGACGTCACAGGCGCCAGCAGCGGGTACGCAAGCAGGTTTTGGGAACCGATCTGCGCCCGCGGATCTGCGTCTATCGAAGCGTCAAGCACATTTACGCACAAGTTATCTCCGATGAAAAAGGCGTTACGCTTGTCTCCGTCTCGACGTTGTCTCCTACGCTGAAGGGCAAGCTCAAGACCACCAAGGGAGTGGCGGCGGCGAAGCAAGTCGGACAGTTGCTCGCTCAGGCGTGCAAGGAGAAAAATATTTCTCGCGTGGTATTCGACCGCAACGGATTTCTTTATCATGGCCGGGTAAAGGCTTTGGCGGAAGCGCTGCGCGAGGCCGGGTTTAAATTTTAGCCGAGGGAAAATGGAACGAATCGATCCTCAAGGGTTGGAACTGAAAGAGAAGGTCGTCCACATCAGCCGGGTCGCCAAAGTGGTCAAAGGCGGGCGCCGCTTCAGCTTCAACGCGCTCGTGGTTGTGGGAGACAGCAAGGAGGTAGTCGGCTATGGCTTGGGAAAAGCCAAAGAGGTGCCTGAGGCGATTCGTAAAGGTTTGGAGCAGGCGAAAAAAGGTTTGATCAGGATTCCGATCATCGACGGAACTATTCCATTCGAAGTAACCGGCCGTTTCGGCGCGGGTTATGTTGTATTGAAACCGGCCTCCGTTGGAACCGGCGTCATCGCCGGCGGCGGTGTGCGCGCAGTCGTCGAAGCCGCGGGAATTCACAACGTCCTCACCAAGTGCATCGGCTCGACTAATCCTCACAACAGCGTGAAAGCTACCTTTGAAGCGCTGAGGGCTCTGGAGCTGCCGGAGGGGATAGCCGGTCGGAGAGGCAAGCTGTTGCAGGAGATTCGCTGAAAATTATGGACTTGAGTAATTTAAAGCCGGCGCCCGGCTCGACGAAAAAAAGAAAAAGGGTTGGGCGTGGGGATGGCTCGGGCCACGGCAAGACATCGTGCCGGGGCCACAAGGGACAGGGGTCTCGTTCGGGCGGCAACACGCCTCCCGGTTTTGAAGGCGGCCAGATGCCGCTCCAGCGCCGCATTCCCAAGCGCGGCTTTCATAACCCGTTCCGGCAGACTTCGGCGGTGGTCAATCTAGGGCAGTTGGATATCTTCGATTCCGGCAGCGAAGTTACGCCCGAGCTTTTGCTCGAGCGGCGGCTGATTCGGCGCAAGGGCGAGCCGGTGAAGATTTTGGCCGATGGCTCGCTCACCAAGCCGTTGATCGTCAAGGCGCATGCGTTTTCTTCCAAGGCGAAAGAAAAACTCGAAGCTCTGGGAGGCAAGGCGGAAGTGATCAACGAAGGCCATAAGCCAGAGGCCGCAAGCGCATGATTGAAGGTTTTCAAAACGCGGGCAAGATTCCGGAGCTTCGGCGCAGGATATTTTTCACCCTGGCCATGCTCGCGGTCTATCGGGTGGGAGTGCACATCCCGACTCCGGGAGTCGATCGCGTCGCGCTCGCGTCCTTTTTCGACCGGGTGAAAGATACCATCTTCGGTCTGTTCAATCTTTTCTCCGGCGGCGCTTTGGAGCAGTTCTCGGTCTTCTCTCTGGGCATCATGCCCTACATCAGCGCTTCGATCATCCTGCAACTCCTGACGGTCGTCTTTCCTTATCTGGAACGACTCTCCAAGGAAGGCGAGGCCGGCCGCAGAAAGATTACTCAATATACCCGCTACGGCACGATCGTCCTTTCTATTGTCCAGGGTCTGATGATTGCAGCGGGGATGGAAGGTACGCGCGGCGCCGGCGGCGAGCCCATCGTGCTCGATCCAGGCTGGAACTTCCGCGTGATGACGGTCATTACGCTGACTTCCGGTACCGCGTTCATCATGTGGTTGGGAGAGCAGATCACGGAGCGGGGAATCGGCAACGGAATTTCCTTGATTATCTTCGCCGGCATCATCGCCCGTCTGCCGTCGGCCGTCACCTCGACGTATCAGTTCATTCAAGAGGGAGAATTGGGCGTGCTCGTGGCTCTTCTCGTGACCGCGATCGTCGTGGCCGTCGTGGGACTCGTCATATTCATAGAGCGCGGGCAGAGAAAGATTCCGGTCCAGTACGCCAAAAGAGTGGTGGGCCGAAAAATGTACGGAGGACAGAGCTCCCATCTTCCGCTGAAGGTCAACACCGCGGGCGTCATTCCGCCGATATTCGCCTCGTCGATTCTGATTTTTCCGGCCACGATCGCTCAGTTCGTGCAGCAGCCGTGGGCCCAGGCCGCGGCCGGCTATCTCACTCCCGGGCAGTGGCTGCACGACCTGCTCTACGTCGGGTTCATCATCTTCTTTTGTTATTTTTATACCGCGGTCGTGTTCAATCCCGTCGATGTGGCGGAGAACATGAAGAAGTTCGGCGGCTACATCCCGGGCATAAGGCCGGGACAGAAGACTGCGGAGTTTATCGACCGGGTGCTCTCCCGGATCACATTAGGCGGCGCGATCTATATATCGGCGGTCGCGCTTTTGCCGACGATGCTGATCGGGCAGTTCAACGTGCCGTTTTATTTCGGCGGAACCGCCCTGCTGATCGTGGTGGGAGTGGCGATGGATACTGTGGCGCAGGTGGAGACTCATATGATCACCCGGAACTACGAAGGATTCATGAAACGGGGCCGCTTGAGGGGGAGAAGAGGCTAGGATCGACCGGTGAGCGTACTTCGCGTGGTTTTTTTTGGTCCTCCGGGGGCCGGGAAAGGAACTCAGGCCAGACTTCTCGAGCAGAAGTTCGGTGCGTGCCAGGTTTCGACCGGAGAGATCCTGAGAAGGGCGGCGCGGGAACAAAGCGCGCTTGGGAAACAGGCGGCGGACTACCTCGATCGGGGAGATTTGGTCCCCGACCAGGTCATGGTAAGACTAGTCGCCGAGCGCCTGCGCGAGCCGGATTGCCGGAGCGGTTTTATCTTGGATGGATTTCCCAGAACCCTGACGCAGGCGGACGAACTGGAGCAAATGCTGGACGGCACAGGACTCGCGCTGGAATCCGCGCTTTGTCTGCAGGCTTCCAACGACGTGATTATCAAGCGTTTGTCCGGGCGGCGTACGTGCAAACAATGCGGCAGCCTTCATCATCTGGTCTTTAATCCGCCCGCGCGTCCGGGAATATGCGATCGATGCGGCGGCGAGCTCTATCAGCGCGAAGACGATCGCGAGGAGATGATCGCCGCGCGGCTTCGGGTGTATGAAAATCAAACCGCGCCGCTCAAAGAGTACTATAGCAAGCGCGGCTTGCTCAAGGAGATCGATGGAGTGGGAAGCGTGGAGGAGGTCGGTAAACGGGTGCTCAAAGCGGTTGAAACATGATCACCCTCAAATCCGCGCGTGAGATCGAGGTGATGCGGAGCGCGAACGTGATCGTAGCCGAGATTCTCGCAGAGCTCAGAGACAAAGTCGCCGCCGGTGTCACGACGCTGGAATTGGATTCGTTGGCTGAGGAGTTGACCTATAAAAAAAAAGCAACGCCGGCGTTCAAAGGCTACCAAATGGCGGGCAGAGTTTATCCCAGGTCTCTGTGCGTATCGGTGAATGATGAGATTGTCCACGGCATTCCCTCAGGACGGGTGTTGAAAGACGGCGATATCGTGGGACTCGATTTCGGCGTCATCTACGAAGGATTCTACGGCGACTCGGCGGTCACCGTCGGAGTCGGCGCGATTACCGAGGATGCCCGGCGGCTGATGCAGGTGACCGAACAGGCGCTGTATCGAGGGATCGAGCACCTGCGCGATGGAAAGAGGCTCGGGGATTTATCTTCGGCGATTCAGCAAATGATCGAAGGCGCCGGATATTCCGTAGTCCGGTCGTTTGTGGGTCACGGCATCGGCAAACGCCTGCACGAGGACCCTCCCGTGCCGAACTACGGCGAGGCGGAGCGGGGAATTCGACTCAAGGAGGGGATGGTTTTGGCCATCGAGCCGATGGTGAACGCGGGGAGCTCCGAAGTGAAGATGAAAGAAGACGGCTGGACGGCGGTGACCGGCGACGGGAGTCTCTCGGCTCATTTCGAGCATTCCGTGGCGATCACACAAAATGGCCCGTATATTTTGAGCCGGCTGTAGTTTGGAAATCGGCACGGCGCGAACCAACGAATCACGTATGCCTAAAGGGGATGCGATCGAGGTAACCGGCACGGTTTTGGAAACGCTCCCCAACGCCATGTTCCGCGTGGAGTTGGACAACGGACACAAAGTGCTGGCTCATATCTCGGGCAAAATGCGGATGCATTACATCAAGATTCTTCCTGGCGACAAAGTCAAAATAGAGCTCTCTCCCTACGACTTGGCCAGAGGCAGAATCATTTACCGGGAAAGATAGCAGGCCAGAGATGAAGGTAAGAGCATCGGTTAAGAAGATCTGCAATAAGTGCATAGTGATCAGGCGCAAGGGTGTCGTGCGTGTGGTTTGCGTCAACACCCGGCACAAACAGAGGCAAGGATAACAAATTTTAGATTTTCGATTGCCGATTTTCGATTGAATTGAATCTAAAATCGAAAATCTCAAATCCAAAATCCAAAATGGGGAAGGGATAAGGAGGTAGGGTAGAGATGGCGCGCATAGCCGGAGTGGATTTGCCCAAGAACAAGCGGATGGAGATCGCGCTCACTTATATTTTCGGCATCGGGCGGAGCGCTTCGAGGAAGATTCTCCAGTCGGCCGGAGTTTCCTTTGACACTAAGACCGACAACTTGACCGACGATGAGGTGGTAAAAATCCGCCAGATCATCGATCAGGGGCAAAAAGTGGAAGGCGATCTCAGGCGCGACGTGCAGATGAACATCAAGCGCCACGTCGACGTGGGATCGTACCGGGGGCTCCGGCACCGTAAAGGCCTGCCCGTGCGAGGACAGCGGACGCACACCAACGCGCGCACGCGCAAGGGGCCGCGTAAGACCGTGGCCGGAAAAAAGACCGCGCCGTCGAAAGGGTAAGAAGCGATGGGGTAGGGGCGCAATGAATTGCGCTCGTACAAAAGCAGGAGAGAAGAAATGGCGAAAGACGATCAGGGAGCTGAAGAAAAAAAGGCCGAAAGCCGCCCAGAGGAGAAAGCCGGCGAGAAAGCGGGAGACAAGGCGGTGGAGCGGGCGGCGCGGAAGAAGAAGGGCAGAAAAAATATTTCCGAGGGCGTCGTGCACATCCACTCGACCTTTAACAACACGATCGTCACGATTACGGACTATCAGGGGAACGTCATCTCCTGGTCCAGCGCAGGCACGATGGGATTCAAAGGATCGCGCAAGGGCACTCCGTTCGCGGCGCAGCAGGCGGCGGATAACGCCGCGAAGAAAGCCGCGGACCACGGCATGCGCAGCGTTCAGGTTTTTGTGCGCGGCCCCGGCGCGGGAAGAGAGTCGGCGCTGAGGTCGCTCCAGGCGGCGGGAATCCATATCAGCTTGATCAAGGACGTCACGCCGATACCGCACAACGGCTGCCGCCCGCCCAAACGGAGGAGAGTATGATGATGAAAGTCACAGTAACGGGGAGAGCGTAAACAGTGGGCAGGTACATCGGATCGGTTTGCCGTCTCTGCCGGCGCGAGAATTTGAAGCTCTTCCTCAAAGGAGAGCGCTGCTACACGGACAAGTGCGCCATCGAGCGCAGGAACTATCCGCCGGGCCAGCACGGCCAGGGACGTCCGAAATTTTCCGAATACAGCATTCAGTTGCGCGAGAAGCAAAAGATCAAGCGCATGTACGGCCTTTTCGAGAAACAGTTCCGCCGCACCTTCGAAATGGCGGAGCGCGTCAAGGGAATCACCGGCGAGACGCTGTTGATCCTATTGGAAAGACGGTTGGACAACGTCGCGTACCGGCTGGGCTTTGCCAGCTCCCGGGCGGACGCGCGCCTGCTTGTGCGGCACGGGCACGTCACGGTGAATGGAAAGCGCGTCGATATCCCGTCGTATCTTGTGCGCGCGGGCGACGTAGTGGCGGTGGCGGAGTCCGATCGCCAATTAGTGCGCGTGCTGGCGGCGATGGAGGCCGCGCAGCGGCGCGGCGTGCCGGAATGGGTTGAACTGGACCGCGACATTGTCAGCGGCAAAATCAAATATCTGCCTACGAGAAGCGACATCACGGCGCCGATCAACGAAAAACTGGTCGTGGAGTTGTATTCAAAGTAACGTCGAATTGAGGGAGTTGGCTATGCACAGGCATTGGACCGATCTGATCAAGCCCAAGGAACTCGAGGTGGACGAGAAAAATTTGACCGCCACTTACGGGAGATTTTATGCCGAGCCTTTCGAGCGTGGATTCGGCTCGACTATCGGCAATTCGCTCAGAAGGACGTTGCTCTCCTCGCTTATGGGGGCCGCTATCGTTTCGGTCCGCATCAAAGGAATCCTGCACGAATTCTCGACTATTCCGGGGATCACCGAGGACGTGACGGACATTATTCTCAATCTCAAAGAGGTCCGGCTAAGGCTGATGGATGCCGAACAACAAACAATCCGTATCGAAGCCAAAGGCCCAAAGACGATCCAGGCCAAGGACATTACGGCAGGCCCCAACGTCGAGATACTCAACCCGGAACAGCACATCGCCACGCTTGCCCGCGACGCCAAGCTCGAAATGGAAATGGTGGTGAAGCTCGGGCGCGGCTACGTGCCGGCGGAGCGGAACAAGGAAGAAGGCACGCCGGTGGACACGATCGCGGTAGACGCCATTTTCTCGCCGATCCGCAAAGTCAATTTCAACATCATCAATGCGCGCGTCGGGCAGAGGGCCGATTATGACCGGCTGGTGTTCGAGGTCTGGACCGACGGCGGCGTGAAGCCGGACGACGCGGTCGCCTATGCGGCCAAGATCCTTCAGGACCAGCTCCAGATCTTCATCAACTTCAACGAAGAGCCGGAGCAGAGGACGAGGGAAGAGGCGCCCTCG
>CAYOJC010000098.1:0-17905 GCA_964404195.1 uncultured Syntrophobacteraceae bacterium
GCGCTTCGTGGTGAATAGAGCTTGAAGGATAAGTGCCTTAATTTAAGAGGCACTAAACTAGCAGGGACTTTTGTAGTCGCTTCTTTCTCTCCGACACGATTTTTTGTCGAAAAAGCTTGAAAAATATCGTGATATCGTCCCTTATTGGGGAAGCAAAAGATGGTTTTACATGGCGGTAGGGAGATGCTATAGTTCCACTGGTTAGGACTGGAAATCGACAGACCAGAAGCGTAAGAGGAAAAGGAATGGACACAAAGAAAACCATCATGGTGGTTGACGACAACCCGGACATCATCACCATTGTGCGGACCATTCTGGAAGGCAAGGGCTATAATGTATTGTCCGCCTTTAGCGGCGCGGAACTGTTCACCAGTCTCGAACAACAGAAACCCGATCTGGTCGTACTCGATATCATGATGCCTCAAATGGATGGACTTGAAGTGCTGACACGACTCAAAGGCGCTTCCGAGACTTCCTCGATTCCGGTGATCCTGCTGACCGCGAAAGTTCAATATGAAGATGTTTTGGGAGGCTACAAGCTCGGAGCCGACTACTATATCACCAAGCCGTTTACCAGCACGCAACTGATCAACGGCATCAATCTCCTCTTGGGAGAAGCAAAACCCTAAAAGGGGTATCGATAAGCTGACGCGCATTGCGAACTAAAGCATCCGGGCGTTTATCTTCTTCGTTTTTTCCTTTCCTCTCCTCGTAGTTTCGTTCCATGAGTCGCTTGATTTCCTTCGAAGGCGGTGACGGGTCGGGTAAAAGCACGCAGCTCAAGCTGCTTGCGGATTATCTGTCGAGCCGGGGACGCGCGTGTGTGTGCACTCGCGAGCCGGGGGGAACCAATCTCGGTAAATTGATTCGCAAAGTGCTTCTCGAAGTCGGGGATGAAAAGATTTCCTCGCAGACGGAGATCTTCCTTTATCTTGCCGATCGGGCGCAGCATGTCCAGCAGATCATTCAACCGGCATTGGCCAGCGGCAAAATCGTTTTGTGCGATCGATTCACCGACTCCACCCTGGCGTATCAGGGTTACGGCCGGGGGGCAGATCTTTGCGTGCTGCGTCAGATGAATCTCATCGCGAGCGGCGGGATAGTTCCAGATTTAACTCTGCTGTTGAATTGTCCGGTGGAGCTCGGTCTCTCACGGACGGCGCAGAGAATGGAAGAACAGCGAGCCATGCAGAGCCGGGAAGACAGGTTCGAGCGCGAGCAAGTCGAATTTCACGAACGGGTGCGACAGGGATTCCAGGAGCTGGCTCGAGCCGAGCCCGAGCGCATCCATGTTCTCGACGCTTCGCGCTCGATCCGTGAAGTTCACGAGCAGATCAAAGAAATCGTCGAGCGCAAACTTACCGGACATTAAGCGATGCCTTTTGATTCCGATATTGTCGGGCACGGCCGGCTACTGGCCACTCTGAGGCAGGCTTTGGAACAGGACCGCCTCCACCATGCGTACGTTTTCCTCGGCCCGGAGGGGGTGGGAAAAAAAACGGTAGCGGTCTCTATGGCAAAGGCGATTCACTGCCAGGAGATGTCGCGTGACTTCTGCGGTCGCTGCGCGAGTTGCGTCAGGATTGAAAACCACAACCATCCCGATGTCCGGCTGGTCGGGCCTTTTTCTGGAAAGAAGGATATCAGCATCGAGCAAGTTCGAGCGCTGGAGAGAGAATTGAACTACCGCGCTTTTTCGAGCCGGAAAAAAATCGCCGTGATCGACCCTGCCTCGCTGATGAATTTTTCCGCTCAGAACGCGCTATTAAAGACCCTTGAAGAACCTCCCGCGGGTTCCGTTCTGATTCTAATCTCTACCAGCGCCGGCGGGCTTCTTCCCACTTTGTTGTCTCGCTGTCTACGGCTTTCCTTTGCGCCTCTTCAGGCGAGTGAGGTCGTCGATTGCTTGATATCGCGGAAAGGATTGAAACGGGAGCAGGCGGAGATGCTGGCCGCAGTTTCCTTGAGAAGCCTGGGCCGGGCGCTGAATTCGGATTTGGAAGAACTTGCGCGCGATAGAGCCGAGTGGCTGGACGGGATAGAGTCTCTGACCCAGGTGGAGCGTACCGATTGGACGGCTTTGGCCGAGAAGCTGTCTAAAGATCGTGAAGCAGCGCTCAAATTTCTCGACTGGCTGGCGGGATGGTATCGCGATATTCTGATTTATCGGGCTACCCATAACGATGGGGAAATTTGCAACCTCGATCTTATCGAAAGGGTTAAAGCCGAAGCGTCGAGCAGCAGTCCGGAGCGCGCTCTTTTTCTTCGCTCCCAAGCCCTCCTCGCGGCCGCGCGCATCAAAAGAAACGTGAATCGCCGGATGGCCCTGGAGAATCTCTTTATCGATATGGCCGGGCTGCCGAAGTGAGATTGATGGACCGCATCTATATCACCACTCCTCTTTATTACGTCAACGCCGAGCCGCATCTGGGACACACCTACACGACCATCGTCGCCGACACGGTGAAGCGCTATTGCCGGCAACAAGGACTGAATGCATTTCTTCTCACCGGTACCGACGAGCACGGCGACAAAATCGCGCAGGCCGCCAAGGCAAGCGGCATGGAACCGAAAGCATACGCGGATAAGATCAGCGCAATCTTCCGCTCGACGTGGGACGCGTGCGGGATCGCTTACGATCATTTTATCCGCACCACGGACGACTACCACAAGGAGTTCGTCCGGCAGATTCTACAAAAGATCTACGACAGCGGCGATATCTATTTCGGCGAGTACGGCGGGTTTTATTGCTTCGGCTGCGAACGTTTTTACACGGAAAAAGAGCTGGTCGGAGGAAAATGTCCCGATCATCAAAAAGAGCCCGCCTATATTCAGGAAAAAAACTATTTTTTCCGCATGGGAAAATACCAGCAGCGCCTCATCGACACTATCCAGGCGCACCCGGATCTGATCCGTCCGGAGCGATATCGGAGCGAAGTGCTGGCGTTTTTGCGCGAGCCTCTGGAGGATCTATCCATTTCGCGCCCGAAGAGCCGGCTCGAATGGGGCATCCCGCTTCCGTTCGACTCGGATCACGTCACCTATGTTTGGTTCGACGCGCTCATCAACTATGTCAGCGCGCTCAAATTTCTCGGCGAGGATGTTTTCAACGCATACTGGCCCACGGCCAATCACCTGATCGCCAAAGACATTTTGAAGCCCCACGCGATCTACTGGCCCACGATGTTGATGGCCGCCGGTCTGCCGCTTTACCAGCATTTGAACGTTCACGGTTATTGGGTAATGGACTCCGGCAAAATGTCCAAGAGCCTCGGCAATGTCGTGCGCCCGTTGGAGATGAAGGAGCGTTACGGCATGGACGCCTTCCGCTACTTCCTGCTGCGCGAAATGGCCTTCGGCCAAGACGCGACATTTTCTTTGGACGCGTTCGTAAACCGTGTGAACGCAGACCTGGCGAATAATCTCGGCAACTTTGTCAGCCGCGTGCTCGCCATGCAGGAGAAATATTTTGCCGGCGCCGTCCAGCCGCTAAGCGGCGAGTGGTCGAAGGAAGACGTGGAGCTTCGCGATAAATTTCGCCAGGCGGAAGTTGAGATGAAGCGCCACATGGAAAGCCTCCAATTCCATCGCGCTCTCGAGTCGGTATGGGTTGCCCTCGACCACGCCAACCGCTACACGGTTCGAACCTCGCCCTTCGTTTTATTTAAAGATCCGCAGAAGCGCCCCAGAGTCGGAGCGATACTGCACCATCTGTTGGAGGTTATCAGGACGGCCGGACGACTCATCGCTCCTTTTCTTCCCGATACGGCCAAAGAGCTTCAAACTTTGCTTGCGACTTCTGAAAACGCACTCGATTCTCAGAAGCCCTGGGGAAGTTTTTTCGCTCCCGGCCACAGGGTCCTCCCGCCGAAGGTTTTGTTTCCCCGCATCGAAACCGATCCTAAGGCATAAATGTCATCGGCAAGCTCACCGGGATTGATCGACAGCCACGCCCATATCCAGGGCGCTGAGTTCGCTTCTGATCTGCACGAGGTGATCGGCCGTGCTCAGACCGCAGGCGTGGAGAAAATCGTTGTGGTAGGCGGCGCGGGAGAGCTTTCGAGCAACGATGCCGCGGTCGCGATCGCCAACTCATTTACCGGGCTCTTCGCGACGGTGGGGATGCATCCGCACGACGCGAAAGACGTAAGCGAGCAGGATTTCGAGCGACTCGAGCATCTCGCCGCCGATCCGAAAGTAGTCGCCGTGGGCGAAACCGGCCTCGACTTTTACTACGATCACTCTCCCCGCGACTTGCAGGTGAAAGTTTTCGCGCGCTTCATCCACATGGCGCGCGCGCTCGAATTGCCTCTCATCGTCCACGACCGAGACGCCCACCGGGAAATCGCCGAGCTGCTAAAGTCGGAAGGAGGAGAGAATCTCCGGGGCGTTATCCATTGCTTCACCGGGGATTATCCGGCCGCCAAGGTATTTCTCGATCTCGGATTTTACCTTTCTTTTAGCGGCATCGTGACTTTTAAAAACGCCGAAGCGCTCAGAGAAGTCGTGCGCGGGATGCCGTTGGACCGAATGCTCGTCGAAACCGATTCCCCTTACCTGGCCCCTGTCCCGCATCGCGGAAAACGAAATGAGCCAGCCTTTGTGCGCCTGGTGGCCGAGACCATCGCGAGTGTACGGGAAATTCCTTTGGAGGATGTGATTCACGCCACGAGTCAAAACGTTCACGCTCTGTTCGGCATTTAGTGGTGTTTCTGAATCACTGAGGACTTTGATACAAAGAGCTTCTTAGAGCCCAACTCTACCTAATGGAGGTGGATCATGAAGGGGGATGCGAAAGTGCTTAAGGTATTGAACGACGTGCTGAGGAAAGAACTGACCGGAATCAATCAATACGTTGTGCACGCCAAGATGTGTAAAAACTGGGGCTATGAGGTGCTGTCTCACATAATGTGGGAGGAGTCGTTGGGCGAGATGAAGCATGCCGACCAGTTGATCGAGCGCATCCTTTTCCTCGAAGGGGTGCCGAACGTCTCGGCTTATGACAAGATCATGGTTGGCTCCGCCGTCAAACAACAACTGGAAAATGATCTTGCTCTCGAGCAGGCGGCACTGGATGTTCTTAAGCCGGGGATCAAGACCTGCTTGGAGGTTGGGGACGCTGCCTCCCGAGAACTCTTGGAGCACCTCGTTGTGGACGAAGAGCACCATGTAGATTGGATCGAAGCCCAGCTCCACAAAATAAATGAAGTAGGCTACCAGAACTATTTAGCTCAGCAGATCTACAAGAAGAGCTGAGGCTCCCAGCGATCGACAAGGAGCGTGACCGGCATTCCCGTTCTTTAAATCGATCTTAGAGCCTTCGCGGGAAAAGTTGGAAGGACGCGGCCATGCTCCAAGTTGATAATTTTATCCGCCTGCGTGCCGATCTGCGGGTCATGGGTGACAAAGAGGAGAGTGTGGCCGGCTTTGTGAAGTTGATGAAAAATCTCCATAACCCTCTCCTCATTCTCTGCGTCGAGGTTCCCTGTCGGCTCGTCAGCGAGAATGATCTTGGGCTGGTTAATCAGGGCGCGCGCCATGCAAACCCGTTGCTGTTCGCCCCCTGAAAGTTCTGACGGATAGTGCCCCATCCTTTCTCCGAGGCCAACTCGGCGCAAGGCTTCCGCCGCCTCGCGGGCATCCGCCATGCTGTGAAAATACTGGGCCAACATCACGTTCTCTACAGCAGTGAGGTAGGATATGAGATAAAACTGTTGAAAAATGAGTCCCACCTTTTCCCGGCGGAAGCGCGCCCTCTCCTCCTCGGTGAGGAAGAGAAGGTCTTCTCCATCGACCCGAAGTGATCCAGACGTCGGGCGATCAAGGGCAGCGATCATGTTGAGGAGCGTGGTCTTCCCGGACCCTGAAGCTCCCATGACGGCAGCCCATTCGCCAGGATAGACCTCGAGACTCACTTGCTCCAAGGCGCGCACTTTTCCGTTGTAAGCCTTCGTGATCGCTTTAAGTAAAATTAGCGGCTCGATCATCTGTTCTCACTCTCCTTTCAGGACCATAGCAGGTTGCAGGGCTAAGACGCGGCGCACCACCCAGAGGCTGCAAAAAAGGGAAATCCCAACGCCTAGCGCAAGCCCTGCCGGGAGGCTTAAGAGGCTGGGAGGGATAAGCGAGCCGAAAACGGTAAGGCCTATAACCTCGGACAAAAGGAGACCTGCGGCGCATCCTAAGAGTCCACCAATCAAGCCTATCCCTGCAGCCTCGGAGGCAAAGATCCACGCTACTTGCCTTTCTTCAGCGCCAAGGGCGCGCATGAGAGCCATTTCCACCCTCCGCTCGAAAGCCGCCGTGGATATCGTCGCATAGACGCTGAGTCCAGCGGCAACTAGAATGAGCAGGCTCACCAAAGCGAGAAAAATCTCCAGGCGCGCAAGAAGAGCCTCTTCCGCACGAGCTACCTGAAGCAAAGTTCTTGCTTCCGCCTGAGGCCAGACCTTCTGCAAAATAGCGACGGTTTCCTCAAGCTCTTTGCCTGCGCGACTGCTTACCAAAACGGAGGTCAAAAAACCGTGAAGATGAGTCAAGCGTTGTAGGGTCTCCAAGGAAACGAAAACCTGATGCTCCTCGGCTCCTCCTGTGCGCAAGAGACCGGTCACCGACAAGCCAAGCTGAGATGCTTTATGAACTGCCGAGAAGCGGTCAGCCAAACGCAGCCCCAGCTTGGAGGCTGCATTAGAGCCTATTAGAGCTTCCTCCTCGTTATCGGGCCACCTGCCCTCAACCTGCCACCACGGGCTAATCTTTCTGACTTGAGGAAAGCGAGTTCCGACTAGAACAACATCCTTTCCTTCCACCTTCGCTATCTTATGAATGAACGGCGCGTATCCTATGATGCGCTCCTTAAACCTTTCGTCCTCCAGAATCACGAGGTCTCGTTCCTTCAGAAACGGCTCTGTTCTAGGAACCAGGACAAGATTTGCGCCGTAGCTCCTAAGCTCCTGGGCCAGCCTTCCCCTGATGCCGTAGCGGAGATTGAGCGCCGCAACCACCAACGACGCGCCGAGAGCGACGGCGCATATCGCAACCGCAACTCGGCCTTTGCGCCGGCGGAGCGAACCTAGAAGAATCCTTTGCGTCATCTCTCTCATTTCAAATCCCCCTTAGAGTCTTCACCGGCTCAAACCGCATCGCCTCTTTTACAGGGAAAAATGAGCCGAGGAGAGCGACAGAAACAGCGACCAATAACGTGATCGGAAGGATCGCTGCCTGAAGAGAAAGAGAGAGACGAAAACCGCCCAAGGAAAAAGTTTGGACAGAGAGAAGCGGTACGAGAGCCAGCCCGCCGAAGTAACCCACGATGCCACCACCTATACCCGTTAGCCCAGCCTCAAGCAGGAAGAAAAGCCCTAAATGCTTTGCGTTAGCTCCTAAGGCCTTCATCAAGCCAATCTCTTGCCGCCTTTCGAAAATAGCTGTCACCATGGTCGCCATGACGGCAAGCGACGCTGCTAGAATGGCCATAGCAACAACGAGAATGAATGTGAGCCTCATCTTTGTAAGAAAGACCCCTTCGGCCTCGCTCACTTGACGGATCGCCTTTCCCTTGGCGTTGGGAATCGCCTCCTCGATCTGGTAGATCACGGACCCGAGATAGGGTGTGCAGTACCAGGTCTCATACTCTTCCGGCGGAAGTTTGGCGGGATCGACTCTGCTGGCCCTTGCGGCAAGGGCGTTGTCCGGCGTTACCAGCGCGCTCACCTGAACTTTTTCCGCCTTTCCAGGAAGTCCAAATAGATCCTGAGCAAGCTTCAGATGGACAAAAATCTGTTCTTCCTCTACGCCTCCGGTTCGCGCTATTCCACGCACAGGGAGAACAGCCGATCTCTCCTCAAGCGCGATACGGATGCGCCCACCAATTCCAACTTTAAGTCTCCTCGCCAACCCGCTTCCGATGAGCGCACCGTCTTCGTCCTCCCGAGGCCACTGACCTTCCACCTGCCACCAGCGAGAGAGGCTTTTGAGGCCTGTGCGAAACGTTCCCGTTTCGGACACGGCCTCTCTTTGGGCGCCGCTCGCAAAGGTAAAAAAAAGCTTCCCTTCGGGAATGCGGATCTCCTTATCGAACCATGTGCCAACTAAAAGAGCCTGCTCTCCCTCGACCTCAACCACCCGCGAAAGAAAAGGAGCGAAAGCAGCAATGTTATGCCTCCAGAAGATCGTTTTGAGCCGCGGGAGATCAGCCTCTTCCAGGTAAGCCGACTCCCCACGGGAGACAAATCTAAGACCGCCAATCGCAATCTCTAAGGGCTCGCTCTTCGGCACAAGAAGGATGTTGGCGCCGAAAGATCTCAACTCCCTTGCCATCTCTTCCGTCACAGTGAAGGCGATGTTGAGGAAGGCCGAGACCAGGGTTGAAGCGGTCGCCACAGAGAGAACGATGAGAGCTGTCCTCGCTTTCTCTCGCCACAACGACTTTACGAGCAAACGGCCTAGCATATTCTTCTATTTCCGGTGGGCAAAGCGCGCTCTACCTTCAACCAGAGCCTGGGCCGAAACGACAATGTCGTCCTTTTCAACGACCGCTTTCAAGGGAACCGGGTTACATCCGCCAGGAGTTCCGATCGTGTCAAATGCAATCGGTGCGCCGCAGTTGTGGCAGACCACCTGCTCGCCATCAAGATGATATCCTTTTAAGGGGCAGAGGTTGCAGGCATCCAGGGCCACCGCAACCTTTCCTTCATGGTTGCGCACGATGAAGAAGCGAACATCGACTCCATCGAGATTGACGGTGTATTTCGCCATTCCCGGCGCGCCGAGATCCCCTAAAGGTATGCGAATCGTATCTTGAAAAGGCAGGGGAATCGGGGCTGGATCAATCCCACGGCCTGCTGACACCACCAGCGATACTCCAAGAAGATAGCTGATCCCCAAGGCTACCCCGGCCGCCGCAGTGGTCCACCTTCTCTGGCGGCGCACTTCGGCTTTAATTTTCCGTTGCTCCGGAAGCGGGCGGGAGGAATCCAGCTCTAGAGGTTTTCCCCATGCCTCCTGAAGCATGCTCAGCGCTGGGAGAGCAAGGAGGGCTATAAGGATCACCACAGAGGTGCTCTCCTTGGTGAGAAAGCCGACTATCTGGAGGATGGCCTCAGAAGAAGGCAGCAGGCCGGCTTCGAAGAATTCATGAAGGCCGTTGGCGATAAGCTTGAAGACCAGCAGAACAAGGACAAAGCCCGTGGTGGCAAAAAAGGTTTTGAGATTGAGCCTCAGGCTTCCCTTAACGAGGAGAAAACCAAAAAAGAATGCGAGCAAAAGGCCAAGCCCACCGCCCAGAAAATTGTATAGTGGATTGGCCCCGATCGTGCCTGAGAGGGCGGAGAGAAAAAGAACCGTTTCAATCCCTTCTCGCAGGATCATGAGAAATGTGAAGAGGAAAAGGGCTAGGCCTGATCCACGCATAGTGGCGGCGCTCAGACGGGTTTCCATCCGCTGCTTTAGAGTCCGGCCCGTTCTCCACATCCAGATGAGAAGCGATCCCACAAAAGCCGCCGCTACCAGCATGAGTGTCCCCTCAAACATCTCGTTCTCTGGATCCAGCCCAAGCTTCTGAACCACAAGCGCGCCGAGAAGGCTTACGAGAATAGCCGCCCCTAGGCCATGATAAACATAGCGGCGTAGATGATCCTTCTTAGACTTCTTTAAATAAGCGAGCACGATTCCGACAAGCAGGGCCGCCTCGACCCCTTCTCTCAGGGTTACCACCATTGCTTCAAGCATCTTGGACAGTATCTCCATGGTCTTACCTCCGCTTCACTGAAAATTGAACCTGAATGCAATCCCAGGATGGATGATGTAGTCCGTCTCTATTTTACTCAGGCCAAACTGGACGCCGAAATTGAGATCGATGGTTTTGCTCAGTGAATAGATAACGCCGCCGATGATAAAGGCAGGATGGGTAATAGATGTCTTATCGGTGTTTCTCTCCATGCCGACGTTTGCAACGAGCTTAATGCCCTCAACAACCTCGAACTCTGACGCCAGGGATGTGTGCCAGATGTCCTTTCTCTCTAACAGTCTGTTTTCATTCCTCCTATAGCCAAGATTCAAGTGAAAGGTCCATGGAGCCGCCTCCTTCGTTACGATGAATGTAGGGCCATAAGTGGGTCTCCCTGTGCCTAACTCCTTCTTGTCATTACCTGTGGGTAGGGTCACTCCAGGCTTAAATGCGAGGCTTGGACCATTCCCCTCATAGAACCTCCACTTCAGCTCCAGGGATAAATCCGATATGCCCGCATGCCGCAGCGAGCCTTCGCGATCTTTGGTGCTTATGTGCTGATAGGGAATGCTTAGGACCACGTCCGCATTGTCGAATAGACCGTAGGAAAGGATACTGCCCGCCTCGCGCGCCTTTTGAGTCACAACCCCATCCCGGTCATGGCCTAGCATCCCGTTAACCTCGACCTGCAATCCACCTTTACCCTGGGTGCCGGTATCGTCCGTAATCAATGGATGGCCCGCAAAGCCGGGTTCGACGTAAAAGGCAGACCCGACTAGCCAGAAAAGAGAGCCCAAGAGGAAACCGAACCTTTTTGCCATCCGACGAGGAATCCTTAAATTTGGGAAGAGCGGCTAACAAAAAGCACCCGACCAATCCCTGGAGCAAAAAATAGGCCGAGATTAGTGTACCCGAATTTTTTTTGTTTGTTTCATAAAACTTATTATATTTGGCTATACTAAGAACGAGTCGGCATCGCTCCGTGCTTTTAGGCCGCGTCTCAGAGCTTGTAGCGAGTCTCAAGAACGAGAAACAGACCCCCCCATTTCCTAAATATTGAAAAGCGGCACACGAAAGTCAGCCCGTATAGCCCTTGCCCTCAACGACAGGACCGATGGCAGACTTTTTTTGCGTGCTCACCGAGATTTAGAAATAGACCCTGGCACCCGTGCTCCCCTGTTTGAAGAGTTTGCGAGATCGAGCGGCTTAGCCGTGGAGGAGGTCGCTAAGGCCACGAGTCGCAATGCCCAGGATCTATTTGGAATTTAAATGAAGCTCCCCGCGCCAAGGAGTGGGGAGCTTCATTGCGGCGATTTAGCGGTGGGGTTCGCAGCGCGAGGGTTGTTGCAATTTTCTAGAAGAACCAACCAGAGCCGGATGTTGGGCCGAAAAGCGCGCCGATAAATTTTTCCAATCCCAAATTGAACTTCACGATCACACGATCGGAGCCGCGGGTCAGGCCGAAGCCGGGCCCGACGCTATACTCGATTCCATGCGACTCGCCGCGAACCACCGGGAATATGTAATGCTGCTGTTCTTTGGACGGATCCGGATGTTTGATCATGCCGATGGCGCCGTAAAACTCGATGCCCGGCGAGAACGCGCGCATCCACCGATAGTAGATGCCGTTAGCGTAACCGAACTCCCATCCTTCCTTTTCTTCTGAACCGACCAGGATTTTCTCGAAGATCGGATTCAACATCACGGAAAAATCGCCGAAGTCCTTTTGAATAATCGGTTTTAATTCCAGCTCCAGCTTCTGATCGTCGAATTTGGGGACGCGGTTGTACTCGAGTTCTATATACCAGCCGAGATCGACGGGGAGCTGTCCCTGATCGAACAGACTGCCCCGTAGACGGAACTTAGAGCCTGCGTACTGGAGGTTGTTTCCTCTGGGCTTGGCGAGGTTTAAATAAGCCGCCGCCTCGATATGGTCGGTCAACCCGTAGGTCACCTCCACGGCCGTGCGCCACATCGACTGGCTCGGCAGCGTTCCTTTGGAAGTTCCTTCCTCTCCGTTCCGATGTCCGTTGGCCACGACGCTATTGAGTGTCTCCAGCTCGAGCATTCCCCGGCCCACGGTTTTATAAGGATAAACTTCAAATTCAAACGGGTCCAACTGCGCGGCGGCAGGCCGCGGGTGCAAAAAGAAGACAAACAGTATCGATACCGCAGATATGGCTGTGCGCAAAATTTTCATTTCACATCCTTCTTATTTTTTCCTCGAGAAGCCCTACGGATCTTTACTTGGCGACGATCGTCCCCTCGGGAACGTCGGTGTGAAAATCATCGTAAAAATCGTAGCTGCCCGGCTTCAGAGCAGGCATGGATACAACGACCGTCTCGCCGGGCCCAACCACCTTTTCACGGCTGGTTTTGAAACTTTCGAACTCGATCGCCTCCTTGCCGGCGTTGACGATCTTGATCTTGAACGGCCTGATTGCGCGCACCGTGATCGTCCGCGGCGTAAAGCGGCGATTTTCAAAACGCAGCTCGATTGCATCATCGGCCGGCGCTCCGGCGGCCCGCGCGACTGTAGTGAGAAGCATCAGGCTAAAAACTACGATGAGATGTTTCATATTTCCCTCCTTAAAAATTAAAGAGCCCGGGTCGCGTGCTGTGCGACTCCGGGCTCCGGGTTTAGAACCTCTGGCCTCTAATAATTTAATTCCGGTTGACCTTGTTTCTACATAATTTCACTTTTCCCCGCGCCGGTCTCCACCGCTAACGGTATAACGATCTGGCGTTTACATCTTCGACATTTTAGCTCCACCCCTTCCGGGACCAGCCGTGCCAAGAGGCTGCCGCAGAGGCAGCGAAAGGGCTTTTCTCCTGCGCTGCCGCCGAGTCTCTTCTTGTCGTCGCACGGCTTCACCGCTGGTTTCCTTTCGACTCGCTCCAGCGCCCCCGGTAAGGCCATAGCGTCGTAGCGATTAGCGCGATGAGCACCACCGCCTGAGCGAGAAGCGTCTCGACGGTTGGATAGATTCCCAAAGCGCTCACTTGCGGCGGGAAGCGGAGCGGTGTCACACTGAACCAGCCGGTGGCCTGGAGCTCTCTTACCCCCTGGCCGGCGAAGACCAGCGCCAGCAGGTAAAGCAATATGCCCGTCGTGCCGAAGAAGTATTTGATCGGTATCTTCAAGCCCAGCCGGAACAGAACGATCACCAGCAGGCACAGTGCAGCGGCGCCCACGGCAAATCCCGAAACCACCGGTTTTGGGTTGGCGCCGCTCTGGAGCCATAGCGCTTGATAAAACAGCACCACTTCGAATGCTTCCCGATAAGTCGCGACAAACGAAACCCCCGCCAGCGCAAGCAGCCGCTGCTTCGACAGCGCCCCCTCGACTTTTTCACGGATGAACTGTTGCCACTTTCTGGCCTCGGCTTTGGTGTGGAGCCAATAGCCGACGTAGAAGAGAACGACGGCTGCGACAAGCGTCGTCAATCCCTCTAGCGCTTCCCTGTGCTTCCCGGTCAGCGACAGGAACGATTGGGCTACAAACCATGTGATCAACCCGGCGGCTATAGCCAGAATCCAGCCCAGGTGAATGTAACGCATGGCCGCGGTGGCGCCCATCATCTTGAGCGAGGCCAGGATGGCGGCCAATATCAGGGCAACCTCAAGTCCCTCTCGTAGAATGATGAGCAGTGCATTGACAAAGAGGTAACTCTCGCTGAGGGAATCCTTGCCGGCAATGAGTTGCCCGGCGTGGTCTAATCCCGCGGTGATCTGATCATAGAGGCGACGAACTTCTTGGATGTCATCGCCCCGTTTGATAGCGTTCCTAAACGCAGTGAATTGATCTTCCAGGCCGCGTCCAAAGGAAAGATCCCGAGCAAAGAGGTCCGCCTCGACGCGCTCGAACGCGTCGAGATAAGCTGCCACCGCTTTTTCATAGGCTTTGTCTTTTTCATTTTTTTCATAAAGGGCCAGCGCCTCTTTCAGAAGCGTTTGTGCCGCGATCAACGGAGTTTGACTTTGTTGTTTCTCCAACACGCCTCGTCGGAAATAGGCGAGAACCCGGTGCGCTTGGTTTTCATTCGGAAATAAATTTTTTAACTTATCCCGCAGCTCGACGTCGGTGGCGGTAGATAAGGTCGATATGTTTTGGAGTTCCGGCGGAATGGACACGGTCCGAATAAGACCGGCTCCTTGCGCCGCTTCTTCGGCGGAAAATCGAAGCGACAGAACATAAAAAGCGACCTGCCAACGCTCGTCCTCTCGGAGCGCAGAAAAGTTCGGCATCGCAGTGCCTTCGACTCCAAAAGAAATAATGTTGAACGATTTGAACGGTGAAAGACCGTCCATAATGTTCGCATCGGTAAAATCGGCGGGGGGAGGTTCTTTGGGATTCATCGTCGCGCGTCCCGGCCCGTCGCCCCGACCCGTCTCTCCGTGACACTGCGCGCAGTTTTCAGAAAAGACGGTTTTCCCCGCCTGCCAGGAGGGAAAGCTTGGGGGATAGGTGGCGATTCCGTAGGTCTTGATGAGATTTTCCTTGATGCGTTGCGTAAGCGCGGACACCGCTTTCTCGTCCCCCTTCTCATCGATGAGCGCCGCTAACCTGTTGACGCTTTGAACGACGTCTTCTTTGCCGGCGGTCTTGAGTTCTTTGGCGAGTTCCACGCTTCTCCGAGAAAACTCCTTCATCTCCTGATATTCTTGCTGATGGATCACCTTTCCCGCCTGCACCGCGTTTTTGTAATCGCCGCCGATGTAGTCCACGACGGTCACAAGCTTCCTCGCTTCGTCCGCTGCCAAGGCCGGGTCTGGAATCAGGAGTAAGAGGCAGAAAAAACCCAGAAGATATTTCATCGCCGCGTCAAAAGGTCATTGGGCTGCCGTAAGAAGAAAACGCTTCCTCATCCAGACGCTGAGCCCATCCATGGCGAGGACCACCACGAGAATCAGCAGCAGTACGGTGGCCAGTCGCCGATATTCCAACGTTTGAAGATAGATTTGCATGATAAAGCCGATGCCGCCTGCGCCGACAAATCCAAGGATGGAGGAAGCCCGGACGTTATATTCCAGCATGAAAAGAAGTTGCGTCAGAATCGCGTTGGCGCCCTCGGGGAGAAAGACGAAGCGCACCAGGTGGAGTTTCGAAGCGCCGGTGCTTTGTACGGCTTCGATCACCTCGGGGTCGGTGCCTTCAAAAATATCGGCATAAATTTTGGCGAGATAACCGACGGTATAGGCGCCGATGCCGAGAGTGCCGGCCAATGGGCCGAGACCGACCAAGATCACGAAAATGATGGCCCATAACAGTACCGGGATCGTTCGGATCGCAGCGGCGGCAAAGCGGGCGGCGCCCGAGACCGGGGATGAAAATAAATGCCTGGTTCCCAGAACGCTCAAGGGAAGAGAAACGAGGAAACCCAACAGAGTTCCGGCGAACGACATTTGCACGGTTTCCCAGAGGGCCCGTCCGGCGACCGGAAGGACACGGGCGTCCGGAGGAATCATCTCCGAAGTTAAGATCCCTAGATTCCGCAGGCCCCTCATCAGCCGCGCGCCATCGAAAAAACCAAACTCGGCCAGCACGATGGCGAGAAGAATCATCAGGCACGCCGGAACCAGCAGGTTTATTCTCACGAGCGCGCCTCAGCCGAAGACTGTGCGTGAAATCGGTCCGTGGAACCGGGCGCAACCTGACCGTCGTTCAGCGTCAGAGTGTGGTCGCCGAAGTCGCGCAGTCCCACCCGATGCATGCTGATCAGGAAGGTCATTTGCTCTTGCGCCGCGGCCCGGCGCATGCGGCCTAGAATCTCCGACGCCAACGCCAGATCGAGGTCGGAGACAAACTCGTCGGCCAGCACGACCTGCGGCCGCTGCAACAGCGTCCGCGCGATCGCGACGCGCTGGCGCTCTCCGCCGCTCATACGAAAAACCGTCTCGGCGCTTTTGTGGCCGATGCCCATCAGATCGAGCGCCGCCTGGGCCTGCTCAATCTCGTGGCGGGGAAAAATTCCCAGCAATGTTTTTCCGTGCCCGCAGCGACCCAGAGCGCCCATCAAGACGTTTTCCATGGCGGTCACATTTCGCACCAGCCCCAATTGCTGCGGGATGTAACCGATCAGCGGAGCGAGCCTTCTTTGGTTCCGTCTTTCAATGGCATGATTCAGCACGACCACGCGGCCGCGCTGCGGTTTGATTATGCCGGCGAGAATTTTGAGGAGGGTGGTTTTTCCGGACCCCGACGGTCCCGTGAGCATCGTGAGCTTGCCCCGAGGCAGGGCTAGAGAAACGTCTTTTAAGACCCACGCCTCGTCGTGGTAGGCGAAGGAGATGTCGTCGGCGCGGAGCGCGATGTCGTTGCTGTCGATCCCGCTCACAAGCGCTCCATGTATTTGAGCCGCGCTAATTTGAGGTAGTGCGTCAAAGGTCCCAAGTGTTCGGCTGTGGTCGTCGGCTTAAACCCGACGAAAAGGCTCGAGATGAACGAGCGCATCATGTCCCGGTGCTCCGGCTGGCTCAATTTTGTGATCGCCTGGACGACTCTGGCGCGCAGCGGGTCCTTCAGCTCCTTGCTGAGAACCACGGCGTGCGACGGGATAGGTCCCTGCTGCTCGAGCACGCGAGTGGAGCTCAGCACCTCGTTGTAGAGTTTCTCCGGCACGTCGCCGGCGATGATCGTCACGTCCACCTGTCCTTGTTTCAGCGCCTGCCAGCATTGCGCATAGCCGCCGCCGAAAATGACGTCCTTAAAGAAGGTTTTGGGATCCGCCTCCTTGCCTTCGGGCGTCTGTAAAAAATTCAATTCCGCCAGACGGCCCATCGGCGCCACATAGCCCGAAGTCGAAATGGGACTTGGAAAACAAGCGGTCTTGCCCTTCAAGGATTGAAGGTTCTGGTGCGGTGAATTGGACGGCACGACCCAGTAGGAAAAATAATATGGCGCCTCGATCTTTTCTTTCCCGTGAAGCACCTGCCGCACTTCCGCCAGCGCGATGTCGGCGCCGCCCAATTGCGCGGCCAGTAGGGCCGGCCACGCCGACATAAACGCAACGTGCGCGTGACCGAAGCGCAAAGATTCGACTACGGCGGCAAAGCTGATCGGGACGTAGATTTCCACTTTGGTCTTTTCTCCGAGATTTTGCTCGAGAAACTTCTGCAGAGGTTTGGATTTGGTCAACATCTCGTCGCTCGAGAGCGTCGGCTGGATCGCGATCACGACACGTTCCTGCGCGGGAAGTTTTTGCGGTAGGAGAAAAGCAGAGACGAACACTCCAACAAAACCGACTTTCCAAATGGTTTCGGCTAAACGGCTCATGATATCCACCTCCCTTGACCTCGCCGACCGACTAAACTAAGATCAGCAGTATCGATACTGTTCGTATTGGGCCATCGAATTAGTTAGTTTCACTGAACTAATAACATTCGCATACACTAACAAAAAAAAGTTGTCAAGTCCATGGAGAACGCCAAGATTACCCCGGCCGCCGAGGATTACTTGAGGACCATCTATGTCCTGGGCGAGGAAATCCAGCCGGTGATCGCGGCGCGGGTTGCCGACGATATGGGGGTTTCCCCTTCGACAATGGTTATGACGCTCAGGCGGTTAGAGGGCCAGGGCTATCTCACGGTCGAGCGTCGAAAGGAGATACACCTCACGCCCAAAGGAAAAAAGGTCGCTGAAGGAATCCTCCGACGCCATTTTCTTACAGAAAGGCTGTTGACCGATATCTTAGGTATGGATTGGGTCAAAGCGCATCAGGAAGCGCATCGTCTGGAACACGCGATTTCGGCCGAAGTCGAAGAAAAATTGGCCAAGCTGCTGCGCCATCCCAGCACCTGCCCTCATGGAAATCGCATCCCGGGGGAGGGGTCCGGTTCCCACCGGAAGGAAATACCGCTGCATCAGGTAATGGCTGGAAAAGAAGTGGTCATGGAACGCATCACCGAAGGCGGGGAAAGAGACGCGCGGTTGCTCGGCTTCATGCAAGACCATCACCTTTTTCCAGGCGCGAAGATTCAGGTCCTGGAAGTGGCGCCCTCACTCGGAATCATGAGTCTCAGGGTCGGGAAGGATGAATTCTCCCTCGGCATCGAGGCGGCAAAGAAGATTCGAGTGGAGTAGAGTTTCTTTAGTCGGCGGGGGAATCTGAGACTTTGCGTGAAGCTAGTGTAGTGCCTCTTAAATTAAGGCACTTATCCTTCAAGCTTTCTCTATTC
>CAYOJC010000099.1:0-17887 GCA_964404195.1 uncultured Syntrophobacteraceae bacterium
CCAGGAACCGGCCCCCGGCGTGAGATCCCTGCTCTTTCTCCGCTCCGCCGGAAAGCTCCAACTTCCCGAACGGCTCTAAACCCGCCACGTTCGCCGTTGGCGCGAAAGCAAAAACAGAGATGCCGATAATAGCCAGCGCAGTGAGTAGAATTTTCATTGAGCCCTCAGTTGGTCTTTGTTACGGATTTTTTTACATGTAAATTAGCGACATGTCAAGGCGTCGGACTTCTAGGTGGTGTGTTTTTTGTTTATAGCTTCGGCGCGCTGGCCGGGAACATTCTGCAAACTCGATGCGCGTCACTGGCTACGGCATTGCCACTGGTCGCTATCGCGCTTGTGGTGGTTAACGCATCTGTGCGTTACCGCCACTTCAGCGCGAGCTATCGTACAGACGCTTGATGTATCCGCTCTTTTCCAGCTCGGCGATGAAACTTGGGTCCATGAACTCTTCGGGCTTGTGGCCGCGGATCTCCGGGCGCGTGAGCGCGACGTAATCGTAGGTGGGCTGCAGGCCCTCCATGATCGGATAGGGCACGGAGATAAAGTCTTCCTTGTAGATTTGATACGACCCCTCCAACAACTCGCGATCCTGGGTTCTTAGGTATTTGCTCAAGACCTTGAGGCTGAAATCTTTGTTCGCCTTGAAATAGGCGATGGCCTCAACGTGGGATTTCACCATACGCATCACCGTGTCCCGATCCTCCTGAATATTTTTGCGGCGCGTCACCACGGACATCGAAGGATAGACGACCTCCTTCCTGGCGTCCCATAGAACACGGAAGCCCATTCGCTCACCCATAGCATCCGTCGGATAAGAGACATCCGCCGCGTCGACTCCACCGGCAACAAGGGCTTGTAGCCTTTCCGGCGGCGTCCCGATCTGAATCCACGTCACATCCCGGCTCGGGTCCATGCCGTACTTGCGGACGATGTGGCGGAAAAGAAAGTCTCCGAGCGAGCCCAGGCTCGAAGTCCCGATTTTTTTCCCCTTGAGATCCTCCGGCCTTTTAATTTCCGGCTTGACCAACAGCTTGCTTTGAACCCCGGGCACCGTATGCGCGACGGTGATGAGATCGGCCCCGCTCAAATTCGCCATCATCACGGTGGCGATGGTCACGGGCGCCGCGTAGATGCTGCCGCCGAGAATCGCCTGCGACGTCTGACCCGATCCCCGGAGCAAGATCAACTCCACATCGAGGCTGTTCTTCTCGTAGATCTTGGCTTCCTTGGCGAGCCAGGGAATCCAGTTCGACGCCGAGATCGACGTCACGCCCCAGCGGATCTTCCTGAGCGGCTTGTCCTGCGCGAGACTTGCAGTCGCAAACAATCCAACCAACAAACCGATTAATAGTAAAAAGCTCTTTGGTCTTGTTTTCTGCATGTTTTTTCTCTTACTACCGCCTACCGCCTACCGCCTACCGCCTATTCTGTTTAGAAAGCTCATGTCGTAAAATTCTTCCGGATTGGCCGTCGCCGCTTTCGGCTGCCGCGGCGCGAGAAATTGCAGCACGGTGCGCACGCCGTTGGCACTCGCGTATGGCATCGCCGGCATGAGCTCGACATAGTAATCGTAACCTTCCTCGGCGCGGGCACGGTCGCTCATCTTCAGATACCGCATGATCGCGGTGATGGTCCGCTCTTTCTGTGTGCGAAAAAAATGGAGCGACTCGATGTAGCCTTTAAGAAAATTCTCGACCGCCGCCGGGTGGCTCTTGATATACGACCCCGTCGCCGCGACCGAGTTGCCGGCGTACTGGACGTCAAGCTTGCGCAAATCCGCCAGCTCGCGCATGCCCATCTGTTTGGCGATGCCGCTAAAGGGAGGAGCCAACACGGTCGCGGCGACGGCACCGCGCGTCAGCGCGTTCAAGCGCCCTTGCTGGCTCTCGGCCACGGAAATAAAAATCACATCTTTGTCCGGCTCCAACCCCGACCTGCGCAAGTAAAGACGCAGCGCGCTGTCCGCCGACGCGCCCGGCCGCGTGCCGGTAACGACCTTGCCGCGAAGATCCTGCGGGCCCTTGATCTCTTGAGTCGAAAAAACCGTGTAGTCGATCCGGTCCGACTGGACCGCCACGATCGTGATGTCCGCTCCCCCTAGCCGGGCGCTGATCGTCGCGGTCGAGCCGGCCGAGAGAAATTGCACCGCGCCTGAAGTTACTGCGGCAAGCGAGTTGATGCCGCCGCCCATGTAAATCGGCTCCAGATCGATCCCATGCTTGGCGAACAGCCCAGCCTCTTTGCCGATGGGAATGACGCTGGAATTGACGGAGATGGAACCGAGAGCGACGCGAATTTTTTTCCTCGTCTGGCTCCACCCGATAGTTGGAAGGATGAGAAAGAAAGATAGAAAAAGCGCTTTTGTTCGAATCATGACTCCCCTAGCATCTGACGATTTTAGATTGTGGATACTTCGACTTAGCTCAGTACAGGTTTTAGATTTTCGATTGTTGGGGAGCGGGATCAGTGTCTTGTTCATGTTTCTGTCTTCCTAATCTAAAATCTAAAATCGGCAATCGTTCGACTAAGCTCACGACAGGTCGAAAATCATTTAATGACTTTGTCCGCCCGCGCCAGCACGTTGGGCGGAATCGTGAGGCCGATCTGCTTCGCGGTTTTCAGGTTGATGATGAACTCGAACTTTGTCGGCTGCTCGACGGGTATGTCAGCTGGCTTGGCGCCTTTCAATATCTTGTCCACATACGTTGCCGCGCGTCGGTAGAGGTCGTTGAAGCTCACGCCGTAGGTCATAAGCCCTCCGTCTTCCACCCACTCTGCCGTGTAATATATCGCCGGGAGCCGGTTCTTTACTGCGAGTTCTACAATCTGTTTCCGCTGAACGCTGAAGACGGGGCTCGCCAGCACGAGGACTGCGTCAGCACGCCCCTTGCTTGCGGCTCGGAATGCAGTCTCGATATCCTTGGAACTTAGCACGTCTAGGTATTGAAGCTTCACTCCGAACGCCCCTGCGGCGAGCTCCACCTCTTTTAACGATTGTGCGTTGCCCGGGAAGGTCGAAGTCCCGAAGACGGCCACGCGGGAGAGTTTAGGAATAGTTTCCTTCAGAATCTCCAGTCGTTTTCCCCTTAATTCCGGGGCAAGGGTTGACAATCCAGTGATGTTTCCACCAGGCCGCGCCAGGCTGGCGACGAACCCGCTCCCAACAGGATCGCCAACCTGCGTCATCACAATGGGAATCGTGACAGTTGCTTCCTTGGCGGCACGGGCTGCTGGCGGACCAGATGTGATAATGATGTCTACCTTGAGACGCACTAGCTCGGCCGCGAGCGCGGGGAGGCGATCGAGATTTCCCTCATGATGTCGCCACTCAATGACAATGTTTCTCCCCTCCACGTATCCAAGCTCGCGCAGTCCCTGCCGGAATGCCTCGATGCGGGCCGCGTTAACGGAAAGGGAACCACCTAGGAATCCTATCCGAGGGACTTTCGCTGGCTGCTGCGCGTCAGCGAGATGGAGAGAAAGCAGAATTAAACTAGCCAGTACGAAGAGAACGATTTTTTTACTCATTGTTTTCTAGCCCGACTTTCTCAACCGGAGGGTAAACGAGGGTGAAAAGCGAGCAAAAACAGGCATCGTAGTCAAAAAGTCTCCACTACATCGGCTACGCTAATGCATCAGTTTTCCGGCCTCGGTGATTCGCGGTGGGGGTTGGGGCGGCAGGGTGAGATGGAGTTGTTCCAACAGGATCTTCTGGTCGGTGTTGGGCTCGGTGTGACGGCTCAGGATCAAGGTCCGGCCATCGGTAGTAGGAAACTGAACATCGAGCATCTGGATCGCGGCAAACTTGTCCAGCACGGCGCGAGGAGTCAGCCCGCCCGCCAACGGCTTGAGCCGCGCCCGCAGGGTGACGTGCAGGCAATAGGCTATGAAGGCAACAAAGATATGCGCCTCGATACGATTTTCGAGCTGATGGTAAATGGGGCGCAGTTTGAGATCGTCTTTGAGGTTTTTGAATGCCGCCTCGATCTCGACCAGCTGGATGTAGAACTGCCAGAGCTCGCCCGGCTCTCTGCCGCAGAGGTTGGTGCGCAGTAAATAGCGGCCCTCGCGCTGCCGCACTGTTCTAAGTTTCTCCCGATTGAGCCGAAAGGTAAAGCGGGTGTACGGCGGCTCGGGGATGGCGATATCGATGAGCCGCCAGGCGGCCGGATACTGTCCTTTGGCTTGGCCCAGTTTGAGCAGCAATTGTTGCGTGCTGCTCAATTTCATCTGCGTAAGTTGTTTTAGGCGTTTGCCCAGCGCGCTCAGTTGGCGACGGCGCATGGCGCGCTCTTTGTTGATCCGATCGTGGCTCTGGGCCAGCACGTAGAGTTCTTGCTTCTGGGATAACAGTTTCACTTCGACGCCCGGGCGCACCGCCTGCCAGGGCAGGTTCACAAGTTTCTGCTCCAGTAGGCTGAGCCTTCCTTTGGGCGTGCCCACCAAGTAGTAGACGGGCGGGGTACTCTGGCGCATCTCGCTTAGGACCTCCTCGGTGGGAATGCCCCGGTCCATCACCCAGATGCGCTCTGCTTTGCCGTACTGGTTTTCAATCTTTTTCAGAAACTCCTTAAGCGTGGTCTTGTCGGCCGTGTTGCCCGCCAGCACTTCGTAGGCGAGCGGAAAGCCCTCAGGGGTAACGATCAGCGCGATGACTACCTGCACGCAGTCCGATCGCTTGTCGCGGCTATAGCCGTAGCGCCGCTTATCTTTCTCATCGCTTGGCGGAGCGGACTCAAAGTAGGTGCTGGTCAAATCGTAGAGCAGCACGTCAAACTTGGCTTTAAACAGATCCTGCCACCGCTCTGTGAGATGATCGAACAGCGCTCTTTTGTGCTCCACCACCTTGTCCAGGCAGCGATACAAAGCATTTTTCTCCACCAGCGCATAGTCTTGGCCGAGCAGATCCCCCATCGCGCTTTGCTCGAACCACAGCCGGTGCAGTCGCCACTCGCTCCCAGGATCGATCAGCCGGTAGCAGACAAGCGTTTGCAAAATATGCTTCCAACAGGTGCCCTCACGAGAATCGGTCAGGCGGGCTTTCCAGAATTGATCGAGTTCAAGTTCCTCATACAGATGGCAGGCCAGCCAACAGGCACCCCATTGCCGCGGCCGGTGCAACTCCATCGCCTCCAACCGCACCTGGACTCCATAACCGCTGGCGTATTCGGGCACCGTTGTTTCGGCGGGAAATAACGCCAACTGCGTGCGTTGCTGCGTCTGTTCATCGAAGGCCTCGATCACCCGGCACCACGACTCGCGCTGGCCGTCGTTGATCTCGCCCAGATACAACACCTGGCGCTGCACCACCTTCCCACCAGCGCAGCGCTTGCTCTCCACGATGTTCCAGTAATAATGCTCCTTGCCGTCTTTGATCCGCCGGTTGCATCTGAGATACATGATGGCTATGCATTTTACACAAAACCCGGCAGTTGAAAAGATACTTGGTCTACACTACAGCCACTTTGAAACTTGTACTCCTTGCCTTTACGCACCCTTGCCTGCTCTCACACCTCCAAAAAATCACTATCCGTGATCGGGTTGAGAAAGTCGGGCTAACACTGGACAGGAGGGAGTTATGAGACGCACGTGGATGCCGAGTATCCTGATCAGCCTCTCCATGATACCCTTCATGGTTTCGTCCGCGCGGTCTCAAGCGCCCTTCTATGATGGAAAGGCGATCACGATCCTGATCGGGACCTCGGCCGGCGGCAGCATTGTCGCCGCGAGGATCATCGCCCAGTACATCGGAAAGTACATCCCCGGAAACCCGGCAGTGCTTGTTCAACCCATGCTCGGCGGCGCGCACATAGTCGCAACGAACAACGTTTTCAATACGGCCAAGCCGGATGGCCTGACGCTCCTCGCCGCTAACCCCAACATTGCAATCGCTCAACTGATCAAGGTGGACGGGGTCCGCTTCGACGTGAGGAAGTTCGAATGGCTCGGCTCGTCAGGCTCCGACGGGGTCGTTCTCACGATCCGCGCGGATCTGCCTTACAAGAGCTTCGAGGAATTGCGCAAGAGCGACCGTGAGCTGGTGGTGGGATCCACCGGGCCGGGGTCGAACGCCCACGACTTTCCACTGATGCTCAAAGAGTTCGCGGGCGCGAAGTTCAAATTTGTTTCCGGCTACCCGGCCAACTCCGACATTCTCTTGGCCATCGAGCGCAAGGAGGTCGATGTCTGGGCCGCGTTCGCCGCCACGGTGCGCCCTGTGGTTCAGCGCGGAGCCGTGCGTCCTCTCGTGCGGGCTCGGGTGCCGTCGCCGGGATTCGAGCAACTTCCGGTGGACGACACTTTCACCACAAATCCCGTCGGGAAGGCACTGATGGCGATCAAGACAGCTCCTCTTGCCATCGGCAGGGCGCTTGCCGCCCCCCCGGGAACCCCAGCGGATCGCGTCGCCATCTTAAGAGAAGCGTTGGCGAAAGTGCTCAAGGATCCCGCGCTGGAGGCTGACGGCCGAAAGGCTCAAATCGATTTCAGTCATATCTCAGGGGATGAGGTCCTGAAAGGGATCAGTGCTATCCTCCACCAGCCCCCCGACGTGCAGCAGGAGATGGTCAAGTACATCAAGTTCGGCGGATGATCCCCTAGCCTGGATTATTCATCGACCGAGGAAAGATCGTGACAGACTGTAGATGCGTTCTTTGCGTTTTGGCGCGAGGGCTTAAAAACTTCGTGACCTTCGTGCTCTTCGTGGTGATAAACTTTTTAACCACGAAGGACACGAAGCACACGAAGGAAGAGGCGCAAGGGAAGAAGGCGTACCCTACGGAGAGGATGTTTAGCGGTGAATTATCCGGGCTAGGAATATTCTCGCCGCTGAGACCGGCTCACATGGATTTTTTCTTGGCTGCCTCGAACCGTTTCTCGGCTTCCTCAGCGCCTTGAGCCCGGTTGTAATCCTGGTCCAAGTCGCCGTCTCCGGCGGGGCTCTTCACCGTGAAGAAAACCGCGGTGCCGCCGATGGCGCGGCTTCGATGGTTGGTAAAGCGGGGAATGTGTATCAAGTCTCCTCGTTCGCAGATACGCTCTTCGTCGCCGAGGACGAAGTGGAGCTTGCCCTCCAGTACAAGAGTGAACTGTTCCTCGTTGGGATGCATGTGGAGCGGCGGGCCTTCCTCGTCCGGCTTGGTCACGATTCCCGCCTTCATGAATTCGCCGACCGCGGTCTGGACGAACTGCTGTGGGTTGGCCGTGGCTGGGACCTGCTGCATTTCGGCGATTTTGTAAAATGGCATTTTTTCTCCCTCCTGCTCGGAATAAAATCCAATTACTCCAAGGCGAACGAAATGTCCAGTTTCGTCTCTCAGCCGCGCGCGCTCATGGCCTCTTGACACAGCTCTTGCTTATTGGATAGGCTCCGCTAGGTCGAAGCCGCGAAAGTTTACTGCCGAACGATGGGAGTAGTTTTTAAGGCGGCTCCGTTGTTCAAAGAAATTACAGATTTATAATTAGGAGGAATAGTTATGAGACGCCTCTGGATTGTGAGTATCCTGGTCAGCCTCGCGCTGACACCGTTCATGACCTCATCTGCGGGCGCGCAAGCGAACTTCTATGAGGGAAAGACGATTACCGTATATCTCGGGGCGAAGAGCGGAAGCCTGGCTATCGCTGCGCAAATCGTCACACACCACCTGGGGAAATATATCCCCGGCAAGCCTACCGTGATTCTTCAGCATATGCCCGGAGCCGCCCATCTCTTAGCGACAAACCATGTCTTCAATGTCGCGAAGCCTGACGGTCTGACTCTATTGGCCTCTAACCCTAATGTCGCGATCGCGCAGCTTTCACAGGTCGAGCAGGTCCGCTTCGACGTCCGTAAGTTTCAATGGGTAGGCTCCTCGGGCGCCGATGGCGTGGCGCTCTCGATCAGAGCGGATTTACCCTACAAGACTTTCGATGAGCTTCGGAAAGCCGACCGCGAGTTGGTGGCAGGAACGACCGGTCCCGGATCGAATGCTCACGATTTTCCGCTCCTCTTAAAAGAGTTCACGGGCCTCAAGTTGAAACTCGTCTCCGGTTATCCAGCGAACAGTGATGTTCTCCTGGCTGTCGAGCGTAAGGAAGTGGACTCGTGGTCCGCGCTTGCGACGACGATTAAACTCGCCGCGGACCGAGGGGTGGTGCGGCCGCTCGTGCGCGGTCGGGTGGCGACGCCGGGCTTCGAGAATCTACCGGTCGACGAAGATCTAGCAACGAGCCCACTGGGAAAATCGCTCATGGGAATTAAATCCATCCCCCAGGCCATAGGCAGGGCTTTTGCCGCCGCTCCCGGAACGCCGGCGGATCGCCTTGCCATGTTACGGGAGGCTTTTGCCAAGGTGGTGAAAGATCCGGAGTTCCTGGCCGAGGGGAAGAAAGCAAAAATCGATTTTTCCTTCATCTCACACGAGCAGGTCCTGAAGGATTTTAACGTGCTTCTCAATCAGACGCCCGAGACCTTGAAAGAGATGGGAAAGTACATCAAGGCGGAAAGTTAAACTTCGACTACAGCGCGCGTCCGGGGGCCGATGCGTTTCTGCGTGCGGCCGCCGGACGTGTCATTTTTCCTTGACGAAATATTGGACCGGCATCCGGCCCTCCTCGAATCGTTCATCATACTCCATTCCCTCGCGTATCCGTGACAGATAATTGTCCCGGTTCACCCCGAAAAGTTCGTATCGGGAGAGGTGATTGAGTAAAAACGTGTGCACTCCCATTTGATAGAGTTTTCCTACGGCGCCGGAGGTCAAGGCATCGCGCTCTTCCTCGCTGAGGCGGAAGGCTTTTAACACCTCATCCGGATTTTCTTTGATTCGCTTGCGGAAGTCGGCGTCGTTGTCCGTTAAATAAAGAATCTTGTTTATTTGGTATATGCTCATCTCGCTTCTCCTCTAATCGAAGTTCCACACCGCGTAGCCGTAGCCATCGTCAACTTCCACGAACAGTGGCTTGGCATCGCCCACCGCTCCGGTAACGGTGACCCAGTTCAGAAGCTCGCCGCTGTTGTTTCCCGCCACGGCAATGCGCTCCTCGGTAGCGCGGCGGGCGAGAGCCTGGTATTGCCCGCGAACCAGCAGGCCGGAAATCGTCTCGACCCACTCCGTGTCGGTCCAGCCCCGCAGCGGCCCGCCGACGTCCATGGCGAAACTGCCGCTGGCTATGAGGGCAATCCGCTCCTTGCCGTCCCACGCTTCGATGAAGCGCCTGAGCATGCGGCCCAGGGAAAAGCACCGGGTCGCCTGCGGTAGGGGTGAAACAAAGCCGTTGGTATAAATGGGAATCACCGGCAGCTCCATCGAGGGATTGAGAAAGTGCAACGGAACCACCAGAGAATGATCGAGACGCAACTCATGCGCGGCGGCCAGGTCGAATTTGTCATGCACTCCATATTTGAAGAGAGCTTTCGCCAACGGGACATGTCCCCGAACGACGTATCGGGGCATAGGGCACCAGGTCTCTTGAGGTCCTTCGGCCTCCTCCGCCATGCCGATACAAAAAGAGGGCAGGTTATTGTAGAAAAAATTCACGAAGTGGTCGCTATCCACCTCGATGATCACGTCCGGCGCGGCCTTTTCCACGTATTGGCGCACCTGCTTCATCATCGCTTCTCCCTTTGTCTTCCCGGGAGATTCGGCGATGTCTCGGACAAGCCGGGGCGGGTGGGGAACCCCGGCGGCTAAAACCAACTTCGCCATATTGCGCTCCTCTCTGTTGATGGCTCGGTAGAACTTTCGCCGACCCTCTTAACATTGCTCAATACCGCCGTCAATATCGGCGCTTGACAGCGCGAATTATAATCCCATATATTCGCGCCCGAACGTCGTCCCTCGACTCGCTTCGCCTCGCTCGGGACGACCCCTGAGCCAGGCCCACGGCCAGAGGCCGTGGGCCGCGTCGAGGGGCCGGCAGGCATTCACTTAATTCGTATGATCTCCCATCGCAACTGATAGGAGCGGCAAGAAAAATGTTCGATGCGCTGATCGAGGGCCTTTTCCTGGTTTTACAATGGAAGGCCTTCAGCCTGATGATGGTCGGGATGGGTGTAGGCTTCGTCGTGGGTCTACTCCCCGGAATCGGAGGCCCAGCCACGCTAGCCCTGATGCTCCCGTTCATCTTCAAGATGTCCCCGGCTGAGGCCTTCGCCTTCCTGCTCGGGATGCACTCCGTTGCGGCCACAACCGGAGACATCACCTCCGTTCTCTTCGGCGTTCCGGGCGAGGGATTGTCAGCGGCGACGGTTGTCGACGGGCACCCGATGGCCAAACGGGGAGAAGCCGGCCGCGCTCTTGGCGCGGCGCTGATGAGTTCTCTGGTAGGCGCCTTGATAGGGGCCGTGTTTCTAGCTCTTGCGATCCCTATTGTCCGTCCGCTGGTTCTCTCCTTCGGCTCTCCAGAGCTGTTCATGCTCTCTGTGGTAGGCATCTCCTGCATCACCTCTCTGAGCGGTCTGGGGGCGCGCGGGCTGATCAGAGGATTTGCCATGGGTCTGTTCGGTCTGCTGTTGTCCACGATAGGTCAAGAGCGCCAGTCCGGCTCGCTGCGCTTCGATATGGGCATGATGTATCTTTGGGACGGCCTCGATCTAATACCCGTCCTAGTAGGAATCTTCGCGATCCCGGAGATCGTGGATTTGGCGGTCCGTGGAACGGCCATCGCGGGGGAGAGACCGGCAGAGGATCTTCAACGAGGGGTACTCGAGGGAATCAAGGACACCTTTCGCCACTTTTGGCTGGTTTTTCGCTGCTCGGCTATAGGCGTTTTTGTCGGTATCATGCCGGGGGCGGGCGGCGGCGTAGCGCAATGGGTGGCCTACGCTCACGCGGTGCAGAGCGCCAAAGACGCGAAGGAACGGGAGGGCTTCGGCAAAGGGGATGTCCGGGGGGTGTTGGGTCCGGGAGCAGCGAACAATTCGAAAGAAGGGGGGGAGCTCATCCCTACTATCGCCTTCGGAGTGCCGGGGAGCGGGGCGATGGCGATCCTCCTCGGCGGCTTTTTGATCATGGGCATCGTCCCCGGCCCCGATATGTTGACCAAACACCTCGCTATCACCTATTCGATGGTCTGGACTCTGGTGATCGCCAATATCATCTGCGTGATTTTGTGCCTTGGGATACTGAACCATCTGGCGAAGATAACCTACGTCCGGGGCGGGCTCATCATCCCCTTTGTTCTTTTCTTGGTCTTCGTGGGAAGTTACACTGCGAACGGCCAAATCGCCGACTTGATCGTAACCTTCCTCTTCGGTTTTCTCGGCTACTTAATGGTGCTCTTGGGCTGGCCGCGCCCCCCTCTGGTTCTGGGCTTTGTATTAGGAAAACTTATCGAGACCTATCTCTTCATTTCCGTTTCCCGCTATGGGTTTTCCTGGCTGACGCATCCTATCGTCGTCTTCTTAATCTTGCTCACCGCTCTTGTTATCGCCTATCCGTTCATTCAAGAGCGGCGCCAACGCTCTCGGAGCCCGGCTAATGCGTAAGGGCCGGATTCTCTTTGGTCTTTTTCTCATCGTTGTCGGCGCCTATGCCGTACACTCGGCGCTCGGCTGGTCGTTTAAGACCGCTCTCTTTCCTCTCTCGGTGAGTATTCCTCTCATCATCCTCACAGCGGCTCAACTTCTCTTGGACCTGTTCGGCAAAGCAGAGACCGCCGGCGGCCCTGCCATAGACCTGGAGTTAGCAGCCGACGTGCCGCCCGACGTGGCGCGGCGCCGCGTCATCGGTATGTTTTTCTGGGTTGCCGGTTTTATCCTGCTCGTTTTTCTCTTGGGCTTCCCTATCGCCGTCCCGCTTTTCATCTTTTGCTACCTCAGGCTGCAAAGCCACGAAAGCTGGTGGCTGTCACTTAGCCTGACGGCTTTCGCCTGGGGATTCTTCTACGGGATTTTCGAGCGGCTTATTCACCTGCGGTTCGAAGACGGATTGCTGCAGACCTGGCTCGGGCTGTGAAGGGTTTTGCCAAAAATTTGCCTTTGTATGCCGCCTAATTGTAGGGGCGCAATTAATTGCGCCCGATTATATGCCGCAAAATTCTTACGGTACGCAGCAGGGCGCGATGAATCGCGCCCTGCGTTGGGAGAAATCGTGCGTACATTTAAGGCCGTATCGACGCGAGCGATTCGGCGAACGGTGAACCCAGACTTCGCGTGGCAGCGCAATTACTACGAACACGTCATCCGCGAGGATGAATCTCTAAATCGGATTCGGCAATATATTCTCGACAATCCCGCGCGCTGGGGATACGACCGAGAAAATCCGGCGGCTACGCAACCCGAAATGGAGAACGCATGGCTCCGGGGCGGGACGGTTGACAGGGATGAGAGACTTTAGGGGCGACCGGCCGGTCGCCCCTACCTAATTACCTTTTGTTCGAGGCGGGATCGTCGGAGAGTCCGGCAAGCTGTTCCAGCGTCGTTATGATCGCAGCGAGATCTTCCTCGCCTCGTCCGGCCGCGGCGGTGGCCGTCGCCAATTGCTGTGTGATGGTTGTGAGCGGCAGCGGGACTCCGAGACGCCGCCCTTCATCGATCATGAGCTGAAAATCCTTCAAGAATAGATCGACCTTCATCTGCGCGTCGAAGCGATGGCTCGCCATGAGCGGGCCGCGCACCTCGACCATCTTTGAAGCGCCCGCGCTGTCCTTCAGAGCATCGAGCAGCACGGCCGGCGCCAAACCGCCTTTCGCTCCCAGCACGAGCGCCTCCGCCAGCGCCGCGGTGTTGACTGCAACCAGCAGGTTTGCGGCCAGTTTCGCGAGCGAGGCCATGCCGACATCGCCGACGTAGCATGTCTTCTTCGCGATCGCGTCGAAGATAGGTTGACAGGCGGCGGCGCACGCCCGGTCGCCGCCGACGAAAATCGCGCAGTCGCCGCGCTCGACCATGGCGCTCGTGCCGCTCATAGGCGCGTCGAGAAAGCCAAGCCCTTTGGCGGACGCAGCCTCGCCCAGACGGCGCGCCAGCTCTGGCGAGACTGTGCTCATCTGAATGAGCGTGGCGCTACGCGGCGCAGACTCAATGAGGCCGCCCGGGCCGACGATTATTTTTTCGACGCTCTCAAGCGAAGGAAGAATCGTGAAGACGGCGTCGGCTTGTGCCGCCGCCTCTGTAAGACTGTTCGCGGCTTGAAGTCCTTGCGGTTGGAGCGCTTTCACCTGCTCCGGGCGCGTGTCATAACCCGTGACTTTGAATCCACCCCTGAGCAGCCGCGCGGCGACCGCGCTGCCTAGCAGCCCCACCCCGACAATGCCGATGCGATTCATCTGAGAGTCCTTCCTAAAAGCCATCTGGAGTAGTGGAGTATTGGAGTGGTGGAGTGTTGATGGTCGATCTATCAGTGCTCCAGTACTCCATCACTCCATTACTCCAATTCCCCATTTATCCGTAGATCTCCGGGTTATAAATGTTCGGCGGCCGGCGGCCCTCGATGACCGCGGCGATATTCTCAACCACCAGCGCCGTCATTCGCTCGCGCGTCTCGAGCGCGGCGCTCCCGAGATGCGGAGTCAACACGACGTTCGGTAAGTGGATGAGCCCCGGTTCGACCGCCGGCTCGTACTCATAGACGTCGAGCGCCGCGCCCGCGATGCGTTTTTCTTCAAGCGCTCGCACCAGGGCCTTTTCATCCACTATCGGACCGCGCGCCGTGTTCACAAGATAGGCGGACGTTCGCATGAGGTGAAATTCCCGCTCGCCGATCAGATGGACGGTCTCAGGACTGAGCGCGGCATTGATCGAGACGAAATCCGATTCGCGCAGGAGATCGTCCAGGCTCCGGTATTCAACGCCGAGCGCGGCTTCTCGCGCTTTGTCCAGCCTGTGGCGTTTGGTGTAGAGGAGCCGCATGCTAAATCCGCGCGCGCGCCGCGCGACGGCCTCGCCGATGGCACCGAGACCGACGATCCCCAGTATCTTGCCGTTGACTTCGCTGCCCACGAAGCGCATCGACTGGCCGCCGGGAAACACGCCGGAGCGGAGCGCGCGGTCGCCTTCCACGACTCTCCGAGCCACGGCCAGGAGAAGCGCCCAGTGAAGATCCGCGGTCGCCTCTGTGACGATGGGAGGGAGCGTGGTCACGGGAATGCGCCGCGCGGTCGCGGCGGCGACGTCGATGCCGGCCGGGATGATCGCCATCGAGGCGATGAGTTTGAGATTCGCACTCGCGTCGATCACCTCCGCATCCACGGTGTCGTGGAGCAGGCAGAAGAGATAGTCGTTGCGCCTGAGCGCCGCGATCAGTTCAGGCTTGGTGACGAGGTGCGTGGAATCGGGATTGTGCTCCACGCTTCCCAGCTCTTGAAGGCGAGCCAGCGCTTTCTCCGGAATCGGCTGCGTGACAAAGATTTTTGCGGCCATCGTCGGACTTCGACGATGCTAGCACAGGACAGGTCGGATAGAGAAGGGAATTGGGAATTGGGGTCAGACTTCTATATCTTGACTATCTTCTCCTTCCCTGTTAGAAGTCCTGCCTATGGCCCGTCGTCCACGAGTGTTCGCCCCCGGCCTGCTCTACCACGTCATCGTCCGAGGCAACCAAAGACGGAAAACCTTCCTGCGCCCTCAGGACTACGAAACCTACTTGGAACGCCTGGCACGCTACCGCAGGAAATACGACACCACCCTTTACGCTTACTGCTTGATGCCCAACCATGTGCATCTGTTGCTGGAGAGTTCCGATCAGCCTTTGGCCAAATTCATGCAAGGGGTCCAGCAATCCTACAGCCAGTATTTTAACCTCTGCCACCGTAAGGTCGGACACGTCTTTCAAGGCCGATACAAGGCCATCATCTGTGATCGGGATGAGTACTTACTGGAACTGATCCGTTACATCCATCTTAATCCTGTCAGAGCGGGAATAGTAAAGAGGCCCGAGCAGTACCGCTACAGTGGGCATGGAGTGTATTTGAGAGGCAAGCCGAGCGAGGTGCTCGATCCGACAAAGATGCTTAAGGTTTTCGGAAGTAGAAGAGGCTACCGGAGCTTTATCCTGGATGGTCTGGGTGGAGGGCATAGGGAGGAGTATTACGAGGCTGAGGATCAGAGGTTCTTGGGAGCTGAGGGTTTTGGAGAGAAGATTCAAGAGAAACTGGGCAAAGAGCCAAAGCCGAGCAAGAGGCGATCACTGGGTGCTGTTGTCAAAGAGCTGGCCGAAGAGTTACGGATCGAGGTTGACATGCTCAGGAGTTCCGATCGTGGTTGGGCTCAATCGAAGACGCGTACGATGATAGCGTACGTGTTAACAAGGCGACTGAGCTATGGGCTGGGAGAGGTGGCCGGTTACTTGCGCCGGGACACAGCGACGGTGGGGACGTTGCTGGCGCGCCTGTCTAAAAAGATGCAGTCCGACGAACGGCTTTTACACGAAGCTGAGCGTTTGGCCAAGATTGTTGAGATATAGAAGTCTGACCCCAACGGCTGAGAACTTCTACCCCAGCCGAAGCAGGCGCGCGGCGTTGCCGCCGAGAATCTTCGCGCGATCGGCCTGCGTCAACCCCCGAAGGCGTGTGACCACTTCCACCGGCCGCTCGTAGCCCATGTCAAAGCAGTAGTCGCTGCCGAGTATCACGCGCTCGGCGCCGACGAGTTCGATGAGATAGTTAAGCGACTCCGGCGCGTGGCTGATGGTGTCGTAGGTGAAGCGCCTGAGATAGCTCGACGGCGGTTTCTTCAGCGCACGGCACTCCTCTCGCACTTTCCAACCGTGGTTCAGACGGCCGATGAGATAAGGAAGGGCCCCTCCGGCATGCGGCAGGCAGATATTGAGTTTGGGAAACCGGTCGAGGTGTCCGCTGAAGATCAAGTTGGCGGCGGCGACCGCAGTGTCGAACGGATTTCCCAGAAGGTTGTGCAGGTGGTAGTTCGCGAGCCGCTGCGCCCCAATGACATTGAGCGGATGGAGAAAGATCGGAACGTCCAGGGCGTGAATGCGCTCGAAGACCGGCAGGAATGAAACGTCCGTCAGCTCTTTTCCCCGGACGTTTGTGCCCAGGTAGATGCCGCGGCAGCCAAGCTCTGCGACGGCGCGCTCCAGCTCGACGAGCGCGGCTTCGGGATTTTGCAGTGGAAGGGTTGCCAGGACGACGAAGCGGTCGGGATGGCGGCGGGCGGCTTCGGCCATCGCGTCATTGACGAGCCGCGCCAAGCGGAGTCCAAGAGCGCCGTCCGCCCAGTAGACCATCGGCGGCATCAACGAGAGAGCATGAACGGCTACGCCTGCCGCGTCCATCGTTCGCAGGCGAAGATTCAAATCATAGTAATGCGCCGTGATCGGGCCGATCGGGATGTCGCCGATGAGAATGCTCGGTCCGTTCGGTCCGCGGCCGAGGCCGAGCCCGTACGGCTTTCCTTCCGCCTCGATGAGTGTGAGATATTCCTCGGGCACAAAGTGCGCATGAATGTCGATCGTATGGATCGTGTGCCGCGAAAACCGCCCCCGCCCGGCGGCGCTTGATCGCGCATTCGGTCGTGGTCGTCGACGCTTAATTGAAACCTCTTGTTTTGTTACTCATGTTTTTCCTCTTACTATTGCCTACTGCCTACTGCCTGTCCTGAGCCCCGTCGAAGGGCCTGTTGCCTGTTGTTTTCCTTTGATCACTTTATCCGCCCGCGCCAGCACGTTCGGCGGAATCGTCAGGCCGATCTGCTTGGCCGCTTTAAGGTTGATCATCAGCTCAAACTTCGTCGGCTGCTCGACTGGTATTTCGGCTGGCTTGGTCCCTTTTAGAATCTTATCCACCATCGACGCTGCGCGCCTGAAGGGTTCGACCTCGTCGGCTCCGTAGGACATCAAGCCGCCGCTAGTGACAAAATTTCCCCGAGGGTAGATCGCCGGCAGGCGATTCTTTGTCGCGAGGTCCGCGAACTGTTTTTGATTAGAATAGAAAAACGGGCTCCCCCAACAGCGCGAGAGCGGCGCTACGCGCCTTAATGGCCTCTTTGAAGGCGCCCTCGAATTTGTCGGCGCTGCTTACCTCTATAGAATGAAGTTGCAGACCCATTTCTCGTGCCGGCAATTGGCTTTCTTTCCATTGTTGCGCAGAGCCTGGATTCTGCGGATCCCACAGCACCGCGACATGGGAGAGCTTGGGAATGATTTCCTTGAGTAACTCCAGTCGTTTGCCCGCCAACACCGACGCAATGCTGGTGAACCCTGTGATGTTCCCTCCAGGCCGCGCCAGGCTGTCAACCAGCCCAAGCACAACCGGATCAAACCCGCCTAAAAAAACGATGGGGATCGTTCTTGTAGCGTTCTTCGCGGCTACAGCAGCAGGCGTCGTGAGCGCGATGAGTACGTCGACTTTAAGACGAACCAGCTCGTCAGCGAGGGCAGGGAGCCGGTCGAGCTTATCATCAGCGGATCGAGACTCGAACACTATGTTCTTGTCTTCAACGTAGCCGAGTGCACGGAGCTCTCGACGCAATCCCTCGCGCCCGGTGTCTGACGCGGCAGGACGGACTCCGAGCCACCCAATCTTAGGTACCTTTGCCTGCTGCTGCGCCTCGGCCACAGCCCCGGTCACCCCCAGCACGAAAGCGATTACCGAAAGCCCCAGCCATTTTCGATTTTGGATTTTAGATTTTGGATTGTTGGAGAGAGAAACCAAAAATCGATTCAGCGACGTTTTGTTCATATGCTTTTTCCGTAGTCGGAGTTTCTTACTGTTGCCTCAAGCCTCTCGCCTCATCCCTTCTTCTTCGCCCTCGGTCCAAACGGTTTGGGTCGATTCCAAAACAAACTCCTTAGTCAGGTATTTCTTACATCCTTCGTAGGGGCGACCGGCCGGTCGCCCTTTCCTTCACGCCGTGCCTGTAATCGCCATAGGTCGGAGGTTCGGCAGCGGTTGCGGCTGGGTTCTCGGGGTCAAAGGCCCACTGCGCCGGGTTGTTGAGAATGTATTCCCG
>CAYOJC010000100.1:0-17772 GCA_964404195.1 uncultured Syntrophobacteraceae bacterium
GTGAATAGAGAAAGCTTGAAGGATAAGTGCCTTAATTTAAGAGGCACTACACTAGTAACCAGTAACGAATTCACTTCTTGCCCAAATCCTTCAACGCCTGATCGACGAACCGGCGATCGAAGAACTGCTTGTATGGCACCGGCGTTTCGAGGTAGCCGACCTTCTTCAAAAATTCTACGGTGAAGTTATACGATGCTTCGGTGAGATCTCCGTTGACGCCCCACAGACGGGGGTCGGCCATATCGTAGGCCTTGCTCAGCACCTCGGCCGGTTCTTCCGGCAGGATTTTCCTGGCGACCTCGACCGTCCCGGCCTTATTGGCGGCGATCCATCGGTTGGCCTCGATGATGGCCTTGGTCAGTTTCTGGACCGTGTCGGTATTCTTCCGCAGGTATTCTTCTTTCGCCATGCCGAACTCGTAAGGAATCTCCGGGACGACCTTGGCAACGTTCACCAGAGCGATAATCTCTGGATAGCTACCGAGCTTGGCTGCCTCCGTGTTGGACACGATGGTCGCGTCGACTTTGCCGGCTATCAGGGCCTTGAAGCGGTCGGCCGGAGAGCCGACGGCGACGTATTTCATTTTCTCCGGATCGATGCCGCTTCGCTCTAGTACGATGCGCGGGATGTGGTACGAGATCGCGCCGATGCCTGAGACCGCGATGTTTTTCCCCACCAAGGCTTGGAGCGTCGTGCCGGCTTCCTTGCGCGCGATGAAATGATACGGCGTGATTGGGTTGGCGACCACCCAGAGTTTGATCGGCGCCTTTTTCGAAGCGCTCACGATCCCTTCGGTCGCGCCCATGTTGATCGAGAGGTCGATGTCGCCGGAGAGCAGCGCCTTCACGTGCACGGCGTCGCCCCGGAACTCCACGACCTCGACGTCAAGCCCGTACTTCTTGAAGAAGCCTTTTTCGATCGCGACGTAAGGCGAGATCGAATCGAGCGACGGCGGGCTCAAAGACGAGCCCAGCTTGATCTTCTGGGCGTCGGCTTGGCCGGAGGTTAAAATGCCGGCGGCCGTGGCGAACAACAGAAACGCAAGGTATTTGGCGATGCGGCGAACTTTCATGGCGTCCTCCTCTGGGAACGAGCGGCTTTAGTCTGCGGCTACTACTATGGCAGAGAAAATTCGCTGTCAAGCGGCGTGTAAGACAATATGGGCGATAATCTCGAACACAACCATAAACAGAGTCAAAACGGCGGTTCCCAATACGACGGCGGCGCGCCGTTTTTCCAGGCGCGTCATGCCGATCGCCCGGTCCGCGGCCGCAGCGCGGATTTGCCGAGCGCGCCGCAGTGTGTAGAGATTGGCGAGCGCTCCGAGCGTCGCCACGATGAGCACGGGGATGCGCAACGGGCTTTGATCGAGATAGGTTAGAATTCCGGAGAGACCGAAGAGCGTTCCGACGCCGAGGACGACAGCCAGCGGACCGATCAGCGTCGTCACGGCGCACGGCGCGCCCAGGATGCCGAAGACGACGGCGCCCCAACTCACGCCGCGCTTGGGTTCGCTCTCCGCCGCCTCGGCGGGGCGCGGCAAGTCCGTTCTCTCCTGCAGGCGATGCGCGCCCACCGGATCGCGGAATCCCTTGAGCGCGAGCCGCTCTTCCGCGACGCCGGGGAAGTCGGCCGCCACTTTTTCATACACGTCATGGCTGATCAGAACTTCGCCCGGATTGGTTTTGGCCTCGAGCCGCGCCGCCACGTTCACCACGTCGCCGATGGCGGTGACATCCTTGCTCTCCTCGGAGCCGAGGCGCCCGACGCGCGCCCAGCCCGAGGCGATTCCGACCGCCGCTTTGAGGTCCATGTGGAAGCGCTCGCTCAAGCCCGCCATGCTCGACTGAAGCTCGAGCGCCGCGGCGACGGCGCGGCGCTCGTGGTCGTCGTGGCGGATCGGCACGTTGAACAGCGCCATGACCGCATCGCCTATGTATTTGTCGATAAAGCCGCCGTGCAGGGTGATGATACCGCTCGCCGCGCGCAAAAAGGCGTCCACGACCTCGTGCGTGCGCTGGGCGCCCAGCTCGTGGGTCAGCTCGGTGAACGAAGAGAGGTCGGCGAAAACCACCGTCATCTCGACCAGGCGTCCCTCTTCGACGTGAGTATCGCAGCGGCTGCAGATGTTCGGATTGCGCGGGCTGCGCTTGATGCCCGCGACGCGGAACACGCGGGCGAGCGCGCCCGAGAGCAGCGTGCCGCAAATATGGCATTGCGCCGCGAGTGCCGGTGGGCTCGCCGGAGGGCTCATATCAGCAGACGTAAGTTTGCAGCGGAAGCGCCCTCATGTGGTGCGTTGCGCTGTGGCCGGCGCGGCGTCGGTGGTTATCGAGCAGGAGTCTCGTGACCTCTTGCAGCGTCGTCACCGTAGGAACCGCGACGATCATCCCGATCAGACCGAAGGCGTGACCGCCGATCAGAAGGGAAGCGACCAGCAGAATCGGATGAAGGTGAACGCTTCTGCCGACGGTGATCGGACTGATTAACGTGATATCGCAAAATTTAATACCCAGATAAAGCAGCAGGACCTTGGCGAGCGGCGCTAAACTTTGGAATTGAATCGTGGCGATGATGCCGACGACCGTGCCGCTCAAGAACGGGCCGACGTAAGGAATGACGTTGGCCATGCCGGAGAAAGCGCCGAGAAGCAGCGGATAATTGACGCCGAACGCCCAGAGACCCGTGGCCGCGATCGTGCCGATGGCAAGACCGTCGAGCGCCAGCCCGCGAATGTAGCGGCCGATGATCCGGTCGATCTCGCACCAGACCGCGACCGAAGTTTCGATGTGGACGGCGGGCAATCGGTCCAAAAGCAACTGGACGATTTTCCGGCTGTCGCGGAGTAGGAAATAGGAAAAGACCGGAATCAGAACGATCACGACGACGATCGACACCATGTGGGTGAGCAGGTTGGGCAGGTTCGCCGTCTGTCGCTCGATCAGCGCGCTCAGCCGCTCGTTGCGGGCCTCGGGCACGCCGAGGATTTGCTCGGCGGCGGGATACTGCGCGATGATCTCGCGATGGAGCTTATCGACGGCTTGATCGAGCTGTTGCGCGAACGAGCCCGACGACAGGTTGTCGATTTCAGCGCCGAGCCGGGGCAACAGCAGCGCGGACGCGGCGAACAGCACGACGGCGATCGCCAAGTAAAGCGCCGTGACCGCGAGATCGCGCCGGATCGTGACGCCTTCGGCCATGCGCACGAGCGGATTGAGGACGTAAGCGAGGGTGATGGAAAGGATGAAAAGCACGGCGACGTCGCTGGCGACGTAGACGATGAGGATCACGACCGCGATGCCGAGCGCCCAGATGATCGACGGCGGCGGCGGGAACCAGCGCCGCGCCGCCGCTTCGTTTGCGGCGGCGGACTCTCCCGGAGTCACCGGCGGGTCCTCTCCACGGCAATCGCGCTTTGTTCCGCGATCGACACGGCGCCGCTCTTGGCGGCGCGCAGCGCGCTGCGCGACTGTTCCGCGCGGACGTAGCTGGCCAGCGTTTTGAGGAGATTCTCCATGACTTGAATCGCGAGCGCCTTCTGGCCTTCGATCAAGTCGTCGAAGTGGCTCTTGTACAGAATCAGCAGGAGAGAATCTTCGTCGGCCCGCGCGCCGGCAAAGCGCGGCTGGTCGTCGATCAGCGCCAGCTCGCCGAAATACGCGCCGGGACCGAGGAGCGCAAGCGGTTTTTCAGGGCCATCGGCGGCGCGGGCGATCGATATCTTGCCGTCGAGAACGATGAAGAGCGCTTTTCCCGGGTCGCCTTCGCGAAAAATAATCTCGCCGGCGGGATATTCCTTTTCGAATAGCTTGACAAGCAGCTTGCCCAACTGCCGCCGGTGGAGACCGGCGAACAACGGGACCCTGGCCAAGAGATGACGCCTGCGTCGCTGCTCCGGGTCGGTTATCCATTCGCGCCAATGCCACTTCGCCATAAATTCAGCCGATCAATTATTGCGGCCGGCGAGACGACCGATTTCGTTGAGCCTATCCGATAGGGCGCTACGATGTCAACGCGGCGGCGGCGCCGAAGGAATGGACTTTTAGGGCGGTTTGGGCTAATCGAAGGTGGCAATGTAAAACAAAAGGCTCCGCCTAAGAGATTGACGGATCAGCCCCCGCCACAATGCACTCCGCCTGAGGCGGATCAGGAGGATCTGGCTGAAAAAGTAAAAAGGAAAAAAGGGGGAAAAGAACAATGCTTCTGAAACAAATCGGCGTGTTGCTATCCGTCCTGCTGCTGGCTTCCACGTCCTGGTCGCAAGAGGGCCCGAACAGACCGGAGCCGAAGCCGGTGACTCTCGACGCCAAGACTGCGGCGATTTTGGTTCTCGATCTGAATGCCCGCTGTCACGATCCCAAGCAGATCTGCTCCAAGCTCGTGTCGCCGCTGGGAGAATTTTTGGAAAAGGCCAGGGCCGCCGGCGTGCCGATCATCTACTCGGTCTCGGCTTCGGCTAAAGGAAAGCCGCTCGGCGAGGTGGCGACGCCGCTCAAGCGGAGGGAGAGCGAGCCCGTGATCTATCCGGACGGGTTCGATAAATTCCTGGGCGGAGAGCTAGAGGCTTGGCTCAAGGAAAAGGGCGCGAAAACTCTGATCGTGACCGGCGCTTCGACCAACTCCGCGGTGCTTTACACGGCGACGACGGCGGCGCGCATGCATCGCTACAACGTCGTCGTGCCGATGGACGGGATGGTCGCGGCTAACAAGTACGAGCAGGAATACACGTTTCACCAGTTCACGGTCCTGCCGTCGGACGCGAACAAACAGTTTCAGTTCACGAATCTGGGGATGATCACGTTTAAGTGAGGCGCCAGCTTCGTCCCACGCGCTTCATTCCGCCGCGCTGCGACGGCTCACTTTGCGACATCCGAAACCAGGAAAGCAAACGACGAGCGAGCAGGAAAGAAGTCGCATCATTTTATTCCGCCCAACGGTCCGGGTGAGCTGCGCGAGTTTTGCGAGCGTCGGACTCCAACCGGTTGGTTATGCGCTCTGCCGTGAAGCTGTTCGCCGTGGCTTATGCCTCCGGATGAGGCCCGCCAGAGCCCGTAGAGCTTCGTTCGCCTGTCAAGCCCCTGGAAACACAGCGGCGACGTCAGGGTCGAGCGTGATCACAATGCTGCCCTTGGCGTAACGGGACGCGTACTTGTTCGGCCGCGCTTGACTGAAGTCGTACTCAGGAAGAATCTCGTCAACTCCAACCCGGCGGGCTGGCGCCTTTTTAACTTCATTTTTCCTCATATTCTCTCCGCTCACGGCGCGTAGCTTTCCGCGCGCTCACTAGACGAATCGCCTGCCCGCGCTCGGTGAACATCACAGCGAGGAGCCGCCGCTGGGCCGACTGCCCGAGCAACACTTAACGCTCCTCGGTCTTTGAGTGGCGCGGGTCGTCGGTGATGCGGCCAAGTGGATCGCCGAACACGGTAACTGCCTCCTCGAAGGAAACCTTGTGTTTCGCGCGATTGACCGCCGCCTTCCGCGGATCCCACTCGATCCTTAGTGTATCAGACAATTATCCGTCCACCAACTTTGAATCATTAATTCGTATAACGTATAGCGTTTTATCCCCAAAGCCTGGAAGCAATCAAGCCTCGGATAGGTTGGCGAAGTGGCGACGGGGGGATAAACCTGTCCTGAGCCTAGTCGAAGGAACGTGTTGGACTAAACCGCGGAGCCGCACGTCAGTTGCGGCTATGCAGATTGTAAAGTGGCGGTCGAGCGCGGAGTGTGGGGCTTGGTTAGCGATAGTTCGGCATACGGGAGGAGGTTGAGATCGGTGCTGGCCGATTTTCTGTGATGGCGACGGTTGAGTGAGGCTTCGCAGCCACTTCTTGGTGTCGGCGGACACACCCATGCGAAGACGGCCCGTAAAGAGTTGAAAGGGTTTAGAAGACGTGGGAAGACGTGTCAGACTTGCGTTGTTTGCGTAAACTAGGATCTACAAGACGAGTGCTGGGCAAGGCAACATTCTTGCGCAAGTTTCGCAAGTCTGACACCCGACCCATGATAATTGCATTGTTTCTCGCCGTCGCTGCGGCAGGACACGCAGCGCCGGCTGCGCAAAGCGTGTGGGACGATGCGCTCGACGCCGTCAAGAAGGAGAGATTTATTCCGGTCGAGCTTTGGACCGGCGAGCCGTGGGACGGCGCGAAGGAATTGAACACGTCTCGCGCCGATACTCGCTTCGGAGATCGCTCGAATAAGCAGATCAAGGGCCCGACGCAATGGAAGCATCCCGTCACCGGGGAAACGCTGCTGGTCTACGAGAGGAGGAATCAAGAAAAGCAGGCGGTGAAAGTGCAGTTGTTCGCGATGAACGAAGCGAAAAACGGTCTGGGGAGAGTTTACGATTCTAGGTCGGAATTCGGAACCCGAACGTTTTCGGGCGGGCTTAAATTTCCTTTGGGTTATTGGAAACAGGGCGAGACGAGGCAGCTCGAAGAAAAGCGCTACGAAGGCGCGAAGGCCGAAACTCGAATCGAGTCGATCACGATCACCCAACTCGATTTCAATTATCAGGCAGCGCCTCACTGCCTGGAATTTTACTGGGTGTACAGAGACGGCGGCAAGATCGTCGATCACCAGACGTATACTTATTGTCCGAACCAAGGCATGGTGCGCGCGGTGCAGCATTAGTTGACGTCGCCGCGAGTTTTCAGCTCGCTTAATTCTTTACGAGTGGAACGGTTTAGGTGAGAGGCGCGCTTCTCAGCGTCCTTCTCAACCCAGGAGTTAGCCAATGCCGACAGTTCGCACGTGAGAGTAGTTGAGAATTTTCTCGTCGGCGGTTGCGAGTGGACAGTCATGGATACGGGCGGTGGCAACGATTATCTGGTCCGCCGGGTCATTATGGAAGGGCTGCGGCAGGCGAGTTGACTCGACCACGATAGCAGGGGTTAGTTCAAGTAACCGCAATCCGGGATAGGCAAGGGCGACTCCAAACCACTCGGCCACGACCTGCGGAAGCTTCAGCCGCCCGTATTCGACCAACTTGGCGACCTCCCAGCACGAGATGATGCTCACTCCGATGCCCTCGACCGTACGGGCGTCAAGCATCTCGCGGTGCTCTTCCGAAAGGCGGGCATCTCCGTGAACCCACCAGACCCACGCGTGGGTATCAAGCAGGATCACCGCAGCGCGTTCCAGTCCTCTTCCGCCACCGGGTCGGTAGGACGCTCGTACGCGATCGAGACGCCTCGCAGGGGAAAATCGCTACCCCGCTGACGGGCCGGCTTTGGGACAACGATCACCTCAACCGCCTCCCCCGCAGGGAATGGCAGTTTCGTGAGGTGAACCTCACCGCGTTCGTCCACTGTGGTTTCAATTCGAACCGCGTCCATATGGTGCATGATACTCTCCACCCCTGAATTCCTCAAGCCGACGCTTCGCCGCCTCACGCTCAAGCTCAGCCGTCACTCTTAGCCCAACTTCCACAATAAGCGGCCAGCTGAAAAAAGTTTTTGTCCCCTGGCGCTGCTACGATAACCGTAAGTCGTTGTAAAATCGAGTGCTGCTTTTAAGACGCGCGGCATTTGTCTGCGTTAGAGAGTAAAAACCGCATGTAGTGGCGACCAAGTATCTTGTCAGCCATCGGGGTGTCGTGCGAATGTGTGTGGGTGTACTTGCGACACACGACACGGCGCAAAGACGGCAAGAGGCATGTTTACTGGCAGTTGGTTCGCTCGGTTAGACGTGGCGCAAGGTCGTGCAGGAGACGGTGGCGCAACTGGGGGAACTCGATGGCGAAGGGCGGGCGCGGGCTGAGGCGTTGGCGCGAAGTATTGCTGGGCGTGCGAGCGAGTTTTCACAAGGGCAACTGTTCGATCGTAGGGAGCCAACAGGCTCGGTGGCAGTCAAGCTGGATGGCGTGCGGTTCAGCATAAAGCGGACGCGCCCCAATCGCTCAGAGCGTTGATCAGGGTAGCCGAAACGGAGGCCACGATAAGGATTGTTTGACGCGTTAGAAGGGGACCTTGAAAAGACAATCACGCAGAAGTCCAGTGCGGTGTTGCTCGTGCTCATTCACGGGTAGTCCGACTAACGCCGAAGGTGAGAGGCGCGCATCGAGCGGGCGAAACCCGCTTGCGGTGCGTCCCTTTCGACCAAAATGTTGCCCGGGATACGAGCCCACTACGAACGATCAACAATGCCGGTCGAATGTCCTTACACATTATCGTACTGGCTTCACGCCTGGAAAGGTGCCGATTTTCGGACATCCGCTGAACTGTACAACTCCGATACGCACCAGGAAATCACGCAGCTTTTCAAGATCGCCGACCGATCCAAGCGCGCCTCGATTCCGTTCCAAGGAACCGAAGTCAGTACATAGGTCGATTAACGGACGAAGTCGTTCAAGATCCGTGACCAAACCAAAATCAATAACGTATTCGGCTGCCGACACTGGGTGGACCATCAGCATCCACGAGACACAAAACAGCAAGAGTCTCTTCATGAGCATGTGCTCCAACGCTCACCAAGGTTCCGGGGACATAATACTAATTTTCAGGAAGCCCCTTCGGCCGAGGTCCTCGCTTTCCTAAGCTGATATGCCGTCCCGTCGGCATACGCGCTACGATCCTTGTCGCTGCTGAAGATGGGGATTGAGCGTACGCCCCTCTGCGTTACATGATGTGGATAACCAGGCACTACGAGTCTGGAAATCCCAGCCATGGACGAAGCGTATTAGATTACCTGCGAAGCCGTCAAGAAGAATTTAGTATTGTGTCCGCGGAATCTAGGATCAATAGTTGCACTTTAGTAGTTCAATTGTCCAACCAAGCCATACAGTCAGCCAACAAAGAAAAACTAGAATCTCTTTCCAGCCGATTATTGAAGTTAGAACAAGAGATGCTACAAGCAGCCAGAAGCTCCAGGTGACTGTCCAATGCGTTTTTTTCAAAACGGCAAACTGAAGCTGTTGTTGGCGCGCAGTAGCCATACGATAGAAAGTCGGAGTATCGCTAAAATGCACAAAATACTCGTCCAACTGCTCCAAGCTCGCTTTGGCTATCCAAGCCCGATGCTCTTCTTCTGGTCGGTTTCGGAGTTTTTCAATGTCTGGAGACATAGATTTGAGCTCTAACGCTCCGGATCACCTGCCCGTCAGGTGGATCCGATTGTTAGCAGCTTCCGTTTTCACGGTAAAAGTTTTCCTGATGGGCATAAGGCTAAGAATCTTTCGGACAGTCCACTATCTTTAGTGGCGATTGCTCCTACCAAGCAGCCAACAAGGCAATACTCTAAATCGAGGTATTCATTCTCAACTTTCGTAGTCTCTGAACTAACGTCTCTTGCGCCATACTTGCGGAAGTAGTCGAGAGCTGCAACGACCCTGATCTGTAACCACCTATATGTTGCCCATCGTTCATCAATCTGTTCCTTAGTCGGCCAAGTGCCACCTTTTCCACCTCCGTATAGTTCGCGGACGAATCCTGGCTCAGCGTATATACGTTTCTTGATTCTCTCGATGTGCGTGGTGGCTACTCCGGGACGATATCCGTTCAGTTCGGGAAATTTGACCGGGACCTTGCTGCAGTGGTCTGCGAAGTCACACACCCAGACTGATTTTTCCCTTCTCCAGTTCTCGATGACGCTGACTTGTTTTTCCCCTAAATTGAAATCTTCGTCTACCAGTCCCGGATTGAACTGGAACCGCTCGCTCATGACTACATCGTCGATACTCGGTAATGGCCGCTTGTTTTGTACTTCCCAACGAAGTATCGCCCCTACGTTTTGAACTAGCATCACTGGATTCTCGATCTCAGGTATTCTTCGAAAGCAACGCGCTCGTACAGCGGGGTCTGTTGTAAGAAGCTCATAAAAGAGTGATTCTGTCATCAGCACGCGGTGACGTTCAAATAGCGATCGCAATTGATCCTGTGACGCGCCTTGAAGAAAACTCTTGTCGATGACAACGTCGGGTTGGGGCATGAGTGCTGTTAACTATTAGGTGAGCCGCTTCAGTAGCCGACAATTGCTGATCGGCCTATCTTGGAACACGGCTCCAGTAATAAAATTCGAATCCGTTATAATATCGAGCAACTACTCTATCCTGTCAACGATCTGCTGGCCGCCAAACACCGCCGGGATCGGCGGCCTATCTCGGCCAGCCCTTCCTCAGTTCAACCGCTGCGGTGCATCAAGCTCAATTCCACTCTACGATACCACGATCACTCTCGCCGTCACCGTGCCACTTTTTCCTTTGAGCTCCAATTCTCTTCGCGGCGCGTTGGGAAAATCGGCTTCGACGAAAGCGTAGGTCTCTTGCGTAAGGAGTATTTCTCCCGCTGCAGCCGCGCCTTGGAGGCGGGCCGCGACGTTGACGGTGTCTCCCAGTACCGTGTAGTCCTTGACCGCGCCTTCGCCGACGTTGCCGACAAAAGCTTCGCCGGTAGCGATGCCGGCACCGACCTGAAGCGCTTTTTCCTCTTCCAGTGCCATAACTCCGCGCAAGATTCTTAAAGCCGTCTCGACTGCCCGCCGCGGATGATCGTGCTCGTGAACCGGCGCGCCGAAGAAAGCCATCACCTGATCGCCGACCAGCTTGTCGAGAGTGCCGTCGAAATGAAATACGGCGTTGGCCGCGAGCGGGTAGAAGCGGTTGAGCCGCTCGGCCACTTGAACCGGACTGAGCCGCTCCGCGAGCGACGTAAAACCGCGAACGTCCACGAACATGACCGAGATGACCCGCGTCTCCCCGCCCGGGGGAGCCAGCTCGTATCAGAGAGTACAGAGGCTCGGGTTCTTGCGCGAAGGGCGAATCTGAAGAAAGCGAAAAGGAATGGAGAAAATTCCCAGGAAGGGGACGAGGCACTCCTTGCAGCGCTTTCCCGAAGGCAGCCTGCGGTATACCGAGCGGGCGATCCGGACCGAGCCGAGGCGCTGCCGGATGGCGATGAGGAGCTTTTTCAACATCTTCAGAGTTGATGCCGAATCTTTAAGACGGGGAAGAAGTCTAATTTACGGAGATCAAGACCAGGAGTTGTTCCTGGATCGTTTTACGGTTCGGTAAATTTCATCAAGGGACTTTCCACGCCAAAAACTCTTTATTTCCTTGACCGAGTCTCCTTCACCACGCTCGAATGCCACCAAGAAACGCGTGGCCTTAGCCACGCCCATCTTCTTGACAAGAGTCTTCCATCCTTGCCGAATCAGTGCTGCGTCGACTTTTCTCTCGGGTTTACTCACAAGTCACCACCCAGTCTTGCTAATAAAATTTTCGGGGTTCAGGGCGCTTTCGAACATATCGAACAATGGATTCCAGTTTTACGGCTGGGGTCCGAAGACTTCCTGGAGCTTTAGCCGGACCGCCACTTCCCCGCCCGGAGCGAAGTCGAACTTGGTGGTGTTATCGAGCTTCTGCAAAATCGTCCGGCCTTCCGGATCTTGATGCATCATGACGAGAGTCTCTTGCAGCCGGTTGGCGGCCGCCGGGTCCAAGGTCTTTCGGATGGAGACAAAGTGGCGGGGAAAGTTCTCGGTCTCTCCAAGGATCACCGTCTCGGCTTTTTTCTTCGCGTCGAGCCGGTTGTAATCGTCGTTGCTGAACGCGCCGGCCGCGACTTTTCGCGAGAGAACCATTTCGGCGATTTTTCCCGCCGAGTAAGTGAAGATGTAGCCGACCTCGGCCGGCGCGACCGTCGCGTCGAGCGAGGTCTTCTCCGCGAGCTTGAATCCTTTGGCGACGAGGAAGATCTTCGGGAGGAAATAGCCGGAGGTCGAGCCGGGATCCTCGAACGCGATGACCTTGCCGCGAAGATCTTCGAGACGGATCGCGTCGGCGTCTTTCTTTGCAAAAAGAATCCCGTGATATTCGGCCGCGCCGCCCTTCCAACGCCGGAGCAGCGGGATGGCGGCGCCTTGCCGGTTGATCAGATACGTAGGATAGGGGCTGTCCATGTAGAAATCGACCCTGTCCTCTTCGAGAAGCTTCGCCAATTGCCAGACCGTAGGCGCGGCGGCCACCTTTCCTTCGACGGCGGAAGATGGAGAGGAAAATTTTCGCGCCACGTAGCGGATAAAATCCCGAAATTCCGCCTCGACCTGAGCCTGCGGTCTTTTCGAGACGATGCCCAACGTGATCGTCTTTGCAGTGGCCGCTCCCGCGCGCCGAGTCCAACTCTCTGCGCCGGGCGTGACCGACACGATGAGGGCGGCGGCTGCGACCATGAGCGCGTAGCGCCCGATCTGATTTTTCATGGCTGTTTTCTTGGTGGATTTCACTTCTTTTCGCGGGGGCGGAAAAGTTCTACGAGCTTGCGCCGGACCGCCGCTTCACCGCCCGGCAAGGCATCGAACTTTGCGGTGCCGTTGAACCTTTCGAGAATTTTCCGGCCTTCGGGGTCCTCGTGCATTCCCAACAAAACCTCTTTCAGCCGCTGCGTCGTCGCGTTGTCCATATCCTTTCGAATCGAAACGAGATTGCGTGGAAAGGTCTCGGTTTCCGCCAGCACGGAGAGCGCCGCCTTGCCTTTGTCGTCGAGCCGGCCGTAGTCGTCGTTGCTGAAAGCGCCGGCGGCGGCTTTTCCCGCGAGAACCAGTTCGATACTTTTATTGGTGGAGTGGGTGAAGATGTAACCGATCTCCTTAGGGCCGATTTTAGCTTCGAGCGCCGGCTTTTCCGTCAGCCGGAAACCTTTTTTCAGCAGGAAGACTTTCGGAAGAAAATATCCGGAAGTCGAGCCCGGATCTTCGAACGCGACGATCTTGCCGCGCAGATTCTCCAGGCCTGCCGCGCCGCCGTCTCGCTTCGCGAAAAGCACACTATGATATTCCGCCATGCCGCCACGCCAGCGCCGAAGCAGGAGCCGGGCGGCGCCTTGGGTGTTGATGACATAGGTGGGATACGGGCTGTCCGTGTAAAAATCCACTTTCTTCTCTTCGAGGAGCTTCGCAAGCTGAAGGGGTGACGTCGCAATCACCACTTTTCCTTCCATAGACAGCTTGCGGGCGACGTAGTCGACAAACTCGCGGAACTGCGGTTCGACCTCCGCCTGCGTTCGTTTAGAGACGAATCCTAAAGAGATCGTCTTGAGCTTCGCCGTCTCCGGCGCGGCCGCCCTCGCTTCAAACGATGCAGCCACGAAGAGAGCGAGGATTCCAAACGCCACGGAAACCAGATGCCCCTGTGTGTTCATAACCGCCTCACGAGGTCGCAGCAGAATAATACAGTGGAAACTTGGAGCGCGAAGTCAAGCCGGAAGGTACTATAACCGAAACGGCCTTGGCAAGGACAAAAACTCGGACCGGCGACGAAGAAGGAATCTTGCCCGGATGGGTCAGATTTTCTTTCCTGGTTTTTTTTCTTCCCAGCTCTTCAACCTTTCTTGGATCGTCTTCTCGTAGCCGGAGTCGGAAGGGGCGTAGTATTTTTTTCCTTTGAGCGCGTCGGGCAAATGCTGCTGATCGACGATGTTATCCGGAAAATTGTGCGCGTAGCGGTAGTCTTTCCCGTAACCGAGTTTTTCCATCAGCGCCGTCGGCGCGTTGCGTAGGTGCAGCGGCACCGGCAGCGCGCCTTTTTCTTCCACGTCTTTCGCCGCCGCGAGCATCGCCTTGTACGACGCGTTGGACTTCGGCGCGGTCGCTAAATAGGCGACCGCCTGGGCCAGCGGAATTCTGCCCTCGGGAAGCCCGATAAAATGCAGCGCGTCCTTGGCCGCGACCGCGACCTGAAGCGCCTGCGGGTCGGCGTTGCCGATGTCTTCCGCGGCGAGGATGATCATGCGCCGCGCAATGAAGAGCGGGTCCTCGCCCGCTTCGAGCATTCTCATCAACCAGTAAAGGGCGGCATCCGGATCGCTTCCTCTCATGCTCTTGATGAAGGCCGAGATGACGTTGTAGTGTTCCTCGCCGGCCTTGTCGTAGGCCAACGCTTTTTTCTGCAGCGCTTCTTGCATGGCCGGTAGATCGATTGGTCTTTTTCCTTGGTCGGGCCGGACGAGGCCCGCGGCGGTATCGAGCGCGTTCAGCGCGATGCGCGCGTCGCCTTGAGACTGCTCGACGAGAAACTCGCGGGCTTCAGGAGTCAGCTTCAGCCGGTAATTTCCCAGACCTGTCTTCGTGTCGCTAAGCGCGCGCTCGATGATCGTATCGATATCTTTCGGCGACAGCGGCTGGAGCACCAGCACCTGAGCGCGCGACAGCAAAGGAGAGATGACTTCGAAAGAAGGATTCTCCGTCGTGGCGCCGATCAGAATGAGCGTGCCGCGCTCGACGTGCGGGAGGAAATTGTCCTGCTGCGCCTTGTTGAAATGGTGGATCTCGTCGACGAAGAGCACGGTGCGCTTTCCCATTCGGCGCAGCCGCTCCGCCTCTTCGATGATTTTCTTAAGCTCCTTGACGCCGGAGGAGACCGCCGAAAAATGAACGCAGCGCGCGCCGCCGGATTGCGCGAGGATTTTCGCCAGCGTGGTCTTGCCGCTTCCGGGCGGGCCCCAGAGAATGAGCGAGCGCAGCTCGCCCGCATGCGCCATTTCACGCAGCAGTTTTCCGGGACCGAGAAGGTGCTGTTGCCCGACGAATTCATCGAGAGTCGCGGGGCGCATCTTTTCTGCTAGCGGCGCTTTGTCCGCTGGCGGCGCTGTGTCGGCCAGCGGAGCCGGGCTGCCGGGTTCCTTGCCGCTGCCGGCGTCGAACAGCTCCATAAAAATATGCTATCACAGTTTCGTCGCGGAGGTGTAGGAGGCGTCGGTTTTGAATTGGCCGCGCGATTCATGTATAGACGCGGCTGGAGCCACGATGAAAGAAGAACGGAAAGATCCTTCTTTTATGGAACAAGCGCCCCGCACCGTGCTGCAGCAGGGCGCGGCCGTCTCTGGCAAACTGGTTTTCGATCTGCCGGTGAAGATCGACGGCCGCTTCAAAGGAGAGGTGAAGGCCGGGGCGCTCTTAGTGCTCGGCCCGAACGCGGAAGTCACCGCGAGGATTTCGGCGGGCGAGCTCAGAATCGAAGGGAATCTCACCGGAACGGTCCGCGTGGACGGCTGGATCGAGATTCTGCCCGGGGGCCGGTTTCAGGGAGAGATCGAAAGTGGAAAACTAAAGATTCACGCCGGCGGATCGTTCGAGGGCAAGGCCGACGTGAAGGCGCCTCAACTTTCTTCTTCGGAGAGACGGGCGCCTTTACCGGATCTATCTCTCAGGTAGTAGAGCTTGGCGCGCCGGACTTTTCCGTGGGAGACCACTTCGACCTTATCGACGCGCGGCGAATGGAACGGAAAGATGCGCTCCACGCCGATACCGTAGGAGATCTTGCGCACGGTGAAGGTGCTGCGGTGTCCTTTGCCGGATATTCGGATCACGATTCCTTCGAAAACCTGCGTCCGCTCTTTTTCGCCCTCGACCACTTTCACGTGGACGCGAACGGTCTCTCCCGGCCGCAGGTCGGCAACTTCTTTTTTGCTTTGCTCGGCTTCGAGCTGCTCTAGAATATTCATACGGTTTCTCCCTCGCTCTAATCCGTTCCCAACAGGCGGTCCAGGATAATAGCCGCCGCGGAGCGGACCGATAGATGATTGTAGTCTGTTCCGCCCTCGATCGGTTCTAGAATGTAGTCGGATTGCGCCAGGACTTCGTCGGTTAGGCCCCATCCCGTTCCCAGGAGGAGCAAGAAAGGCGCAGGGGTTACTCTTAACATTTTCCTGAGCTCAACGAAAGAGGTGCGGTTTTTTCCGGCGCGCGCCGAGGTCACGACGAGTATGGGCTTGGCGCCGCACTCCCGCTCCACGTCCAGGATCGCGTCGTCCAGAGTGTCTTTCACTTGCGCCAGAGCGAGCGCCTCTTTGCGCGTGTGATTGTACTCGGCGCCGTAGCCGCTCTCCCAATGCGCGATGATTTTTAACGCCAGCCTCTGGAGCGCCTTGACCGGCGTCGCCACGTAGAATTTTTTTATGCCGTAGGTTTTTCCCGACCTGGCGATGTCGTGGATGTCCATGTTCGTCACCGCGGTCGTGACCACCGCGCCGTTTTTGTCGTAGACGGGGTGATGGAGCAGCGCGACGTAGAGCCGGCCGGGCGCGGCGCGAGGGATTTTTTTCTCCTCCGGATCGAGCGGCGCTTTGCGGAATAGGTCGGGCCGCCGCTCGCGCGTGAGCGCGAGGCTCATCTCCCGGCGCCATTTTTGGATTCGCTCGTGATCGCCGGAGAGCAGCACGTCCGGAACTTTCATGCCGCGAAATTCTTCCGGCCGGGTGTATTGCGGATATTCCAGCAGGCCGTCGGAGAAAGATTCTTCTTCCGGCGATTTCACATTTCCCAAAACGCCGGGAATCAAGCGCGCGACCGCGTCGATCACGACCATGGCCGGCAGCTCGCCGCCGGAGAGCGTGTAGTCTCCGACGGACAGCTCTTCGTCGACAAACGCCTTGACCCGCTCGTCAACGCCTTCATAGCGGCCGCAGACCAGCACCAACTCTTGTTCGTGAGAGAGCCGCTCCGCTTCGGCCTGTTCGAAGAGCTTTCCCTGCGGGCTCAAGAGAATGACGCGCGGATGCTTTAAATTCTTTTTCACATCCTCGATCGCCGCCACGAGCGGCTCCGGCTTCATCACCATTCCCTGGCCGCCGCCGTAGGGAGCGTCGTCCGCCGTGCGATGCTTGTCCACAGTGTAGTCCCGCGGATCGACGAGCCGAACCGAGATCAATCCCTTCTCCTGGGCCTTTTTTAGAATGCTGTGGCCCAGCGGCGATTCGAACATCGGCGGGAACAAAGTGATGACGGTAAAGTCGAGCATGGAATTTTCAGTCTAACGCCCATGCAGGACTAAGTCTAACGCTCGGTCGATGAACGAATCTTACCGGCGCGCGACGACGTCAAGCGTCTCGGCCATCTTTACCAGGCGGACGAATTCCGCGCGGTAGCCTTCGGGATCGGCGCCGCGCGCCGCGTTCGCCAGCTCGGCAATGTTCGCGTGCGTGAAACCTTCGAGCGGGCTTTCACCGCGCAGGCGCTGGGCGAAGGCGGCGACGGCGATCGCGAAGCGCTGCTCGCCGGACGCCGTGTCGAGCTTGGCGAGCGCGTCGGCGGCGCGCACCGGCTGCTCGATGAGCCGGCTCGCCGCTTCGCCGGGTAGTTTGTAGCGCAGCCTGACAAAAGCAAGCTCATCCTTTCCGGTGCCTGTGGGCGGCGCGCTGCGCTCGCGTTCCGTCTGATAGCGCAGCGGGTCAATTCGACGCTGCTTCGCGCCTACCGGAGTGATCTCGTAGATCGCTGTTACCGTGTGCCCCGCGCCGATATCGCCGGCGTCGACCTTGTCCTCGTTAAAATCCTCGCGGCGAAGCATGCGCGTCTCATAGCCGATCAAGCGATATTCGGCGACCAGTGTTGGATTGAACTCGACCTGGATCTTCACGTCGTCGGCGATCGGAAACATCGTCGAAGCCAGCTCCTCGCTCATCGCCTTGCGCGCTTCGAGTAGCGAGTCGATGTAGGCGGCGTTGCCGTTGCCGGCCTGCGCCAGCCGCTGCATCAGCGCGTCGTTCAAATTGCTGACGCCCACGCCGAAGATCGAGAGGTAAATGCCGGTTTTGCGCTTGGCGACGATGAAGCGTTCGAGCTCCTTGGTGTCGGTGATGCCGACGTTGAAGTCGCCGTCGGTGGCGAGAATCACGCGGTTCACCGCCTGCTTATCGAAATGGCGCTCGGCCAGCGCATAGGCGCGCTGCAGGCCTTCGCCTCCGGCGGTCGAACCGTTCGCGCGCAGATGGTCGATGACTTCTAGTGTAGTGCCTCTTAAATTAAGGCACTTATCCTTCAAGGTTTCTCTATTCA
>CAYOJC010000101.1:0-17745 GCA_964404195.1 uncultured Syntrophobacteraceae bacterium
CACTGCGTGCGATCTTGAAAGCGGTCGATGTCTGCGCCCGCGAGCCCGAGCGGGCCGCCCGGTTCCTCGTGGATAAAGGCTACAGCAACCAGTATGACTACGCCCTCCAAGCAATGAGGGAGATGGAGATGGGTTACAGCAAATGGCGCAACTACGATCCTGAAGACACGCTTCGCTTCTACTCCTTGCGCCTGCACGAAGCCGGAATGATCAAGTCAAGCCCGCAGGAGATCATTGCTCAGGGCACGGACTGGCGATTCCTGGAAGAGCTGAAGAAAGAGTTGAAGGGATAATCTGCAATGATGGGATGGCTGATCCGACTGGTCGCGCGGGCACCGTCGACCGTTCACACCAAGCTTATTACGGCCTTTCTAGCTATCGTGTTTTTGCTCATCACGGTTGGCTTCGTCGGTCTTCTGGTGCTGAGCGGCGTCAACCGCCGCTCTGAGGACGTTGTTAAATTGCAGCGCAAGATCGCCGCCTACCGCCAGCTTCAGCACGACACGACCGCGCAGCTCTACAGCGTTGCCTCGGCCCTTTTGGTCCCAGAGGAGCAAACGCTCCAGGCAACGCTCCGCCAGCTTAATCAATTCGGCTACGACCTCGACCGGCTTCAGTTTGTGGCCAAGGATGAAGTTGAGTTGCTCGGTCAGGTACGGAAAGATTACGACCGGTTTATCCAAGTAGTGACGCAGGTCGTTGAGCTTATCCGCGCGGGGAAAGTTGCCGAGGGCCGTGAGCTGCAACGCGCGCAGGCCAGTCCCCTAGCCGACCGTCTTGAGCGCCTCACAAATCAGGTCGTAAACAGGGCTGAAGCCGATATGGTCGCCAGCATCGAGGCGAGCCACGCCGCGTATGTGACCTCGCGATGGGTGGTCATAGGATTCGCGGTCGGTAGCATCGGGTTGGCCCTGATCCTCGGCTACGCAATCTCGTGGTCTCTGATCGAGCCAGTCAAGCGGATGGACACACGGCTGAGCGAAATCGCCTCGGGCGACTTCTCCAAGCAGATTGAAGTTCCTAACCGAGACGAGCTGGGCACCCTGGCATCTAACTTGAACCAAATGAACGACGAGCTGGGGCAGCTCTACGGGAAGCTCGAGGCTGCCAACCGGCACAAGTCGGAGTTTCTTGCAAATGTCAGCCACGATCTACGCACGCCTCTAAACGCCATCATAGGATTCACCCGGATGGTTCTCCGCAAGACCGAAGGACAACTCCCCGATCTACAAAAAGAGAATCTGCAGAAGGTCCTGATCAGCGGCGAGCACCTGCTGGGTTTGATCAACAGCCTGCTTGACCTGGCCAAGATCGAGGCCGGCAGAATGGAGGTCTTTTCGGAGACTTTTAGGCTCGACGAGGTCATCCACATGGTCGCCTCTACCGTCGAGCCGATGCTCAAAGATGGGCGGGTGCGGTTAGTGAAGGAGATTGCCCCCGATATCCCACAGCTCAACACAGATCGACAGAAGCTCAAGCAGATCGTTCTCAATCTGCTGAGTAATGCGGCGAAGTTTACCGAGCAGGGCGAGATCAGAATCTCCGCGTCGCGGGACAACAGCTCCTTCAAGCTTGCGGTTGCAGATACCGGCATTGGTATGAAGAAAGAGGCGTTGGATCACATCTTCGAGGAGTTTCGCCAGGCCGAGAATTCAACTGCAAGCCAATACGGCGGCACCGGCCTGGGGCTGGCAATTGTAAAAAGGCTGGCGAATCTTTTGGGCGGAGACATTGGCGTCGAGAGCGAAGTAGGCAAGGGATCGAAGTTCACGATCACGCTTCCAATAAACTTAAAGGGGTAAATAAATGCAATGGTTCTTCATCCTCCTTATGTTACTGGTGAGTCACGGGCAGACCATCTGTGGCGCATTCGCCGCAGAACGGACCAGACCTATTCGGATCGGCGCGCTGACGGATTCTTGGGGACCCACGCCCGGCATGGTAGGGCTGCGGGATGGACTAAAGGAGCTGGGCTACCGGGAAGATAAAGATTTTGTCATCGGTGTCCGATTCACCCAAGGGGATGTGGCGGCCCTTCCCGCAGCGGCTCGGGGGCTTGTGCAGCAGGGCATAGACATTCTATTCAGCGCAAACCCTGCATCAGCCAAGGCCGCCCAGATGGCCACAAGCCGTATCCCGATTGTCTTCTACGGCGCGGGTGATCCCATAGGGTTGGGATTGATCGAAAGTTTTGCCCGTCCAGGGGGCAACATCACTGGAGTTACTAATTTAGACCTAGAGTTGGACACCAAGCGTCTGGAGGTTCTTAAGGAAATGATACCTGGACTCAAGCGGGTCCTGTTCTCCTATGACCCGTCCGAGACTTTCTCTGTGGCCCAGGCTAAGAATTACCGCGACACCGCTCGCCTCTTAGACATCACTCTCATCGAGAAACCGGTACGTACCCAGGAAGAAGCGCAGGCGACCTTTGCCGGTATTCGGAGGAATGAGGTGCATGGCATCGTGGTGCCGCGCTCACTTTCCTTCAACATCCCCGGCTTTGCCCTGGAGGCTACGTCTCGGCAGCGGATTCCAACAATGTTCTTTACCATTTGGCACGTGGAGAACGGCGGCCTTGCGAGCTACGGTGCGAATTACCATGAATCGGGCCGAATGGCGGCGCGTATAGTGGACAAGATCATCAAAGGCGTGAAACCGTCTGACATTCCAGTTGAAGTAAATCAAAACATTGAATTTGTCGTCAATCTTAAGGTTGCGAAGGCATTGGGGATCAAGATCGCCCCGGAGGCGTTGTACCGGGCTAACCGAGTCATCCGATGACGGCTGGGGGATCGGGAGGAATGTCCCGGCTGCGAAAAAGTAAAATCGGCTGTTGGGTCTAATTTTATTAAGGAGGTAAAGAGATGATCGTAGTAGTAAATCAAGTAAAGATCTTGCTTGTATTAGGACTGTTCCTAGCCGGTGGGCTGGGCATGGCCGGCGGCGTCTGGGCCGCCGAGGTGGGAGAGAAGGCGCCCGAGTTCAAGCTGCCGGGCACCATGGGGCTCGACGTTTCCCTGAGCGACTTCCGGGGCAAGAAATGGGTCCTGATCGAGTTCTATGGCGCGGATTTCCAGCCTACCTGAGCGGCGAACCTGACGGCCAGGAAGGCCGACTACAACCGGTTCCAGGCCCTGAATGTCCAGAACCTCGCGATCAGCGCCAACGCGACCTTCTCGCAGCAGACGTTCGCCGACTCGCTGAAGCTGCCGTACCCGCTGCTCAGCGACTTTCCGGAGCGGAAGGTTATCCGCAGCTATGGCGTACTCAACGAAAAGGCGATGGTCGCGAACAGGTCGTTCTTTCTCATCGATCCGCAGGGAATGATCCGCAAGAAGTGGATCATCGATAACCCGGGCGTAACGGTTGTCTATAGCCCTACCCTGCTACGGGATATCGAGGAAATCGTCGGCAAGAAATAAAAAGGGTGAGCGGGCAGCCGAGGCGCGCTCGTCAGCGGGTTACGGGCTGCGTGCGCCCTCGGTAACTCCCCACGCTGACGAAGCGGCAAAAGGAAATGAGTAATCGAGCAAGGCAGAGAATAGCAGGAGTCCTCATCGCGATTGTGACGATCCTTGGGGCTCCGGAGGCGAGCCGGGCCGAGGTGGCGGAGCTGCTGCAAAAACTTAACTTGACCGCCTATCCTAGAGACACGAGGCCTCCGGAGTTCAACGGCCGCACGGCCGATGGCCGGGAAGCGTCACTGGCTTCTCTACGGCACAAGGTTATCCTCCTCAACTTCTGGGCTACCTGGTGTCAAGAGTGCCGCCCCGAGATGCCAGTGTTCGAGGGACTGCACCGCGAGCACGCGCCGCATGGGCTCAGCATCATGGGGATCAATGCCCGCGAGGGGACAGCGGCTATCCGTGGTTATGCTAAGGAACTGGGCTTAACTTTCCCACTGATCCTGGACCCAAACGGAGAGATTAATGCGCTGTACGGAGTAATCGGTCTGCCCACCACCTTCTTCATCGGTCGCGATGGGCGGGCCGTAGCGCTCGCCGTCGGACCACGGGATTGGGCGAGCGCACCGGCCCGGGCACTTATCCAAGCGCTTCTGGCAGAACCGGCGACACGGAAAGCAACGCGATAAACGGCGCAGCAACCTGTGGTCGTCACCAACACGAACCAAGAACAGGAGCATCGAATAAAGGGAGGTGGGCCACATGTCACGAAAAAAGATTTTGATAGTAGACGACACCGAGTGGAATCGCGATTTGCTCGTGCAGCTTCTCGAAGACGATTACGATGTCGTACAAGCGGTGAATGGAGAAGAAGGGGTGAAAATAACTGAAGCTGAAAAGCCGGATTTGATCCTCATGGACCTTGGCATGCCCGTGATGGACGGCTGGGAGGCGACGCGGAGAATCAAGGCGCAGGGCGATCTGAAACACATTCCCATCATCGCGGTCACGTCGCACGCGATGGTCGGCGATGAAATCCACGCGCGCGAGGCCGGCTGCGACGAATACGTGCCGAAACCGATCGATGAGACCGAGCTGATGGAGAAGATCAAAAAGCTGCTGGGGCAGTAGGCAGCAGGCAGTAGGCAAGAGGCAGAAGGCAACAGTAAGAAAGAAAGCCATGAACAGGAAAATCATTTTCGGTCTACTGACTATTGCTCTGCTGTCCATTCTGCCGTTCGTGGAGGCGCAGCAGACGGGCAGGATTCCCCGTATTGGCATCCTCTTTTTTGGCTCTCGCGACCAACCCCATCTGGCGTCATTTCAGCGGGGTCTGCGCGAGCTTGGCTATGTTGAGGGAAAGAACATTGTTATTGAGTACCGCTACGCTGAGGGAAAAACCGATCGGCTCCCCGAACTTGCAGCCGAGCTGGTTCGCCTCAAGGTCGATCTCATCGTGACCACGACAAACAGAAGCGCTCGCGCCGCACAGCAAGTGACCAATACTGTTCCCATCGTTTTAACAACCGGAGACCCGGTCGGCGGGGGGCTTGCCGCTAGCTTGGCGAGACCTGGGGGAAACGTCACCGGGCTCACCGTGCTGCCATCGGAACTGAGCGGTAAGCGGCTGGAGCTGCTGAAGGAAGCTTTTCCCAAGAGTACTCGTGTGGCGGTACTGTGGAATCCGGCGAGTCAAGCTTCTGTGACAGGTTTTAAAGAAGCACAAGTCGCGGCGCAAGCGCTTTCCTTGCAACTTCAATCCCTGGAGGCTCGCTCTGGCGAAGAGATTGGCAATGTCTTCGCCGGGGCGACAAAAGCGCGCCCCAACGCGTTCCTAACCATTCTGGATCCGTTAACTACTCTTAATTCGAAGCGGATCGTGGAGCTTGCGGCAAAGAATCGTTGGCCGGGCATGTACCCGACGAGGCAATTTGTCGAGGAAGGGGGTTTGATGGCCTACGGCGTCAGCATAGCCGATCTGTACCACCGGGCCGCCACATACGTAGACAAGATCCTGAAGGGAGCCAAGCCCGCCGATCTGCCGGTGGAGCAGCCGATGAAGTTTGAGTTGGTAATCAACCTTAAGACGGCGAAGCAGATCGGTCTGACGATCCCGCCCAACGTGCTGGTGCGGGCGGACAGGGTGATCAAGTGAAACAAGACGTGAAACGTTAGGCGTAAGGGGTAAAGCGACAGAAAATTTTCGGACTCCCGATTTTAGGTTAAGTGGACTCCGGAGGCAGAACGACAACGTTTCTTTTGAACCGGTATTGGCGGAAGTGGCCGTCGAAGGCGAAAGCACGGTCGAGTCGGTGATGGTCGATCAAAGCAAAGCTCGTGCAGTCAACAAAACTAAAATCTTTGTCGTCGTATCTTGCAAAAATTGCCTTGGCAGTTTGTTCAATCGATTGGCCAACATGAAGTATTCTGATTCCGGTCTGGTCGAGAGACTTCATGAATTGGACGGCAGCTTGGTGACTGACTCTGGAGCGGATCAGGGTATAGGTCTCAGAGAGGACAAAATTGGATGTTAGAAGCTGAGCCTTTGACTGGAGTAGCTCGATATAAGTCGGTTTTGCGGCGGTATGATAATCGTCGTCTTCGTCAGCCAGCGCAAGGAACGCGCCTGTGTCCAGGAAAACTTTCAAACGCTGCTTCTCTATCGATAGAGGTAGGCGTCGTGATTTGTGGACAGATCATGAGTCCCGCTTTTGAACAGTCCGACGATCCTGTAGGCTGGGTGAGACGTTACTTCTCCCCTGTTCACCATTGGACGGCGGCTTGCCGTCGATTTAGCGATCCGCTTGGACGGCTTCTCACTCGCTACCACGGTGAGCATAACTCTTTGTTTGTTTTTAAGTCGAACCTTGGTGAGCGGCTTAAAAACGCCGTTTTCATAGAGGGCTTTGATGGATTTTGCCATGGATAACCTCGGTCAATTGCCCAATTTGCTTAAGTCGAAGTTTATACAGGGAGACCGGTCCTGTCAAATCCGTCACAACGGCAGCCAGCTGTCCGTCGAGAGGAAAATGAAAAAGATAACTAGCCTTATTGCAGTCATCCTGACGCTGGTGGGATTTGCGGTCATCGCCGAGGCGCAGCAGCCGGCGAAAATTCCTCGCGTAGGTTTCTTGCGCCCGGTGGAAGCTGAAGAATCTTATGTCGAGGCGTTCCGGCAGGGGCTGAAAAAGCTTGGCTACGTTGAAGGGAAAAACATCGCTCTGGAGTACCGATCGGGTACGACCGATCAGTTTCCGAAGCTCGCCGCCGAGCTAGTCGGTCTTCGGGTTGATGTTATTGTTGCAGATGGCTCGGCTCTGACCCGAGCCGCCAAGAAAGCAACCAGCACGATCCCGATTGTCATGACGACCAGTACCGATCCTGTGGGGACCGGGCTCATTGCTAGCCTTGCGCGGCCGGGAGGAAACGTTACGGGATTGTCGTCCAATAGCCAAGAGTTGGGTGGAAAAACCTATCTCTGCTTAAGGAGATCGTGCCGAGACTCGCCCGCTTGGTCATCCCGACACCGGGTGGTTCAGCGGATGATATCTATGTAAAGGAAACAGAGGCTCCAGCGCGTGCGTTGGGAGTACAACTGATACCCGTGATCGTCCGAGGATCGGTGGATTTTGAAGGCGTATTTCGAGTCGCGACCCAAAAGCGGGCTAACGGGCTTCTCTCGCGGTTACAGCCGAGAATCTCTTCTGCTGACCGCAAACAGTTCGTGGAGTTGGTGGCGAAGAGCCGTCTGCCGGCCGTCTACGTCTCGACCAACTGGGTGGAGAGCGGCGGCCTCATGTCATATGGACCAGACCGGATTGCTATGTACGGGCGTGCCGCTGTTTACGTCGACAAGATCCTGAAAGGCGCTAAGCCGGCTGATCTTCCCGTGGAGCAGCCGATGAAGTTTGAGTTTGTTATCAACTTGAAGACGGCGAAGCAGATCGGTCTGACAATTCCGCCCAACGTGCTGGCAAGGGCGGATAAGGTGATTCGGTGAGAAGTAAGGCGAATAGCTTTATGTTCTCACGCTCGCAGATAATCGGACAAGACCAACACTTCAATGGCATCGACTTTTCTAACGGGCTTATCATTGGTCAAAAACAGGGTGGCTTCGCCTTGAATAGCTGCGGCGATTTGCAGGGCATCGGGCAGCCGGATCGTGTAGCGTGCCCGGATGAGCGCCGCGGCTTCCGCGAGCTTCTCGTCAATCAACGCGACGGCAAGCGAAGAGAAAGACTTGAGCGTGAATTTGATTTCATCGGCGAGAGAAAAGTTTTTATCGGCAAATGGTTTCGTAAGAATCTCGGCGAATGTCACGGTTGAAGTGACGGCGCGCAGAGCGTGATTTTCCAGAAGGCTAAATACCGGATCGAGGAGTTCGGCATAGGGGGCGACGTCCTCGATGTAATAGATGAACGGCGCGGTATCGAGACCGATGATCTTGTGCTTTTTGATCGCGCGTCGAAGCTTAAGCGCGTTGCCATTCATCGCGCAGCTTCTCGATATAGGCGTCGATCTTGGCTCGACTGCCCCAGGTTCCTTTGCCGAGACCGCGCAGGCGTTCAGCCGCGTTCTTGGGCTTTGGCCGGAGGATGATTTTGTCGCCCTCAACGGCAGCGGCTAACTGGTCTCCCGGCTTGAGTCCCAAGATTTTGCGGATCTTCTTGGAGATGACGATTTGCGACTTTTGATTCAGGGTTAATACGTTTTCCATATTCGTAACCCGAATGGTAATTTTAGGGTAAATTTAGCAAACTTGGATGACAACGTCAATCCATAAGACGGCGAAGCAAATCGGCCTGACGATTCCGCCGAACGTGCTCGTGAGGGCGGACAGAGTCATTAAATGATTTTGGATTTTAGATGGCCGATTTTGGATTGAGGAGTAAGTCATGAATAAAAAAATCGTTGCGCTCGTGCTTGCTGCTGCAATACTGGCTTCAGTCCAGTTAGCCGAAGCCCAGAAGCCGGCAAATGTTCGTAGGGTAGGTTTTCTGAACCCGGCAGAAGGCCCCTCGCTGCCTTACGATGTTTTACGGGGTAGTCTGCGTGAGCTTGGCTATACGGAGGGTCAAAACATCGCTTTTGAATACCGAGCCACAGCGGACGTTTCTCGGCTGGCGGAAATGGCGATAGAACTGGTCCGGCTGAAAGTCGATGTCATCGTGGCGCAGGGCGGTGCCGCCATTAGAGCGGCTAGGATGAGCACCGACGGAGTCCCCGTGGTTTTCGGGTTCAGCGGCGATCCGGTTGAGGCCGGGTATATCAATAACCTTGCACGACCTGGAGGGAACTTAACAGGTATGACCTTCCTCGCATACGAACTGGTAGGCAAGCGTCTGGAGTTGCTGAAGGAGGCCGTGCCAAAGGCTTCCTACGTGGCAGTCCTCTCATATCCAGACCACGCCGGGGAACAACGCGAGTTGCGGGAGACGGGCGCTGTCGCACAGCACTTAGGCGTTGCCCTTCAATATCTGCAAGTAAGAACCTCCTCCGACTTCGACAAGGCTTTCGATGCGATTTCGGGAAAGCATGCCGATGCTCTGCTCGTGTTTCCAGAGGCCATAACCTTAGCACGCCGGCAACAGATTGCGGAGTTTGCGGCGAGGCACAGGCTTCCGAGTGTGTTCGGATGGCAAGAGTACGTTCAGGCCGGGGGGCTCATGTCGTATGGACCCAATCGCAGTGAGTCATACAGACGAATTGCCGTGTTCGTGGACAAGATTTTGAAAGGCGCTAAGCCGGCGGACCTTCCCGTCGAGCAGCCGACGAAGTTCGAGCTGGTGATTAATCTCAAAGCCGCCAAGCAGATCGGTTTGACGATTCCGCCGAACGTGCTCGTGAGGGCGGACAAGGTGATCAAATGAAAACAGCCGGAAGGCTAGAGCTTGTAGAGTGGAAACCGAAGGGCGCGGGCGGAAGTGATGAGCCGGTCGTCATAGCTGGCGAGCGCTACGGATTGTCCTTGATTGCGGAGAAATTCCATCGATGCCAAATGAAGGGCGTCCAAAGTTCTCACCGGCTTGGGAAAAGGCTCCAAGGCCCGCGCCAACACCGGCTGAGCAAGCTCTATCAAGGCCAGGCGGCTGAGCAGCGCGCGCACTTCGTCGGCGTGCGATCGCCCCAGTTTACGCGCGTGAATCCGAGTCCAGATTTCGTACTCGATCAGCCTGCTAGAGATCAGCGGTTCGCTCCAGAGGCGTTCGGGTGGCGAGCGGTCCTCCGCCAAAAGATGCGCCAGCGCGACCGAAGTATCGAGGTAAATCAACGGTCGCTCCGGTCTTGCTCGAGCTCCTTTTGGAGTTTGCGGAAAGTGGTGACGGGATTGCGCGGGGGGGGAGTGGATGCTGCAAGCGCCGGCGGCGTGATCCAGCCTTTGCGGACGGCTTCGGACAGTAAAGCGTCGGCCAGCACCGGGCTTCTCGTTCTTTCCGGCGGAACAAGTTCCGCGACGACCCGATCCCGGTCGGTGACCAGCACCGTCTCGCCGCGCTCGGCAAGGCGAACGTATTCACTGAGCTTGTTCTTCAAGACTTTTAAGCCGACGGCTCTCATGAGCACCAATGTAGCTCCCGGTAGCTACCTGTGTCAAGGCAAGACAAAAGTAAAAAGGTAAAAGGCAAAACATGAAGAGAAGAATCGTTGTCTGCCTACTGACCATTGTTCTACTCACTACTGTCTCATCTGCCGCGGCGCAGCAGCAGGCAAAGGTGTTTAAGATCGGTTGGCTCGGAGTTCGCCCCGATGATTTAACCGCTGGAGTCGAGTTATTACGGCGAGAGCTCCGTCTGCTCGGTTATGTCGAAGGCAAGAACTTCACTTTGGAGTATCGTTCCGCTGAAAATAAACTCGACCGGCTCCCCGCTTTGGCGGATGAGCTGGTCCGTCTCAAAGTTGACGTGCTCGTCGTGGCGGCGTCCAATGAAGCCCGGGTTGCAAAGAATGCTACCAGGACGATCCCCATCGTCGGCGCGAACCTGGGTACTGATCCTGTTGCGTCCGGACTGGTTGACAGCTTCGCGCGGCCGGGGGGAAACATCACGGGGTTCACGCCCATTGCGGGGGGATTGGCCGGCAAACGACTAGAGTTGCTGAAGGAAACCATTCCCAAGCTCTCTCGCGTTGCGGTGCTGTGGAATCCACAATCCGCAGCCGAGCAAACCTGGAAAGAACATCAACTGCCGGCACGTGAGCTGGGCCTACAGCTTCATTCCATGGAGGTAAGCAGCGCTGATAAATTCGACAGCGCGTTCAAAGAGGCCACGAAAGCGGGTAGCGGTGCTCTTGTGGCGGTATTGGGCCCCCTTGTCAATTCCAATTAACAAAGGATCAGGGACCTGGCGGCAAAAAATCGCCTGCCGGCGATATATTCTCGAGCGGATTTTATAGAGGCGGGCGGCTTGATGTCCTACGGGTCCACCCAGGCCGAGCGCTTCAAACGCGTTGCGGTCTACGTAGATAAGATCCTGAAGGGCGCCAAACCCGCGGACCTGCCGGTGGAACAACCGATGAAGTTCGAATTGGTGATCAATCTGAAAGCCGCCAAGCAGATCGGCCTGACGATTCCACCGAACGTGCTGGTGAGGGCGGATAAGGTCATTAAGTGATTTTAGATTTTGGATTGCCGATTTTGGATTAGGGAGACAAACACAGAATGAAACATTTTGGATTCGATTCCTGGATTCTTACTCCGACAATCGGAAATCTAAAACCTGTACTGCCTTCGATAAACTCAGGCCCCGAGCCTGTCGAGGGGAGCCATGTCGAAGTATCCAACATCTAAAATGGGTGGGGCTATGAAAAACATTCTTGGATTTCTTGCAATCGTAGCGGTGCTGGGTTGCGGAGCCATAGCCGAAGCGCAGCAAGGCAAAATCTATCGTGTCGGCGTCATCCACCAAGGTGGACAGTTCTCTGCAATTGTCGACGGGTTGCGCGCCGGACTGAAAGAGTTGGGATACGAAGAGGGGAAACAGATTCACTTAGACATCCGGGACGCCAAGGGGGATCTGCGCGCGGTCGAGGAGGCAGCGAAGGCTTTCGAACGTGAGAAAGTCAGCCTCATATACGCCGTTACCATGACTGTGGTTACAACGGTGAAGGAGTCCACAGGCAATGTCCCCATCGTTTTTTCCGTCGCGACCGATCCGGTCAGCGGCGGCCTGGTTCAGAGCTTCGTGAAGCCCGGCGGGAGGCTTATCGGCGTTTACTACTTGACCACGGATCTCACCGCAAAGCGTCTGGAGATCCTAAAAGAGATTTTCCCAAAGCTCAGTCGGGTCGTTACGTTCTACAACCCTAACAACCCCGTTCCCAGGGAGGCGGCAAAGTTGGGACGGGAGGCTGCTCGGCAGATGAAGATTCAATTCACCGAACGGCACGCTGCCTCTGTGGAAGAGCTTCGGCAGGGCCTTCGAGCGCTCAAGGCGAAGGAGGCGGACGCTTTCTTCTATATCTCGGACGGGATTGTGGCTAGCCAGGCGCAATTGGTCATCGACACGGCTGCGGCGATAAAGTTGCCGACGATGTTCCAGGAGCAGAACATCGTTGCCCAGGGCGGCCTCGCCAGCTACGGCCAGAACTTCCATGAAATAGGCCGCCTCTCAGCAAAGTATGTTCAGAAAGTTGTGACGGGGACCCCACCACGGGATTTGCGGGTCGAGACGGTCGATAAGGTCGAGATGGCAATCAACCTCAAGACTGCCAAAGCCATTGGCATCACAATCCCAACTCAAGTGCTCGCGCGGGCGGATAGAGTCATCAAGTGATTTTGGATTTTGGATTAGGAGAAAGCATGAATAAAAGTATCGTTACTCTCGTAATCGTCGTTGCAATGCTGGCGTTTGTAAATCTCGCCGCGGCGCAGCAGCCAAAGGGCTACCGTGTCGGTGTCATCACCGCAGGCGGCGCGTGGTACGAGACAATTGACGGGCTCCGGGTCGGACTAAGGGAGCTGGGGATCGAGGAGGGAAAACAATTTATTCTGGCAATCCGAGATACGAAGGGCGATGCAAAGGCGGCGGAGGAGGCGGCGAGGAATCTCGAACAAGAAAAAGTCGACCTGATATATACGACCTCCACCTCGGTCACCATAGCAGCAAAGCGAGCGACGGCAGATATCCCCATCGTTTTCTGTGCCGGGGCCGACCCGGTTGTTCTCGGGCTCGTGGAGAGCTTCGCAAAACCGGGGGGAAGACTCACAGGTGTCTTCTACCGGGACGCCGACCTCACCGCAAAGCGCCTGGAGATCCTGAAAGAGATAGTCCCGAAGCTCCGCCGGGTAGTGATATTCTATGACCCCCGCAATCCTGTTGCCAGCCAGTCCGCCAAGTTGGCGCGGGAAGAGGCTGTGCGGTTGCGGGGGGTCGAGTTTGTCGAACGGCACGTCGCATCCGTCGAGGAACTTCAGGCGGCTGTGCGAGCGCTTAGGGCCGGGGAGGTGGATGCCTTCTTTGAAGTGGCGGACGCGCTGGTGGTTATTCAGACTCAACTCATCATCGACACGGCAAAGGTCAAGAAGTTGCCGACTATGTTCGTTAGCCACAGTTCTGTGGTCAAGGGAGGTCTCGCCAGCTACAGCGTGAGCTTCCACGAAGTCGGCCGCGTGTCAGCGAAGTATGTCCAGCGCATTCTTACCGGTGTTAAACCCAAGGACTTGCCGGTGGAGGGGATCGATAAGATCGCGCTTGTCATTAATCTGAAAACAGCAAAGCAGATCGGCCTCACGATTCCGCCCAACGTGCTGGTGAGGGCGGATAAGGTGATAAGATGAGGCGAGAGGCGAAAGCGAAAGGCGACAGGCGATAGAAAACGAAACGGAGGCGAAAATGAATAAAAGGATTTTGTTGACGCTGCTCTTGATTGGCTCGGTTTCAGGGTTCGCCCCTCTATGGGCCGCTCAAGCCGTCATCTACAGGAAGGCCGTTGACGCGGCAGGCAAATACTGTCACCTGAAGTTCCCCGCGATTCAAAAGAAAACTCTGTATTCAGGTCGTCCGGTCCTCAAGGACGCGAGCGACGGCGATATCGTGGATTTCTACGGGCCGTGCGACTACGATCCTCTAGGCCGGGAGGAAGTGATGCGCCAGAGGGCGGATCTCATCTGGGAGAGAAATCGACTGGTCGACAACGATTAGCGGGTGACGCCGGGACGAGCGAAAGTTGGCGAAGAGGGTCCATGCCGAACAAAGTTCTGATCGTCGATGACGAGCCGTTCAATCTGGATCTCCTGGAGCAGGAGCTCGGCGACCAGAATTACCTCGTCGATCGAGCCAACGATGGAGTAGAAGCTCTCGAAAAAGTGGAGAGCTTCAAGCCGGATGTCATCCTACTCGATTACATGATGCCGAAGATGAACGGCATCGAGGTGGTCGAGCGGCTGAGACAGGACGAGAGATACAAGTCGTTGCCGGTGATCCTACTGACCGCTAAAGGGTCGCAGGAGGACAAGGTGCGCGGACTCGACGCCGGAGCGGACGACTACGTCGTCAAGCCGTTCGATTCCTTCGAGCTTCTGGCGCGGGTGCGTTCCATGATGCGCATCAAAGAACTGCATGACTCGCTCGAGGACTTGAACCGGTCGCTGGCCGAGAAGGTGACGGAGCAAGTGACGGAGATCGGGCGCATGGCGCGTCTGAAGCGTTATTTCTCGCCTCAGGTGGCGGATAGCGTTCTTGAAAAAGACGACGACAGTATGTTTAAGACCCATCGACGTGAGATCACGGTCGTTTTCTTGGACCTGCGCGGCTTCACCGCATTCTCCGATAGCGCGGAGCCCGAGGAGATCATGGAGCTGCTCAGGAGCTATCACGCCGTGATGGGAAAACTCATTTTCAAATTCGAGGGAACCCTGGAGCGTTTCGCCGGCGACGGCATCATGATTTTCTTCAACGATCCCATAGCGTGCGAAGACCACACCGAACGGGCGGTGCGCATGGCTGTAGCGATGCGCGCAGAGGCGCGCGAGCTGCGCGCCGGATGGCTCAAGAAAGGTTACGATCTGGATTTGGGCGTCGGTCTCGCCTGCGGCTATGCAACGCTGGGAAACATCGGTTTTGAAGGCCGCATCGATTACGGCGCTATCGGTAACGTCACGAATCTGGCTTCGCGTCTCTGCGACGAAGCCAAGGGCGGACAGATTCTCACGAATCAGAAAACGCTCAGTAAAGTGGAGCACCTGGTTGAGACCGAGCCGCTGCAAGAGCTTCAGCTCAAAGGCTTCGCGCGTCCGGTAACCGCAATCAACATCGTCGGCATCAAAGAATAAAGCTGACAGGTGATTCGTCCGCGCCGCTCCTTGTCATCCGGAAACATTTCGCGCCTGCCGATAGAAAAGTCCGGACAGAATGCCCGCGACAAATTTCCATCAATTTTAATAAAATGCCATTTTTTTCTTGACACACTATTACTAGCGTCTTTATAATGCCTACATCTACCAAATGTAGGAGGGTTTAAAGAAAATCTGTTCGCCTGAGTGACAACTCCTACCTCCAGCGTAGATACCCCGTTCCGGGGAATCCAAGAAGGAGGCGCCTATGGCAGCAAAGAAAAAAGCCAAGAAGAAAAAGAAAAAGTAAACAGTTTGGTTGTGGTGTGGCGGTGGTAAGTTAAACCCTCCTCATCTCAGGCGATAGGGTAGCTGTCCTGGCTGCCCAAAGTGCAAGGCCCTCCGGGCAAACCGTGAGGGCCTTGTTATTTTGCAATCCAATTCGCTATCGTGACCGTTGCAAACGTTTTCAATCTTTCTGTCCTTTTCCGGAGCGTGGGATTTTGACCACGAAGGACACGAAGGTCTGGAAGGAAGACAGCGCGACTCATGCAAAGGCGTGGTTTGACAAACTCACCACCCTGAGCTCAGTCGAAGGGCAAAGACCGCCAAGGAAAAAGATAAGGAATTAAAACTTTGCGGGCTTGGCGTCTTGGCGCGCCCTCACCCCTTCCCTCTCCCGCGTGCGGGAGAGGGTGGGGGAGAGGGTCATCTCGCGACGATGGACGATTTAAACTTCGTGCTCTTCGTGGTGAGAAGATTTTGACCACGAAGGACACGAAGGTCTCGAAGGAAGAAAACACGAATCGGGTCTAGCTCATGGAAAAGTGGATCGGCAATATTCTCCTCGATGTCTCGTCTCCCGAGAGAGGGAAGTTCAAATGCCCGCTGATCCTGATTCACGGGCTTTGGACCACCGGCCGCTGCTGGCGCTCCTGGGCGACGCATTTTTCGAATTTAGGTTGGGAGTGCTGGTCGGTCAATTTCAGGGGCCGCTTCGAAGAGAACGCCATCGAGGTGCTGAAGCGATTGAGCTTTCAGGACTGCGTCAACGATCTCAAAGAAGTTATCCGCACGAGCGAGTTTCCGCCGGTGCTCCTGGCACACGATTTGGGAGGGCTCGTGGCGCAGAAGGCCGTTGCGCAAGTAGAAACCTCCGCGTTGGCGCTGCTTGCATGCTTGCCTCCGAGAGAGGCGATGCCGGAGTTGCCGCGCGCGCTCCGGCTTTTGCGGTTAAAATATTCGCCGCTCCTTTTCTTGGGGCGGCCCTTTCGCCTCGATGAAAAAGATTTCCGCAAGCATTGGCTCAACGCGTTGCCGCCCGGCGAGCATGCGGAGCCGCTTCGATGTCTCGTCGTTGATTCCACGCATCTCGTCCGCGAGTTCTTCGAGCGCCGCGTGCAACTCGATCCCATGCCGGTTCGCCCGCCCGCCTTGGTCGTTGCCGCCGGCGAAGATCGAGTCGCGCCCGCGATGTCGCTGCGGCAGCTCGCCGATCGGATCGGCGCGGATTTTCGCGACTACGCCGGCCACGGCCACTGGATCATGGGCGGCGAAGGCGGCGGAGAAGAGATCGTCAGCGACATTCACCGCTGGATCGTCAAGAAAGCGGGCGAGGGAATATTGCTCGGAGAAGAAGAGCCGGAGTAGCCGGTCGAAGCGTCAAGTTGCGCGGCGGCTTGCTTCAGACGCTCGCCTCAGCTAGTTTCTTCTAAGATATGCGACCGGTGCCATTCTTCAGGCGGAGTCTTTATTTTCTTTTGCTGCTCTTCGGTTTTTCCGTCGGCCAGGTCTCGGGCCAGAGCGGCCGCGGCGCGGCTGTAAACTACAAGCTCGTTCCCAATCTGGAGCCGATCAAGGACAACTCCCCGACTCCCGATTTTACCCTTCCCGATCCGTCCGGTAAAAAAGCATCGCTGAAAGATTTTCGCGGCAAGCTGGTGCTGCTCAATTTTTGGGCCACCTGGTGCGTTCCCTGCCGGGAAGAGATGCCCGCGATGGAGCGGCTCTACCAGCAGTATAAGAGCAAGGGATTTACGATTGTCGCCGTGGATGTAAAAGACAGCCGGAAGGACGCGCTCGCCTTTTTGAAAGAGCTCAAAATCAACTATCCTATCCTCTACGATCCCGACGGCGAAGTCGGTCTGCTCTACGGAGCGTGGGGACTGCCGACGACCTATCTGATCGGTCCCAAGGGCGAGGGCCTGGCGCGGATTTGGGGACCGGCTGCGTGGGATAGCGCGGGCGCCAAGCAGCTCATTCAGGATCTGCTCGACGGCAAGCGATGACCGAAATCAACTTTCTCGTCGCCTTCACCTCGGGGCTGCTCTCTTTCCTCTCTCCGTGCGTATTGCCCGTCATCCCGTCTTATTTGTCGTTCATCTCCGGCGTGTCGTTGGAGGAGATGACGGGCGCGCGCGCCGAGCGCGTGGTCCGGCGCCGGGTCGTGCTCAATTCCCTCGCATTTATTTTGGGGTTCTCTGTCGTCTTCGTGTCGCTCGGTGTCTCGGCCAGTTTTCTGGGCGGGCTCTTCGCGGGTTACCGCCGTTTCATCCGCCTCGCGGGCGGCGCGCTGATTATCCTCATCGGCGTTTACATGATGGGGGTTTTGAAAATTCCCGCCCTCGATCGTTATTTTCAGGTGAATCTCAAAGACAAGCCGGCCGGCTATTTCGGCTCGGCGTTGATCGGCGTCACTTTCGCCGTTGCCTGGATACCGTGCGTCGGGCCGATCCTGGGCGCGATCCTCACCTGGGCGGCGACGTCGAGCCGGGTGAGCGAAGGCGTGTTTCTTCTGAGCAGTTACGCCGCCGGATTGGCGGTGCCGTTTTTTCTGAGCGCCGTCGCGATCAACTCTTTCTTCCAATTCTCGCAAGCGTTCCGCCGTTACATCGGATATGTTCACGCCGTCGCCGGAGTCCTGCTCGTGATCGTCGGCATTCTCCTCGTGACCGACTACTTCACGCTTCTCAACACCTACGCCATCCGTTTCACGCCGCAGTGGCTGTATAAAAGACTCTAGTGTAGTGCCTCTTAAATTAAGGCACTTATCCTTCAAGCTTTCTCTATTCA
>CAYOJC010000102.1:0-17736 GCA_964404195.1 uncultured Syntrophobacteraceae bacterium
TGTCGAGGCTGGCCTGGTTGAAAGCCTTGCCCGTCCCGGCGGCAACGTCACCGGCGTTTCAAACCTTTCGAGAGAACTAGGCGGGAAGCGGTTGGAGCTGCTCAAAGAAGCCGTTCCCAAACTTGTCCGTGTCGCGGTTCTCTACGATTCGGCCACTCCGGGCCCTGTACTCGAGGTGAAAGAGGTTCTCCCAGCCGCGGCGCGTGCGCTGGGGTTGACTATTCAGCCTTGGGAGGTACGAGCTGCGGACGATTTCGATAGGGTATTCGCTGCGCTAAACAAGAAGCGCCCGGATGGACTCTACGTGCCCCCGGGCCCGCTAACGCGTGATAACCGAAAACGGATCGCGGGCTTTGCGTTAAAGATCCGGTTACCGTCGGTGTATGTCAGCAGACAATTTGTAGATGCCGGTGGGCTCATGTCCTACGGGGCGGACGAAACGGACAGCTACCGGCGCGTCGCATATTACGTGGACAGAATCCTGAAGGGGGCCAAGCCCGCCGACCTGCCAGTGGAGCAGCCGACTAAGTTCGAGCTGGTGTTCAATCTCAAGACCGCCAAGCAGATCGGCCTGACTATTCCACAGTCGTTGCTGTACCGGGCGGACAGGGTAATCAAATGAAAACAGGCAATAGGCATGAAGCAGTAGGCATCAGGTAGGGGCGACCGGCCGGTCGCCCCTACAAGAATCTCGCCGTTTAACCTTATGTAATGAGCAACAAACGATGGCAACCGACGTGATCATGCCCGCGCTGGGAATGGCGCAGGAAAAAGGAACTCTCCTCAACTGGCTCAAGGCCGAGGGCGACTCGGTCAAGAAGGGCGAGCCGTTGATGGAGGTCGAGACCGATAAAGCGACCGTTGAAGTCGAGGCGCCGGCCTCCGGCATTCTCGCCGACGTGACGGCAGCAGCGGGAGACGAAATCGCCGTTGGAAAGAAAATCGCCGTGATTGTTGCGCCGGGCGAAACATCTACTACAAAACAAAAATCAACATCAGCACTTGATCAGGACCCGCTCCCTCACCCTCTCCCTAAGGGAGAGGGAAGGGGTGAGGGTCGGGCTGCCGGTTCGAAATCCACGCCGTCGGCAAAACCGGCCGCGCAAACACGGCCCGGTAGCGAGAGAATTCTTGCGTCTCCCGCCGCCAGGAGAATCGCCAAGGAAAAAAATATCGACCTCGCGTCGTTGAAGGGGAGCGGGCCCGAAGGCAGCGTCGTCGCCGAAGACGCGCTCCGCGCCGGCGGAGCGCCGGCGACTGCACCGGCGGCGGGACCCCCGCGCGTTAAAGAAACCGTTCAACCGAGCGCGATGCGCCGTATCGTCGGCGAGCGCATGAGCAAGAGCAAGCAGACGGCGCCGCATTTTTACGTCGGTATGGACGTGATCATGGGCGCGGTGGACAAGAGAAGGCGCGAATTAAAAGAAAGAGGGGCGAAGTTCGTCCCCTCGATCAACGACTTCATCCTCTGCGCCGCCGCCCGCGCGCTCAGAGATTTTCCTTCGCTCAACGCCGCCTTCACAGCTCAGGGCATCCAGATTTTCTCCGACATCAACATCGGCATGGCGGTAGCGCTAGAGGAGGGGCTGGTGGTTCCGGTCATCCGTAACGCTGATCTGCTCTCGCTCCAGGACATGGCCACGCAGAGCAAAGAGCTGGCGGAGAAAGCGCAGAAGAAAAAACTTTTCCCTCTGAATTACGAGGGCGGAACGTTCACCGTCTCCAATCTCGGCATGCTCGGCGTGGACAGCTTCGTCGCGATCATCAACCCGCCGCAATGCGCGATTCTCGCCGTTGGCCGGGTCGCGCCACGCGCTGTGCCCGAGGGAGAAAAAATCGCAGTCCGTCCCATGATGACGATGACGCTCTCGGCCGACCACCGCATCGTCGACGGCGCGATCGCCGCCCGGTTTCTCGCCGAAGTAAAAACGCTGTTGGAAAAAGCCGAGTTTTAGACTATTACGGTAGGCCGGTCCTAAGCCAAAGAAAGGAGTCTTCTATGAAAAGAACCGTCTTTGTTCTGGCAACCGCCTGTATCTGGCTGGCGGTATCCAACGTCTATGCTCAGAAAGTCGAGCGCATCACCATGGCTGGAGGTCCGCCGTCGGGAGTGTTCGGCATTTTCGCCACCGGCATCGGGACCTATCTTTCGAAGAATGTCCCCGGTCTGGATGTGTCGGTGACCGCCACCGGAGGTTCCGTGGAGAATACCCGCCGGGTCAACGGCGGAGACGCCGAGATGGGCCTGTCTTTCGCCTCCGACGTGCACGAGGCCTACAACGGTCTAGAACAGTTCAAGGACAAGCCCCTGACCAATATCCGTTCGATCGGAGTCATTTTCTTCGGCGTCGCTCATTTGATCACCTTCGCCGACAGCGGGATACGCACGGCCAACGACCTCGTCGGCAAGCGCGTCGCCGTCGGGACTCCCGGCTCCGGCACCTTTGCCAGCGCCGAGCGGGTTTTTCGTTCTTTGGGAATTTGGGACAAGATCAACCGAATTCCTTTGCTCGGCGCGCAAGCAGGCGAGGCGATGGCCGACGGCAAGGCCGACGCTTTTTTCTGGACTGGACCCGAGCCCGACCGCGTGACAATGGAAGCGGCGACCAAAAAGGCGGTTCGCGCCATCGACATCTACACACCGGCGACGAAGACCGATTTCTTTAAACAGTATCCTTACTTCGCGCGCTACGTTTTTCCCGCCAATTCGTACAAGGGCATCACCGAGGACACTTCAACCGTCGGCATTCCCGTGATCTGGTACGCCAATAAAGACGTTTCGCCGGCGCTGATTCAGAAGGTGGCCGCCGCAGCGTACGCAAAAGAAGGCAACGCGCACATGATGAACGTCCATGCGGGCTCCAGGGACATGGTGCCGCAAAAAGCGCTGCAGGGTGTGACGTTCCCGCTGCACAAAGGCGCGGAGGATTATTGGAAGGCCGCCGGCATCCAGATTCCGGAAGCGATCCGCTCGAAGTAGCTTGACGGTCGAAGCCGGTGGCTGAAGCAACTCAGACTCGCTCCCTTTCGGGCTATTGGAACGTGGCCGTCCGGACCACGATGGGCGGCTTGGCGCTCTACTACATCTGGGCCGCAACCATCGGCGTCGTCTCGCTGCAATACTTCCGCGGCATCGCCGTCCTCTACAGCCTGGTCGTCCCGCTGCTTCTGTACAAAGGCTGGAAGCGCGATCGTGAAGACCGCCCCTCTGTGCTCGATCTGCTGCTCGCCGCGGGCGCGGCGGCGGGCGTCGTCTATTGGATCGTAAACTATGAGGCGATGGCGTATCGCGCGGGAGACTACACGGCGGTCGATGTGTGGATGGGCGTCGTCGTTATCGTCGTCGCGATCGAGGCGGCGCGCCGCGTCCTGGGAATGGACATGGCGCTCTGCGCGATCGTGCCGATCCTTTACGCTCTATTCGGCAACTATCTTCCCTACATCGTCGGCCACAAGGGCTACTCGGTCCGGCGCATCATCGAGTACGTCTATCTCACTTCGGACGGCGTCTTCGGCATCATGGCCGAAGTGCTCGCCGAGTTTATCATTCCGTTCGTTGCGTTCGGCGCGTTTCTCGAGCGCGCCGGCGTGGCGAAATTCTTCGTCGATATTTCGCTCGCCGGACTCGGACGCATCGTGGGCGGACCGGCGCAAGCGACGGTCGTATCGAGCGCGCTCATGGGCACGATCAGCGGCAGCCCGATCGCCGAGACCGTGACCAAAGGCCCGATTACGATACCGCTCATGAAACGCGCCGGATTCCCGCCCCACCTCGCGGGCGCCGTCGAAGCCGCCGCATCGACCGGCGCGGCAATCATGCCTCCGGTCATGGGCGCCGGCGCCTTCGTCATGTCGGAGATGACCGGAATCCCGTACGTCGATATCATCAAAGTCGCGGCGATACCCGGGATTCTCTTCTTCGTCTCGGTCAGCGTCATGATCTACTTTGAGTCGCGGAAGCTCGGATTACGGGGATTACCGGCCGACGAGCTTCCGCGCATGCGCGACGTGTGGCGCCGCGGATGGTACCTGTTTCTACCGATAGCCGTCTTGATCGCCGTAATGGTCTCGGGATACTCGCCCCAGATGGCGGTGCTCTACGGCATTATCTCCACGATTATGGTCAGTTGGATCCGCAAAGAGACGCGCATGGGGCCGGCTCAAATCTGGCTGGCATTGGTGCAGGCGGGTAAGCAATGCCTTTTCGTCGCGGCGCTCGTAGGCGCCGTCGGAGTCCTCATCGGAGTTTTGTCGCTCACCGGCATCGTCATCCGCTTTCCTTACCTCCTCGTGGACCTGGCCGGAAATAGCATTCTTCTCACCATCGGGCTCATCGCTTGCGCCACGTTCGTTCTGGGCTTGCCGCTGCCGATCACGGCGACTTATTTAATCGTCGCCGTCGTCGCGGTTCCGGCGCTGCTGAAGCTTGGCGTGCCGGTTATTTCGTCGCACCTCATTATCTTTTGGCTCGCCCTGGATTCGAACATCACCCCGCCGGTCGCCATGGGGCCGTTCGCCGCGGCGGCGATCGCTGGGGCCGATCCAATGAAGACCGGTTGGAGCTGCTTTCGGTTCGCAAAGGTCATCTACGTCATGCCGTTGCTGTTTGCCTACACACACATTCTGCTAACCGGCACGCCGGCGCAGAACATCGCGGCAGTCGCTTCGGCGACTCTCGGCATCGTGCTCTTTTCGATCGTGAGCACGGCATATTTCTACGTCAAAATGACTTTTATCGAGTGGCTGCTTCTCGCAGCGGCGAGTTTCATGGCGTTTTTTCCCACCTGGCCGACGGGCATTGCGGCCGTAGCAATTTTTGCGGCGGTTTATTTGTGGCAAAAAAAGAGAGCGCCTGCGGTGGTCGCTCTGCCGAAAGAGCAGGCCGCATAAGCCGGCGAGCGTCAAGGACACGATTGACATGAATGACAGCCGGCAGTATCTATTCGTACCCAGTTCAAGGGAGGTGAGCCATGACTAAGCTATTTGTGCGAATCGCTTTCTGCATGATGTTTCTCGGAGTGTCCGAGCTTCAGGCTCAACAGTATCCGACCAAGGTCATTACCATGATGGTGCCGTTCGCCGCCGGAGGGCCGACCGACACGGTCGCCCGGCTGGTCGCGAAAGCGATGGGCGATTCGCTCAAGCAGCAAATCATCGTGGAAAACGTCGGCGGCGCCGGCGGCACGATCGCGCCGGCCAGAGTCGCCAAAGCGGCGCCCGACGGCTACACGATTCTCATTCATCACATCGGTCAATCCACCGCGCCGGCTCTTTATCGCAAGCTCCCCTACGATCCGATCAACGATTTCGAGCATATCGGCCTAGTCAACGACACCCCGATGACGCTGGTATCGAGGAGGGATTTTCCACCGAAGGACTTGAAGGAGCTCATCTCCTATGTAAAAGCCAACAAGGACAAGGTCACCTACGCCAACGCCGGCCTTGGGGCCGCCTCCCATCTCTGCGGGATGCTCTTCATGAGCGCGATCCAGACCGAGCTCACCACCGTCCCGTATCAAGGGACGGCCCCGGCCATGAACGACCTACTTGGCGGCCAGGTTGATTTCATGTGCGATCAGACGACCAATACGACAAGCCAGATCAAAGGCGGCAAAATCAAGGTCTATGCCGTCACGACGAAGGCGCGCGTGCCGTCGTTGCCGGATGTGCCGACGGCTCACGAAGCCGGCCTGCCCAACTTCGAGGTTGTGGTCTGGCACGGCCTCTACGCGCCGAAGGGTACGCCGAAGCCTGTCGTCGCTACTCTAACCAAGGCGCTCCAGGCCGCGATCAAAGACCCGACGGTAAAGCAGCGCTTTGCCGAACTCGGCGCCGAGTCGGTGACGGAAAATCGCGCCACGCCGGAGGCACATCGGTCCTTTCTCAAGGCTGAGATCGAAAAGTGGGGACCGATCATCAAAAAGGCGGGCGTGTACGCGGATTAGAGGGAGAGGACGGAGTATTGGAGTGTCGGAGTATTGGAGTATTGGGGAATTCCGAAATCCATAGCTCCATCACTCCAGTACTCCAATACTCCAGCCGACTGTAATTGTGATTTCTCCCTCACGCAACCCTAGAGATTTCTGGACCGGCGTCATCTATGTTGCGTTCGGCTTAAGCGCCGTCCTTATCGCTAGGGACTACCGCATGGGCACAGCCCTAAAGATGGGGCCGGCCTATTTCCCCACGGTCCTGGGTAGCCTACTGATACTCATCGGAATCATCTCTCTCGTCCGTTCCTTCGCACGAGCCGGCGCCCCAATCGGTGGGTTTGCCTACAAAGGTGTCCTGCTCGTCGTCGTTTCGACACTCGTGTTCGGCCTCATCGTTCGAGGCGCCGGGCTCATAATCGCGCTGCCCGTGTTTGTAATCATAAGCGCCTATGCCAGCGTTCATTTCCGCTGGGGGCCGACACTAGCCCTAGCGGCCGGCCTTACGGCCTTCTGCATCCTCGTGTTTCTGAAAGGTTTAGGCGTGCCGCTGCCAATATTAGGGTGGTGGTTCGGCGGATAAGAGGCTTGCCTGGTTATGGAACTCATCGGCAATCTGGCTCTGGGGCTCAGCACCGCGATCACTCCGATCAATTTGCTTTACTGTTTGATCGGCGTCTTTCTCGGCACTCTGATCGGGGTTTTGCCCGGACTAGGCCCGACGGCGACGATCGCGATGCTGCTGCCGGTCACTTTCGTTCTGCCACCGGTCTCAGCGCTGATCATGCTCGCCGGCATCTACTATGGCTCTCAGTACGGCGGCTCGACCACATCGATATTGATCAATCTGCCCGGTGAAGCGGCCTCGGTCGTTACCACGCTCGACGGCTATCAGATGGCGCGCCAGGGTCGCGCCGGCGTGGCGCTGGCCACAGCCGCTATCGGCTCGTTTTTTGCCGGCACGGTTGCGACACTTTTGCTCGCCGTGTTTGCGCCGCCACTCTCCGAGATGGCGCTCAAGTTCGGGCCAGCGGACTATTTTTCCCTCATGGTCCTGGGACTCGTGGCCTCGATCGTGCTGGCCCAAGGGTCGCTGCTGCACGCCCTCGGAATGGTCGTTCTCGGCCTGCTCTTAGGCCTGATCGGCACGGACGTAAATTCCGGCGCGCAACGGTACACCTTCGACATACCGCAACTTGCCGACGGCATCGGCTTTGTGGTCGTCGCGATGGGAATGTTCGGCCTGGCCGAGATCATTCGCAACCTGGAACAAGAGGGAGATCGCCCAGTCCTGGTAAAGAAGATCACCAACCTGATGCCGACCAAGGAAGATTGGAAGCGCATGGTGGCGCCCATACTTCGCGGCACCGCGATCGGATCGGCCGTGGGCATATTGCCCGGCAGTGGCTCGATCTTGGGCGCCTTCGCGGCCTACTCGCTGGAAAAGAAAATTTCGAAGCATTCGGCCGAGTTCGGCAAGGGCGCGATCGAAGGCGTAGCGGCGCCCGAAGCGGCCAACAACGCGGGCGCCCAGACTTCGTTTATCCCGATGCTGACGTTGGGGATTCCGTCCAATCCGGTGATGGCCCTGATGGTCGGCGCGATGATCATCCAGGGCATCCAACCCGGCCCGTCGGTGATCAAAGAACAGCCGGAGCTGTTTTGGGGAATCGTCGTTTCCATGTGGATTGGAAACCTCTTTCTGATCGTTCTGAACCTGCCGCTGATCGGGTTGTGGGTGCGGCTGATCATGGTGCCGTATCAGTTGCTCTATCCGGCGATCCTGGTTTTCTGTGGCATCGGCGTGTTCAGCCTGAACAACAGCGAATTCGATATCTACCTGATGGGCTTGTTTGGCCTGTTGGGGTATCTCTTCGTGAAACTCGGCTGCGAGCCGGCGCCGATGCTGCTCGCCTTCATCCTCGGCCGCCTGATGGAAGAGTACCTGCGCCGCGCGCTCCTCATTTCGCGCGGCGACCCGACCGTCTTTGTCACGCGCCCGATTAGCGCGACACTGCTCGCGCTCGCCGTTCTGGCCATGTGCTCCGTGCTGATTCCGGCGTTTTACAAGACCCGTGAGGAAGCCTTCCGCGAGGACGTACCATAGTGCAAGCTGTAGGGGCGCGATTGATCGCGCCCTCACGCCGAATGGGCCGCGTTCAGGCAATGATACCGCGCCGCAAGCAGCCGGAACAACCTCCCGATACCGAAGATTCCGATTCACCTTTCGCTGGACCGGTCGTCGTTCCGATCGAGGACTCGATCGATCTGCACGCTTTCTCTCCCAAGGAAATTCCCAGCGTGGTAGAGGAATATATCGCCCAGTGTATTCAGGCGGGGATTTACGAAGTCCGCATCATCCACGGCCGCGGCACAGGCGTGCAGCGGGAGATCGTCCGCTCGCTCTTAGAAAAACACCCGCCGGCGCGTCTTTCAAAGACGCGCCGGCGGAAGCGGGAGGATGGGGCGCGACGGTGGTGGCACTGAAGAAATAGCGAAAGATTTCCGGTCGTTGCTACGCCGCCTCTTCCGCTCTCTTGGGCGGATATTTCTCGCAGAGTTTTTTCCAGCTCGTGGCCATCTGCTTGGCGGATTCGATGACGTTCGGCGGAACATTGCGGAACGGAGGCCGCAGCGGCCCCGGAGAGCAATAACCCGCCTCGTTCATCGCGATCTTGGCCGAATTCTCGCGCCAGTGAAGGTCCTCGCCGCCGCCGGGAGCTTTGTTGGCCGCCGCCATATCGAGGCAGATTTGTTTCGCGGTCTCCCAATCCCCCGCACGGCAGGCGTCGCGGAGATGCAGCACGGGCCACGGCCCGAGCCAAGCGTTGATCGACCAACAGCCGGCGGCGCCGAGCATGATGTACGGATAGCCCTGGGTTTGATTGCAGAGCACGCTGATCTTTCCCTTCACGATGTTCATGAGCTGGATGAATTGCAGCGGCGTGCGATGGCTGTCTTTCATCGCGACGATATTCGGCCGCGTGACCAGTTTTTCGAAAGCCGAGACCGGCAGCGTCACATGGTGCAGCGGCGGGTTGTGGTAGATGACGATGCCGAGCTGCGGAAAAGCGTCGGTGATGTCGAGGTAGAACTGCACCGCGTTGTCCACGGTCGAAGGAAAGTAAAACGGCACGCCGCAGAGCACGCCGTCGGCGCCGGCGGCGGCAGCGAATTTCATTTTTTGCAGCGTCTCTCTCGTGTTCAGGCTGGTGCAGCCGATGATGACCGGCACGCGCTTGCGCGCGGCGGCGATCGTCGCCTCGGCGAGCTTTTTTTGCTCCTCCCATAGAAGCGTGTGGCATTCGCCGAAGCTCCCCATAGTCGCGATCACGTCCACGCCGTCGCGGATGATCTGATCGACGGCGCGTTCGAGCTCGACCGTATTGACCGTATCGGTTGCCGACGGAGAAGCGCCGTCCGGCGTGGTGAAAGCCGGCATCATCGCCATCACGCCCGTCATGTCCTGTGCTCGCAGCATAAATCCCTCCTTGGTTAAGATGTAGGGGCGGTTCGCGAACCGCCCCTACTACCATTTATTAAATTCACGTTCGCGGCGCAAACGGGTCGGGGCCTTTGGTCGTGGCCAGACGATAGAGAATGATCACGACACCAATAGTAATGAAACTATCGGCGACGTTGAACGCCGGCCAGTGATAGCCGTTCCAGTAAAAATCGAGGAAATCGATCACCTCGCCGTACATGAAGCGGTCGATCAGATTGCCCACCGCGCCGCTGAGGATAAAGGCGAGCGCGATGGTCAGCGCCTTCTCGTTCACCGGAAGACGCCGCAGCATGATCAAGATAAAGCCGATGGCCGCAAGAGAGAACGCGATAAGAAATGAGCGCCGGAAAAATTCATGGCTGTCGGCCAGGATGCCGAAGGCCGCGCCGGTGTTGCGGATATACGTCAGGCTGAAAAAGTCCTCGATGACCGGAATGGAATCGTGCAGCAGCATCGTCCGATCGACGAGCAGCTTCGTCGCCTGATCGATGAAGACGATCGCGACCACGAGGCTCAGGACAAGCTTGACTTTGGGACTCAAGGCGCCGCTCCCGTCAACACGCGCGCGCAGCGGGCGCAGACCGTCGGATGCGCGGGGTTCTTTCCGACGTCTTCGGAGTATTTCCAGCAGCGCTCGCACTTTTGGCCCTCCGCCTTGCCGACCTCGATGCAACAGTTGAGAAGCTGGCTCTTGTAGAGGAGCCGGCCGTCGAGCGTCTGAACGTCGTTGGCGCGTTGCATCGCGCTCGAGAAAGGACTGTCCGCGCCCGCGGGGACGATCGCGCCCTGCGAGACGATCAAAATATCCGCGGCTTTTTGCCTGTCGCTTTGAAACAGCTCGGCGAGGGCGGGCAAAGGCGCTCCATTGGTAACGTGGAATATCACCTTGGCGTCGAGCGAGTGGCCGATGATATTCCTGCTCCGCGCCTCTTCCAGCGCCTTCAGCGCCTCGCTTCGCTCCTTGAAGATCTGCTCCCAGCGCTGGGCGAGCTTTTCATCCGCCAGGTCTTTTTCCGGCGCCGGCATGCGCGACATAAAAATACTTGTCGCCGAGCCGCTCTGTTTCGGCATGTGCTGCCAAATTTCCGTCGCGGTGAAAGACAGAACCGGCGCCATGAGATGAACCAAAGCGTCGAGGATTCGATGGAGCGTCGTCTGCGCCGATCTTCTTTCATCCGAGCGCGCCGCCTCGCAGTAGAGGCGGTCCTTGACGATGTCCAGGTAAAGCGCGGAGAGGTCGACGCTGCAGAAATTGTTGAGCGCGTGATACACCACGTGAAACTCGAAACTCTCGTAGGCCTCAAGGCAGCGGCCGAGCAACGCTTGCGTCCGGTCGAGAATCCAGCGGTCCAGCTCGTCGAGCTTTTCGGGAGCGAGCGCGTCTTTACCTGGGTCGAAATCGTAGAGGTTGCCGATCAGAAAGCGCGCCGTGTTACGCAGCTTGCGATAAGCCTCGACGAGGCGATTCAATATCTCGTCGGAGATCCTGACGTCTTCGCGATAATCCTCGGCGGCGACCCAGAGCCGGATGATCTCGGCGCCGTGCTTTTTCATAATTTCCTGCGGCGCGACGACGTTGCCGAGCGACTTGGACATCTTGCGTCCCTTGCCGTCGAGCGTGAAGCCGTGCGTGAGCACGCTCGCGTACGGCGCGCGGCTGCGCGTCCCGACCGAAGTCAACAGCGCCGTGTGGAACCAGCCGCGATGCTGATCGCTGCCTTCGAGGTAAAGATCCGCCCGGCCGCCCAGGCGCGGGTCCGTCTCGACCACGGCGGCATGGCTGACGCCCGAGTCGAACCAGACGTCGAGGATGTCCTCTTCTTTCGAGAAATCGCCGCCGCCGCATCCCGCGCAGCGAAGCCCGGGCGGAGCGAGCTCAGAAGCCGGCCGGGCAAACCAGGCATCCGAGCCTTCCTTCTCGAAAATCGAAGCGACGTGATCGCAGATCTCCCGGCTCACGATCGCCTGACGACACTTATTGCAATAGAAAACCGGAATCGGAACGCCCCAGGCGCGCTGGCGCGAGATGCACCAGTCGGGCCTGCTCTCCAGCATGCCGCGAATGCGCTCGCGGCCCCAGGGCGGAATCCACTGAACCTGATCGATGGCTTCCAGCGCCCGGCGGCGGAGATCGCTTTTTTCCATGGAAATGAACCACTGCTCGGTCGCCCGAAAGATCACCGGTTTTTTGCAGCGCCAGCAGTGGGGATAGCTGTGCGTGAGTTTCCCCTCTTTTAAAAGCGCGCCTTTCTCGGTGAGCTTTTGGAGAATCCTGGCGTCGGCTTTAAAGACCGATTCCCCGGCGAGATCGCCCGCCTCGGCGGTGAACCTTCCCTCGCCATCAACAGGCGCGAGAACTTCCAATCCATAGCGCTGGCCGACTTCGTAGTCCTCTTGTCCATGACCCGGCGCGATGTGGACGGCGCCGGTGCCCTGGTCCTGCGTGACGAATTCGCCCAGGATCACTTTGACGTCGCGGTCGAGCCACGGATGGCGGCAGACGATGCCCTCCAGCTCGGTGCCGCACCAGGCCCCAGGCGTGACCTCGAACTTTCCTGGATCGAAACCCGCCGCTTTCATCACGCTCTCGATCAACTCCTGATTAAGAATCAATTCCCCGGCGGGGGTTTTCACGTGGCGGTAGATAAATTCGGGGTGCACGGCGATCGCCTGGTTGGCGGGCAGGGTCCAGGGAGTCGTGGTCCAGATGACGAAAAAAGTTCCCGCCGGATCCGGAGAAAATTTTCCTTGCGGATTTATTACCGCGAACTTCACGTAGATCGACGCCGAAGTGTGGTCCTCATACTCCACCTCGGCTTCGGCCAGCGCAGTCACGCACGAGGCGCACCAGTAGACCGGCTTCTTCTGACGGTAAAGCGATCCGGCGGCGATAAACTTTCCCAACTCACGGATCTCGACCGCTTCGTATTGGGGGTCCAAAGTACGGTAAGGATTTTGCCAGTCGCCCAAAACTCCCAGCCTTTTGAATTCCTCCCGCTGGATCGAGATATATTTTTCCGCGTATTCCTTGCACAGGCGGCGGACCTCGACTTTCCCGAGAGCGGCTTTCTTTTGCCGGCCGATATCTTTTTCGACCTGGAGCTCGATCGGCAGCCCGTGGCAATCCCAGCCGGGCACATACGGCGCCTGGAATCCCGTCATGCTCTTCGATTTGACGATGACGTCTTTGAGAATTTTGTTGAGCGCGTGGCCGATGTGGATGCTCCCGTTGGCGTAGGGCGGCCCGTCGTGAAGAATATATTTTTTCTTTCCGGCGTTGGCCTCGAGGATTTTAAAATAAATTTTTTCCTGATCCCACTTCGCCACCTGCAGCGGCTCGTTTTGCGGCAGATTGGCGCGCATCGGAAAGCTGGTCTTCGGCAAATTCAGTGTTTCTTTGTAATCCATAAATCAATGATAACAGAGAGCGGAAAAACTAACGAAGTGAGAACCGGCGATTATTTGTGATGGTTCAGCCCCCGCACCATCCGAAAAGCAAAAATGTCCGCCTTGCTTTCGGCATCCGCCCAAAAAACGTAGTGGCCCAGCTCATGATAGACCGTGTTGATCCACTTGCGCTCGGATTTGTACTTTCTTCCTCGCTTCCAGTTTTCCGGATGGACGAGATAGATCTGGCCGTTTTCGTAGGTCTTGCCGGCGGTCTTGCCCCAGTCGATGTATTCATACCACTCGATCCTGGGCAGCCTTAAATGGTAGTAGCGGCACAACGAGGAAATGCCCTTATTGAAATGCGACGGCCGGTAGTCGCGAAAAAAGCTGGTAAGGTGTCGGTCCACCAAACGACGTTGCTTGAGTGGCGGCAGTATCATCCGCATTGCGCTTATCCCCAATCATTTCGACGCCAATTTGTTTAGCATAAAAAATTCACAAAAACAGCCGCGGCCCTGGGGGAGGCTGGCGATAGCCGGTAAGGCACTGTTTTTCCAGGGAATTATTTATCCGGCGATCGGAACCGCCGAGCGGATTTGTCAAACCGCGCAGCATTTGATATGCGCAAGGAGTCGCCGGTTGAATCCTCCGCGCCGGCGATTCTTCGGAAATAATTTTCACTGGAACTCTCATGCACCGGCTCCGTGATACCCTCGCCTACACTGCCGTATGGCTCGCCATCGAGGTGGGAAGAATAGCCGTGAGAATCTTCCCACGGCGTCTATTTCTCTCTTTATCTACGGCCGTGGCGGCTGTCGCGTTTTATCTATTTCGCGGCTTCCGCAAACGTTCGATGGCAAACCTGAGCCTCGCACTCGGCGATCGTTTCGACTCGATAAAAATCCGAACGATGGTGAGAGCGTCGCTGAGAAATTTTTTTCGCTCCCTCTGCGAGCTGGGCATCGCCGTGGGACAAACACGGCAGCAGATCCTGGCGGAGGTCCCCGTACGAGGGCGCGAAAATCTGGACGCGGCGCTGGCCAAAGGCAAGGGCGTGATCGCTCTCAGCGGCCACTTGGGTAACTTTTTTCTTGTCGGCACCCGTCTCGCGGCGGAAGGATGCCCGACTCACATTCTGATCAAACAGCCAAAAACCGGGACGTTGGCCCGGATTCTGGATCATTACCGCCTCAAGATCGGCCAGAATACGATCCACGCGCGGCCGCGCCGCGAGGCTTTTCGCGAATTGACTCAGGTTCTCCGGCGGAACGAGATCGCGGTCATCATCGCGGACGAATACCGCTCCGGCAGCGGTATTCTTGCGCCGTTTTTTGGGCACACGGTTTTGGCCCGCCGCGGTCCGGCCACGCTGGCGCTGCGCACGGGCGCCGCTCTGGTTCCGGTCTGCCTCGTGCGGAGACCGGCGGGGGAGCTTGTGCTCATAATCGAGCCGGAGCTTCCCGTAGAGAGAACCGGACAAACTCAGGCCGACGTGAGCGAAATCACGCGACGCATCACGCAATGGCTGGAAAAAACCGTTCGCTCCTATCCCGATCAATGGAACTGGATGAATATTCACTGGCAAAAAACTTCTCCCGAGGCATTGGTGAAAAAAGATCGTCAGGATGAGAACCTTGAGGCGTCGGTTGTCCGAAAAAACCCCTTCAACAAGAGGAGACCAAGTGAAAACGAGTAAGAGAGAAATCGAAGAGCTGAAGAAAAAAGTCGCATTGGGAAATCGAGTGCTGTTTCATCAGGGGCTGGCCGATTATCACGGCCATTTGAGCGCGCGCATCCCCGGCACGCGCAAGTTTCTGATCAAGCCGGTGCTGGCGCCGCTGGGTTCTATCAGCAGCAGAGACATCATTACGGTGGATATCGACGAGTACAAAGCGGTCTGCGAGCAGAATTGGGCCAAAGCGGGCGGCAAGCGGGCAGTGACGAAGCTAAAAGTTCCGCCGCGCGAGACGATGATTCACGCCTCGATCTACGAGGCTCGCCCGGACGTTAACTCAGTGGCGCACACGCACCAGCCGCTCGCCACAGCCTTCTCCGTCGCCGGTGTCCCGCTCCTGCCGATTTACAATCAGGCCGCTCCGTTCGCGCCCGAGACGCCGATCTTCCCAAGCCCCAGATTGATTTACACCGTCCAGGACGGCGTGGAGATCTGCCGGACTCTCGGAGATAGAATGGCGATGCTTCTGCAAGGTCACGGAATTGTGGTGGTCGGCGACAGCCTGGAGTACGCGGCGGTGCATGCGATCTATCTCGAACGGACGGCGCACATGCAGTGGGTGGCAAGCTCGGTCGGAAAGCCGGTGACGATGCCGCAGAAAGAGATCGACATCATGAAAGAAAACATGGTCTACCGCTCCTACGATGCGTTTGCGTATTTCGTCTCGCTGCTCAAGAAGAGGTGAGATCGCTTGAATCGCGGCAAGATTTGAAGCAAGGTGAAAAGTCCAAGCGGGATAAAAAAGATAGCGCATCATCAAGGAGGAAATTTAATGGCCAGCGCCAAAAGTAGCTCGACCGAAGCAACGGCCGTAAAGGAGCCGCCGGCAGAGCCGATCCAGGACCTGCGCGATTGGCTCGAACGCGTGGACGAGATGGGGGAGCTTATTCGCATCAAGGAGCCGCTCGATTGCACCGAGGAGATGAGCGCCATCGGCTATCTCGTCGCCAAGCAGAATCCTTCGCCTGCAATTCTCATGGAAAAAACCAAAGGCTATGAGAACAGTCCCGTAGGGGCCATGCACCTGTGGAACATTTTGGGCCCAAGCTTCAAGCGCATCGCGCTTACGCTGGAAGAGCCGCCCGAAACTCCGACGGTCGAGCTGATCCGCCGCGTCAAAGACAAGCTCAAAAAGCGTATTCCGCCGCGCGAAGTTCCAAAAAACCAGGCTAGATTTTATGAGAACAGCCAAACCGGAGACCAAATCGATCTCGAGGCGTTACCGATAGCAAAGCACTGGCCTCTGGACGGCGGCCGCTACGCCGGCACCGCCGACGCGGTGATCACGCGCGACCCGGACAGCGGCTATCTGAATGTCGGCACTTACCGGATGATGCTGCAAGGAAAAAATCAGGTCGGTCTCTATCTGTCGCCGGGAAAGGACGCGCGGCTGCACATCACGCGCGCATGGCAGAAAGGCGAGGCGATCCAGGTCGCCGCCTGTTGGGGAATCGATCCGTTATTCATGGTGATCGGCTCGCAGACCTTCGCTAAAAACGTTTCCGAGTATGAATACGCCGGCGGAATCAAAGGCCAGCCGATACCGGTCGTGCGCGGAACGACGACGGATCTTTTGATACCGGCCAACGCGGAGTTTGTGATCGAGGGAATTATCCGGCCGAATTCGGTCAAGACCGAAGGACCGTTCGGAGAATTTCCCGGATACTACGGCCGGCCGGAAGCCGGCTGTCCGCTCGTCGAAGTGACCGCCGTTCATCACCGGAACAAACCAATACTCACCAACGCGCTGATGGCGGATTACCCGTCCAACGAGCAGAGCGGCTTTTTCTCCATCGTCCGCTCGGCACGCATCTGGGACGATTTCGACAAGCTCGGCATTCCGGGGATTCAGGGCGTGTACTGCCATCCGGCTGCCGCCGGCGGCTTCGGCATGACGGTGATCAGCCTCGAGCAACGCTACGCCGGCCACGCGGCTCAGGCTTTGGCTTTAGCGGCGCAAGTTCCCGGCGGCGCCTATTACACCAAGTGGATCATCGCGGTTGACGAAGACGTGGACCCGACGGACATCAACCAGGTGATTTGGGCGATGAGCAGCCGCTGCAACCCGATCGAAGACATCGACATCCTGCGCAACACCTGGAGCACCTGGCTCGACCCGACGCAAAATCCGCCGGAAAAGCGGCCTTACGGCTCCAAGGCGCTGATCAACGCCTGCAAAGAGCATCGCTATCTGCCGGTGTTCTCAAAGCGCACGGCGCTGCGCAAAGAGATTTACGATCAGGTGGCCGGGAAATGGAATAAGTTAGGGTTGCCCGGCGAGGCGCCGGGCGTGCGGGCCTTCGAGCAGGAGAGCAAAGTCGTTTACCACGAAGTCGGCGGTTTCGAGCCGGGCAAGCAGCCGGGAGAAGAGACTACTCCACCGAACAAAGGGAAGAAGAGTTAGATAGGGAGGCTATCGACAAGAAAATACGATCTCACCACGAAGGCCACGAAGGATTCGCATATTTTATACTTTTGAACTTCGTGCTCTTCGTGACCTTCGTGGTGAAATGTCTGTTTCTACTTTGGTTGAGGCTTAGCCACGCCGTGCTCTTCGTGGTGAATGAAAACAAAGGGATAGTGCCAGGTTAGCCACATGGACGCCTGAAGTTCGATCAAGGAGAGAGCGGGAGAGGGGAAGCTAGCGGATAGCGTCTTCCCCTCTCTCGTTGGTTCTGATACGGATGACCTCTTCCACGTTCGAAATAAAAATTTTCCCGTCACCGATCTTTCCAGTTTGGGCCGATTCCAGAATCGTGTCGACGATCTTGGGAGCCAGCTCCTCAGGCGCGAGGATCTCAATCTTCACCTTAGGGAGGAAATCAACAGTGTACTCGGCCCCTCGATAGAGTTCCGTATGGCCTTTTTGCCGGCCGAAGCCTTTGACTTCGGTGATGGTCATGCCGGAGATGCCGATGGAGGTAAGCTTCTGTTTTACCTCGTCCAACTTGAACGGCTTGATGACGGCCTCGATCTTTTTCATTTTGTCCTCCTGCTGCCTGACCCTCTCCCTCACCCTCTCCCTGAAGGGAGAGGGAAGGGGTGAGGGTTATATATCAAAATACAACGCGAACTCATACGGATGGGGGCGGAGCCGGATCGCATCGACTTCCTTCTTCCGCTTGTACTCGATCCAGGTCTCGATCACGTCCTTGGTAAACACGTCTCCCTTTAAG
>CAYOJC010000103.1:0-17495 GCA_964404195.1 uncultured Syntrophobacteraceae bacterium
CCAGGCTGCCGAGATTCAGCAGCAGAGAGCCGTCGCCATCGAACGCCACGACCTTACGGTGCGGCAGCGCCAAAGCCAAGCCAAGCGCCATGGACGAGGTGAGTCCCAGGTTCTGCAAATGGTAATTTCCCGGGTGAGGTCTGAGAGCTTGCCATTCGTGGCGCACGGCGCCGATGTTCGTGACCACAAGTTCTTCGCCGAAGTGCGGCGCGATCGCGCGCAGACAATCGTATCTCTTCATCTAACTACCGCAGGGCTTGTTTGTTCAGGACGATGGCCGTGGGCCGGCGCGAGGAGCGGGCGAGCGTCTGACTATCGTGAACGGCGGGACGAATCTCCTCGAAGCGGCCCACTTTCTCATACACAATGTGCATGGCTTGCAACACCGGCTCGGTCAGAGTACCGACAGTCGCATGCCCCGCGTTTTCCTCGCCGACGCCGCCGCTGTGGCCGATCAACATCAACACCGGTATGCCCGGATGAATACAGACCGTCGCCAAAGCATTCGCCGACAACAGGAAGCCGGCGTTCATCATCACCATCGCCGGCTTTTTCCCGCCCAGGTAGGCGCCCGCGCAGATGCCGATGCCTTCTTCCTCGCGGGTCACCGGCACATGGTGAATCGCCGGGTCTTCGGCTACCGCAATGACCAGATCATGCAGATTCGCTTCCGTTAGCGTCGCCACGAAATCGACGCCGGCCTCTTTGAGCGACTCGACGATCTCCACCGCCACTTCTCGTTTCATTTTTCCTCCTACTGCCGCCGGCGCGCGCGATTGAGTAGCTCGACATCTATATATTTATCGGCCTTGGGTCTCGTCTTGCCTTTAAAGTCGCCCAATTGTTCGAGAATGTCGAGCACCACTTCGGTTCCGGGAACCGTCATCGCGCCGTCGGTAGGAACGACCTTCTCGCGCACCCAGTAATCGTAAACGCGTTCCGCGTGGTCGGCCTGGACTTTGAAGATATCCCGGATAATCGCTAAGGTCCCCGAGCGGCTCTCGTACAGAAAACGATTCGCGCGCAAGAGCGCAACCAAATAATCCTCCGTGAGCTTCGGGTTCTGATAGGCCCACCCGCGCCTGACCGAGAGCGCGGTGAACTGCACTGCCGGGATATAATTTTTCAACTCACCGAGGATCCTGAGACCCTGCTCCGCGGCCACATAGCTGATCGGAGGATTGAGCACTCCCGCGGAGACGGCTCCGGTCTTGATGGCGAGCAGACGATCGCTCGTGCCGCCGACTTCCACGAGCGTGTAGTCGCGCGGGTAGTTAAGGCCATGCGCGGCAAGCATTCTCTGGAGCAGGAGCGTGCTCGACGAGTTGATCCCGGAAACGCCCAGGGTCGTGCCGCGGAGCGCTTCGATGGCGGGAAATTTCTTGTCCGCCACAAGATCGTATGCCGCAGAATTGGCCAGGCCTGAAAGCATCGTGAGATCGGCGCCCCGTTCGACGGCGCGAATCAGCGGATCGGGAGCCTGCGCGCTGAATTCGATGGAACCGGCGACCAGGGCTTGAATCTGCCGCGCGGCCGAGCGCATCACGATCGTCTCGTTGAATATCTGTTGTTCTTTGAAGAAGCCGCGCCGATTAGCGATATAGAGAGTGATATTGGTCATTCCCGGCGAAGTCACGGCGACACGCACGCGCCGCATTTCCTGCGCTGAAGCCGGTGAAGTCCAGGCGAGTTGCAGGTGGACTGCGATTACGACAAGGCTTGCAGCGATCCAAGATCGTTTCATTTAACCATCCCGTCTTCTATATTGCGGAGACTAAGAAACTGTAACGAAATAACTGATTGATTTATTGATCCCTCACATGTATTCTTTCTCTTGTGAACCTGCGGGTCCTACGACAGAAGTACTCAGCTCTCGCGCCTGCGCTGAACGAGCGCAGCCGCAGATTGTGGGCGGCGACCGAAGCGAAGTCGATAGGGAATGGCGGCATTGCGTTGGTGGAGCGCGCCGTCGCCATCTCTCGCTCGACCATCAGTCGTGGGATCAAGGAATTAGAATCAGCCCAGAAGCGAATGGGGGCGGCTCATATTCGCAGGCCTGGCGGGGGTCGCAAGAAAACGGCGCAGAAAGATACGACACTGAGGGCAGATTTGGTGGCGCTGGTGGAGCCCTCTGTTGCCGGCGATCCTCAATCGCCGTTGCGCTGGACTTCCAAGAGCCTGCGCAAGCTGGCGGCCGAACTCCAGGCTATGGGACACGCGACCAGCCACCGGATGGTCGCCGAACTGTTGGTAGAGGCGGAGTACAGTCTACAGGCGAATCGAAAGTCGGTGGAAGAAGGAAAGCGTCATCCCGACCGGGACGGGCAGTTTCGCTACATCAACGAGCAAGTTCAACAATTCCAGCGCATCTGTCAACCCGTCATCTCCGTGGATACCAAGAAGAAGGAGCTCGTCGGAGATTTCAAAAACATGGGCAAGGAATGGCGCCCGAAAGGTGAGCCGGAGCGTGTGCGGGTGCATGACTTTCTCATTGAGGAGAACGGCAAGGCTGCCCCGTATGGGGTCTACGATATCACACGCAACGCCGGCTGGGTCAGCGTCGGCATTGATCACGATACGGCGAGCTTTGCGGTCAGGACGATTCGCCGGTGGTGGCAAGTCATGGGGCGAACACGGTATCCGCACGCCAAGGAACTACTCATTACGGCGGATTCTGGGGGAAGCAACGGGGCCCGGGTGCGGTTGTGGAAGTGGGAGTTACAGAAGTTCGCCAATGCGACGGGCAAGGCGATTACCGTCTGCCATCTCCCTCCCGGAACCAGCAAATGGAACAAGATCGAGCATCGGCTCTTTTCCTACATCAGCATGAATTGGCGCGGCAGACCACTGGTGAGCCTGGCAACGATCGTCAGCCTCATCGCCGCTACGCGGACGAAGGGAGGCCTGCGGGTCAGGTGTGAGCTGGACAAGGGGCGATATCCAGATGGTGTCAAAATTTCGGCTGAGCAGATGACCAGGATCAATCTGCATCGCCATCTTTTCCATGGTGACTGGAACTATACGATCGGACCGGCAAAACAATAAAATGAGTCAGTTATTTCGTTACACTTCCTAAGCCCGCAGTCAAGCAAATTCAGCGGGGTGCTTTTTAGCAATTCAACGAGATTTGGCGGCGCGGCTTTATCAGTCAAGGCCGTAAAGCCGCGCCGGATTGCGCTCGAGGATATTGGTCTTGGCCGCCGCGGTGATATCCTTTCGCTCTTGCAGCTCGCGCGCGGTGTAGCGCTCCCGGTCGCCGTGCGGCATGTCGGTCCCCATCACAATCTGAGTCTCGCCCACGAGATCCAACACATGCGGCAATAGCGAATCCTCCAGCTCGGCGCTGAAGTAAAGATTTCCTCGTTTGATATATTCCATCGCCGGCAGCTTCTGCACCGGCTTTGTCTGCGGCAGGAATGCGGTGAGTTTTTTACCCTGGTGTTTAAAGCGGTGATCGAGGCGGTCGATCATAAACGGGACCCACATGCAGCCGGCTTCCAGAAAAACCGTGGTGAGATTCGGGAAGCGATCGAAGACGCCGCCGCTTATCAGCGCGGCGAAGCCCATGAGCACCGGAAAATGAAATGCCACGACGCCGGAAGGGTAGATGTGACTGTAGAGATTGTTGATCGACGGGCAGGCCCAGCCGACGTGGACCGCGAGCGGAAGTTTTTCCTCGCAGACGGTTTCATAGAAGTGCAAAAATTTCGCGTCGTCCAGTTGGCGATCGCCGGCGGTCCCCAAGAGCATGACGGCCGTAGCGCCGAGCCGCTTGACCTCGTGCACCTCGCGCACCGCTGCTTCGGGCTCGTCGAGATTGACCACCGCCGCCCATTTGAGCCGCTCATGTTTCGACAAGCGGTCTCCCAGCCAGCGATTATACGAAGAGCAGAGCGCGGTCACGAACGCGGGGTTCGAGCTTAGCGGATATGCGAGGAACAGTGTCGGGTAGATGACCTGGACCGCGATCTGCTCCTCATCCATGATTTGGAGCCGCGCCTCGATGTCGGTGAGCTCCATGCAGCCGACGCTTTCAGGCTTGCCTTGGGAGTGAGCCGTCGGTTTCCCGTCGAAAGATGTCGGCGTGCCCAAATTATTGCAGCCGCGCCCCACGCGCCGGGGAAACAACTGCTCGTCGATGTCCCAGTAGGCGAGCCCGTCCACGCCGACGACGCGCGGACGCTGGGCCCGAAACGCCGGGTCCAGATAAGCGTCGGCGAAAGTCGCGGGGCTTTCTTCCAGATGACCATCGGCATCGATATAGCGCATGGGTTTCACCTCCGAAAAGAATCAGGGTTTTTATACAACCCTCTCTCTGGGGCGTCAATTGGCCGAGCAAGAATCGGGTGGAAATATAAATCCAACTCTAATAATCTAAAACCATGAACGATTACGAGAGAATCGAAAAAGTCATTCGTCATCTGAAAGAGCACTACGTCGAGCAGCCGGACCTGAGGACGCTGGCGGGGATCGCCCAGGTCAGCGAGTTTCATTTTCACCGGCTGTTCTCGCGCTGGGCCGGCGTCACGCCGAAATCTTTCGTAAAATTTCTCACGGCGCAGCACGCCAAGGCGTTGCTCCGGGAATCTCAGAGCGTGCTCGACGCTGCGCTCGGCTCAGGTCTCTCCGGACCAGGCCGTCTGCACGATCTTTTGGTTTCAGTAGACGCGGTGAGCCCGGGCGAATTTAAGAGTTACGGCGAAGGAATGGAAATCCGCTACGGATTTCACTCGACGCCGTTCGGAACTTGTCTCATCGGCGCCACCGCGCGAGGAATTTGCCATTTATCTTTCTTGGGCGACAGCTCGATTAGCGAGACTGCGATTCTCCGCGAGCTCAAATCCGATTGGCCGAAAGCCGTTCTCCGCCATCAGCCGCAATCCACGCGCGTGCTGGCGTCGAAGATCTTCGATCGCGGTCGATCGGAAAAAATTCTCGTGCTCCTTATCGGCACGCCGTTTCGACTCAAAGTCTGGGAGGCGCTGCTCAAAATTCCACTCGGCCGCGTGCTTTCTTACCAGGACATTGCTCGTTCCATCGGGAACTCTCGCGCCTGTCGCGCGGTCGGATCAGCCGTGGGCGCAAATCCCGTGGCTTATTTGATTCCCTGTCATCGCGTCATTCACGAGACCGGCATTGTCGGCAATTACCGCTGGGGGCAGGCGAGGAAGCTCGCAATGCTCGCGTGGGAGAGTCGATCATCCGGCAACGCGCAAAGAGGCCGATCGAGTGCGGTCGCGTCTCGGATTTCCCGGCCCGGTGACTTCAACGCGCGCCGATCAAGATGAATGGAGCCCAATAGTATGGGTGGGCCGTGAGCGGATTTTTCAGCAGCACGAGTTGCGCTTGTTGAAGAGCGGCGGCACGCCCGGATTTTTTCAGAGCGCCGTAAAACGCCACCATCAAATCCCGCGTGGCGGCGTCTCCGACCTCCCACAGTGAAGCCATGATCGATTGAGATCCGGCCTGGCTGAACGCGGCGGCCATCGTAATCAGCGCGGCGCCCGGCACCTGCTCGCCGACGGCGGTTTCGCACGCGGATAAGATCGCAATTCCATGTGGCTCGAGTCTGAGACCGGCGATCTCGGCGATTGTCAATCTCTGGCTCGCCTCGTCGGCGCCCGCCATCAAGAGATACGATCTTTCCGGGTGCTCGGGATCGAGGACGCCGTGGGTCGCCAGATGTAAATCGGGAAATTTTCCCGCGAGATTCAAAAAACGCTCCTTGGTCGCCTGCTCTCCGTCCAGCGCGGTGACCCCCGGGCGGATTTTTCCGATCTCGCGGATCTCCCGGCTGGCTGCGGGAAGACTACCGTCGGGATTGGCCAGGGCGAGCAGAGGCGCGTCAGGCCTGGGTTTGCCTGGATTGATGATATCGGCCAGTTCGAGTTGTGTTAGATAGCTGATGACATGGGTCTCGGCCAGGAGCCCGCCGGCTTCCCCGGCCGCAGGATTCGCCAGCGCATGGATCGGCAGGTAGAGCAGCAGGTCGTTGGGAATCAGGACGAGATTCTTGTGCTCCACGAGCTCGGTCGCGATCGGTCCCAGAAGATACGCGCTCAGTTTTCGCGTCAAGTCTTTGAACGGGAGCACCTCGCGGCGGTACGCGTCGGAGCCGTCGTCGGCCCATGATAGCCGCTGTTTCGCCCCCCGATCCAGATGAGCGCGGTACTCCTTGATCAGCTTGTAGAGCTCCGCCTGCGTGACCGCCTGGTGCTTGACCTGGAAGCGGCCGCCCGGCGCGACTACGAAGAGATACAGCGCGTCCGGACTCGGGAAGAATTGAACGGCGAGCGTTCCTTCGGGCAAGCGATCGGCAAATTTAGCCAGCGCGCGCGGGTCTACGGATTGCTGGTCTACGAATTGAGTCCGGTATTGGGGATACCTTGTGAGAAAGGTCTGGACTTGTTTGAGATAATCGCCTTTGGTTTGCGCCAGCAGCGTCGTGAGATTTTTGACTTTCTCCGTTAGCTGTTCTTCCTCGGGTTTGGCCTGCTCCTCCAGAAGCTCGCGTTGGAGAGCGCCCGCCTGGTCTTGAGTGCTCTTGGCGGTTTCGATTTCCTTCCGCGCCTCGGGATCTTGGAATTGAGTGTTGCTTGCCGTGAGGACTTCCGCGATCATCCGGCCTTTTTTTGCTTCGAGCACGGCCCACGCCTCTTTGTCATACCCTTTACTGCCGTCCTGCTCGTGGAGCTTGAGCAGCAGCCGGGCCAAGGTATCGTAGACGGCTAGCTTGTCACCGGCCTGTAAATACAAGGCCCGCTGTGATTCTTGTTCGAATTGTCCCGACGAATCCTCGAGCATCCGCACCGATTCCCGGTAGAGCGCGAGCGCTTCCGTCAGGCGGTTTTCCTGCTCGTTGATTCTCCCGAGACCGAATGCCGCGCGCCGCCGCGTTTCCGCCTGACCGGTGGTTCGCACAATCGCGAGCGCCCGCTCGTAAGATTTCCTGGCGCCGGAGTAATCCCGGGTGTTTTCAAGGACCAGGGCCAGGTTCGAAAGAGTTTCGGCTACGTCGGGGTGGCTCGGTCCGCGATTGCGCTCTCGTATCGCAAGCGCCCGCTCTAAAAGAGGCCGCGCCGCCGCGTAGTCGCCGGTTTTGCGATACAGGTTGGCCAACTGCTGCAAGTTGTTGGCGATGGGATTGGAGTTCGACTGCCGGATGGCCTGTTGGATCTTGAGCGATCGATCGAAAAATTCTTTAGCCGAGGAATAGTCGCCGATGTTCTCATAATAGCGGCCGAGGGTCGTTAGGACGGTCGCGAGCCGGAAGTCGGTCGGATGAAGCTTCTCTTCGGCGAGAGCAAGCGCGCTGTCGAGGATGGGCTTCGCCGCGCGATTGTCTCCTATCTGCATGAAAATGCCCGCAAGCCGCGCCCGAACAAAGACGACCATGCCGGGAAGCGATACGCGGAGAGGCTCGTAGATCTTGAGCGCTCGCTCGTAAGCGTCTTTTGCCTCGGCGTATTTGCCGTTAAGCCTGAGAACCTCCCCAAGCTGATACAAACTACCGCCCAGGCGATCAGGAACCGGTTGCTTTTCGCGGTCGGCAAGCGTCTTTCGCGCCACGGCGATGGCGTCCGGATATTTACCGGCGACGATCAGCTCGCGAATGTTGGCATCGAGGAAATCGAGTTGAGTGGGTTGGCGCTGAGCCGAGCCGCGGCGTGCTTGAGCGGCTTCACTGGACGGAATAGCGATACAAAGCGATGCGATGAAAACGAGCTGCAAAAAAGCTGAGATTGAATATGAACGTGTGCCGGGCATCCTTTGTAAGGGTGAATACATTACCGTACCGTCTCGTAGGATTCAAGCGGAAAGCTTTCGCCGAAGACGGGTTTTCCGCCGGACGCTCTCAGTTTGCTTGACGGCCATTCATAAGCCGGCCTATTTTACTTCCAGGAGGTGAAGCATGCCGCACATTCCATACGCAGACTTTTCATCGATCACCGACCCGGAGGTCATGGGCTACCTGGAGCGCGCGCGGCGGGAGGGCACGCCGCGGCCGGAAAGCCAGGCGATCCGGGCGCACAATCCGGCCGTCATCCGGGCGTTCTCCCAAGCGTGGGAACTGACCTTCCGCAACGGAGTCCTCGACCATAGCCTCAAAGAGCTTTGCCGCGTCTACGTCTCCAAATCGATCGAGTGCGAGTATTGAGGCGTCCAGCGATCCGTCCAGGCTGGACGGAAAGGCTTGACCGAAGACAAGTACGACGAGCTGCTGAACTTTACAGCCTCGGATAAATTCTCCGAGCGGGAGAAGGTCGCGCTGACGTATACGAGCGCCATCATCTGGAATTCGGAAATCGCGGACGACGCGCTGTGGGCGAAACTGCACCAGCACTTTACGTTCGCCGAGCTGGTCGAGCTCGGATTCTTTATCGCGCTGACGCTCGGGCAGCAGCGCTGGATCAAGACCCTCGGCATCGGACACGCCGAGGTCTTGGCCGACACCGCCGCCAGCCTCGCGCCGGGCGTCGCCGGTACAGGTAAAAGAGAGTAGGAGGATTATTCATGTCCGCCGATTCGAACGCGTTCACCGCTATTCCCGCTGACCTAAAAACGACCGCTGCGGCTGCCGCATTCGTCGAGAATGTGAGTTTCCATTCGATTCCCTCCGAGGCGGTCCGCATCGGCGCGCGCTGCCTGCTCGACGGCCTCGGTCTCTATGTAGCCGGATCGGAGGAGCATTCGGTTCGGATCCTCATCGACGAAGCTGAAGAGATGGGCGGGTGGCCGGAGGCGCTCTTGCTCGGGCGCGGCGATAAAAAAGTTCCTGCGCCGATGGCGGCGCGCGTGCTCGGGACCGCGGGTCACGCGCACGATTGGGACGACAGTCAGGTCAGCCTCGATCCGGCGCACGTTTACGGCCTTCTCACCCATCCGACGATTCCGCCGCTCTCCGCCGCGCTCGTAATGGCGCAGAAGCTCGGCGGCATCGACGGCAAGACTTTCATGCTGGCTTTTCTCACGGGCTTCGAAGTCGAGTGTAAAATCTCCGAGTGGATGCTGCCGCAGCACTATCTCAGAGGCATGCACTCCAGCGCGACGGTCGGCACGTTCGGCGCGTACGCGGCGGCGGCGAAACTACTGGGGTTGAAATCGGCCAAACTTCGGAACGGCTTCGGCATCGCGGCGAGCTTCGCCGCGGGCATTCGCTGCAACTTCGGCACGATGACCAAACCGCTCCATGTCGGCCGCGCCGCGGAAAACGGCGTCACCGCCGCGCTGCTCGCCGCGCGGGGATTCACGGCGGACCCGGACTCTTTGGACGGGCCTTGGGGATTTTTCGCCGTCCACGGCGGCGGCGTCAGCGCCGAGAAAGTTTCCCAGGGCTTCGGAAAAATCTGGAGCATCATCGAGCCCGGCGTCTCGATCAAGCCCTATCCTTGCGGCGTGCTGACGCATCCGACGATCGACTTAATGTTGAAGCTCATTACCGAACACGACGTGAAGCCCGGCGATATCGAGGCGGTCAAGGTTTACGCCGGCACGAATATTCTAAAACCGATCCGCTATCCCGTTGCGGCGAATCACCTCCAGGCGAAATTTTCTCTGCCGGCGGCGCTCGCCATGATCGCGCTCGCGCGTAAAGCGGGGAAGCGGGAATTCTCCGACGAATTCGTCGGCGCCGCTCCCATGCAAGGCATGCAGCGGCGGATATCGACCGAGCTCGATCCCGAGATCGAAAAGATGGGCTTCGAGAAAATGCGCTCGCGCATCGTCATTCGACTGAAAGACGGACGCGCCGTCGGAGGTTGGGCGGATGAGCGCTATCGCGGCGGACCGGAAAATCCGCTGAGCGACGCGGAGGTCGAGGCCAAGGCGCGCTCGTGTTGCGAAGGCGTGCTCGATGAAAAGCGACAGTCGGCTCTGATCGATGCCGCTTGGTCGGTCAATCAGCTACGCGATGCCGGCAAGCTGATGAATGTTTTAAACCGTTTGCCAGAGTAGGTCTTTTTGTTTTCTCCTGGGTAGTGCTAGAATCCGGTCATGGGACGTAGTGATACATTGAGTCCTGCTTTAAAAAAAACTCAAGAGCATGGCATCGACCTAACCCTGCTCTATGAGCGGCTGTCCTGGACGCCTACCGAACGCATCAAGCGCAACTATGAAACGGCAGCGGCCTTTGAGGAGTTGAGAAAAGCGGGGCAGAAGCACCGTGACGCCGACGGATGTTGAGAAACTGCTCAAATCCCTTCATCGGGAGGAAGTTAAGTTTGTAATTATCGGAGGAGCGGCTGCGGTCCTCCAGGGTTCAGCGTATGTCACCGCCGATTTCGACTTCTGTTATTCCAGGGACAAGGAAAATCTGAAAAAATTGGCGGCGGCCCTAACTCCCTTGAATCCGTTGTTGCGCGGCGCGCCACAAGATCTTCCGTTCAAGCTCGACGCTGGCACTCTGAGATCAGGTTCGAACTTCACTCTTATGAAAGATATCGGCGCCGTAGACATCTTGGGCGAGGTTTCAGGATTGGTCAACTATCAAAATCTGCTGCCGTTTTCCGAAGAACTTGAATTTTTCGGTCTGCGCTGCAAGGTTTTAACCCTCGAGGGTTTAATCAAAACCAAGCGGGCAGCGGGCCGGACGAAGGACCTGATGTTGCTGCCGGAGTTGGAAGCTCTTCTCGAAATCCGCAATTCTCCAAAGAAAAGATAACGCGCTTTCTAGCGCGATCAGCGAGGTGAACCCATGCCACACATCCCCTACGTGAATTATTCATCGATCGCGGACTCCGATATCCTCGGCTACCTCGAGCGCGCCCGGCAGGAGGGCACGCCGCGGCCGGAGAGCCAGGCGATCCGGGCGAACAATCCGGCCGTCATCCGGGCATTCTCAGAGGCATGGGACTTAACGTTCCGCAACGGGGTTCTCGACCACAGCCTCAAGGAGCTCTGCCGCGTCTACGTCTCCAAATCCATCGAGTGCGAGTATTGAGGCGTGCAGCGATCCGTCCAGGCTGGACGGAAAGGCTTGACGGAGGAGAAGTACGACGAGCTGCTGCACTTCGCCGATTCGGATAAGTTATCCGCGCGCGAGAAAGTCGCGCTGACCTACACCAGCGCCATTGTCTGGAATTCAGAGATCGCGGACGACGCGCTCTGGGCCAAACTCCACCGGCACTTCACGGTCCCCGAGCTGGTTGAGCTCGGTTTCTTTATCGGGCTCACGCTCGGGCAGCAGCGGTGGATCAAGACTCTGGGCATCGGGCACGCCGAGGTGTTGGCGGACAACAGCGCCGGGCTTGCGCCAGGCGTGGCGAAGGAAAAATGAAGAAAACTCCCCGACCGCGATGCTGTTTCCATTCCGGCACGTAATTTCTCCCGCCTCTGAGAGCACGCGCAGGAAAACCTCAGTTTTGAACTTTTCGTTTTTGATTTGCCCGTTTTTGGTCCAGAAGTAGAGCCGCTCTGTCTCCGCCATACGTTTGAGCAGCTCAAAGCCGATCTGCTGTCTTTTGTCGTCCCACGATCGGCTCAATAGATTCGCCAGATCGACGGAATAGGAAAGCGGCAGGCCTTTGAGAAAATTGACGATGCGCGTCGTGATGAACAGTGTATAGATGTCGTCCCGATCGAAGTCTTCGGTTTCGACCGCCATCGCGGTGAGGCGCGAGCGCAGATAATCGTCTGCCGTGAAATCAATGCCCCGCGCGATCGGCGCGTTTGGCGTCTGATAAAACGGCGACGCCCCGAGCAAGACCGGCAGCCGCGAGTTGAACGCGAGAGTCTGGATCATGCTCTCCAAACTCTCATTCGGCAGGCCGAGAATCTGATAGGACACGATTTTAAGCCCCAACTGCGTCGCCTTGCGCACGACCTTGAGATACGCATCGAGCGTATGCGGCCGTTTGGTCGTTTCGCGAACGGTCTTGTCGGAGCTGACGAGTGCCAAATTCAGGTGCGAAAACCCGGCCTCGGACATAAGCTCCAGCGTTTCTTCGTCGAGGCTCAGATAGCTGATGCCGTTCATCGCCACCAACTGGAGCACGCCTCTGGGAAAGCGCGCGATCATTTGCCGGCATAGTTCCTTGAACGTGCTTTTGTAGTAGGTGAGATTATCGTCCTCGAAGTCGATCACGCGATAACCCTGCCGGTAGCGCAGCTCTATTTCCGTCAGCACGTTTTCCAGAGACCGGAGCCGGTATTTTTCTCCGAACGTCGTGTGGACCGAGCAGAAAGAACATTTATGCGGGCAGCTCCGTGAAGTAATCATGAACGTCATCGGCTTTCCGGCCAGCGTGTAGCTCGAGGGAGAAAAATCGACGAGATCGGGAAACGGCAGCTCGTCGATAGAAAAATTGTCGGCGACGGCGTTGAAACAAAGCTGCCCGTCTTTTTTGTAAGCCAAGTTCGACACGCCTTCGACCGGGTTTTCTCCCTGTAGAAAAGCCAGAAACTCCACGAACGCTTTCTCGCCCTCGCCGCGGATCACATAGTCCACGTAAGGCGAGGAGAGCAGCGATTCCGGAACTGCCGACGCATGCGATCCGCCCATGACCACCGGGACGTTTAGTCTTTTCTTCACCCGCCGAGAGATTTCCAGCGCCTCGCGATAATACGGCGTGAAGAGACACGATATTCCCACGACGTCCGGCTTCATCGACGCCAGCTCGGCCTCGATCTCATCGAACGAACGGCCGAAGTGATAGTATTGATGAAATGTGGAAAACGGAGATTGATCCGCAACCGGATAGTATGCGGAAAGATAGTCGAGCGCTTTCGGAATCGGCACCGTCCTTCGGCCGCACGCCCTGTGGTAGTCCCTGATAATGACTTCGACGTGCGGAAGATGTTTCTTAACGGCGGCTTTTATATAGCAGAGCCCGATCGGTTGGAGGCGCACGTCGGTATCGTAAAAATCCTCGACGGGCGGTTGGACGAGAGCGACGCGCATGGGTGGTTTGTTATATATCCGATCTTCATCCCTTAAGGGAAGATCCAAAGTCTTGCCCGTTGTCAATATGAACGGCTCGCGTTCGGTTGATTTTGGCCGCTTTATGCTATATGAGCGAAAAGAAGAAACCGGAGGTAAACTCGATGGCCAAGCCGGCATCCCAGATCGAAAACGTAATGGACAACATCCCCTATTACGACAAGTGGCAACAGGGAGAGAGTATCCCCATCACCAAGACATTTTTTGTCCAGGATTTACGAAAAATTCCCGTGGCTCACTGGGCGAGAACGGGAGGCGAGGGCGCCTTCATCAACATGGAAGGCGCCGAAGGCGCGACCGGCGCTTACGTCTGCGAGATTCCGGCGGGAAAAAGCTTGAAGCCGCAGCGGCAGATTTACGAAGAGATGATCTACGTTCTCAAGGGCCGCGGCGCCACGACCATTTGGAACGACAAAGGCGCCAAGCAAACCTTCGAATGGCAAGAGGGAAGCCTCTTCGCGCTGCCGCTCAACGCCTGGCACCAGCACTTCAACGGACAGGGCAACGAAACCTCCCGGTTTTTCTCGGTCAACAGCATGCCGATCGTCTTCAACCTCTTTCATAACGACGAGTTCATCTTCAACGTTCCCTATGACTTCACCGACCGCTTCAACGGCGAGCCGGAATATTTCAGCGGCAAGGGAAAGGCCCATCCCGGCCGCGTTTGGGACACCAATTTCATCGCCGACGCGCGCAACTTCAAGCTCGAAGAATGGAAAGAGCGCGGCGGCGGCGGGACCAACGTCATGCTCGAGATGGCCAATGGCTCGATGGCCGCACATATCTCGGAGTTCCCTATCGGCACCTATAAAAAAGCCCACCGCCATGGACCGGGTTTCAACGTCATCATCATCAAGGGAAAAGGCTTCTCTCTTTTCTGGCGCGAAGGCGAGTCGCCCAAGCGCTACGATTGGCAGGACGGCAGCGTCTTTACGCCGCCGCCGATGATGTTTCACCAGCATTTTAACACCGGCGCCACGCCGGCGCGCTATCTGCCGCCGCGCCTGGGCGGGATCAAGTACAGCCTCGGCGAGCAGTTTGGCGACGTGACGAAAGTCGATAAGGACGTCAAAGCCGGTGGCAATCAGATCGAGTACTACGATGAGGACCCGCCGATCCGAAAAATGTTCGAGGAAGAGCTTGCGAAGTCCGGCACCTCATCGCGGATGAACCCTGATTTCTACAAGAAAAAGTAAGATCGAGTCCCGTAAAAATTGATCGTAGCGAGTCCAATCTTTTTCGGTTCGACAATTCTTTTTTCTAGCCGACGCTTTAGCCGCTTGGATAGGCGCGAGTGGTAGCCGCGACACTCATGGTCGGGTTCGCCTACCTGCTCGGCTCCGTGCCGACGGGGTTCATTCTCGGCTATCTCGCGGGCGTCGATGTGCGCCGGGAGGGCAGCGGCAACGTAGGCGCCACCAACGTCGCCAGAGTGGCGGGCAAATGGCTCGGACTTCTGACGTTGCTGGGAGACGCGGCGAAAGGCTTCGTGCCGGTTTTTATCGCGCTTCGGATGGATTTAGGCGCAGCGCTCACGGGCCTTGTGGCGCTGGCCACCTTCCTGGGTCATCTCTATCCGTTGTTCCTGAAATTTCAGGGAGGGAAAGGCGTGGCGACCGCACTGGGCGCGTTGTTGGCCCTCGCGCCCGCGGCCACCGGAGTCTTGCTGCTGGTATTTTTAATCGTCGCGTTGGCGACCCGAATTGTTTCGCTTGCCTCTATCGTGGCGGCTGGCATTACTCCGCTGGCAATATGGCTTCTCGCCTACCCGATTCCCTGGGTAGGCATCACGCTGCTCATGGCGCTGATGATAATCTGGCGCCATCGAGAAAACATTCAGCGCCTGCGCGCCGGCGTCGAGCCGAGATTCAATCTCTAGCTTGACGGCGCGGTCGGATGTTTAATACTCGCGCTGCTGTTTCTGCTTCTCTTGCTCTCTTTTCAAACGTTCCGTCTCGGCGCGGTTCTGATCGATCTGGCGCTGCTGGTCCTGCTGTCTCTGTTCCTGGCCCTGCATTTGGTCGCCGATCAACGCGCCCGCGCCCGCGCCCAAAGTTCCGCCGATCAAGGCGCCGGCTACGGGATTACCGACGGTGCTTCCGATGATGCCGCCCGCTGCGGCGCCGCCAAGGGCGCCAATTCCCGCGCCTTTTTCCCGCGTCGTTAACGGACCCCCGGAGCAGCCGATCGTTCCGGCCAGCAGGAAAATCGCCACGGTTGCGCTCAACTTGTGCTTCATAGTTCCTCCTTCGCGCGCTTCACTTTGAAATCTCTGCAATAGTACCAAACCAAACTATCTTGTTCAAGTTTTCTTTTGGCGGATCGTCTGCGGGTTCGCTGCGGCAGTGAAAACAGCTCTATTGACATGGTAGACCTTAGAAGTCTAAAATCATTTTTAGGTAAGTGAAGGGAGAGTAATGGAGACAATCACTAAAGAGACCGTGCTCGAAGCGCTCAAAAAGGTCCAGGACCCGGAGATCCATCGCGATATCGTGAGCCTCGGCATGGTGAAGAACCTCGACGTGGCGGACGGAACGGTCAAATTCACCGTCGAGCTCACCACCCCGGCCTGTCCATTGAAAGAAACGATCGACACCGATTGTCGAAAGGCGCTCGCGCCTCTGGGGATCGGCAATCTGGAAATCGCTTTCGGCGCTCAGGTGCGCGGCAGCAAGTCGGGCGCGGGACAGACCGATCTGCTGCCGACGGTGAAGAACGTGGTGCTGGTGGCGGCGGGAAAAGGCGGCGTGGGCAAATCCACTGTCGCGGCCAATTTAGCGGTGGCGCTAAAGAAGCACGGTGCCACAGTCGGCTTGCTCGACGCGGATATTTATGGACCGTCGTTGCCTATTATAATGGGCGTGAAGGACCATCCCGAGCAGATTCCCGTCAACGGCGGCTTCAAGCTCAAGCCTCCGATCGCGCATGGCCTGCCGGTGATGTCGATCGGATTTTTTCTCGAGCCCGATCAAGCGGTGATCTGGCGCGGCCCGATGCTGGGAAAAGCGCTGCAGCAGTTGATGGCGGACGTTCTATGGGGCGAGCTGGATTATCTCGTGGTCGATATGCCGCCGGGGACCGGCGACGTGCAGATCACGTTCTCCCAGCAGCTCAAAGTCAGCGCCGCGCTGCTGGTCGCGACGCCGCAGGACGTCGCGTTGGCCGACGTGGTCCGGGCCAAGTCGATGTTCGACAAGGTCATGATTCCCATCGTCGGCATCGTCGAGAACATGAGCTATTTCATCTGCGACGGCTGCGGCAAAGAGCACGACATCTTTTCCCGCGGCGGCGCCGAGCGCGCGGCCGGGCGATTCAACCTTCCGTTTCTGGGCGAGATCCCGATCACGCCTTCGCTGCGCGAGGGGGGCGACAAGGGCGTGCCGATTCTGGTGCAGGAGCCGGACTCGGAAGTCAGCAAGATCTTTATGGATATCGCGGCCAAGCTCGCGGGCCGGCTCTCGGTGGTCTCGGAAGAGGTCCGGAAGGCGCAAGCGCTGAAGATCATCTCCACTTGAGGAATCATGGCAGGCCCATTTCCCGTCGAGATCAATCACATCAAAGCCAAAGGGGTGGTGCGCATCACCTGGGATGACGGCCACGCCGGAGATTACCCGCAGGATTTTCTGCGCGGCTATTGTCCTTGCGCCGGATGCCAGGGGCACGGCAGCGGCGTCAAATTCCATGCGGCGCCGGACGCGGTGCTGGCGCAAATCGGCGCGGTCGGAAATTACGCCATCCAGTTTTTTTGGCAGGACGGACACGAGACCGGAATCTATACTTTTGAATTTCTCAGAGCCCTCTGCCCGTGCGTGGAATGCAAGAGTTCGGCGCAAGAGGCGGAAGGATAGGGAGCATCATTATGCCTACCAAAGAAGAAATCTACCAGGCGCTGCAAACCTGCTACGACCCTGAGATCCCGGTGAACATCGTCGATCTTGGTCTCATCTACGACGTGCAGATCGAAGGAAGCAAAGTCGTGGTCAAGATGACTCTGACCGCGCCGGGCTGCGGCATGGGCGGCATGATCGCCGGTCAGGCGCGGCAGAAAATTCTCGATAATATCGACGGCGTCGAAGAGGCGACGGTCGATCTTGTCTGGGACCCGCCCTGGGAGCCCAGCATGATGAGCGAAGAGGCCAAGCACAAGCTCGGTGTAGGCTAATGCTTGAATTGTGAGATGCCTGCAAGTCCTCCGCAACTGGCTAAAAGGCGTCGGTCAAATCGAGCTCAAAGAGCGCCTGCCAGAGCTCGGTCTTTGCTTTGCGACAATTGAACCTGACCACAGGGAGGTCGTGCTCAGAGAATTCTTCGAGAATTTTGTAGGCGGAGAGAAGCCTTTTTTCGTCTTGTTTACTTAAACCGTTTTTTTTCCTCATAGCGCACCTTCAATGACGCTTGGGCCGTTGATCCTTGAAACGTTTGGCCTTCAATTCAAATCGGGGGAGCGAATTCCATTCCGCCACCTCCACTTCTGGCGTCAACCCGATCTTGCTCTTAAACTGCTCTTTAATCTTCCGAGACAGCTCCTGGCCGAAGTGTGAGATGGAGTCCTTTCTTA
>CAYOJC010000104.1:0-17246 GCA_964404195.1 uncultured Syntrophobacteraceae bacterium
CGCTTCGTGGTGAATAGAGCTTGAAGGATAAGTGCCTTAATTTAAGAGGCACTACTCTAGTTGTTCGCCCACAACTTATCGATGTAACCGCTGTCGTCGATCTCGCGAACGTAATGCAGATCCCACATCGCCAAAGGATTGGAATCGCGAATTTCCGGGCACTCGCGCGCCGCCAGGGCAAAAACATTCTCGATCGCGCCCAGCGTGGGATAGGGCTTCGGCTCCAGAGAATTCTCCTGAGTCTTGTAGAACAAGTCCGTCTCTTCATCCGACTGGTGCTTCAGAACGTCGCTGCAATGTTTCTTCAAAATATTCAGAGTATCCTGCCGTCGGGTCTTGAAAAAGTGGATCGCATCGATGAGCGCCAGCAGCAGGCCGCGGATCTCTTCCTGATGACTGTTCACGTAAGTTGTCGTCGTGGTGATCGTCACGCCTTCGATCATCGGCATCGACGGCATCTCGATGATATTCGCGCCGAGCGACCGCCCGCGAAGCTGCTCGACGGGCCGCACGAACGTCGCGTCATAATCGCCTGACATTACCTTTCGTATCCGATCCAACCCTTTGCGCTCGCCGTTGACCAGCTCGATGTCTCTTCCTTCTTCCAAACCGTTAAGCTGCAGGTAGCGCCAGACGTTCAAACCGTTATGGCTGTGGAAGTCGTCCATGGCGAGGCGCTTCCCCTTGAGATCCTGAAGTCCCTTCATGCCGGGACGCATGACCAACCAATTTTCTTTCCACTGATTGTTGGTCTGCGCGATGTGCACGAACGGCTCTCCCTTCAACGCCCGCGGCGCGTAGAGATTATGGTGGTTGCCGGAGATGATATCCAGCTCTCCGGCCCGCAACTCCGCCAGCGCCTGCTCTCGCTTCCCTTCCCTGGAACCAAGCTCGATCTCCACGCCGTGCTTGGCAAGAAACCCTCCCACCTCCATGACCCTCCACAGCGGCACGTGGCCCGCCGCCCGATAATAGACGCGAATCTTCTTTTTTCCCGCCATGATATTTCCTTCTCCTCTCGGTTGCCTGCGGGTGCCCGCCGGTGTTGCCTATATATTATAAGGTGGCCCGCGTCAGGCAATACCAACAAAGCCCGGCCGGATCGCCCGCAATGTAATGATCACTTGCTCTCTTTCAGCACGGCCCAAACCTTTTCCCGATTTTCCCTTCTTCCCGTTACGATCCATTTCCAGTCGGTGTCGTCGAAATATTTGCCGCCCGGCTTGGGAATGCTCGCCGGTGCGAGGTAGGATTCGTCGATATCGGTGCGCAAAGTCGCGGAGCCGTAGCCGCGGCCGTAGATCTCCAGGCCTTCTTTGGAAAGCATCCAGTTGGCAAAGACTTGAGCGGCCTTGGGATTCGGCGCCTTGTTGGCGACCGTCAGCATCCACGGCGAGCCGTTGATGATTCCGGGAAAGTCGGCAAGCTCGAAAATTTCCAGAACCTTGAAGCCGTCCTTGACCAGCGGCCGGACGTCGTCTTCGCGGCAGTTCAGGCAGAGGGGATGGGTGCCGCGCGCCAGCCAGTCGGTCATCTGCCGCCGGTCGCGCGTCCGGACCACCTTTTGATCGATGTAGAGCTTCCGGACGAAATCTTCGCCGAGCTGATTGTAGAACTGTGCCGCCAGGTTGGCGCCCGCGCCCGTCGACGTGGGATCTTCGGCCGAAATCTTTCCTCTATACTTGGGGTTGAGTAGATCCTTGACCGACTTGAGCTCCCCCGTCTTGACATGATCGGTGTTGATGAAGAGCAGGCTCGCCGTGCTGCTGAACGCCCGGACGACGAAGTTTTCTTCCGGATCGGGGAACCAGACCTTGCCTCGCTTCCATTTGGAGCCGTCGACGACTTCGGGCAAAACCAGCAGCGGCTTGACCGGGTCGATCAACTTCTCGTCGTAGAGCGTGTTGGCGGTCGTGTCGGGGCCGGAAAGAAAGACGTCCATGGAGTAGATGCCCGATCCGCGCTCGTTTCTGAGCCGGGCGACGATTTGACTCGAACGTCCGGCGACGAACTCGACCGGGATGCCGTAGCGCGCCGTGAATTTAGGGATGACCTCGTTGCGCATCACGGGGTCGGGCGAGCCCATGACAACGACCTTGCCTTCTTTTTTGGCCGCGTCGAGGATCTTTTTCCATTCCTGTTCCGTGGCTTTTTGCTGCGCCCCGGCGGGAGCGAGCCAGCCGATCAGCAGCATAATCACGATTAGACTTTTCATCTTGATATCTCCCTTAAAGAACGGTCGCGCCGTCACCGCGATCCGGAAAGCTCCAAGCCTAACTTTCTCGCCACGAACATCATCGCGCAGATAATCACCGTGATCAGCAGACCCAGGGCCGCGCCGCGCTCCAGCTCTCCCGTGAAGCTGTATTCCAGAAGCAGGATCGAAAGCGGCCGCGATTGATGGCTGTAAAGCAGCACAGGCGTGCTGATGCTGGTGAGCGCGCTGCCGAAGTTCATCAGTCCCACGGCGGCGGCCATCGGACCCAGCAGCGGCAGCAGAATCCTCCGATACGTATACCACCACGACGCGCCGCTCACCCTGGCGGCTTCCTCCAGGTCGGCGCCGAGCTGCAGAAAGCCCGCCTTGAAGGCCTGGGTCGTCACCGGACTGTCGCTGAGTATCAGGGCGAAGGCGATTCCCCAGACCGTGCCGTACAGGACGTGTCTCAGCGGCGTGGAGAGAAAGAGCCACAACACTCCGAGACCCAACAAAATTCCGGGCAGAATGTGCGGCAGCCAACAAAAACTCTCCAGCGCCGGGGCGGCGATCGTGCGGCGCGAGACCAACATATAAGCCACCGTCGAATACAGCAAGATACCGCCGACCGCGGTGACCGTCGCGATGATGAGGCTGTTTTTCAGCGAAACCAAAAAGATCGGGTCGGCGAAAAGACGCTGCCAGTGCGCCAAGGTAAACGGCGCGTCGATGCCGAAGAACCCGTAGCGGCGCATAAAAGAGCCGATCACCAGGAACAAGAGCGGCAGCAGCATCATCACGACGATGTACGCCGCGCACCCGCCGAACGCGGCGTATCTCCACTTTCCGAGCTTCACGCGCGCGGTCGAGTAACCCTGGCCCGTCACGACGGTGAATTTCCTCTTGCCGCTGAGCAATTTCCAATAGGCAAAAAGGAGTATCGCCAGGACGAGCAGGAAAACCGAACCGAGCGCGGTCGCTTCGCCGTAAGCCGCCGGCTCGCGCTGAATATAATCGTAAATCTTGGTGGAATAAACGTAGATGCCCACCGGGGTTCCCAGGAGAAGCTCCGTATTGAAAGACTGGAGGCCGCGGATGAAGCTCAAGACGGAGATCGCCAGAATCATCGGCGAGAGCACCGGCAAGGTGATGCGCCGGAGCGTCGTCGCCGTGCCGGCGCCGGAGACCCGCGCCGCTTCTTCCAGCGAGGCGCCGAGACGACGGAAAATCGGCGTGAGCAGCATGACCTTGAACCAAATGCCGCCGGTCGCCGTGTGCACCCAGACGATTCCCCAGAAGCTATAAGGATTGAACGGCGCGCCATCGACAAAAGGAAGGCTCTTCGCCGCCGTGTTGAGAAAACCAAAATTGGGATCGAGCAGCAGGACCCACGCGAGCACCAGCGGAAAATCGGGCACGAAATAAGCGATCCAGCAAAAAGACTCGATCACTTTGCCGCCGGGCATGTCGGTTCGAGCGATGAGCCAGGCGAACAAAACGGAAAGGACCATGGCGGGAAGCAGCCGAACCAGGGAAAGGATGAAGCTCATCCAGAGAGCGCTCAACGCGGCCGGATCGGAGAACGCCCGGACCCAGTTTCCGAGCCCGTAGACCACCTCGCGGCCGGGCGGCGACAGATTGAAGCTTCCGGTGAGAAGAAAAAGCAGCGGCAAGCCCATGGCCACGCCGAAAAACGCGAGCATCAAGAGCTCCGCCAGGCGGAAAGGCCTGAGGCGGAGTCTGACGCGAGAAAAGGCGACTGTAGTTGCAGAGGAGGCCATAGATCTCAGCGCGGGTGGATGTTGAGCCTTGCGGGATCGAAGCGCAGGCGGACTTCGGCGCCGACCGAATGCCGCTCACGTTTCGTCGCCGAAAGCACGAAAGAGTGCCCGCCCGCATGGACGTGATACTCGAAATGGTCGCCCAGGTAGGCGACTTCTTCGATCTTCGCCGGGATGTCGTTCTGCGATAACTCGCCGACAGGGAGGATCTCTATGTCTTCCGGCCGCGTGAGAATCCGCACGGCTTCGCCGCCGGCGAAGCGGCCGGCCTGCCCCTGATCCAGAAAGAGCCGTCCGCTCCCTTCGACCAGCTCGACGCAACGGCCGGCATGGTTGCTTTTGATCGTGCCTTCGAACATCACCGTTCGCCCCAGGAACTCTCCGGCAAAAGATGTCGCGGGTTTTTCATAGACGTCGAAAGGCGGTCCAACCTGTTCGAAGCGGCCTCGATTGACCACCGCGATGCGATCCGACAGGGTCATGGCTTCGGTTTGATCGTGCGTCACATAGAGGATCGTGAGCTTGAGCTTGCGCTGGAGCGCGCGCAGCTCGAAGCGCATTTGCTCGCGCAGCTTGGCGTCGAGATTGGAAAGCGGCTCATCGAGCAGGAGAATCGCCGGGGTGTAAATCAGGGCGCGCGCCAGAGCGATGCGCTGTTGCTGGCCTCCCGAGACTTCGGTCGCGCCGCGCGCTTCCAATCCAGCAAGTCCCACCGTTTCCAACACCTGGAGCACGCGTCTTTTGATTTCGGCGGCCGTTTCCCGGCGCACCCTGAGAGGAAAGGCGACGTTCTCGAACACGGTCATGTGCGGCCAGATCGCGTACGATTGAAAAACCATTCCCATCTGGCGCTTGTCCGGCGGAACGAAAAGTCCGCGCTTGGGAGAAGCGATCGGGACGCCATTCAAAAGAATTTCTCCGGCGTCCGGTTCCTCGAGACCGGCAACCAATCTGAGCGTGGTCGTTTTACCGCAACCCGAAGGCCCCAACAGGGTAAAAAATTCGCCCTCGCAGAGCGTGAAGCTCATGCGATCGACGGCGGTAAAATCCCCATATCGCTTGGTGACTTCCAGAAACTCAAGAACCGATTTTGCCATCTCTGTCCGTCTCGGCGCTTCTTGCAGCCAGAGAGATTATTTCTTCATCGAGGAGATTGCAATAGTAGCGCCAAGCGGACTCCGTATGGGCGTTCGATTTGCGGCCTTCGAACGGCGGCGGTGAAAACGTCTCCATATCTTCCTTTGAAATCGGCCGCGGATTTCCCAGCAAACGTCCGCGGTAATTGATCTCCGCCAGCTCGTTGAGACGGATCGCCGTCAGCGTCGCCTCCTCGACGCTCGGACCGACCGCGGTGATCCCATGCCCGCGCATGAGACAAGCGCGCTGCTTTCCCAGCGCCTCGGTCAATTCTCTTCCGAGCTTGTCGTTGGCGATGAGAACGCTTCTGGGATACGTCGGCACGCCTTCCATCGCGAGGCGCAGCGAGCTGGGATCGTAGGCGCCGTAGAGCGGCAGCAACGGCAGATCGCAAATCGTGAACAGAACCACCGTCGCCGGGTGAACGTGAACGACGCTCCCGACATCGGGCCGCGTCCGGTAAATCCACGTGTGGATGAAAACTTCTTGCGGCACGTCGAGGTCGTCGCGGCCTTCCAGTTTTTTGCCTTCGAGATCGACCGTGATGAGATCCTGCCCGGTCACAAACCGGAGTCCCGATTCTCCTCTGCCCCTCGCTTTGATCACGATCGCGCTGCTTCCTGGAACGCGCGCGCTGACGTGACCGCTCGGCTCCTTGGTCATGTTGAGCTTGCCGAGAATGCGGCACGAGCGCGCCACAAGCTCTCGCGCTTCGTCCAGACTGCTCATCGCGATTCGTTTTCCCCTTGGCGGCCTTTGCGTCTTTGCGCGAGTCGTGTCGTCTTCCTTCGAGACCTTCGTGTCCTTCGTGGTTAAAATCCTTTCACCACGAAAAGCACGAAGCACACGAAGTTCGGATCATTATCCCGCGCGCCGGCTGACGCCTGTGTCTTTGCCTTCTCTCCAGTAGGTCATCTCTCTGATCGATTCCATCACCTTGGTATCGAAAATTTCATGATCCGGGTCGCGCATGACTCCCTTGGGATCCTGTCCTTGCTGCACCCGGCCGATCTCGCGCTTGACCATCTCCCGCAGCATGACGACACCGCGGTCGGACGTGGCGAGACGCTCGCGCGTGCGGTCGGCGATCGGCCCCTGCGTCTCCCACGCCATGTGATCCTGCGCCTGAACTTCGTCGAGCGTGAAGCGGGCGAACGGATGGAGTCCGTCCGGCGGATTCTTATAGGACTTCACGTACTCGGCCTGGGTCTCGTCGTCGTCGGTGATCTTGCCGTCCGGGTTGGGAAAGAAGCGCACAATGAAAATCATCGTATGCGCGTCGTCGATCGGCACGCGGATCTGCGCGCCGTTTCCCTGGCGTAAAATATTGGGGAAGATCAACGGGTGCTCGTCGACGATGCCGTTCGTATACGTTCGCTTCTTCATGATACCCAACGGCACTTCGTGAAATTCGAAGCTCTCGATGTCGTCGGTGAATCCGCGCGTCGTGTTGGGCGGCTTTCGTCCGCGTCCGGCATCGAGCGCCGTATCCTGGTGCAGGATCTGCAAGTGGGCCGGATCGACGGAATTTTCCATCGCCTGAAACCAGTTGCAGTCGAGACGCGGCTGGACAAAAACTTTTTTGCGGCCGTCGTTGCGCGCCCAAACGTCGATCTTGGGAATAACCGGCGCCGGCTGCGGTCCCAGGTAGGCCCAGTAGAGGCCGGTCAATTTTTGCACGGGGTAGGCCCTGTGCGTGACCGACAAACAGAATTTACTGCCGGTCGGCTCGGGAGGAGCTTCCAGACAGTTGCCTTCGACATCGTAAAGCCAGCCGTGATACGCGCAGGAAATTCCTCGCTCCTCTACCCGTCCGTAGGAAAGCGACGCGCCCCGGTGCGAGCAGCGGTCTTCCAGGAGTCCGACTCTCCCGCTCTTGTCGCGGAATAACACCAGATCCTCGCCGAGAACGCGGACGAACTTCGTCGGCTTCTCCTCGGTGAGCTCCTGGGTCAGGGAGATTGGCAGCCAGTAGCGGCGCAACAACTCGCCCGCCGGCGTCCCCCGGCCCACTCGGGTCAACGTTTCGTTTTCTTCTCGGGTCAACATCGCGTCTTCTCCTCTCGCAGTCTGCTACCTTCCGGCCTTTCCCAGCGTCGATTCGATGATCTTCATGATCGGCGTCACGTCTTCGTACTGGGGCAGGCTCGCGTTGAGATACTTGACTCCTTCTTTAGGAATGGAGCGTTGGTCCGTGAGCATGTCTTTCGGGATGTCCATTCTAAGAGAGTTGTTGTCGCTCTTTTTTTGCCATTGGAGCTGTCCTTCTTTGGACAAGATCCAGTTGACGAAAACCTTGGTCGCGTTGGGATGCGGCCCCTTGTCGACGACCGCCAGATGGCCGAACCCGCCGGACATGTATCCTTCCTCGGGCAGACCGTAAAGCACGCCGACGGGAAGCCCTTTTTTCTTGCCGTCTTCGACGTCATTGCTCGTGGCGAAGAGATAGACGCTGAATTTTCCCAGGGCCACCCAATCGAGCAACTGTCTCTGGTCCCTGGAGAACGTCACATCCATTTCGCCGAACAGCCGCTTCAGAAAGTCCGGGCCGACGGCCGGATTATAATAGAGCGCGCGCGTGCGCTGGATGTGGCCGCGATCGCGCGGATCGAAAGCGGCCATTTTCCCCTTCCACTTGGGATTGAGAATGTCCCAAAAGGATTTAATCTCCGTCGGTTTCACCAACGATGTGTTGTGAGCGCCGAGGTCCGTCTGCACGTTTCCCTGCATCATGAGAATGTGCAGGCTTTCCGCGTCCGCGTAAGTGTGCTTCTTGCCGTACCACGCCGAGCCATCCTTACTCTCGGGACGGATGAGAAGCGGAGGGATCGGCTCCAGAATTCCCGCTTTGTGCATGACCAGCGTCAACGTACCCGAGCCGCCGATAAAAATATCGGCGAGAAATTTATCGGCGCGGCGCTCGGTGAGCACACGCTGCGCGTTGTTGGTGCCGGAGCCGGGAACATAAGAGAGCTTGATCTTGGGAAAATACTCTTGAAAAGAAGTGATCGCGGCCTGGTAATCGGTGCCCGGCGGTCCATACACCGTGACCGATCCCTCTTTTTCCGCGGCGTCCACGGTTTGCTTCCATTCCGTTTCTGAAACGGCGGGAGCGGCGGCGGCTCTTGCGCGTCCAAGCTGAAAGGCGAGCAGACTGGAGCTCAGAATCAACAGGACCAAAAAGTGAAAACCCGTTCCAAGCGCAACTGAATTCTTCCTTGTTCTGCGTTCCATCTATCATCGCCCCCGCTTGGACAAAACTTCGTCCACTAGACTTCTCAACGGCTTGATATCCTCGTATTGCGGCAGACTCGTCATCAAATACGAGCGGCCTTCCTTCGGCACCTGGCCCTGGCCCGCGGGCAGCATATCTTTGGGAATATCCATGCGCAGCGAGTTGCCCAGGGTATATTTTTGCCATGCGAGCTGCCCGTCGCGGGAGAGGAACCAGTTGATGTAAACCCGCGCCGCGTTGGGATGCGGCGCTTTCTGAAAAAAACTGATATGGCCGGAACCGGTGGTGATGCTGCCGCCATCTTTGGGCGCCCGGAGCGTATCGATGGGGAGTCCTTGCTTCATGGCCAACTCGATGTTCTCGTCTTTCGCCAGCAAGTACATCGCGTACTTTCCTCCGGCAAGCCAATCGGTCATCTGCCGCTCGTCGGTCGAGAACACCGGCGCCGCCTCTTCGAGAAAACGCCGGATAAATTTCGGCCCCAATTCCGGCGCGTAGTAGAGATATCTCCACGAGCCGATATTGCCCGCCCACTTGGGGTCCGACATCACGATCTTCCCTTTCCACTTGGGATCGAGCACGTCCCACCAGGAGTGGATGTCGCCGGTTTTTAAAAGATTCTTGTTGTAGGCGCCGATCCGGTCGTCCACATCGCCCTGGGCCATAAAGACGTGCCGCTGGTCCGGATCGGCAAAGTGATGTTTTTTGGCCCACCAGAGAGACGCGTCGCTCACTTCCGGCAAAATAAAGGCCGAGCTCATCTTTTCGAGCAGCCCGGCCTTGTAATAAACGAGCACCATCGTTCCGCCGCCACCGACCGCGATATCAACGAGGTGCTTGTCGGCGCGCTTCTCCGCCATGACTTTTTTCGCCAGCTCGCTCCCTTGTCCGGAGACAAAATTCAGACGGATTTTCGGATAAGATTTTTGGAATTCTCGAATGGCATCGCTCACTCCGACTCGTCCCTGCCCATACATAACGACCTCGCCTTCCTTTTCGGCGGCGGCGACGGTTTTTTCCCAATCCTGTTTCCAATCCGCGTGCGCGTATTGCGCCGTCGCGAGAAGCCAGGCTAATGATAAAATTCCTCCGAGAAGGCTCAGCTTCATAGAGTTATTACTTCGCCGCAACGTTCTGAGAGTGTGTGAAAAAATTGGTTCATGGTTCGACAGGCTCACCACGAACGGGATAACGTAGACGGAAATTCAAGCACTTATCCGTTCGTCCTGAGCTTGTCGAAGGGCGCTCGGCAATTTTTTCACACACTCTGAGTGCAGCTATTCCGGGTATACAGAAAGCGCAGACCGGTGGCAAGGAAAAAAACGGAAAAAAGCGTCGAAAAAACGGTAGGTTAGTTAAGGTATCGAATGTTTTTGTGTTGAACTTTCGGATTCAACAGACGGGTCATTTTTCTTTTCTGAGCATCGCTTCGTATCCCAAACTCTCCATCACTTCGACAACGGAGCGTCCGCTGCGAATTCCTTCGGCCATCTTCGCTTCGTGAGCGGCAATTTTTTCCGCCTCCGCAACCGCTTCCGCCGCGCGCGCAGACGGAATAACGACGACCCCGCTGCCGTCGGCGATCACCAGATCTCCCGGGTGAACCTGCGCGCCGCCGAACTGGATTTCTTCGTTCACGCTGTCCTGCATGATGCGCCCGCGCGCGGTCACCGGAACAACGGCGCGGGCGTAGACCGGAAACCCTACATCGCGGCTTTCATCGACGTCGCGGCAGGCGCCGTCGATCACGACGCCACTGAGCCCTTTGAGCTTCGAGGCGAGCGAGAGCAAGCCTCCCCACGCGGAGACTTCCATGCGTCCGCCGTTGTCGATGACGATCACATCTCCGGCTTTCGCGGCGTCGATTGCCGGCGTTCCCAGGTGCTGCTTGGACTTTTCCAAACCGGCGGGTTTGATCTTGCACGTCACGGCGCGTCCGACGATGCGCGCGCACGGCCACACCGGGCGAATGCCGATCGTGGCGCCGCGAAGGCCGAGCCGATCCAGCGCATCCGATGCCGCGCAAGTATCCAGCTTCGCCAGACGTTCTACCAGTTCATCGTGTGCCATGACCCACCTCTGAAGTTTCTAGTGGCTTTCTCCCTTGGCGCCCTTTACGCCTTTGCGCGGTCCGTGTTGTCTTCCTTCGAGATCTTCGTGTCCTTCGTGGTTCGACTGAGCTCACCGCCCTGAGCTCATCGAAGGGTGGTTAAAACCCTCTCACCACGAAGAGCACAGTGCGGCTACGCCGCAACCAAAGTGGAAACAGACATTTCACCACGAAGGTCGCGAAGAGCACGAAGTTCAAAAGTATAAAATATACGAATCCTTCGTGGCCTTCGTGCGCTTCGTGGTGAGATCGTATTTTCTTGTCGATCCGGCAACTTAGGATCGGTCGCAAGAAAATTTGCGCAAACCGCAAAAACTTTCAGGCATAGTACTACGAAGCACACGAAGTTTGGATCATTCATCACGCCAAGACCGCAAAGAATACTTAATAATCGTTCCTTCTTTCCGCTGCCACTCATGGACGGGTCTCTTCCTTCGAGACCTTCGTGTCCTTCGTGGTTAAAACCCTCTCACCACGAAGAGCACGAAGCACACGAAGTTTGGATCACTCATCGCGCCCCTTCGACTTTGCTCAGGGTGGTGAGCTTGTCGAACCACAAGACGCCAAGACCGCAAAGAATACTTATGTTCCGCTTATTGCCGCGCCTCTTCGCGATAGTAACCGAATGCATCGAGCACCGGCCGGTCGTTCATGACGAAGAGGACCGCGGCGTCGCGCCCATCGTTGCCGTGCGAATGCCAACGCCACAGCGGCACCGTAAACGAATCTCCGCTCTCCCAATCGCGGCGCGCGCCGTCGATCACGGTAAATCCCCGCCCCCGGAAAACGTGATAGATCGCGCTGCTGGTGTGGCGGTGTTCTTTTGTCCGCTCGCCGGGCCGCAGCATCTGCATCTCGCAGGAGAGAGTCGGCAGCGTCGGCCCGCCGTTTACCGGGTTCACGTAGCGCAGCAAGATTCCATCGCAAGGATCTCCGGGTCTTTCGCCGAGCAGGTTCAAAGTCTTCTCCGTATCTTCCCAGCGGTAGCGGTACGGCGGCGGCTGCAAGGAATCGGAGCGAACCCAGCTCGGCCGCACTGGCGACAGCTCGTACGACGAAGAATTCGCTGCGCGGGAATGAGGCTGTTGATCTTTTTGGAAGCGCTCGCCGAAGCCGATCTCGAGAAACCTCATGAACGGACCGTCGGCGCCGTCGAGCCAAACGATCGGCTCGTCGGAGCCGTTGTAGTGATCGTGCCAGGTCCAGCTCGGCGTTGTGATGAGATCGCCGGGATGCATCGGAAACGGCTCGCCGTTGATCGTGGTCTCGGCGCCGCCGCCGCGAACGACAAAGCGGATCGCGCCCATCGTATGGTGATGGGCTTTGGCGACTTCTCCGGGCTTGACGATCTGCGCGCCCATCAGCAGAGTATGCGTTGTGCTTCCTTTCAATGAAGGCGTGGAAAAGCCGATGAACCTCCTGAAGGAATCTTCCAGGCCGAGAGTGTCGGCGGCCTTGTCGAGCGCGCTGGAAATATCTTTCCACTTCCACAGGTACGGCTCGAACGAGGATTTCGGCTCGTAGTCGTCACCCCGGCCGTGCACGATCGTCCAGTAGCCGAGCAGATTTTTTTCCTCAAGCTCGCGGTTCAGCTCGTCGATTTTGCTCATACCCTCATCCATTACCATTCTTAGAGACAGCCTTGCAACATACTGGAATCGGCGACGCCGAACGCCCGATCCATGGCGATTTCGTTGACTTGCCGGGGTATTCCCGTTATGAATGAAAGTTCAATTTCGTTCGAGCCGTTAGCTCAGGTGGTAGAGCATCTGCCTTTTAAGCAGAGGGTCGCTGGTTCGAATCCAGCACGGCTCATATTTCGTCCCCGTCGTCTAGCCTGGCCCAGGACACCGGCCTTTCACGCCGATAACACGGGTTCAAATCCCGTCGGGGACGCCAAATCCCTCCTCAACACTCAGCACACTCGCAAAATTTATCTACTGCGCAGAAACAGCATTAACGCCGAGGCGAACAGGTACTACGTGGGGATCACGCTGAACGCGAGGCCAATCATTCCTCTTCACTGATCGATCTATACCTGCTCCTGAGCTGAGGATGGCGAGGCAGTCAAGGGCTCATAGTGCAACACCATGATTTGGTTCGGACGCAAGCCGACGGACTCGTACGTGCGTCCGTCGCGATCGCTGAATTCGACTTCGAAAGCCTTACCGCCGGCCAGAATTTCGACCACTGTACCCACCTGACCGCGCCAGAGTTTGTATTCAAAGAGGTCTACCGTAAGCGCCACAACATCAAGGAGTTTGATTGGAGTTGTCATTGCACACCTCTTTTGTTTAGAGGGGATAGCATGTTGTCAGTCGCGGTGTCTCCATCCCGTGCTCGATAATCCACCCGCTACGGAGCAATATCTGTTTCTCCTGCCATGTCAGACCACGTAAGGCAAGAGGGACTTATGCCTGGTGTTCCCGGTCACTGCCCGAACAGATGCACTAATCGCGGAAAAGACTCGCAATAGTTCTCATAGGAAGAAAGAGCCGGTTCGGCCCGTCCGGGAACTGAAGGAAGTCGAAGTGCTGGTAAAAGCGCACGGCTGACTCGTCAATGGCATCGACAATGACGGCTGCGGCGGCGATCTGCGATGATTGGAGAAAGGCGCGGCGCATCGCGTCCATGAGGAGAAATTCACCAAGCCCTTGCCCTCTGTAACGCTGGTCTGCGGCCAGGCGACCGAGGAGCGTTACGGGAACGACGGGATAGGCCGGAAGCTTTTTGGCCACGTCGAGGGGCAAGTCGCCGAGATCGATTCCAAATAATGACAAGGTATAATAACCTAAGATGGTGTTGGGGTCGGTCGAGACAAGGACAAAGGGCGCAGCCACGCGGCGGCGCATATCCTGGCTAGCCTGTTTTTTCAGATAGTGGTCGAGGGAGTCATTGCCGCACGAGAAAGCGGCGCGGTCATGGTGTCTGGCAAGCGGTTCGACACGCCATGAGGACGGCTCGCTTTCAAGGGGCATCTACATTGCCCGTGATCCTGCGTAGCGGCGTGCAGCCTTGCGGAGCCGGGGAGCTGGCACATTAGGCTTGAGAAGCGCAGCGACGAAAGCTTCACGGTCGCGGGCGCTCAAAGTCATGGCCTCGTGCTCGTGTACGGTGCGTACAGCGACTTCATAAGCGCTGCTGACCACAAAATCGGTCATGGTGCGCCCGGTGATTGCTGCAGCGCGCAAAAGGAAGGCTTTCTGCTCAGCCGTGATGCGCGTTTCAAGCCGCTCCTTCTTTGCAGTGTGGCTATCCTGGGTTACGCGTGTTTGTATAGATGCCATAGTCTTTTCTCCAATATGGGGTGATTGTACGGCTATATGCCGTACATGTCAAGGGGGTTACTAGAAGTTTCAGCGCGTGCAGGGCTTATCATAACTCTTGCCTTTTCCGCCCCAGCAGAACAGATACTAAAAAGCCCAACACGGACAAGGAGATACCGGCGTTTGGCTAAGCGGAAAAAAATATACTTCGAGACCCAGGAGACCTCAGCCAGATTGACAAGGCCAAAAACTTCATATTTTCATGCACTTAGCGCTTTTCTCAGTGGGGGTTAATAGAGTTGTCAGCTTGAGCCAGGTGAAAAGGGAAAGTCTCAGGTTGATAGCCCTGCTTGGTGGTGGGAGAATCCGCTATCGATTGAGTGGCCTTTCACCCCGGCGACACAGGTTCAAATCCCGTCGGGGACGCCAAGTCTTACGCAGACTTAGGAACCTTTTCTATTTTCTCCGCTTGTCTCTGTCTGCAAGCCGTCAAGCAGGTATATCGAGCCGTGAAGAAAATTAGAGCCAAGAAAAAGAGCGAGTCGACAAAAAAAACACGTCGGTGGTAGGATGTGTTTGCGAGCGTTCGGCCATCGGTGAGAGAATCACCTCGAACCTAACCGCAACAACGACTTTTACCACCCGGCAGCCGGTTCGGCGTGAAGTTCTATCCGCTGATCTTTTACGAAGATGTTGTGTTGCATTCGGACCTGTGCGCCGGGTCCGACGTTAACCATCGAGCGAACCAATTCCCGGTAATAATTCTCAACGCACATCGAAAACTCCTCATGGTTAAATGGGCCGCGATATCCGACCGGATAACTAACCTCCAGCGGGGCGTCTTGTCCGCCGCCACTGCCCACTACCTGCTTTATTTCCGCAAAATAATCTCGATGAACGACGCCACGCGCCTCTAACGAAAAGTAAACCCTCGATATCATGTGCTCGTCATCGCTGCCGAAGTGATGGGAGTCCTGAATGAGGGTGTGAAGATTTACTACCACGATTTCCATAGACCGCTTCCCCCTGTTGACCTACGATAAACCTAGCTGAAAATTAGTCAATAAAATGTTCGCCCACGGCCTTCGGTCGAGGTTGACGGGCGTTACCCGGCAGTGAGAGAATCTCCACCCGATGAAAACGTGGTGGCACTCTCATGGATAAGATTCCCAACTTTGTCAATCCAGCCCCCTTACCCCCTTGGGCGCAAGAGCCCTTCGACTATTTTTGGCGATATGAATCAGACGCCGCTCGAATTCTGGCCTTATGCATTAGAGGTGTAACCACGGTTAGCCACATACCTAGAATAATCAATATTCTGGACCATGGCAAAGTTAGAGACGAGGCGGCCTACGTTTCAAACCAGTTTGACGCCGAGTTTGCAAAGCAAGAAATAAAAGATGATTTTTCTGCGTTACATTCGCACTCCGTAGTAACCATTTGGGGCGCGCTAGAAGTCCTAGTCAACGATTTGGCAACGGCTTGGTTAATAAATCAACCGGAGGCCTTGAATAGGGCTACAGTATCAAAAATCCGAATTCCGCTGTCGGAATATGAGCGGCTGAACAAAGACGAAAGAATGAGGTTTCTCGTCAAAGATATAACGCGGTCCTTGAATGCGGATTTTAAAATGGGGGTGGACAAATTCGAGGTCGTCTTAGATGCTTTGGGCCTGGGTGGCGCGGTAAATAAGAATAGAAAAAAAATACTCTACGAGGTGTCGCAGGTTCGAAATATCCTTGTACATCGCGCCGGTATAGTTGACCGCCAGTTCAAAGAGGGCTGTCCTTGGGTTAAAACGCCCCTAGGGTCGAAATTCAAAATAAATCCAAAGTTATATAACCGCTACCATAACGAGGTATGGAGGTATACTTTCGACCTAAACGCTCGCGTCCGTAACCGTCTAGGTATAGAGCCAATCCCCAGAGCGCAACCGGGAGAGTTAGTGCAAATAAGCAAAGGACTTTTTATCGGCAAGGGTAGATGAAAGAAGATCGGGGGATGGCGATCCCGTTGTCATTCTGCCGGGTGGCCAATCTTTAATCTTATTCTCCCCCGATACCGCCGCCGTGCTGCTAAAGACCCTCAACGCGATAAAATGAAGAAGAAATACGATACTTACTTTCAATACGGGCTACCAGTTTTATTCCTGTTCCTCGAAATAATTCGCCTGCACTATTTTTTTACTGCTGTCGTCGGCTTGGTAGCCATCGGCCTGTATTCAATTGGCATCTGGCATTGGGCGAGTGAATTTCACCATGAACACAAGTCAGTGCGGGAAAAGAAGGACAGGACGCTTCAACTTGTTGTAACCGGGTTGTTCGCGTCCTTCTTTGTATTGGCGTTTGTATCTTACCATCAACTAATTCCCGTACCCTTTGACGAAAATGAAGCCGCCATTAAACGCTATCGTCACGCGCTTGGAATCGACGAAAACACGGGACGTACTACTCTTATCGAACTCAGCAATCGGGAGTTAAAGAAAAAAAGCACTCTTCTCTACGAAAAATTCCGACAAATAAATAATTACAACGATGAACGGATACGCGAGCTAAACAACAAACTAGCGAAAAAAGAAATAGATGAAGGAAAGCTCGTTATAGCAAGGAACGAAGAAATCGCTCGCTATACAAAAGAGTTTGATGAAAAAATAAGAGTCGATGCGGTAATGGTTTTGGGTGAACTGAGAAACCGAATACCGCTCGACAAACGAAAGCATTTCATCGGGTTGCCCGACATAAGACCGGCAGACCGGAGAGATTCAAGCGTAAGTTTGCATAGAGCAATGCCTAGCGCAATGAGCGTACATTTCTCAGGTCTCTTGGCTAATGAAATAGAAGAGCTGGTCAAATTGCTGCCGAACTAGGCGTCCTTGTTCACCGGCCCAAAAATGGCAACACGGATTTCCCGTGTTGACATTTTGCTCATTCCCCCGTCAACAGCCCGTCAACACTTTGGCCGCTCCGGTAGCACCATTTGCACCCGATGCACCACCCATGGGCGAACCGGAAAGGCCAAAAAGATAAGGAGCTTGCGATAAGCCCCCTATTTTCCTGAGTAATGATTTTTTGACCCCTTCGGCCTTTCACGCCGGCAACAGGAGTTCGAATCCCGTCGGGGACGCCAATACCTTCCGCCCACGCAGTGCACCAACAGATAATTTATCTCTTCCGCAAGAACAACAATAATCCGGAAGCCAGCAGATACGCAGTGGAGATCACGCTGAAGGCTGGGCCGAAGCCGTATTTCGCCATGATGCCGCCGGTGATCATGGTCCAGAACGGGATCGATAGAAAGCCGATGAAATAGTAGAGGCTGAAGGCCGCGTCGAAGAGGTCCTCTCCCACCAAATCGCTGAGCAGCGCCTGAGTCAGCGTCTGCCGCGACGTCACCGCCGCGCCGTAGATCACCAGGTACGCGACAATCGTGTCAGACTTGCCTGAGTTGCCTAACTCTCTAAATCCCTCTGCAACGCCCGGCTGATGTTGGACGGATGACATCGCAGAAAAGCCGCCACTTC
>CAYOJC010000105.1:0-16914 GCA_964404195.1 uncultured Syntrophobacteraceae bacterium
TGAGCACAACCACCCACAAGATGTTGGGGTCACCCACTGGAAACCCGGAAGCGGCCTTTTTTTCTTTGGCTGATGCAGTTGGTTCGAATGCACATTAATCCGCCTAAGTCTTCGAATCCCCGCGATCTCTACCTAAAGTAATAAGCCGCCAGAGAAGCCCAACCAACATGAATGAGCAGAGCAGAAAGACTGCGTAGTCAAAAACAGTAGGAAAAGTCCTAATCTGCTCACCGAGTATCCCCCGGAGGGACCAGATGGAGAAAAAGAATGCAGCCACCGCACTGGCTAGACTACCTTTGTCATTCAGTTGGAGAATCAAGACGGCGAAGAGCAATGAGGAAACAAACAGCAGAACTGATAGTACTTGCGTAAAGAGGTTGCGGTGAAGTACGAAACTTATTTTGATGGTACCGCTACCATCACGGTGGGAAACGAACGAGCTGTCATCGAGGACAAACCCAGGAACTCTGTTTACGAGCCGGACAACCTCGATGGGTAATGGCGGATCGAAACTGAGTTCAAACTCCATTCGGGAAGTGTCAAATGGAAACCTGCCGTGGCCGCCGTCAGTCGTCGACAGCGATACCCGCGTGAAGTCTGAAGTTCTAATAATTTCGCCATCCCGCACTAGGTTCAACTTTAGTTTTTGCCCTGCGTAGAACTTCGTCTTCCCGATGCGCGCAACAACAGAACCTGCTGTCAACTCAGAGTCCTCTAGGTTCACAAAGATGGTGCCTTCGAAAAGCGGTTCGCTGGGATGCTGAGTCAAAAGGGCGAATTCCACATATCGAAGCCTCTGCTCTCGTTCCCCTTTGAACCATCGCATGAGCGTGAGTGGCGAGTGCTGCGCTTGTTTGTAGGAGGAGAAGAGAGCAACGAGAACGAGAATCACCATTACAGCCAAGCCGCTTAGAAAGGCAACGCGACTCTTAAAATAACGCAATATCATCTCATATACCCTAACATTGCGAGTGACCGACCGTCGCCGTGAGTCCGGTCCAACAGCCACTGTAAACGCCTATACTCGTCTCACGCGCCCGGAAAGGCAAAGCCGAGGCGGGCGGTTCGGTCCACTCGATTGTCAGCCGATTTCATCGATTAGTAGACTATAGTTGGAAGGATCCTCGCGAGCTTTCAGCAAAGCTGCTCTGGGAAAACCAGAAGCCAGTGATCGAATTTCCTGAACTACTGACTGGGGGGATCGCATCCCGATAATGATCTCCAGAACAGCCTCTGCTGGAAACTGGAAGAGACACACGGGAAAGGGTGTACAATCGATTCGATGCTCTGCCTCCGAAAGTACCCTTACGACGCGCCATTCTTTCTCGTAAACCCACTGCTCGGACTTAGTCTGAAACCAAGCGGGGGAAGTCGTGTCAGAAAGCACTACGTGCGGACGCTTAGGTTGATAGTCCACTCGGCGCAAAAAACCGAATTCATCGTGCTCGCTCCTGCGCTTCGAAAAAAAAGAATGATCGAAGTCGAATCCAACAACGAATCCATGGTGATTGTCAGTGTAATGCCCCCACATCAAAATAGAGTCTCTAACCTCGCTTAGACATAGCACGCCCACGTTCTGGTTGAGAAAACTGTCGAGCAATGGAGACACCTTCTGAAGGATATGCGGCTCCAGAAGCCGGAATAGGTCGGGCAGCCTAGCTTTTTGCGCAACCAAGAGCTTCTTCAACGCCGCCTCCGGCACGATTTGAAGGAGCCTACCATACTTAGCCAACTCCTGTTCTACTAGATGCTCAAAGTTGTTCTCCACGTAAGTCCGCACCTCTTCTTCCGAAGCTGCCGCCTCAATCCGAGGACGAAATTCAAAAGGATCGTTGAAGTCCCCCGGCTGCGTGAACCGAATCGTCTTGTCCTTTAAGACGTCAAGCCGAGCAGGTTCGAGATATTTGTAGAGGATCATCGGCTAATAAGTATACTGCCGGAAGTCCGGCGGTATATCAGGCTTCCCTTTGTCAATCCGGTCGGAGCGAAACTGCCAGAAATTTTACTCAGGTACCAGGACTTGTCAAGGACATTGTTTCTGACAAATACCGCCACTCTGGCAGTATATCCGGATATCAGTCCTAGAGGATGAAAGGTCTCGATAGAACCGGTTTGGTTGATGAAGGATGTGACCAGGCAAGGACCGGACGTGGTCAGTCTTTTGGAAGCGACATAAATCAAGGCGATAAGGCGTCAACGACGGCCTTGGGATTAGAAGCCGCCACTCGAAGCAATGCCTGAGCAGGCCCCTCGGGTCGGCGTCGTCCCTGTTCCCAATTCTGTAATGTCGAGAGACTGACTCCGATCATCAACGCAAACTCCGACTGTGATAAGTTAAGTTTCTGTCGAATTGCCTTAACGTCCATCGGTTTAAGATCAAAAACGCGGGACGCCTTCATCTCTCCCCGTCTAATTTTTCCCGCCTGTTTGATGCTGGCGACAAGTTTTTCGAAATCCCGCTTGTTCATTTTTGATCGAGGATCCTGATCTTCGGAGCTTGAGCAGCTATCTGCATGGGCAATTAATTCCACGCTCATCTTGAGTTTTTCTGAGAATCGCTATTCGTTGGCACCGCGCGCGTTTCGCCGTCGCTTGGAGCGGCTCGTTAGAGACCGCGCCGATCGTGTAGGCGCCGGTGCTCCGCGCAGTAAGCCCTCCGTGCTGAGATCCTCGTCAAGATCCGGCCAGTGGATGCCGTAACCGGCGGCGCACACCTTCCAATTCGATCGCTGTTTCGGCGTCCCGCCAAGCAATCTCGGATACCAAACCAACGGCACGGAAATAGTCCGACCGTCCATCAAATCGACCATCAACGCGTCTTCCGAAACACGCACATCTCGCACCCTCTCGTCAGCGCTTAGAGCTAATATGCCCATGCCATGCCTCCAAAAGTTTCTCGCGATTCTCTTCGATCAGGGCTCTGATCCTCTGCAGTTCTCTCGGTGGATAGCCGAAATTCCGCGCGAGTGCCAGCGGTTGAAGCCAGAACTTAGCTGAAAGGTCATCTCGGTCCACGTGGACGTGCGGAGGTTCGTTCGGTTCATGGCTGAAGAAATACACGCGGTACGGACCGCTCCTCAAGACCGTTGGCACTGCGATATCTTACCATATGCGTTGCATGTTGCCTAACCCAGCGATTGGTTCAGGGCTGGATTATGGGGTGGTCGGCTGCGCTCCCCCGTGGATTACTCTTTTGCTGCCGCTTTGAGTTCGACGCCGGAGCTTTCAGACGACGACCCTCGACGTAAATCTGCGCGCCGGATTTTTTGAACTCCTCGGCCTTTTCTTTCATCGCGGCTTGCAGCGCCGCTTCTTCCGCCAGCCCTTTCTGTGCGGCGTACTCGCGCACGTCCTGCGCGGTCTTCATCGAGCAGAAGTGTGCGCGAGCTTCGCACCGTGAAACTACCGCTCGACCTTAACACCCGCTTGCTGAAAGACGGAACGCATCAGCGCGATCTGTTCATCGAAGAACGGAGCCATGTCGCGGCCTTTGAGGAAGACGTCCTCGACCTGGTTTTCCTCCACGTACTTCTTCCAGCTTTGAGTCGCGACCAACCGGCCAAAAAAATCTTCCCAGTATTCCACGACTGCCTTGGAGATACCTGGAGGACCGAGGAACCCGCGCGCATTGGCGATGATCGGCATGTTGATGCCCTGTTCTTTGATCGTCGGAACGTTGGGCAGGACGGTGAGACGCTTTTCGGTGAGAGCGGCGATCGGGCGCAGCCTTCCGGCCGCGATGTGCTCGTTCACATCTTGCGGCTGCGGGATAATGATGTCCACCTTCCCTGCTAGGATATTGGCGATTCTATCTTTGACTGCGGGCGTGGAGATAAAAGTCCATTTCGCGCCGGTCGCGCTCTGGATCAACAGGCCGCTCAGGCTCTCGATCGCGGTGACGGAGCCGCCGGCCTGCTTTAAGCCGTCGGGATTTTTCTTCGCCGCGGCGACGAAGTCGTTCATGCTCTTATACGGAGAGCTGGCATTGACGACGGCGATCGTAGGCTCAAGGACCAGCCGGACGAGCGGAGTCAGATCCTTGACCGTATATTTCGCAGCCTTGCTCGTCAGCGGCGTGGCGACCCAGGTGTTGGTAAAAACAGCGATGGTATGGTCGTCGCCGCTTTTCTCCGCTGGAGTGATGCGAGTATCGCGCCGCAGTTTTCTCTTACTCTTTGCCTGCCGCTTTGAGCTCGACGCCGGAGCTTTCGCCAGAGGACGCCTCGACGTAAATCTGCGAGCCGGATTTTTTGAACTCCTCGGCCTTTTCTTTCAATCCTGCTTGCAGGGCCGCTTCTTCCTCCAACCCCTTCTGCGCGGCGTAGTCGCGCACGTCCTGCGTGATCTTCATCGAGCAGAAGTGCGGGCCGCACATCGAGCAGAAGTGCGCGAGCTTGGCGCCCTCAGCCGGCAGCGTTTCGTCGTGAAAAGCGCGGGCGGTATCGGGGTCGAGGCTCAAATTGAACTGGTCCTCCCAGCGGAACTCGAAGCGCGCGCGGCTGAGCGCGTCGTCGCGCATCTGCGCTCCCGGATGCCCTTTGGCGAGATCCGAGGCATGCGCCGCGATTTTGTAGGCGATGACTCCGTCTTTGACGTCCTTTTTATCCGGCAGGCCGAGATGCTCCTTTGGCGTCACGTAGCAGAGCATCGCCGTGCCGAACCAGCCGATCATCGCCGCGCCGATGGCGCTGGTGATGTGATCGTAGCCGGGCGCGATATCGGTCGTCAGCGGCCCGAGAGTGTAGAACGGCGCCTCGTGGCAAACTTCGAGCTGTCTGGTCATGTTTTCTTGAATCAAATGCATCGGCACGTGGCCCGGCCCCTCGATCATCACCTGCACGTCGTGCTTCCACGCGATCTTTGTCAGCTCGCCCAACGTCGCCAGCTCGCCGAACTGCGCCTCGTCGTTCGCGTCGGCGATCGAGCCCGGCCTCAAGCCGTCTCCGAGCGAGAACGAAACGTCGTAGGCCTCCATGATCTCGCAAATCTCTTCGAAACGAGTGTAGAGAAAATTTTCCCGGTGATGGGCGAGGCACCACTTGGCGAGGATCGAGCCGCCGCGGGAAACGATCCCGGTCACCCGTTTGGCGGTGAGCGGGATATAACGCAGCAGCACGCCGGCGTGAATGGTGAAATAATCGACCCCCTGCTCCGCCTGCTCGATCAACGTGTCGCGGTAGATTTCCCAGGTAAGCTCCTCCGCCTTGCCGTCGACCTTTTCCAGCGCCTGGTAGATCGGAACCGTTCCGATCGGCACCGGCGAGTTGCGCAGAATCCACTCGCGCGTCTCGTGGATGTGGTCGCCGGTGGAAAGATCCATCACCGTATCGGAACCCCAGCGCGTCGCCCAGATCATCTTCTCGACCTCTTCTTCGACGGACGACGCCACGGCGGAGTTGCCGATGTTGGCGTTGATCTTCACCAGAAAGTTGCGCCCGATGATCATCGGCTCGCTCTCCGGGTGATTGATGTTGGCGGGGATGATGGCGCGCCCGCGGGCGACCTCGTCGCGCACGAATTCCGGCGTCACGAGCTTTGGAATCGAAGCGCCGAAGCTGTTTCCGCCTTTGGAGTGGGACGCGCCGTTGCCGTTTTGCATGACCTTCTCGCGCCCGATATTTTCCCGGGTCGCGATATATTCCATTTCGGGCGTGACGATGCCCTTTTTCGCATAGTGCATCTGCGAGACGTTATTGCCGGGCTTGGCGCGCAGCACCGCCCGGCGCGACGCCTCGGGAAAGCGCTCCGTTCCGTTGCTTGCTTTTTGAAGATAGCGGCCCTGGATTTCCTCCGTGTCGCCGCGCGCGCGAATCCACTGCGCCCGGAGCGGCGCGAGTCCTTTGCGCAGATCGATCTTCGCTTCGGGATCGGTGTATGGACCCGACGTGTCGTAAACGACAAACGGTGGATTGTCTTTGTGGCCGTTGTGGGCGAACCCTTCGCCCGTGGGAGACACGGCGATCTCGCGCATTGCGACGCGAACGCCGTCGGGCCGGCTCGAAACGAAAATCTTGCGCGACGCCGGCAGCGGTGAAGTCGAAATAGGCTTGCCGACCGGATTCTTGGTTGTCTTCTGCGAATTGGACATGACTAACCTCCTTGGGAGCTAAGCAGCGGCGGCTCTAACGCTGCCGATAGCGGCGCACCTCTTCTTCGTAGAGCGCCTCTTTGCCAATCGTCTCTAATTTCTTCGACCGTTCCGTCAGCACCCGTTTATCCTCGACGAAGTCCTGCCGCGAAAATCCCAGATTGCCGGGATGAAGTCCCGTATCCATGCGTATCGCGTCGCACGGGCAAGCCTCGACGCAAAACCCGCAGTAAATGCAACGCAGCGTGTCGATCTCGTAGCGCACGGGAAACTTTTCGATCGGATTGTCGGGATATTCTCCCGCCTCGATGTAGATGCATTCCGCCGGACAGGCCGTGGAGCAGAGAAAGCAAGCGGTGCATTGGACGCTGCCGTTTTCTTTGAGCGTCAGGCGGTGGCGGCCGCGAAAAGTATCGGGATAAGGAAATCTTTCTTCCGGATACTGCACCGTGATGGCCGCCTGGCGATTTTTCGCCAGGCCGAACAGGTGCAGCGTATGAATCGCCAGGTTGCGCGCGAAATGATGGCTCGTGACCATCATGCCGCGTATCACCTCCGGGAAATAGAGCTTTTCCCAGAGGCTCATCTGTTCGATTCTCTGCATCGGTGCCGCGCTGAAATTTCAGGAGTGACTTTATGACTTATAGAGGATTCCGCACCCTTGTTCAAGGAAAGTTTCGCGCCGCTCTCCCCCGGCGATTACTCCGAATCGTACCGCATGATCGAATAGACGCCGCACGACTTGAGCTTATCTCTGCCCTTGAGAAAGCTGAGCTCGATGACGAAGGCGCATTCCACAACCTTCCCGCCGAGCATGGAGACCAGCTCGCAGGCGGCCACGGCCGTGCCGCCGGTCGCGATTAGGTCGTCGGCGATCAGCACCCGGGCGCCCGGCTTGATGGCGTCGCGGTGGACTTCCAGCGTGTCGGAGCCGTATTCGAGCTGGTAGCTCGCGCGGTGCGTTTGGTAGGGAAGCTTTCCCGGTTTGCGCACGATGCAAAAACCGGCGCCGAGTCTGTAGGCGAGCGCGGCGCCGATGATGAAGCCGCGCGACTCGATTCCCAACACGGTGTCCACGGACTTGTTGCGGTATCGCTCGGCCAGGATGTCGATCGTGCGGTGGAAAAGCGGCCCGTTGCCCAGCAGCGGCGTGATGTCTTTGAAGACGATTCCGGGCTTGGGAAAATTGGGAATGTCCCGTATCGCGCGCCGAAGCTCTTCGACGTTCGGTTCCATGGCCTTGCAGCTATCATAAACAGGTTTGGTCGGCAAATCGGGTGTAGGGGCGGTTCGCGAACCGCCCCTACTTCTGATGGGCGTTTTCACCGGCCTCCCCAGACTTGCCGGGCGGTTTCGACGACGACCTCGAGCTTTCTTTTCTGATCGTCCTCGCTGATAAGATTTCCGATCACATCCGAGGCAAAGCCGCATTGCGGGCTGATGGCGAGCTGCTCCAGCGGAATATAGCGGCTCGCCTCGTCGATGCGCCGCTTGAGATCGTCAACCGTTTCGAGCTGGGGGATCTTGGTGCTGACCAGTCCCAAAACCACGACCTTGCCTTTCGGCACGAAGCGCAGCGGCTCAAAGCCTCCGGCGCGTGGGCTGTCGTATTCAAGTAAAAACCGGTCGTGGGCCAATTCGTTCAGGAGCCTTTCTGCGATCGGATCGTAGCTGCCCTCGCGGTGCCACATGCTGCGCTGGTTGCCGCGACAGATATGAATGCCGAACGTCACTCCTTCGAAGCCGCAAATCACTTCGTTGTCCGCATGGAGCGAACGCGCGAAGTTCTCCATAGGATCTTCGCCGCGCGCGTGCATGGCCTGGAGCGACGGAGCATCCACGTAGGCGGTATATCCCGGCGCGTCGATCTGGACGTAACGGCAGCCCGCCTCGGCCAAAGTGCGGATCATTTCCCGCTGGAGGCGCACGACGTCGGCGAGGAAAGCGTCGATCGTCGGATAAACGGCGGTGGACGCTTTGTGGTCGAAGCGCTGGGCGATACGATCCGGGCCGATGAGCGTGACTTTGGCCGGCGTGCGCGCCACGCGGCTGACGAACTGATATTCTTCAAGCGGGACGTTTCTCTCTAAGCGCAATTTTTCTACGACGGGCCGCCGCTGCGCCACCGCCGTCGCCTTCGCCTCCCCTTCCGGAAATTCCCAGCGCCTGAGCGGCTCGGCGCCCTCGACGCGCGTCTCGTAAAACTTGATATCCGCGCGGCCCGCGTCAAAGCCGGTGATGGACGCGCCGAAGCTGTCCTGGAAATTGAGGCGGCGCATTTCTCCGTCGGTGAGGATCTCCAGGCCGACCTCTTCCTGAAGCGCCGCGGCGTGGCGGACCGCTTCGTCCTCGACGCGCCGCAGCTCTTCCTCGCCGATCTTTCCTTCGTCGCAGCGCGCGCGCGCCTGCTTGAGAAACGCCGGCCGCAGCAGACTGCCGACGACGTCGGTTCTGATTTTTGCCAGATCGCTCATCGCTTCAACTGTTAGGCAAGGCGGATAGAAATGTCAATCTATCGTTATGTCATCGTAGGGGCAGGCCTGTGTGCCTGCCCGTTTTTTTGGGCGACCACACAGGGTCGCCCCTACAATTTTCGCGAAATCGAACCACTACCCGTTATCTTGCCAACTCGGTCGCGCGCAAGTACAGGATCGGGTCTTCGGCTACGTTGTCTCTGCGGATCTCGAAATGAAGATGTGGCGCGGTCGCCCTGCCGGTGCTGCCTACTTCAGCGATCGTCTCTCCCCGAGCCACCGTTCGGCCTTCGGCGACTTTGTTACTGCGGTTGTGAGCGTAGACGGAAACGATGCCGCCCGCGTGGCGGAGGATGATCATATTTCCATAGCTGCGAAGCTGGTCGCTGTAGATGACCTCGCCGCTTTCCACGGCGTGAACAGGAGTGCCTTCAGGGACGGAAATGTCGATGCCGTCGTGAAAGCTCTCGCCGCGCGCGCCAAATTCCGAAGTGACGGTTCCAGACACCGGCCACAAAATTGGCGGCCGGCTCCCGTCCCTGGGCTCCGAAGGGATTGTACGCTTGAGGGATACGGTCGAAGGCGTGATGATCTCCACCGGAAGCTGGCGCATCGCCCCGGGAATGAAAATTCTCTCGCCCACGCGAAGCTGGTTTAGGTCTTGAATGTGATTGATACGCGCCAGCTCCTGGTGCGTCATGTCGTACGCCTTGCCGATGCGAAAGAGATTTTCGCCGCGCTGCACCGTGTGATAGATTCCGGGTCCGGTGTGGCGCGAAGGCGCGGAGCGAAAAGTAGCGCAAGAAGAAAAAAATAGCGGGAAGAGAAGAGAGATAGAGAACAGAGCAGCTTTACCGGTCATCCGCCCAACCGTATTTCCCCCAGAGCTTGACGAAACGGCATTCGCCCAACTCTTCCTCGACCAGCCCCGAATCCGTGCGCCGGATTCTTTTGAGCACCTGCGATTGTTCGTCACCGAGCGGAATGACCAACCTTCCTCCAAGCGCAAGTTGATCCACCAGCGGCTTCGGCACGCCGGGAGAGCCGGCGGTGACGAGGATTGCATCATACGGCGCGTGGTCCGACCATCCGATCGTCCCGTCGCCGACGTGAGTCGCTATGTTGTAGTAGCCCAGCTCGTCCAGAAGGGCCCGCGCCCTGATTGACAGCGAGCGGATCTTCTCGACGGAAAAAACATTGGCCGCGAGTTCGGCCAGCACCGCCGTTTGATAGCCCGAGCCGGTGCCTACCTCGAGAACCTTTTCGGGCCCCTTGAGCTCGGCGGCCTCCGTCATAAGAGCGACCATGTACGGCTGTGAGATCGTCTGCTTTTTGCCGATCGGCAGCGGCCCGTCGTCATAGGCGCGGCCCGCAAGCGCGGACTCCACGAACAAGTCCCGCGGGACCTTCAGCATCGCTTCGATCACCCTCGGGTCTTTGATTCCCCGAGCGATGACCTGCTCCTGAACCATCTTTTCCCTGGCCCGGTTGTAGTTGGACGGGACTCGGTCTGGAGTCATCAATTTGGATGGAAAGAAATGGTCGGGGCGACCGGATTTGAACCGGTGACCTCACGCACCCCAAGCGTGCGCGCTACCAGGCTGCGCCACGCCCCGATCGAGTTCGATTAAGACTTTGTAACACCAGCGGCAGTTCTCGTCAATTGAAAGAATCGCTCTTTGGCGGGTTACGCTCTCCGAGATTCCTTATGCTTGGCGATCAGGTCGCGAATCTCGGGAAGAAGCTCTTTAGAGACCTCGATGACAATCTGAGTTGAATCCTCAAAAGCGGCCTCATCTTCCGCCACCGCTTCTTCTTCAGTCTGCCGCTCGTAATGAGCGAGCACCCTCCGCACTCTCTCTTCATCCCAGCCCGGTGGAAATTTCTTTTGTTTCATCTTTCTCCTTTCCGACGGCGTCGCCGACGATAAGCGATCAGCGGCGTCTGGCTGGAATCTCCTCGCTAATCAGGCAAGCCCTCGGAGTATGAAGTTCCAATACAGGAACGGCAGTCCCCACCGCTTGAGGTACCACATATCGCGGCGCTCCTTCTGGGTGTTGATCAGCGGAATTGTAGGGTGGGGCTTCATGGTATAGTCAAATTCCGCCAGCAGCATCTTGTTGCGAGCGGTTGTAAAGGGGCAGGCGGCATACCCGTCGTATTTCTCTGAAGGATCTTTGCCGTTCATGACAGCAAGTAGATTCTTCGTGACGACCGGCGCCTGCTTGCGGATCGCAACCCCGGTTTTTGAGTTCGGCGTGCTGCAAGCATCACCTAGGGAGAACACGTTGGGCCAACGGACGTGCTGGTGCGTGTGTTTATCAACGTCCACATAACCTGTGGGCTCTGCGGTGGCGAGCGGACTCTTCTTGATCCAGTCGGGAGCACTCTGCGGCGGTACGGTGTGCATCATGTCGTAGTGGACGCTTACCTTTTCGGCGGAACCCTCCCTCCGGTTCACGAGGATGGCTTCCCTAGTTTCGGGGTTGACTTCGACGAGTTCATGCTCGAAGCGCACATCGATGCCATACCGCTCTACAACCTGCTCGAGCACCACGCAGAACTCGGGTACCCCGAACAATTTCTGGCCGGGGATCACCAGGATAACATGGATGTCGTCAAGGACACCTTGCTGCTGCCAGTAGTGAGCCGCCAGGTAGGCGATCTTCTGAGCGGCGCCAGGGCACTTGAACGGCCCCGACGGCATCGTGAACACCGCGGTACCACGACGAAGGCCCTTCAGGAACTCCCAAGTCTTGGGGGCGAGGTCGTAGTCGTAGTTGCTGGACACCCCGTCTTTTCCCAGCGTGCGGCTTAGCCCCCGGGATCTTGTCCCAGTCCAGTTGGATTCCGGGCGAAACGACCAGGTAGTCGTAGCCGATCAGGTTGCCAGAACCGAGAGAGACAGTTTGGTTGTTGGGATCGATGTCGGTGGACCGCTCCTTGATCCAGTGGACGCCTTTGGGCATCACCTTGGCTTGGGCGCGTGCGGTTTCCCTCGCCGGGGCGCACCCTCCACCAACGAGCGTCCACAGGGGTTGGTAGTAGTGCGTGTCCGAGGGCTCGATAATCGCCACATCGTCTTGCCCTGCCCGACGCAGCTGGGCAGCGACCGATATGCCGGCATTACCGCCTCCGATGATAAGTATCCTGTGGTGGCTAGACTTTTCTTTCATAGTTTTGTCTTACCCCTATCCGAAAACATCAGAAAACCCTCGCTTAGACTGGAATTTCCGGGGACAGTATACTTCATTTCCTTTTCTTGCCCTTCTGCCAGCCGCCCTTCTTGGGCCGCAAACTCGTACCGATTAATCGTTCTGCCTTCTCTTTGAAGCGGATTGGAATAACAGGCCGAGGTATTCTTGTCGGTCGTCAGCGGAGTGACTAGCGGAACCGGGATCGCGAGCAGCCAAGCCGCTCTGCCCAGTGCCCCACTGCTTAGAATCACTCTAAGGTCGTTACAGGCGTCGACCCTGAATGACACGAATCAGAATCACCACGACCGCGATGACCAAGAGGACATGAATGAATCCGCCCATGGTGTATGAGCTGACAAAACCCAGCAACCAGAGAACAACTAAGACAATTGCAATGGTCTCGAGCATCTTGCTTCTCCTTTTGCCATAACCTGGCGAATCGTATACCAAGCGGCCCACTGCCGCCTAATGTGGATAAAGCAGCTTTTATATATTTCGATCGAGGGCCGGCGTCAAGAAAAAAATCAGTACTATGTCCCCGGAATCATGTCCCCGGAATCCCGCTCAAAAGCTAACCAAGCCACGCGGTAAATTTGGATCGCGGCCACGGATTATCCATCCACGATGTATCGGGAAGAGGGAGTTTCATTGCGTCCCGAACCGTAAGCCAGCCGGAAGGAATATCAAAACTGCCAGTTGTGCCGCGCTTGGTAATCCAGCGGAAGGCGCGTTTCTTTTCGCTGGCTACAGCGACATCTAAAGTGATTTTGCAATCCTGCGCCACATAATCTAGAACGCGATCGTGTTGGCCTTCTTTCCAAAGCTGTGGCGCTATCGATCCATCTACATCAGCCGGCTTACTCAACCCGATCGCTTTTGCCGCGGCGTTCAGTCCAACGCCAAATCCTTTACCGCAGAAAATATGAAACAGCATGTCAACGTGGCTAAGCGCTAGTTGCTTACAGTCGTCTTGCCGGCCGGATTCCTCCGCCAGCACATCGAAGTCAAATCCCAAGCCGTTTAACGTCACGATGGTGTAACCCTCGGCAGCTCGGGCAAGCAGAAAATCGACAAACCTGGATAAGTCGTCTTTGCTCATCATGGGCGAAGGACTACCGTCGGTTTTCTTCGAGTAAAACAACTGGGGCTTGGTTTGATCCGCCGCCAGCGTCGCGGTGCAAGATATTCCCAATGGACGGTGCGCCAAAAGGTCCTCGACATCCTTAGGGAGAATTTTTGCCGTTTCAATATCGAACGCGATGTATTTACCGTTCATAATCAAATTTGCCTAACGCCCGCACATCAACCGCGGCGCTGTGGTTACTCATCAGACACCAAGCCAAAAATTTCGACGAATGCTTCGACGCCGACAGCTGCTTAAGATGGGGATTGAGCGCACACCCCTCTGCGTTACATGATGTGAATAACCAGGCACCACGAGTCTGGAAATCCGAGCCATGGACGAAGCGTATTAGATTGCCTGCGAAGCCGTCAAGAAGAATTTAGTATTGTGTCCCCGGAATCTTGTGCGGAATCCCGGAATCTGTCCCCGGAATCCATGTGTTTGAGCCGCAAAGAAACCGTGGCCGGACTGAGCTTGAGCTTTTGCGCCGCGCGCAACAAACCGCCGTTCTGGGCGACTAAGCAGAAAGCTTTTAGACGATCGAGATTCATTGCCAAATAGGTTTAAGAATCGTAAGCTATGAACACGAAATATTAAATCTTGACGAAGGTCAAGCGGGCTTATAGTTGCTTACGCACGATTGGTGATTTTTGTCGCTGTACATTCGCCGATGGTCTTAACCGGAAGCGGGTTCAAAGGTTTCACGGCAGGGAGGTTGATAAGAATGTTTCTTGGAATCACAGAAATAGTAAAAAGATCGCGGGTTACTCATAGAGCCACGGTTTTGGTTGTTTTCTTCGCGGCTTGCTTAACCGGAGGTTTCGCCTGGAGCCAATCGCCGCACGAAGCAAAACTCATCGAGGCCGCGAAAAAGGAAGGTTCTCTGGTCTGGTACACCGCCATGGCCATCGATACGGCCAAACCCCTCGCGGATGGCTTCGAGAAAAAATATCCCTTCGTCAAGGTCAAATACATTCGAGTCGGTACCGCTCAGATGATTAACCGCGTGACAACGGAAACTCTGTCGGGCAAATGGGATTTTGACGCGGTTACCGTTTTAGGGATGGATACCCTGGTGAAGAGCAACATCTTTACACCCTATCTCTCGCCGGAAAGGGATGCCTTTCCCGATGAGTTCAAAGACTCCAAGGGCTTATGGACCGGTGTTTATAACAACAATATCGTGCTCGCTTACAATACCAAGATGATTTCGGAAAAGGACGCACCGAAGGATTATGGCGATCTTCTCGATCCTAAATGGAAAGGAAAGATCGCTATGGATGAACGGGATTACACCTGGTATGGCACTCTGGTCACTGCGTGGGGCCGGGAGAAAGCCGACCGTTACATGAAACAGTTGGCGCAACAGGACCCGCAGTTCCGCAGGGGGCACGCCCTCATCGCTCAGTTTGTCGTCGCCGGCGAATTTCCTCTTGGATGGGTTTATAGCTTCCGGGTGGAAACCATGAAACAGGAAGGCGCGCCTTTGGAATGGATCGACACCTTCAACCCGATCGTGGTGGAGGTGGGAGGTATCGGCCTAAGCGCCAAGGCAAAAAACCCCAATGCGGCCAAGCTGTTCATCGATTTCGTTCTATCAAAAGAAGGGCAGCATATCGTGCGAGGAGGCAAGCGCAATCCACGTAACGCATCGCGCAAAGATGTGGAACCCGTGATTGCGAAAATGGATCAGTCGAAAATCAAATCCAAGCGAGTGCCGGACGAAGTCGAAAACAACCTGGAGCAGTACGCCAGGGGGTATCGAGAAATTTTCCATATCAAGTAACAGGAGTCGATATTGAGTAAACCAGCGCGCGTCGGTGAGACAAACCGCCCGGAGTGGGGCTCGGATGTGATCGTCGATATGCTCAAGGCATTTGGGATTGAGTATATATCGATGAATCCGGGGTCGTCTTTCCGCGGCCTGCACGATTCTCTGATCAACTACGGCGGCAATACGATGCCGGAAGCGATCTTGTGTCCTCATGAAGAGATCGTCGTCGGCGTTGCCCACGGATATGCCCGAGCCAAAGGCAAACCGATGGCGGCGGCGGTGCACGACATCGTCGGTTTGCAGCACGCGAGCATGGCCATCTACAACGCCTGGTGCGACCGGCTTCCGATTGTAATTTTGGGCGGCACCGGCCCCATCGACACGGCCAACCGCCGGCCGCGCATTGACTGGGTGCACACTGCCAACGTGCAGGGCAATCTCGTGCGCGACTTCGTAAAGTGGGACGATCAGCCGGGCAGCGTCGAAGCAATTCCGGAGTCTTTTATTCGCGCCTATCGTTTGGCGACGACTGATCCGATGGGCCCGGTTTACGTTTGCTACGACACCGACATTCAGGAAAAGAAACTCGATGGCGAATTCCAATGTCCGTCGCTGGACCGCTACCCGGCGCCCATGCCGATGCAGGCGCCGGAAGAAGGCATCGACAAGACGCTGCAATGGCTTTTGGCGGCACAACGGCCCGTGATCATTGCCGACTGGGTCGGTAGAAGTGAGACCGGTTTTAACTGTCTGCGCGAGCTCGCCGAGCATTTAGCGATTCCAGTCTTCGATCAAAATGGACGCTTCAACTTTCCCTGCCGCCATCCCCTCAATCTCACGGGGATGGAGCGGCAAGTTCTGCCGCAGGCCGATCTCGTTTTGGCGCTCGACGTGCCCGATCTGGAAAGCGCGGTATCGAGAAGGATTCAAGACAAGGGCAGCCGCAAGATCGTCAATCTGCTTCCGTCCACCGCTAAGGTGATCAACGTTGCCCTCGACGATCTGCTGGTGCGGGCATTTTCGCATGACTTTAATCGCCTGCGCCAAGTCGATCTTTCGATGCTGGCCGATACTTCGGTATTTCTTTCGGAAGTGATCCGCCGTCTGCGGGAAGAAAAGCCGGCGCTCGCCAAGGCAGCGCCGCAGATCGAAAGCCGCCGCGTTGAATGGGCGAAGCTAAGCGAGGAGCAACGAAAGTCTTTCGCCGAACGGACTAAGGTGAATTGGGACAACAAGCCGGTCTCCCTGAGTAGATTGTTCACGGAGTTGAACACGGTCCTCAAAAACGAAGACTGGGTTTATACCAACAGCACGCGCTACGGCGCCGAGAACTTCTACCTCGACGCGGAAAAATTCAACCAGATGCTCGGCAAGTTCAAGGGCGGCGGCCTGGGTTACGGCCTGCCGGCGTCATTAGGCGCGGCGTTGGCGCTCAAAAACACCGGCAAAGTCTGTGTCGATTTCCAGCCGGACGGCGATCTGCTCTTTACGCTCAGCGGCCTGTGGACGGCGGCGCACTATAGCATTCCGCTCCTCATGGTGGTTTTTAGCAACCGTTCCTACTACAACGACGAGGAACACCAGGAACGGATGGCGCTGCTGCGCAATAGACCGGTGGAAAATAAAATTTATGGCATTAGGATCGAAGATCCTGCCGTGGATTTCACGACGACCGCGCGCTCCTTCGACGTTTGGAGCAAAGGACCGATTACGGATCCCAACGAACTGCCCAAAGTGTTGGGCGAAGCGCTCAGGGTGGTGAAGGGTGGCAAGCCGGCACTGGTCGACGTGGTCTGCGAGATGCGGCCATAATAGAAGAAGTAAAGTTCCAATCGTTCCAGACGTTCCAAACGTTCAAGCTGTGGACTGATCGAACCTTGGAACGATTGAAACCGCCGGAACGCCTGGAACATAAATTAAAGGAGACGGGAGTGGGATTATTTTACGAGGATCTGATCGAACCGACGATCGTCAAGCAAGTCAGCAAGCAAGTCGCCTATTGCCGCTGCACACGGAGCAAGAACCTGCCGTTTTGCGACGGTTCCCATGCCGCCACCAGCATCACGCCGCGGGTGCTTGAGTTCACCGAGCCGACCACCATCGCGATTTGCCGTTGCTGGAGGTCGAAGGACCATCCCTATTGCGACGGCACCCACGGCCGGCTGGTAAAACCCAAAGAGCGCCCGAAACGCGGCCACGAGTGATCTAGTGTAGTGCCTCTTAAATTAAGGCACTTATCCTTCAAGGTTTCTCTATTC
>CAYOJC010000106.1:0-16634 GCA_964404195.1 uncultured Syntrophobacteraceae bacterium
TTCGCCTGTCGAACTTAGGATAAGGTGCCAACAGCGTGAGACACTACACTAGCTATTTCCCTCTCTCTCTCCGATTCCCTCCTTCTCCGCTTCCCCGATTCCCCATTCCGTTATCCTTCTCGACCTTCACGGTCTGATAAGTTTTCGTCGCCATCGCCTTTCTCCTCCTGCATCGAAATTGGTCCGGTCCGCCGGCCCAGGCCGCCTCACCGCGCCGTGCCGGTGACGAATAGCTCCCGGAACTCCGTGGCGTAGCGGGCGTAGTTCTTCTGCACCTTTTCCCAATCCATCTCCATCAGCTTCACTTTCGTTACGCGCGCGATCGGTTGCTCGACGTCGACCCGCGAACTGTTCCGGTCCATTTGCCGAATGATCTCCTGGCCATCGCGGGAAAGAATATAGTCGATAAACACCTTGGCGGCGTTGGGCCGGGGCGCGCCTTTCGGCAGCATCACGCAGACCGGCGGGTTCGGCGCCAGCGGCTCGATGGCGTGCCAATCGACCGGGGCGCCCTTGCGCTTGAGAGCTTCGGCCTCGTGGACCCGCAACGTCGGCACCAACGCGAACTCTCCCGCCGCCATGAGCTGGCCGAGCAGCGTGTGGCCGCGGCGGATCTGGGGGCGCTGTTGGGCGATCCGGCGCATCAACTCCTTCCCTTTCTCCTCTCCCAGAAGCTGCAAAATGGAGGCGTACCACTGGACATCCTCCTCCTCCAGGCCGACCAGCCCTTTCCAGCGGGGGTTGGCCAAATCCTCCCAGCGCTTCGGCACCTCGTGAGCCGGCGCCAGTTTCGTGTGGTAGCCTAAGACCTCAAGGTTCCAGTAGATCCCGCTCCAGTAACCGTCGCGGTCTTTCAGCGCCGGGTTCACCCGTTCGCGCTCGGGCGAACGGTACGGCGCAATATACCCGGCGTCTTTCAGCAGCCAGGCCTGCAGGCCGCTGATAATATAGACATCCGCCAGATGGCGGCCGGCCTTGATCTCGGTGGTGAGGCGTTGAATCAGTTTTTCTCCGGTCGCGCGAAACGGCTCGACGGCCAGATAGGGCGCGCGCTGGCGAAAGCCATCGAGAATCTTCTGCGTGTCGGGAACATTGGTGGTGTGGTACAGCACCAGCGACTTCTCCTCCCGCGCCTTGACCGTCCAGTCTTGAGCGAACACGGCGCCGTTCATCATGACGGCGATTGCGCCTACCAACGCCGCGCGCACTCCCTTATGCAGCAGCAAGTATCTCATACGTCTCCTCCGTATCCCGTATCCCGTATCCCGTATCCCGTATCCCGTATCCCGTATCTCGTATCCAGTATCCCCGTTTCCCCGATTCTCCCTCTACTTTTCCCACTTATACGCCCCTAGCCCCGGCTGATATTTTTTTTCTTTGAACTGCCTGATTCCCGGCCGTCCGCCGTGCTGCTGCGTCACGCGCTGAGAGATGAGACCCGAGATTTCATAGCCCACGTCCGGCGGAGAGTACAACGTGTAATACCAGGCCTCCTTGACGGCCTTCAACGCCACGGGGTCTTTCTCGAGCAGATTCCGAGCGATCGCCATCGTCTCCTTTTCCAGCTCGGCGCGCGGGACCGCTTTCGTGATGAGCCCGATGCGCTCGGCTTCCTTGGCGGTGAAGGTCTTGCCCGTCAGCGCATAGAACAGCGCGTGCTTGGGCTGGAGGTGCTCGGTCAGCACGATCGTGACTTCTCCGCCGGGAAAGTGGCCGAAATTGATCTCGGATAAACCAAAGGTCGCGTCTTCAGCGGCGATGGCGATGTCCGCCGCGGTGACGATCGTAAAGCCGCCCCCGAAAACCCAGCCATTGATCATGGCGATGACCGGCTGCGGCATCGTGCGGATCAGCTCGTTGCGCCAGCGCCGGGACAAGTCGCGAATCTCATCCCGGACGCTCTCAGGCTGCGCGTCCATCTCCAGAAAATATTGTTTCAGATCCTGTCCGGCGCAAAAACTAGGACCGGCGCCGGTCAAAATGATCACCCGCGTCTCTTTGTCGTAGCGAAGCTCGTTCAGCGCGGAGTACATGTCACGGTGCAGCTGCGGGCTCATCGCGTTGCGCTGCTCGGGCCGGTTCAAGATGACCCACGTGATGCCGTTTTCCTTTTCGACTTTTACGGTTTGGTAATTCTTCGTCGCCATCGTTTCCCTCCTTAACGAACTTCGAATGCGAGCATAGTACCGTCATTTTGCCTGTCAAGGCATCCGTCTTGAAAAGCGCGTTGGACATGCCTATTCTCGACCATCACTAACGTCCAACCAAGGGAGGATGATTATGACCGCACACTCTTCAATTCTACACAGCCTTCTGGTCGCCGGAACGCTCGGCGCTTTGGTTCTGACGCCGCCGGCATTTGCGCAACAGGATCAACCATCAGCCCAACCGCCGGCTGCGCCGCGGGGAGATAAACCGGCGCCCAACGTACAACCGATGCCCACCCTGGTGCCCGGCCGCCCGGACATTCCCGACGCCGAGGTGGCGAAAAAATTGCGCAACGTTCAGCCGCTGCCGTTTCCGCCGCCGGCGGACAAGCTGCCGGTCGCGCAGTTGAAGGCACCGAAAGGCTTCAAGGTCGAAGTCTATGCCAGCGGCATCGCCAACGCGCGCTCGCTGCGCCTCGGCGACAAGGGGACCGTGTTCGTCAGCAACCGCCAACTTGACAAGGTCTACGCCGTTGTCGACCGTAACGGTAAACGCGAAGTGAAAGTCCTGGCCTCGGGAATGGATCGTCCGAACGGCCTCGCCTTCCATAACGGCACGCTTTACATCGGCGAAGGGACGAAGATATCGAAGCTGGAAAATATCGAGGAAAATCTCGATAACCCGCCGAAACCCGTCGTCATATACGACGACCTGCCCAATCAACAGTCGCACGGATGGAAGTTCATCGCGATTGGCCCGGACAACAAGCTCTACATAAACGTCGGCGCGCCTTGCAATATTTGCATTCCGCCGGAGGAAAACGCGCAGATCCGCCGCGTCAACCTGGACGGCAGCGGCGCGGAAGTGGTTGCGCGCGGCGTCCGCCAATCGGTCGGCTTCGACTGGCACCCGGCGACGAAGGAGCTCTACTTCACCGACAACGGCCGCGACTGGCTTTCAGAGGACCTGCCCGAGGACGAGCTCAACCGCGTCAGCAAGGGCGGCCAGCATTTCGGCTTCCCTTACTGTCATCAGGGCAACTTCACGGACCGCGAGGTCGGCTGGGGCCGCTCGTGCGACGAGTTCGTCAAGCCCGTGGCCCTGCTCGGCCCGCACAGCGCGGCGCTCGGCATGCGCTTCTACACGGGCAAGATGTTTCCCGCCGCGTACCACGGCGCCATCTTCATCGCGCGCCACGGCTCCTGGAACCGGACCAAGAAGATCGGCGGCGACGTGGTGGTCGCGAAGTTGAACAAGGACGGCAGCGTGAAATCGGTCGAGCCGTTCCTCACCGGCTTTCTTCAGAACAACGAATTCAGCGGGCGTCCGGTCGACGTGCAATTTATGAAGGACGGCTCGCTCTTGATCTCGGACGACTACGCGGGCGCGGTCTACCGCGTCGCCTACGGGACCCAGACAGCCAAGCGTTGAGCCGCATGGGGTTATGGAGGCGGCCCTTGCCCGGCGCTCATTAGAGACGCGACTTCCGGCCTGGATTGCTCCACGTGGAGCGAGATGCTTCGCTTTTGCTCAGCATGACAGAAACTGACGGAACACGCGTAGTATGTCATCCTGAACGAAGTGAAGGATCTCTCCGATAATATTCGCGCGTTTCGAGCCATCGGCTTCGCTCTAGCTGCGCTTCTCTCGTTGGTGGCGCTACCCGCCGCAGCGGCTTCGCTCGACGAGCGCCTCGCTCCCTGTCTCGCCTGTCACGGCGACAAGGGTCAATCGACCATCCCCGAAGTGCCTTCCCTAGGCGCCCAGCTGGCATATTATCTTTTGTTCCAACTCTACATGTTCCGCGAAAAGATGCGCGTGGTCGAGCCGATGAACGCGATGCTCAAGGGCCTCAGCGACGATGATTTGCAAAAGATGGCCGCTACGATTTCGCAGCTGCCGCCGCCGCGGCCTGCCGCCGAACCTGCGGAACCCGCCAGGCTCGAACGGGCGCGCGCGTTAGTGCAGCAGCACCGGTGTAATTTCTGCCACAACGAGGTTTTTTCCGGGGAAAAAAATGTTCCGCGCCTGGCCGCCCAGCGCGAGGACTATCTCGTGAAGGCGCTCAGCGAGTATAAGAACAACACCCGGCGCGGCTACGACGCCGCGATGGCGGACGTCATGTATCCGCTGACAGACATCGATATCCTCGACCTCGCGCATTTTCTCGCCCGAGCGCCCTAAGGTAAAGCTTTGCCGGCGGTTGCCCCGAGTGTCGAAATGCGTGTAAAATCTTGGGGGCTTTCGATGAAGCAGATGTCCTTAAGTCAAGCGCGAGCAAAGCTTAGCATTCTGGTAGCGAGACAGGCCTCCTTTAAGCTGAAAGACAGCATGAAGCTCGTCGGAGACCTGGACCAAGCGCGCAACGAACTGCGACAAGAAAAAGAAAAGTCGCTTGAAAAGCTTGTCACCGGCCTGAAGTGATCTACGTTACCGATACTCATCCCCTGATTTTTCAAGCCATGGAGCGAGAGGAGCGGCTGGGGAAACGGGCGCGCCGTGGAAAGCGCCAATTGTTGATCCCAGCGTATAAGGGGTGCAATATACTCGCTAGTTCGCTGTTACAAACCGATCCACAACCGACAAGGAGTGCACTATGAGTGATAAAAAGAAACTTACCACCAATGCCGGATGCCCGGTTCCCCACAACCAGAACGTGATGACCGCAGGGCCGCGTGGCCCGCAACTGCTGCAGGATGTCTGGTACCTGGAAAAACTCGCGCACTTTGACCGCGAAGTCATCCCCGAACGGCGCATGCACGCCAAGGGCTCCGGCGCCTACGGCACGTTCACCGTCACGCACGACATCACCCGCTACACCCGGGCCAAAATCTTTTCTCAGGTCGGCAAGAAGACGGACCTTTTCCTTCGTTTCTCTACCGTTGCCGGAGAGCGCGGCGCTGCCGATGCTGAGCGCGACATCCGCGGCGTCGCGATGAAGTTTTACACCGAAGAAGGCAACTGGGATCTGGTCGGTAACAATACACCGGTCTTCTTTATGCGCGATCCACTCAAATTTCCGGACCTCAACCACGCCGTGAAGCGGGACCCGCGCACCAACCTGCGCAGCCCCAAGAACAACTGGGATTTCTGGACGCTGCTGCCGGAAGCGCTGCATCAGGTGACCATCGTGATGAGCGATCGCGGCATTCCCGCTTCGTATCGCCACATGCACTGTTTTGGTAGCCATACCTTCAGCTTCATTAACGCGAAGAACGAACGCCATTGGGTCAAGTTCCATTTCAAAACCCAACAGGGCATCAAGAACCTGACCGACGAAGAAGCGGCGCAACTCATTGCCAAGGACCGCGAGAGCAGTCAGCGCGACCTGTTCGATGCCATCGAAAGCAAGGATTTCCCGCGCTGGACCCTGTACGTGCAGATCATGCCGGAGAAAGATGCATCCAAACTTCCGTATCACCCCTTCGACCTGACCAAAGTCTGGTTCAAGAAGGATTATCCGCTGATCGAAGTGGGCGTGCTGGAACTGAACCGCAACCCGGAAAACTACCATGCTGAAGTGGAACAGGCTGCTTTCAACCCGGCCAATGTCGTGCCCGGCATCGGCTTCTCGCCGGACAAAATGCTGCAAGGCCGCCTGTTCTCCTACGGCGATGCCCAGCGCCACCGCTTGGGTGTGAATCACCATCTCATTCCGGTCAATGCCCCGCGCTGTCCCGCACACAGCTATCACCGCGACGGCGCGATGCGTGTGGACGGCAACCACGGCGGCACGCTGGGCTATGAACCGAACAGCTACGGCGAGTGGCAGGAGCAGCCCGATTTCTCCGAACCGCCGCTAGCCCTCGAAGGCGCAGCCGATCACTGGAATTATCGTGAGGATGACGATGATTACTATTCCCAGCCGCGCGCCCTGTTCCGCCTGATGACGCCGACACAACAGCAGGTGTTGTTCGAGAACACCACGCGTTCCCTGGGTGGTGCACCGCGCGAGATTCAGATCCGCCATATCGGCAACTGCCTGAAGGCTGATCCGGCTTACGGCAAGGGCGTCGCCAACGCCTTGGGTATTGCGTTGAGCGAGGTTCCCGCCTAGGCGAAATCAGCTAACAACTCGTTGCAGGCCGACGGCCCTGACGGGCCGCGGCTGAACTCGAAGGTTGGGGCCCCCAACACGACCACCTCAAAATACATCAAGCGCGAGTTTACCCCTTGGACCAATCCTCGACTTCAAGCTCTCGGAAGCGAGGGGAAAATCACAACCCGAAAATCTTTCTGAACTCCTCGGCGTATCGATCGATGTTCGCCATGACCTCGCCCGGGACGAGCTTCAGGCGCAGCTTGGATTGGTCCATCTTCGGCGCCAGCGGCTTCACGTCGCTACGCGACGGGATGCGCCGCATGTCGCGGATCATCTCCTGGCCTTTCTTCGAAAGAATAAAATCGATAAAGAGCTTGCCCGCGTTCGGGGCGCTCGCCTTCGCCGAGAGCCCGACGCCGTTGATCGTCGTCACGATCGGGTTGAAGCTCGGCACCCACTCCACCGGCGCGCCTTCGGTCTTCATCCGCTCGACGCGAAAATTGTACGCCCAGCCGAGCGGCACTTCGCCCGCCGCGATTAGCTGCGCGACCAGCCCGTGACCCCGGCGCCACGCGGGGGCCTGCTGCGCCAGACGCTCCATGTAGCGCGCGGCTGCCTCCCTTCCCCACACCACGGCCAGCGTGCCGTACCAATCGTAGTCGGTCGCATCCATGAGCATCTTGCCTTTCCACTTGGGGTCCAGCAGGTCCGGATAGTCTCTCGGCGCGTCCTTCTCCGACAGCATTTTCGTATTGTAAATCGGCACGAGATTGTTGTTGTAGACGGCGGTCCAGCGGCTCTGCGGATCTTTGAGCTCGGCGATGTACGCCTGGGATTCGGGGGTGGCATAGGGCGATAGATAATTTTTCATCGCCAGGACCTGAATCGCGCTGGAGGAGACCACGTCGAAGAACCATTTTCCCGCCCGCGCCTCGGTCAGAATGCGATTCAAGAGCTGCTCCTCTCCGGCCCGCACCAGTTCCGCCTGGATAAAAGGATACTGCTTCAAAAAAACGTCGAGCAAAGGCTTCGACGTATCGATCGCCATCGACGTGTACCAGACCAGCTTGCCCTCCTTCTTCGCCCCTTGAAGGAGTTCCGCCGGCTGGCCCCAAGCTGTTCGCGCTACTAACAGCAACACTGGCAACAAAATTCCACAAATGATTTTATTCACGTGGCCCTCATCTTCCTAACGCCTACCGCCTACGGCCTACCGCCTGCTTTTATTTAATCACCTTACCCGCCCGCGCGAGCACGCCGGGCGGAATCACAAGACCGAGTTGTTTCGCCGTCTTGAGATTGACCACCAGGTTGAACTTGGTTGGCTCGATGGGGAGATCGGCCGGCTTGGCGCCTTTCAGAATCTTATCCACGTAAACGGCCACGCGCCTGAAGTTCTCCGCGTAGTCCGACGAATAGTCCATGAGCCCGCCGGCCTCTGCGTACCCGCTCCGTTCCGACATGGAAGGCAGCCGGTTCTTGAGGGCCAATTCGGCAATTGGCTTGAGGTTGCGGGCAAGCGCCGAGTTGCTAACGGTGATGAGAGCGCCGGCACGCCCCTTGACGGCGGCTTGAAACGCTCCCTCTAAATTCGGAGTCGAGCCTCTCACCTCCAGCGACTGAAGCTGTAACTTCTTCGAAGGCGCGGCGGCCTCATAGTCCTTGTAGGCCGTCGCCGACGCTCGTCCCTCCGAGTTCCAAAGGACCCCGACGCGCGCGAGTCCCGGGACGGCCTCTTTGAGCAATTCCAAACCCTGCTTCCTCAAATCGCGGTTGAGGCTGACAAGCCCGGTAATATTTCCGCCGGGCTGAGCGAGGCTCTTGACGATTCCGATCGCGACCGGATCCACCGAAATCACCATAACCACGGGAACCGTCGTCGTCGCCCGCTTGGCCGCGCGGATCGCCGGAACGGACGACACGACAAGGGCATCCACCTTGAGCGCCACGAGCTCGTCCACGAAGCCCGGAACCCGATCCAGCTTCCCTTCGGCGTAGCGATACTCGACCCGGATGTTTTTTCCCTCGACATGGCCCAGCTTACGGAGCTTTTGCCTAAAGGCCTCGACCAGGGGACCGGGGGCTTTCGGGTCCCCGGTCGATGACACAAATCCCACGCGCGCAACCTTAGCGGGCTGTTGGGCGCCGGCGACGGCCGGATAGGCAAGAGCAGCAGCAATCATCACAACTGCCAGACAAATGTATTTCATATTTCCAGCATCCTCTTACCACGGCGTCGCAACGCCTGAAAAGAGCGGACTTGTTAAAAATCTTTTGCTTTTAGGCCGGTCAGAAATGTCCCAGATACGAGGCGCACGAAAACCGACGAGCGCAGGCGTACTTTTTTCAGTACGTCGAGCGAGGCGGTTCGAAGTGGAACGAAGTATGTGGGCATTTATGGCCGGCCTGCTGTAGGATTGACCGACCCGCTGAGTCATGATAACTGAAACACCGATGAACGGCGCGTCCGGACCGGCACGCATACCAAAGCTTGCGCATCATGCCCGCTGAGACTAAAAACCCGCCTATGAAGATCAGACCACAGGTTTTCCTGGGAGTCATCCTGGTCATATTCTTTGGCCTCTTCGTTTACACGGCGAAGGACTGGCGGCTGCAGGCGCGCCTCTACCCGTGGGCGATCGGCATACCGATGCTGGTGCTTGCCCTGGTTCAAGTCGTGCTCGACCTAAAGGGGATCGTTTCCAAGCAGGGCCGGAACGATGCGCCGGTCGACGTGCGATTCGCCGAACGGGCGGACCCGGTCCTCGCCCGACGCCGCACGATCAATATTTTTGCCTGGATCGTCGGGTATATCATCGCCATCTGGCTGATCGGCTTCTTCTATTCGGTGCCTCTGCTCGTGTTTCTGTATCTCAAGGTCCAGTCGCGCGAACGCTGGCCGCTCTCGATCACCCTAACCGCGGTCGCATGGATCTTCTTCTGGTCTCTGTTCGTCCGTCTTCTGCATCTGCCGTTTCCGGATGGCGCGCTATTCACCTGGCTTGGTATGGAATAATTTTTCGTTGGAGGATTTATGAATAATTTCAGACTTTCAGGGTCCAAGGGTTTAAGGGTTGCAATGTTCAAGAATATTGAGCGAGTTCTTACTCTCGCCTTTCGCCTCGCGCCTCTCGCCTTCTTCCTTTTAACCCTTAAACCTGCCTTCGGACAAGAACCCTTCTACAAAGGCAAGACGATCAAGATCGTCGTCGGCCTCAGCGCGGGCGGCGGCTACGATCGGGCGGCGCGGCTGCTGTCGCGCCACATGGGCAAGTATATCCCCGGCAATCCCGAGATCATCGTGCAAAACATGGCGGGCGCCGGCTCGGTCATCGCCGCCAATTTCGTTTACGGAGTCGCCAAGCCCGACGGGCTCACCGTCCTGATGCCCCACAACAATATTTACCTGAGCCAGCTTTCAGGCGACAAAGAGGTCAAGTTCGATCTGCTTAAAATGAACTGGATCGGCTCCCTGGAAAACGACGATATGATGATATTCATGCGCTCCGATGCCCCGTTCAAATCCATCAAGGATGTCATCAAAGCCGCGGAGCCGCCCAAGTGCGGCTCGACGGGCGTGGGGAGCTCCGATTACGTCATGTCGAGGATTCTCGACGAGACGATCGGCGCCAAGGTTACGAACGTGACCGGCTATCCCGGAAGCAGCGAGATCGCCATCGCCGTCGAGCGCGGCGAGGTCGCCTGCATGGGTCTCACGGTATCCACGTTTTTCGCCCGCGAGCCGTTCTTGACCTGGAATAAAAACAACTTCGTTCGGTTCCTTGCCCAGAGCGGGCGCAAGAGAGACGAGCGGGTCAACGGGCCCACGATTTATGAACTGATGGACGAGTTCAAAACCCCCGCGCCCAAACGCCGTCTGGCCGAGACCATGCTCGCCGGCGGAGACTGGGCCAGGTCGATGCTCGTCGCTTCCGGCACGCCGCCGGACCGAGTGCAGATCCTGCGCGAAGCTTATGAAAAAGCCGCCAAGGACCCGGAGCTTCTGACGGAAGCGAAGAAATTGCGGATCGAGATCACCATCGGGAAAGGCGCGGAGCTGCAAGCGAAGGCCAAGGAGGCGATAAGCCAGCCGCCTGAGGTTGTGGAGCAGATCAAAAAACTCTTCGTCGTTCAGTAGAGGACGATCCTCGGCCGGAGAGCGCGTCGATTCCAACGCCCCGGTGCCAGGAGAGCAGCGAGAGCATGAACGTCTCTTCTGAGATTGGGACGAATTTCTACCAGGGTAAAAAGATCACCGTGCTTGTCGGCGCCCGTCCCGGGGTCGCCTATGACCTCTACGCCCGCCTGATCGCCCGCCACATGAAGAAATATATCCCGGGCATGCCCGATATCGTGGTCGAAAATGTGGCCGGAGCCGGCTCGAAGATAATCGCCAACGGAATCTACGGCGCCAGACCGGACGGGCTCACGCTGGCGGCAATTTCCCCGGCGCTTTATTTCGCCCAGCTTTTGCAGCAGGAAGAAGTCTATTTCGACTGGAGCGCTTTTTCCTGGATCGGCACGCCCGATCGATCCAACCACTTGCTCTACGCGCGCGCCGACACGCCCTACGAGAGTCTTCAGGCGATCGTGAACGCCGCCCAAGCTCCCCGCTGCGGCTCCTCGGGCGCTTCGTCCACTGCCTATTATTTGCCGAGATTGCTCCAGGAGATATTCGGCGCGAAGTTCGACATGAGAACCGGTTATCGCGAAGGGCCCGATGTGGACGCGGCGGTGGAGCGCGGCGAGGTCGACTGCCGTGTCCTCACCATCTCCGGTTTTTTTTCCCACGAGCCGTATCATACCTGGCGCAAAAATGGATTCGTGCGCATTCTTCTGCAGACCGGCAACGAACGCGACCCGAAGCTCCTGCACACGCCGACCCTTTACGAGTTGATGGACGAGTATCGCGTGCCCGAGCCGGGGCGAAGACTCGCGCGGGTGATTTTGAGCGGCGCCTTGTTCGGCCGGCCGCTGGTCGCACCGCCCGGCCTCTCCGCCGAGAAGCTCAGGATTTTGCGGGAAGCGTTTGCGAAAGCGGCGCGCGATCCTGAGTTGCTGGCGGAGGCACGGATGAAGGATCTGGCTGTCGTCGCCGCCGGCGGCGAGGAACTGCAAACGTTGGCGCGGGAAGTGATCGCGCAACCGCCGGAGATCGTCGCCTGCATGAAAAGGCTAGTGGGAGAACAATAGGCAAAGAGTCTTGACACCCGAGCACAGAAAGTGGATAAGCAGACGAACCCGAAAAATACAAGGAGGAACCGTAATGGAAAAGTTCAGAAACACTCATTCATCCAAGGGTTTCAGATCAGTTCTTGCTCGCGCCGCTCGCCTCTCGTCTCTCGCCGCGCTTTTATTTTTGATGCAATTCTTCAATCTTTTAACCGTTCAACCCCTGTTTGCCCAGACGCCTTTTTACCAGGGCAAGACGATCAATATTATTGTCGGCACGAAAGCCGGCGACGCCTACGATCTCTATCCGCGGCTCATGGCCGAGTACCTGCCCAAATATATTCCCGGCAGCCCGAACGTCATCATCCAGAACGTGCCCGGCGCGGCGTCCATGATCGCGGCCAACCAGATCTATAACGTCTCCAAGCCGGACGGGCTGACCATCGGAGCGATCTATCCGGCGCTTTACTTGGATCAGCTTGCGAATAAGCCGGAGGTCAGGTTCGACTGGAGTAAATTTCATTTCATCGGCACCCCGGTGGTTTCGAATCATTTGATGTACATGCGCAGCGACGCGCCGTACAAATCGATGGAGGATATTCGCAAAGCCTCCACCCCGCCTAAGTGCGGCGCCAACGGCACGACCTCGACCGGCTACTACATGCCCAAGCTATTGGAAGAAACGATCGCCACCAAATTCGACATCGTCACGGGATATCAATCCGGGGGGGACGTCGATCTCGCTGTGGAACGGGGCGAGGTCATATGCCGCGCCTTTACCATTACGGCCTACTTCGCCCGCGAGCCTTTCATCACCTGGCGCAAGAATAAATTTGTCAACGTCCTGTTCCAGTCCGGCAGCAAGCGCGACGAGAGAATTAAAGACGCGCCCACGATTTACGAGCTTATGGACAAGTACAAAACGACGGAGGCCGGCAAACGCTTGTCCACCGTAGTTCTCGCCGCCGGCGATTTCGGCCGTCCATTGGTCTTCGCTCCGGCCGTTCCAGCCGACCGAGTCAAGATCGTGCGCGACGCCTTCGACAAGATCGTAAAAGACCCGGCTTATCTGGCCGACGCGCAGAAGCGAAACCTCGAGATCGATCCCAGCAGTGGCGACGAGATCCAGAAGCTGGCCAAAGAGGTGGTGGCCGCCCCGCCCGACATCGTCGAACGGATGAAAAAACTCATGGGAACGGGAAAATAATGCTCGAGGCATTCTCCAGCGGATTTTGGCAAGTAATCGCCTGGCCGGCGTTCGGTTATCTGTTGTTAGGGATTATGGTCGGTTTCTGGGTGGGGCTTCTCCCCGGCATCGGCGGCCTGGCCACGCTCGCGCTGATGCTGCCTTTCTCCTACACGATCAAGACGCCGATCGAAGCCTTCTGCTTTCTCCTCGGCATGCTTGCGGTGACCGGCACCACCGGCGATCTGACCTCGATCCTGTTCGGGATCCCGGGAGAAAGTTCGTCCGCCGCGCTAGTCCTCGACGGTTACCCGATGTCGAAAAAAGGCGAGGCGGGAAGAGCGCTCGGCGCGGCGATCATGAGCTCTCTCTTCGGCGCGGTGATCGGCGCGTTGTCGCTGGCGATATCGATTCCGATCATGCGGCCGCTCGTGCTTCTTTTCGGCTCGCCCGAGCTGTTCATCATCACCATCATGGGCATCACCTTCATCGGAACTCTGGCCGGCGCGTCGCTGATCAAAGGCCTCTTGGCCGGCGGCGTCGGGCTAATGCTCGCGGCGATCGGCGTGGATCCTCAAACCGGGTCGCTGCGCTACACTTTCGGCTTTCTTTATCTCTGGGACGGCCTCGACGTGACGCCGGTCGTCGTCGGACTTTTCGCCATTCCTGAGATCATCGATCTCGCCGTCAGAGGAACGAGCATTTCACAAGCCCCCAAGGAAAAGCTCAAAGGAGTCATGGAAGGAGTCAAGGACACCTTCCGCAATTTCTGGCTCGTTGTCCGATGCAGTCTCATCGGCGTCTACTTCGGCGTGCTTCCGGTGCTCGGCGCCAACGTGGCGCAATGGATCGCCTATGCCCACTCGGTCAGCGGCCTTAAGGATCGGAAGCAGGCGGGCAAGGGCGCCATCGAAGGCGTCCTGGGTCCCAGCGCCGCCAACAACTCGACCCGGGGCGGCGATCTCATACCGACGATCGCGTTCGGTATTCCCGGCAGCGCCAGCATGGCTCTGCTGCTCGGCGCGCTCTTGATCGTCGGACTCCAGCCCGGTCCGGAAATGCTCAAGTCGCGCCTGGACGTGACCTTCGCCATGGTGTGGATTTTGATCATCTCCAACATCATCGTCGCCGGCCTCTGTTTCCTGATCCTCAACCACCTCGCCGCCCTTACCTTCATCCGCGGCTCGCTGCTGATTCCCTTTCTCGTCGTTCTCGTGTTCATCGGCTCGTTCACCGCCAACAACAGCCCCCATGACCTTCTCGTCACCCTCATATTCGGCGCCCTCGGCTATTTCATGGTCCTCAACGGCTGGCCCCGCCCGCCGCTCATCCTGGGCTTGATCCTGGGGAAAATCGGCGAGAATTATCTCTGGATATCGACCGCGGCCTACGGCTCGAAGTGGCTCGCCTTCCCGAGCGTGCTCATTCTCATCATCCTCACCGTGATCATCGTCGCCTATCCGACCATCAAAGAGCGGCGCGGCAGAGCGAAGTACGACCGGCCGGAGGACGCGATCTGATTCCGAGCTAAGTTCCCGCAAAATGTTAAGAAGGAGTACATTGAACCATGCGCGTCTGCGCCATCGATATCCATCATCATTACATCCCGGAGTCGCTCCTCGATGAGGCGAAACAGGGAAAAGCAGCCGGCGTTTCGGCCAAGGACGGACGGAAAGGCGAAACCGCGATTTCATTCGCAGGTGAAGAGGCATTCAACCTTCCCGAGGATCTGTCATCGGACTTCAAGAAGAGATTCGAGGCGATGGAGCGCGGAAAGATCGCCGTCGGCGCGCTCATTCCTCACACGTCGAGCCTGGGCTATCCGTTGGACGGAAAACAGGGCGAGGCATGGTGCCGCCGCTACAACGAAGGCATTCGCGACCTCACGCTGAAACACCCCGATCGCTTCGTCGGCCTGGCAGCCGCACCGCTGCAAGACCCTCCCAGGGCGGCCACCGTTCTGGAACATGCGGTTAAAGAACTCCGGCTCAAGGGCGGATACATCGCCTCCAACGTGAACGGGCAATACTACAACAGCGATTTCTTCGATCCTTTCTGGAAAAAGGCCGAGGATCTCGACGCGCTGATCGTGATGCATCCCGAAGACGTGGCCGGCTCGGAGAGGATGGGCGCTTACGGCCTGCGGCTGATCTGCGGCAACCCGGCCGACAGCACGCTCTCGCTCGCCTTCATGAGCTACAGCGGCGTCTTCGACCGTTTTCCCAATCTAAAGCTCTGCGTGCTCCACGGCGGCGGATTTTTTCCGTATCAGTTGGGCCGGCTCGATCAGGGCTTCGCCGTCCGGCGCGGCGCGCGCGCGGTGTCGGCCTCTTCGCCGCCGAGCGCCTATCTTAAAAATAATCTCTACTTCGACGCGATGATCTATCGCGTGGACGCGCTCGAATATTTGAAGCGCGTCGCCGGCGCCGATCACTTGATGGTCGGAACCGATTATCCCTACACACTGGGTGATTGGCTCACCGTCGAGAAAGTCGAAGCGCTCGATTGCTCCGACTCCGAGAAGCTCATGATTTTGGAAGGCAACGCGAAACGGCTTTTGAAACTCTAGTGTAGTGTCTCACGCTGTTGGTAGTTTATCCTAAACTCCGCATTTGAAACGGAGTGTCCCACCACGAAGGACACGAAGATCACGAAGGAAGAAAAGTTTCTCTCAAAATCCGATGGCTTTGCCGATCCAGTTCTCCGTTCTTCGTGTCCTTCGTGCCTTCGTGGTGAATCCTACTTTTCTCATTTTGGTTACGGCTTTGCCGCGCTAAGTGCTTCGTGGCGATAGAGAAACCTTTGAACTCTTGAACCGAACTCCCGGAGGGAGTCAAATGCGCGAACGATCACAATTCCCGACGTTCTCCGACACTGAAATGGCCGCGCGCCATGCGAGCGTGTCCAACTTGATGGAGCAAGCCAATCTGGACGCGCTGCTCGTTTACGGCGCCGGCCGCTACGCCTCGGAAGTTTATTGGCTGACCGACTGGCCCGGCGGGCGCGAGGCCTACGTGCTGTTTCAGCAGGGCAAAGACCCTGTCCTCCTCATGCAACTCTACAATCACGTGCCGATGGCGCGCGTGCTGTCGGTCGTCAAGGACGTCCGCTGGGCCGGCGCGAACACGGGCAACGGCGCCGTCCAGCTTCTTCAGGAACGCGGGCTCGGGCAAAAACGGATCGGACTGGTCGGAAGCATTCCGCACACGCAGTATCAGAAAATGCGCGATCGTCTCTCGCAGGCTGAGTTCGTCGAGATGGGCGGCAGGTTCAGGATGCTCCGGACCATCAAGAGCCAGGCCGAGATCGAGCGCATTCGCCTCGCCTCCAAGCTCACCGACGAGTCGATGCAGGCGGTGGCCGAAGGTCTCAAGCCCGGCATGCGCGAAGACGAAATCCCCGCCCTGATCGAGCCGGTCTACCTCAAAGCGGGCGGCTACGCCGGCATTCATTTCATGACCAGCATGCCCATGCGCGATCCGCACTTTCCCGTGCCCTCGCAGTATCAGTCGAGCCGGCGCCTCGAACGCGGCGACTGCCTGATTACGGAAATCAGCGGCAGCTATTGGGGCTACAGCGGGCAGATTCACCGGACCTACTCGCTCGGCGAAGGGCCGACCCCGGAATGGAAAAAGCTCCACGACGCCGCGGTCGAAGTGTTCGGCGTTCTCGCCTCTGCGATTAAAGACGGAACTTCGGTGCGCGAGGCGGAAGAGGCCGCCGAGATCGTGCACCGCCGCGGCTACACGATCTACGACGACCTGATCCACGGCGCGAATCAGTACCCGCCGATCTTTCAGACGCGCACGACCGCGCGGCACGAAGAAGGCGAAATGAATTTTCGCGAGAACATGGTGATCGTCATTCAGCCGAACGTGATCACCAAGGACGAAAAGATGGGACTTCAGTTCGGGGAAACTCTCGTCGTGCGCAAGAACGGCTGCGAGAGCTTGAATAAGTTTCCCCGCGAGTGGATCGTCTGCCGCGACTAGTGTAGTGCCTCTTAAATTAAGGCACCTATCCGTCGAGGGTTCTCTATTCACCACGAAGCGCACGAAGGACACGAAGAACGGAGAACTGGATTAG
>CAYOJC010000107.1:0-16570 GCA_964404195.1 uncultured Syntrophobacteraceae bacterium
ACGCGCCGGACATGGCGGTGCTGACGCCGATCTTTTTCCGCGGCGAATGGGTCGGATTTGCCGCCGACATGGCGCACAAGAGCGACATCGGCGGCCCGGTGCCGGGAAGTTGCTGGAGCCAAGCGCGGGAGATTTATCAGGAAGGACTGCATCTCCCGCCGATCAAATACGCCGCGCGCTTCGAGCCCAGCCGCGACATCGAAGAGATCATCGGCGCGAACAGCCGCACGCCCGAGCTGGTGATCGGCGACATGCGCGGACAGGTCGGCGCGGACCGCCTGGGCGAGCGCCGCTTTCAGGAATTGATGGAACGGTACGGCCGCGATACCGTGCTCGATTCTTACGAGACGCTGTTCGCTTTGACGGAATCAAGAGTGCGGCGTGAAATCGCGTCCTGGCCCGACGGCCGCGGCGAGGGCGAGCGGTTCGTCGACAGCGACGGCATCGAGCTGGACAAACCGGTGCGCATCCACGTAAAAGTCGAAAAATCCGGCGACCGCCTGCTCTTCGACTTCACGGGCTCCGCCGCGCAGACCAAAGGACCGGCGAACATACGCCCCACGGTCGTGCGGGCCGCATGCGCGTACTGTCTGATTGCTCTGGTAGATCCGGCGCTCGCGATCAACCACGGCATGGCGCGGGTCGTCGAGATCAAAGTGCGCGAGGGCAGCGTCGTCGATCCGCATTTTCCCGCGCCGGTAAACACGTACAATCCGACGGTCCACGCTCTCGTCGAAGCGCTGTTCGAAGCGCTCAGCCGGATTACGCCGCACAAAAAAGTCGCCGACGGCTGCAGCAGCCGCTCGATCATCATCGGCGGCCGCAGCAACAAGACCGGCCGGAGCTACGTGCAGTACGAAATCTTCGGCGGCGGCTCCGGCGGGCGCACCGGGAAGGACGGAGTCTCGGGCACCAACGTCAATCAATCCAACGCGCGTATCGCGCCGGTGGAGATCATCGAGTCGGAATTCTCAACGCGCATCCGGCGTTTCGAGCTGATCCCCGACTCCGGCGGCGCGGGCAAGTTCCGCGGCGGGCTCGGCTTCGTGCGCGAATACGAGATGCTCGACCAGGAGGCGCGCTTCGCGCTCCGCTCGACCAAACATTCGGTCGCGCCGAAGGGGATCGAGGGAGGGCGCCCGGGAAAAACCGGCAAGTGCACGCTCGATCCCGGCACGAAAAAAGAAAAAGAAATTCCCTCGCGCTTCTCGGATCATCCGCTCTACCCCGGAGACGTGGTGCGCTTGGAAACTCCCGGCGGCGGAGGTCTGGAAAATCCCCTCGAGCGCGATCCGCTGAAAGTTTTGGCCGACGTGAGAAACGGCTACGTTACGAGCGCGAAAGCGCGCGAGCTGTATGGCGTCGCGATCGAGCCGGCAAACGGCGACTTCGTGATCGATGAGAAACGCACGAGAGAAGCGCGAATGCAGGGTGGAGTATTGGAGTAATGGAGTGTTGATTCGATAAAACCCATTACTCCAGCACTCCAATACTCCAATGGTTGCCACTTTGGCTGACGGTCACTATACGCGCAGAATCAAAAATGGCGCCATCGTTTACTAAACTCCGCTACGGCCAGGTACAGTTGAGCGCGATGAACTGGCCGTTTTTTATCGCCGAGGCGCTCGATCTTTTCGCACCGGCGAATCTTTCCGTCGAGCGCAACATATTCACTCGCCCGCCCGACCCGGTCGCCGGACTGATCGATGGATCGTTGGACATCATCAACGTCATTCCAGACGTTGCTCTGCTTGCAATGGTCAAAGGCGCGCCGCTTTCCGTCATCGCCAACACCAACGACCGGCCGCAGTATCGTTTGATGGCGCATGCGGATATTCAGCACGCCCGGCAGCTCGAGGGAAAAAAAATCGGCGTGAACGACGGCCGCTCCGCCGAGGCGCTGATTCTCATAAAACTCCTGCGCGCTTATGGCCTGAAAGACGACTCGTACGAATTGGTTCCGTCGGGGCCGCCGCTGGAGCGATGCGAGAAACTCAAGCAGGGCGCTCTCAACGCGACGATGGTGACCGAGCCGTTCCATTTTCTCCTGGAGAAAGAGGGTTTCAGTTTTCTCGGCTCTTCCGTCGAAGTCGTGCCGGCCTATCCCTTCACGGTTTGTGTCGTGCGCAAAACAGTAGCAGTCGACGAAAGGTTCGTAAATTTTCTGAGAGCGATAAAGAAGGCGTGGGACTGGCTCGCCGATCCGGCGAATCGTACGAGAGCCGTGGAAATCTTGAGCCGCACGACCGAAACGCCGCCGGCTTTGGCGGAGCAAACCTACGAGCTTTACCTTAATCCGCCCGAGCCGCCGAGCCTCGAGCCCACGGAGATCGGCGTCGCCTCAGTGCTCGATCTGCTCGCGGAGAGCAAACGGCTTCCTCTGCCGCTGCCGCCGGCGAGGAGATATATTGATGCACTATACTTTGAAAAAATCAGGGATTAGGAATTGGGAATTGGGGGTTGGGGGTTGGAGTCTCGGAATTTTTCCGGCGAACTCCTAATTCCTAATCCCTAATTCCTGCTTTTTATGAACGTTGACCCGATTACATTGCAAGTAATCCAGGCCCGCCTGGCCGGCATCGTCCAGGAGATGCAGAATTCTCTCTTCCGCACCGGCTACTCCACGATCATCCGCGAATCCCAGGACGCAAGCTGCGCCATCTTAAACTGCCGGGGCGAAGTCGTCGCGCAGCACGTCGTGCTGCCGCTTCACATGGGCGCCTTTCCCGCCTGCGCCGAAGGAGTGCTCAAATACTACCAGCCGTCGGAGATTAACGAAGGGGACGCGTTCATCACGAATCATCCGTATTTGGGCGGCAGCCCGCACGCGCCGGACATGGCGGTGCTGACGCCGATCTTTTTCCGCGGCGAATGGGTCGGCTTTGCCGCCGACATCGCGCACAAGAGCGACATCGGCGGCACCGTCCCGGGCAGCGGCTCCGGCCAGGCGCGCGAGATTTTTCAGGAAGGGCTCCACTTGCCGCCGGTGAAATTCGCCGCCCGCGGTCAAGCGGTCAAAGAAATCGAAGCTCTCATCGCCGCCAACAGCCGCACGCCCGAGCTGGTGATCGGCGACCTTCGGGGACAGGTGGGCGCCAACCGCCTTGGCGAGAGAAGGCTCGCCGAGCTTATGGAGCGCTACGGCAAGGAGACCATTCTCGACGCGACCGCCCTGCTCTCTTCCTATACAGAGGCGAGGATCAAGCAAGCCCTCTCCTCCTGGCCCGACGGCCCCTCCGAGGGAGAAAGCTTCGTCGATCACGACGGCATCGATCTCGACCGCCCGATCCGTATTCACGTGAAGGTGGAAAAACAGGGCGGCCGAATCCATTTCGATTTCTCCGAGTCTAGCGACCAGACGCGAGGCCCGGCCAATATCCGGCCGCCGCTCGTGCGCGCCTGCTGCTCTTACTGCCTCGTCTCTCTCGTCGATCCGTTCCTGCCCATTAATCAGGGGCTCGCCGCGGCGAGCCGCGCGACCTTTCGCGAAGGCAGCGTGCTTCATCCCCGGTTCCCCGGAGCGGTCAACACGTATATGCCGACGGCGCTGGCGGTCGTGGAGGCGCTCTTCAGAGCTTTGGGCCGTTTCGTGCCGGAGAAAAAAGTCGCCGGCAGCTCCGGCAGCGGCGCGATGGTACTGGGTGGACAGGGTCAAAGCGCCAGCAGATCCTACGTCCACTATGAAATCTTCAGCGGCGGCACCGGCGCGAGACGGGGCAAGGACGGCATCTCGGCCATGGCGTTTCATCTGAGCAATTGCCGAACGGCGCCGGTGGAGATCATCGAATCCGAATTTCCCACTCGCGTGGAGCGCTTCGAGCTGATCGCCGACTCCGGCGGCGCCGGCGCCTGGCGCGGCGGTTTAGGCTTCGTCCGCGAATGCCGGATTCTCCAGGATGAAGTCCGCTTCTCCATGCGCACGGACAAGCACCTGATCGCGCCCGAGGGCGCCGAGGGAGGAATGCCGGGTAGAAAAGGAGCCTGCATCGTCAATCCCGGCGAGCCGGAGGAAAAGAGACTCCCTTCCCGCTTCGGCGACTACATTCTCCGCAAGGAAGACCTCCTGCGGCTGGAGCGGCCGGGGGGTGGCGGCATGGGAGATCCCCTGGAGCGACCGCCGGAAAAGGTGCTTGAGGATGTGCGCCAAGGCTACGTTTCGGCCGGGAGCGCAAAAATCGACTACGGGGTGGCGCTGACGCTCGACCAGGGCGAATGGAGGGTGGACGGTGAAGCGACCCGCGCCCTGCGAGAAAATGAAAAAAAGGCTGGTAAAAAAAACTTTCCTTTGCTATAAACACGGACTAGTAAATCCCTAACTCCAAGGAGGAGAAAATGGCGGCAAAAAAACGCAAACCGAATGCTGCATTCATGAAACCGGTGCAGCCGTCCGCGGCTTTGGCAGAGGTGGTCGGGAGCAAGGCTCTTCCGCGCACTGAGGTCACCAAAAAGCTCTGGCAGTACATCAAGCGCAAAGGGCTCCAGGACAAAAAGAAGCGGACGATGATCAACGCCGATGACAGCTTGAAGGCGGTCTTCGGCGGCAAGAAACAGGTCACGATGTTTGAGATGACCAAGCTGGTCAGTCGTCATCTGAAGTAGCAGAACCTTTTCTTCCTCAAATCCTTCGAGAGCGGCCAGGGCAAGCATTCGCTTGTCATGGCCTAGCTCGTTCTGGTTATGGCAGCGCGGCGCAGTCGATGGAGATCTATGGCCGCCCTGAGCGGAAGATTTGATCGAATTGCTTGACGACGCTCTCGTAGCGGGGTCCCCACTGTTCGGCCGACAGCACGTGGACCTTGCCCAATTTTTTTTCCGCCGAAGTCCCACTCCATGTCTTTCCGCGCCACCAATCGGTTCTGCTCGGCGTAGACCTGCTGGCCTTCGCGTGAAAAAAGAAAATCGATCAGCAGCGCCACCGCGTGCGGATGCGGCGCCCGCTTGAGAATCCAAACGCCGCTCGGCTCTTTGAGAATCATCGGGTCGGAAACGACATAGTCCACCGGAGCGCCTCTCTCCTTGAAGGTCCGGAGCTGATAGTGATAGCCGTCGATGATGACCTTGAATTCTCCCGCGGCCATGAGTTGCGTCAGAAGCGTATGGCCGCGCTGGAGGCGAACGCCCTGCTTGGCCACCGCGTGCGCCAGTTCCAATCCTTTCTTTTCCCCCATGGTATCCAGCATGCCGGCAAACCAGTCGTAGGCTTCGTAGTCCATCGCCATCTGGCCCTTCCACGCCGGCGCGAGAAGATCCTGGTAAGACGCGGGCGCCTGCGCGGCGGGCACGAGCTTGGTGTTGTAGCCCAACACGAGGCTATAGGTGAACGGGTCGAGAAAGTAGCCGCGGGCGTCCATAAACCCCCCGCGAATCTCTTTGCGCAAAGGCGCCATGTTCTTGGCGACCAGCCCTGCCGTCATAAGCGTGTGGTGAAAGTTGCCGCGGCCGCCGATGACGTCCGCCTTATCCGCGCCGGCCTTACGCTCGGTCAGCACTCGGCTGACGACGTTGGTTCCCCCGCCGCGGGTATACTGAACCTCGATGAACGGATATTTTTTTCTTGAACCTCTCGATCAAGTCCTTGACGTCGGCGACTTGCAGCGAGCCGTACCATTCCAACGCCCCTTCCTTACGCGCCCCGGCGACGAGCGCATCCATCCTTTCTTTCGCCGGCAGGCCGTTCACGCGCGCCAGCACGGTTTCAGCGTCGACCTGCGCAAAGGCGCTTCCTACCGGGGAGAGCAGCAGCGCCATCGAAACGATGAAGCTCGGCAGTCTTTTCATCACGCCTCCTATTGGCCCAAAAAGATCGCGCGCAGCTCTTTCGTCGCCGCCTCGTACTCGCGCGCCCACGAAGGGTCGCTGGCAAAAAGGCGCATGCCCCTGGCCTCTTTCAGAACCTGCGGCTCCACGTCCGCCCGGCTGGGGATGCGCCCCTGAGCGCTCAACATTCTCTGTCCGTCTTTGGAGAGAAGAAAATTGATGAAGAGCTTGCCGGCGTTCGGGTGCGGCGCATGCCGCGCCAGCGCGACCGGATGAAGATAGGTGATGACCGGCTCGACCAATACCCACTGGACCGGCGCGCCGCGCTCTTTTTCGCGCGCCAGGATATGGCCGTAGGTATTCGCCACTGCATGAAACTCGCCGGCGGCCAGAAGCTGCGCCAGGAGATTGTGCGCTTCGTGAGTGCCGGGCTTCTGCGCTGCCAGCCTGCGCATGAAGTCGAGGCCCTGCTCCCGGCCCTTGAGCCTGAGCATGTTCACGAACCACTCGGCGTCCCGAATGTTGAATCCGACCTTGCCGCTCCACTTGGGAAGGAGCAGGTCTTCGTATTTCTTCGGCGCTTGGCCGGCGGGAACCAACTTGGTGTTGTATCCCATCGAGAGATAGAGCGAGTGCAGGTTCGTCCACTGGCCGTCCGCATCGCGGAAGCCTTTGGGAAACGCCGCCGGCTCGTCTACATCGTGTCTTGCGGTCAGTCCCTTCTCTTTAATCGATTGCAACTGGAATCCCGCCGATGAAAACACGTCCACGGCATGGCGGCCGGTCTGCGCCTCGGTCATGGTTCTCTGCAGCACCCGCTCGCTCGTGCCGCGATAGAATTCGACTTTGACGGACGGATATTTTTTCTGGAAAGCGTCGCGGAAGGTGACGATCTGCTCGTTGTTGAGCGAGCTATAAAAAACCACCTCGCCTTCTCCCTTCGCGAGATCTTCGACGGATGCAGCGCGGGAGTTGGTAGCGAAAATGAGCAACAGAACGATGGCGACTAATAATCTCATTGGCTCGTTCGAAAATCGCAACTTGAAATATCGTTAACGGAGCGGGTTGTCAACGACCGGGAGAGAATGCAGCTAGCAAGCCTTGCGGCGGATGACTCTGAAAAGATCTGAGGACGGTCAGAAAGGTCTCAGAGGCGAGGCGCGCGAAGATTTGTGAGCGGAGGCGTACTTTTTCAGTACGTCGAGCGAGCAAATCGAGCGCAACGAAGCATATGAGCCTTTATGGCCGTCCTCTTACCGCTGCTGGAGCGCATCGAAGAGGTGGAGCTGGCGGGTGTGGCCCTCGTCGTCGAAGTGAACCGGATAGTCGCCGGTGAAGCAGGCGTCGCAGAAGCCCTGCTTCTCGCCGTTGTTGAGAAAGGCGTACATTCCATCGTGACTCAGATAGCCCAGGCTATCCGCCTCGATGAACCGGCGGATCTCCTCGACGGACTTGGTTGAGGCGATCAGCTCGGAGCGCGTGGGGGTATCGATCCCGTAGTAGCAAGGGCTGATCGTCGGCGGCGAGCTGATGCGCATGTGAACTTCCTTCGCGCCCGCGTCGCGCAGCATGCGGATGATCTTTCGGCTCGTCGTGCCGCGCACGATCGAATCGTCCACCACCACCACTCGCTTCCCCTGCAGCACCTCGCGCTGGGCGTTGAGCTTGATCTTGACGCCGAAATGGCGAATCGACTGCTGCGGCTCGATGAAAGTCCGCCCCACGTAGTGGTTGCGGATGAGCCCGAATTCCAGCGGGAGGCCCGACTCCACGGCGTAGCCGATCGCCGCCGGCACGCCGGAGTCCGGCACCGGCGTCACCAGGTCCGCCTCCACGGCGCTCTCGCGCGCAAGCTGCCGCCCGAGCTCTTTTCGGACCTGATAGACATTGCGCCCGTAGAGATTGCTGTCGGGCCGCGAGAAATAAATGTATTCGAAGACGCACTTCGCGTGCGGCGCCGGCGGAAACGGCTTCAGCGACTCCATGCCCCGCGGGCCGAAGGTGATGATCTCGCCCGGCTCGACTTCCCGCACGTAGTCGGCCTCGATCAAATCCAGCGCGCAGGTCTCGGAGGCGACGACGTAGCCGCTGTTGGGTTTCGATGACTTGAGCTTCCCCAGAACGAGCGGGCGAAAGCCGCTCGGATCGCGCGCCGCGATCATTCGGTCGGGCGTGAGAAAGAGCAGCGAGTAGGCGCCGCGCACGCGGGAGAGCGCCTCGACGACGCGGCCCATCAAGTTCTGCTCCTTGGAAGTCGCGATCAGATGAATGATCACCTCGGTGTCCGAGGTGGATTGAAAGATCGATCCGGAGGTTTCCAGCTCGTCGCGGAGCACGTGGGCGTTGACGAGATTGCCATTGTGAGAAATGGCGATCGGGCCCTGCGAGTATTCCACGACGAAAGGCTGGGCGTTCCTCAAGTGGCTCTGGCCGGTGGTGGAGTAGCGGTTGTGCCCGATCGCGCTCGGGCCTTCAAGACGCCGCATCACGTCTTCTTTGTAAATATCCGCGACCAGCCCCATCTGCCGGTGCGAGATCAAAATTTTTCCGTCGGACGAGACGATGCCGGAAGATTCCTGGCCGCGGTGCTGCAGGGCGTAAAGGCCGAGGTAGACCAGGTTGGCCGCCTCCGGATGGCCGTAAACGCCCATGACCGCGCACTCTTCGTGGAATTTATCAAACATTTAGCCTCGCCCCTTTAACCCATTCCCATTTTGGATTTTAGATTAATCGAAAATAGGCTCAGCCCGAGGCTAATCAGTCCTCTGGCTGAAATCGAAAATCTAAAATTCTTCATCCTTCATCCTTTGCCTTGAGTCTTCTTTCCAATCCATGCGCCCATATCGAGCGAAGCTCCTCGACCGGCAACTGCACGAGCTGCTGAATCGACAGCCTCGATCCGCCGACCTCGCCGATCGCCTGCATGGGCGCTCCCTCCTGGGCCGCTATTTGCCTGAGCCGCGCCAAATCCTTTTCCCTGACGGACACGATGATGCGCGACTGGGATTCGCCGAAGAGCAAAGCGTCGGCGCGCATCATTTCGCGCAGCTCGATCCGCGCGCCCAGCGGCTTGTCCGGCCCGGCGATGCAGCATTCGGCCAGCGCGACCGCCAAGCCACCGTCGGAAACATCGTGCGCGGAGCGAACGATCCCTTTCTCGATCGCTTTGAGACACGCATGCTGCACGGCGCGCTCGAGGCGCAAATCGATCCACGGCGGCGTGCCTTTGACCAGTCCGTGAACGATCTTCAAATACTCGCTCCCGCCGAGTTCTTCCCGCGTCCGGCCGAGGAGCACGACAATATCTCCGGCGGCCTTGAACCAGGACGTGACGTGCCGCTCGACCCTGGTCAAGATGCCGACCATTGCGATCGTCGGCGTGGGGAAGATCGGCACCCCATCGGTTTCATTATAGAAGCTCACGTTGCCACTCACAACCGGCACTCCGAGAACGACGCAGGCGTCCCGCATGCCCTCGATGACCTGGGAAAATTGCCACATCACCTCGGGCCGCTCCGGGCTGCCGAAATTAAGGCAGTCGCTCAAGCCGAGCGGGCGCGCGCCGACGGCGGCAAGATTGCGCGCGGCTTCCGCCACGGCGAGTATGCCGCCGACGTAAGGATCGAGAAAACAGTAGCGGCCGTTTCCATCCACGGTGAGCGCCAGCCCCTGCTTCACGCCTTTGATCCGGATCACCGCGGCGTCGGCGGAAGGGCCTACGACCGTGTTGCTGCGCACCAGGTGGTCGTACTGGCGGTAAACCCATTCCTTCGACGCGATGTTCGGCGAATCGAGCAGCAGCTTCAGCGCCGTCGCGACATCCGCGGGCGCCGGAATGGTATCGAGGTCTAGTCTTTGCAGCTCGTCCAGAGCCGCGGGCCGCTCCATCGGACGATGATAGACCGGCGCTTCGGAGGTCAGCGCCGCGACCGGAATGCGCGCAACCTCGACGCCGTTGAAGAGAGCGCGGTAGATCCGGTCCTTGGTGACCTTGCCGATCACGACGGCGTCCAGGTCCCAGCGTTGGAAAATTTTCTTGACCTGTTCCTCGCGGCCTTTTTTCGCCACGAGGAGCATCCGTTCTTGAGACTCCGAAAGCAGAATCTCGTAGGGCGTCATCCCCACTTCTCTCAGCGGCACGCGCCCGAGCTCGAGCTCGACTCCGGTACCGCCGCGCTCCGCCATCTCCACCGACGAGCTGGTGAGGCCGGCCGCGCCCATGTCCTGAATGCCGACGATGAGATCGGTCTTCATGAGCTCGAGGCAGGCTTCGAGCAGGAGCTTCTCGGTAAACGGATCGCCTACCTGGACCGTCGGCCTTTTCTTCTCGGATTCCTCCGAGAACGACTCCGACGCCATGGTCGCGCCGTGAATACCGTCGCGGCCCGTCTTGGCGCCGACGTAGATCACGGGGTTGCCGACTCCCGTCGCGCGGCCTTTGAAGATGCGCCGCTTCTTGGCGATGCCCAGCGTGAAGGCGTTGACCAGGATGTTGGCGTTATAGGATTCGTCGAAAAAAACTTCGCCGCCGACGGTCGGCACGCCAATCGAGTTGCCGTAGCCGCCGATGCCCGCAACGACGCCGCTGAGAAGATAGCGCGTGCGCGGATGATCGAAGCTGCCGAAGCGGAGCGAGTTGAGCGACGCGACGGGCCGCGCTCCCATGGTAAACACGTCGCGCAGGATGCCGCCGACGCCGGTCGCGGCGCCCTGGTAGGGCTCGATGAACGATGGGTGATTGTGGCTTTCCATCTTGAAGACCGCGGCGAGACCGTTGCCGATGTCGACGATGCCGGCGTTCTCTCCCGGCCCCTGGATCACGGCCTTGCCTTCAGTGGGCAGGCGCTTGAGATAAGGCCGGGAGCTTTTGTAGCTGCAGTGCTCTGACCACATGACCGAGAAAACGCCGAGCTCGGTGTAGTTGGGCTCGCGCCCGAGAAGATCGACGATCTTCCGGTACTCCTCGTCCGTGAGGCCGTGGGCGGCGACGACTTCGGGAGTGAGCGCGGGCTGGGAAAATGTATTTTCTGCGGCTACCCGGCCCATGCCTTCTTCTCCCCCTTGCCGCATGCGGCGATGATCGAAGAAAATATTTTAAGGCCGTCGTCGCTGCCGAGGATCTTCTCGCAGGCGTCTTCGGGATGGGGCATCAATCCGAAGACGTTTCGTCCCTCGTTGCAAACGCCCGCGATGTTGTCGATCGAGCCGTTGGGATTTGCGCCGGGGGCCGGCCGTCCCTTGGCGTCTACGTAGCGCAGCAGGACTTGCCGGTTTTTCTGCAATCGCTTCAGTAGAACGTCATCCGCGTAGTAACAGCCTTCGCCGTGCTTGACCGGCAGCTTGAGAAGCTGTCCTTTTTTTGCGGCCGAGGTGAACGGCGTGTCCGTCTCCTCGACGCGGAGATGGACCGGCCGGCAAACAAATTGAAGAGACGCGTTGCGCACCAGCGCGCCGGGCAAGAGACCCGCCTCGCACAGCGTTTGAAAGCCGTTGCAGACTCCAAGCACCAATCCGCCGCGGCCGGCGAACTCGACGACATCCTGCATAATCGGAGAAAAACGCCCCATCGCGCCGCAGCGGAGATAATCGCCGTAGGAAAACCCTCCGGGCAGCACGACGCAGTCGATATTGCGATCGAGCCTGTCTTTGTGCCAGAGGAACTCGACCTTTTGCTTGAGGACCCGCTTAAGGCAATCGTAAACATCGTGGTCATCGCACGATCCGGGAAAAACGATCACTCCCCAGCGCATAAGCCCCCCACCGCTGAATACCCCAGCCAGGCATTAGGCATTAGGCAATAGGCATTAGGGGTCGGATAGAGCCCACCGCTTACTGTGTTCTGCATCTGCCTACTCAATCTCAAAACGGTAGTCTTCGATCACCGGATTGGCGAGCAGCTTGTCGCACATCTCGCGCACGCGCGCCTCCGCCGCCTCGCGGGAAGAAGCTTCGAGCTCGATCTCGAGGTACTTCCCCATCCTGACGTCCCGCACCTCTTCATAGCCGAGCGAATGCAGCGATCTTTCGACCGCCTTCCCCTGGGGATCCAGCACTCCCTCCTTGAACGATATGAAAATTTTAACACGCATAACGATCAGTGAAAAACCCGCTTGAATATAACATCGACGTTCTTGAGATAGTGCTTCAAATCCAAACTGTCTTCGATGTCGCGCGCGGAGAGATAGCGGTGGATTTCGGGATCGCCCAACAATTCACGCTTCAAGTCCCCGCCCTCTTTCCCCACTTTCAAGGCGTGGCGCTGCACCATGCGGTAGGCCTGATCGCGCGCGATGCCCTTATCGACCAGCCGGAGTAAGACGCGCTCGGAAAAAATTGCGCCGCCGCTTTTCTGGAGATTGCGCCTCATGTTTTCGGGGTAGACGGCGAGATTGCCAATGACGTACGCGATCCGCCGCAGCATAAAATCGAGCAGGATCGTGGCGTCCGGCGCGATCACGCGCTCGACCGAGGAGTGGCTGATGTCGCGCTCGTGCCAAAGGGCAACGTCTTCCAGCGCGGCGAGCGCATAGGAGCGCATCAGGCGCGCCAAGCCGGAGATGTTTTCCGAGAGGACCGGATTCCTTTTATGCGGCATGGCGGATGAGCCCTTTTGCCCGGCGGTAAACGGTTCCTCGGCTTCCTGGACTTCGGTCCGCTGCAGGTGGCGGATCTCGACCGCGAATTTTTCGAGCGAGCCGGCGATGACCGCGAGCGTGGCGAAAAAAAACGCGTGCCGGTCGCGCTGGATAATCTGGTTCGAGACCGGCGCGGCTTTCAAGCCGCTCTTCTTGCAGACGTATGCCTCGACCTTGGGCGAGATCTGCGCGTAAGTTCCGACCGCGCCGGAAATCTTGCCGACGCTGACTTCGCCGGCGGCCCTTTGAAGACGCTCCAGATTGCGCTTCATCTCTTCGTGCCACAGCGCGATTTTTAAACCGAACGTGATCGGCTCGGCGTGGACTCCGTGCGTCCGCCCGATCATCGGCACGTTCTTGTACTTGAAGGCCTGCCGGCGCAGTACTTTGATCAAATCTTTGACGTCATCGAGGAGGATGGCGGATGCTTCCTTGAGTTGAAGCGCAAACGCCGTGTCCATCACATCCGACGAGGTCATTCCCACGTGGAGGTAGCGCGCGTCGTCGCCGACGTACTCCGCCACGGAGCTTAGAAAGGCAATCGTCTCGTGCTTGACCTCGCGCTCGATCTTGCGGATGCGCGCGACGTTGAAGCGCGCCTTTCTCCGAATGCGCGCCGCCGCGCCTTTCGGAACGACGCCGAGCCGGCCGAGCGCCTCGGTGGCCAGGATTTCGACGTCGAGCCATTTTTGGAACTGGTTCTCCTCGGACCAGATCCGGCCCATCTCAGGTCGGGTATAACGTGCAATCATAAAACCTCGTGAGGCGTTAGAGGTGAGGCGTGAGGGGATCGCCTAACGCCTTACTCCTTACGTCACTTGTCCGTGTGCCCAAACCCGCCCTCTTGTCGCTCAGAACCGGGAAGTTCTTCGACCTCTTGCCACTTCACCCTGCAGACGCGCTGCACCACCATCTGCGCGACGTGTTGGCCGCGGCGTATGACGACCGGCTCCCGCCCTAAATTGATGGCGATCAACTGAATCTCCCCGCGATAGTCGGAATCGATGGTTCCCGGACTGTTGACCAAAGTGATTCCGTCGCGGAGCGCGAGACCGCTGCGCGGGCGGATCTGAGCCTCGAAACCCGCCGGCAACGCCACGGCGATCCCGGTGGGGATCAACGCGCGCGCCAGAGGCAAAAGCGTCAAGTCTCCATCCAAGTCCGCCGCGAGGTCCATTCCTGCCGATCCTTCGGTCATGTAGGCCGGAAGGGAAAGATCGTCCTTACGCTCGCGGACACGCTTGAGCTGAATCCGGACTTCGTCCATACATCTGTGAAAGAATTAAACAGAAAGGCGGAAGGATGAAAGTCAGCTTCAGCCCTCGCCTTTTATTTTAGTGAAATGCGGCGCCGAGGTCCAGCTTTTTCTTTTCGATGTCGCCCAGAAGCGTGAGGGCCGTCGCTTCGGGCCGTAAGATAGAGGCCGCCAGCCCGACCACGTCTCCGAGCGATACCGAGCGAACCCCCTGGATGATGTCTTCGAGGGAGATGGCTTTGCCGAAATAAATCTCGTCCTTGGCGATGTGGCTCATCCAGGAATCCGAGCTCTCAAGGCCGAGAATCATGTTGCCGACCAATTGATTTTTTGTGCGTTCGAGTTCTTCCTTGCTGATCTCTCCGGCGCCCATCCGCTTCATCTCTTTCTGAATCAGCTCCACGACCTCTTCGGCCCACTCCAGGCTCGTCCCCGCGTAAATGCCCAGATAGCCGACGTCTCGATAGGAGGACAGAAACGAATAAACCGAATATGCCCGTCCGCGCTTCTCGCGGATCTCCTGAAACAGGCGCGAGCTCATTCCACCTCCCAAAATCGTGTTGAGGATATACGCGGCGTAGCGCATGGGATGCGCCTGGTGCAGCGCGGCGACGCCGAAACAGAGATGGACCTGCTCCAGGGGCTTGGCGTGCTGGAAGATTCCGCTCTGCAGCTTCGGAGCGGTCAGTTCTGAATTTGATTCGCCGGGCTTGGAATTTTGAATCGCGCCGAGCCGGCCGCCGATCTCCCGCGCCAGATAATCATGGCTGAGATGGCCGGCGGCGGCGACGATCACTCGGCCGGGAAGGTAGCGGTCGCGCACGAAGCTGAGAAAGTCGTCGCGATGAAAATTACCGACCGTGGCGGCGTCGCCGCAAATCGGCCGCCCCAGCGGGTGGTCGGGAAAATAGTCGAGGCTGAAAAGGTCGTGCACGTAGTCGTCGGGCGTGTCCTCGGACTGGGAGATCTCCTGCAGGATCACCGATCGCTCCCGCTCGATCTCCTGCGGATCGAAAACCGAATGGAGATAGATGTCGGCGAGAAGGTCCACGGCCATGGGCAGGTTCTCGTCCAGCACCTTGACGTAATAGCAGGTGTACTCTTTGGCGGTAAAGGCGTTGATGACCCCGCCTACCGAGTCCATCTCCTCGGCGATCCGCGCCGCGCTGCGCCGCTCCGTCCCTTTGAAATAGAGATGCTCGAGAAAATGGGAGATGCCGTTCTGCCGGCGCGATTCGTGGCGCGAGCCGTTCTCCACCCAGATTCCCAGGCTGACGGAACGGGTATCCGACATCTCACGGGACAAAATGCGGATGCCGTTGTCGAGAACGGTCTTATTAATCATCGAAGGGAGATTGCTCGGCGTTCGTTCGTTGAATCAGGACTGAGACTGCCCGGCTTCGGCAAGCGCATCCTTGCGGCTGAGCTTGATCTTGCCCTGCTTGTCGATCTCCAGGACCTTGACCATGACCTCATCCCCCTCGTTCAGAACATCCGTCACCCGGCGCACGCGTTCCGGCGCGAGCTGGGAAATGTGCACCAGGCCGTCGGTTCCGGGGAGGATTTCCACGAAGGCGCCGAAGTCCATGATCTTCCTCACCGTGCCGCGGTAAATTTTCCCGATCTCCGGCTCGGCGGTGATTCTCTGGACCATCTCCACCGCCCTGCGGCTGGCGGCCTCGTCGTTGGATGCGATCATGATAGTGCCGTCGTCCTCCACGTCCATCTTGACGCCCGTCTCCTGGACGATGCCACGGATGACTTTGCCGCCGGGGCCGATGATCTCGCGGATCTTCTCAGGCCTGACTTTCAGCGTGATGATCCTCGGAGCGTGGCTAGAGAGATCGCGGCGCGGCGCGGCGATCGTTTTTTCCATGATGCCGAGGATATGCAGCCTTCCTTCCCTGGCCTGGTAGAGCGCCTCGTGCATGACCTCCCGCGTGACGCCCGCGATCTTGATGTCCATCTGGAGCGACGTGACGCCCTCGCGGGTGCCGGCGACTTTGAAGTCCATGTCGCCCAGGTGATCTTCGTCGCCAAGGATGTCGGAGAGAATGCGGACCTGATCGCCCTCTTTGATGAGCCCCATGGCGATGCCCGCGACGGGCGCGGTGATCGGGACTCCCGCGTCCATGAGCGAAAGCGCCCCGCCGCAAACGGTCGCCATCGACGTCGAGCCGTTGGATTCCAACACTTCGGAAACGATTCGAACCGTATAGGGGAAGTCTTCCTCCCGCGGCAACACCGGCAACAGAGCGCGCTCGGCAAGGTTGCCGTGGCCGATGTCTCTTCGGCTCGGGCCGCGCAAGAACTTCACCTCGCCCACGCTGAAAGGCGGGAAGTTATAATGCAGCATGAATTTTTTGTAGTGCTCGCCGATGAGCGCGTCGATCTTCTGCTCGTCCGAGCTCGTTCCCAGCGTCGTTATGACCAACGCCTGCGTTTCGCCGCGCGTAAAGGGCGCCGAGCCGTGGGTCCGGGGAAGCACCTGGACCTCACAGGTAATCGGCCGAATATCTTTCAGTCCCCTGCCGTCGATTCGTCGCTTGTCCTTGATGACCAGTTGTCGAAAATAATCTTTCTTCAGCTCTTCGAAAGTCCCCTTGATCTCCTTTTCCCTTTCAGGAAAGTCCAGCAGGACTTGCGTAACGACCTCGCGCTTGACCTCATCGAGCCGCTTGTAGCGTTCCAGCTTCTCGGTAATGGCGATCGCCTGAAGAATCTTCTCCCGGGCCAACGCGTCGACACGCTGGCTAAGAGCCTTGTCCGGCTCAACCAACGGCACGGAGCGCTTGGTCTTTCCCACTTCCCGCTTCAACTGCTCCTGATAATCGAGCAATGGCTGAATCGCCTCATGGCCTTTGAAAAGCCCCTCGAGTATTTCGTCCTCCGGAAGCATCCGGGAGCCGCCCTCGACCATGAC
>CAYOJC010000108.1:0-16256 GCA_964404195.1 uncultured Syntrophobacteraceae bacterium
CGTCTGAAATTCCGCACCATACACTGTCGTAATACCAAGCTGGCCTCGACGCTGACGGCGCCTTGAGGCGCGCTATCAAGATCGATGAAGAGAAAAATTACCGCCGTGTGTAACGTAAAAAATCAGCCGATCAGCCTGTTGCGTACTTGCGCAATTGCGCAACTCCGCAAGTAGCACCAAGAGGGGAGACAAACCCAAGTTTCCGGAAAGAAGTTATCTGAGCGAGTAATTTACCGACGATTGTTCTGCGATCAGTGAATCGATGTTGGCGCGCAGACGAGACAAATAAGCTTACGATTCTGGAACGCTGGACGGATCAGGGAGCATTAGACGCGCACACGCGGCCGGAGCTGCGCACCGGCAACACCGAGCGCGAAGATTATGTGTATTACCGGACCCGGTAATCCGGATTTTGAGCTTGCGATGTATGATTGCAAGACCTGACCCTGAAGCCAACTTCGCCTTCGCGGTCCACGATGATAACATCACGACGCGGGGCCATCACGTGTCATTCCCGGTCACGGTTGGTTTCGGCGCCAAGGCCGCGATCGAAGCGACCAAGCTCGAATGAGTCGACAAGATCCGGTCGCGGTTTTGTTTCAGATATTTTTTCCGGACTGACACTCCGTACTGCAAACGATCCAGCTTTCACGTTTGCGCAATTGCGCAAACGTGAAACTATCGCGGCAGATCCATGCCCGACCTCAGCGGTTGCCCCTAGCTGCGCTCAGTATTTCTTCAGGACGGCCAGTAATCTCTGTGCACTGGCGGGCGGGCGTACCTTGCCCGCAAGAATGTCTGTCGCCGCAACCCGCGTACCGTAATAATCTGCGTTGACCTCGTCGCGGGTGCCAATGACCGTACCCTCCAGAGAAATACCGGCGAAAAGTCCCTGGGTGCGGCTGTAACTATACATTGCCGCCTGCAAGGCCACACCGCCCTCTGCGCTACGTCCCACGGGGCCCGCCGCCACGCCCAAGGCGCCTCCAAGGGTGACGTTACCGCCTTTCGCGAACGCGTCGACTGCCGCCGGAGTGTTGAGGACAATCACAAGCTCGGAGATCTCAACCCCGGCCTGAAAGCCGATTCCCAGCCCTCCCGTGCCGATTGCCGAAGGACCGCTCCAACCGTTTCCGGTTCGCGCAACGACGACTCCAGTGCCGCCCCTGGCGCTGCCGATGAATCCGGCTTTTGTAACGGTAAGGATTGCCAAGCCTCTCGCAGCGCGCATGACCGCGGGCGGAATTCCTCTCTCCGGGATCGCCTCGAAGCGTTCAATGATCGCCGCTGCCTGATCGACGTCTGAGTGCATAGCCTCGCGCGGAGAAGTCGCAGCGCACGCGCTGAGTAGAGTTGCAGCGATTAGAAAAATGATCGTCCTCATCCTTGTCTTCATTCTGGCACCATCCTTTTTTCTGCCGACATCCCCGCCGCCCGATGCGATGGGTAAAACTAAGGCTAGCAGATGGGGAGGGGCAGGAGAAGAGGCCAGGGAAGAGATAAACCTGGATTACCTCAACCGCCGCCCGTTCTCACGTTTCCGGAATTCCGGAAACGTGGTAAACGACGCGTGGAGCGTTAACCGACATACAAAGGAGACAAGATGGCGATACGATTGATTGTAACGATTTCCGCGGCGGGCGGGAAAAGGCGCCGAGCTGGCCGAGGCGTATAAGGCGCGCTGCGAAGAGGTGATGAAAGAACCCGGCTGCGAGTAGTTCGAAGTTTTTCAGAGCGTGGTGAATCCGGACAAGCTTGCGATTCTGGAACGCTGGACGGATCAGAAAGCTCTAGACGCTCACGCGCGACTAGCTCCTCCTCCGTTCCGCCCCGAGCTGCGCACCGGCAACACCGAGCGGGAAGATTACGGTTACAATCGGACGCGGTAAGCCGGAATCGACCGAGTGAAATCTCCCGAATACTTCATCAACACCGCTATCTGGGGCATTGTCACAATTCTACTTGCCTGGGGCGTATCGGTCGGAACCTCTTCTCGGTTCGATGCAACGCTTATCGCCGCCGTCGTGGCTTGGCCCTTCGCAGCGTTCTATTGTTTTCGCTTTGAGGGCGTCGTCGGATTGTTGATGAAGCTGTACGCCTTGGCGCCATTTGTTGTCGGTCCCATGATCTACTTATTCTACTTCGATAGTTGATTCGATTTCGCATCGCAAAGATTCAAGAACTGACCCTCGGTATCGAATTTGATAGGATTGGATTGTGGGAGAATGAACTCATAGACACGTCAGTCTAATCAGCGGGTCTTTTCACTTTACTGAAACAGCTCGCTGGACGTTAATTTGCCCAGAAATAGATCCGAACGGCGGATCGCCTCCGCTCTGTCGAGTGCGCTTATGGTGATCGCCTTCTGGGCAAATTTTTCGCAGTAGCCGCACTTCTCGCAAGCAACATAGCGGCAATCTATCTTCTTTAGACCGTTAAAAAATCCCTCCAACTTTTGATTGTCGATAAAAGTTTTCTCGGCGGCAAAGATGGCGCCTCCCATTTGCCGCAGGTTTTCTCGCGCCGCGGGATCCATCGATTTGGCTCCCGGCACGAAGCGGTGCTCGGTCCTTCTCGTGTGAAGACAGATGATGTCCGCCAGATTTCCCTCGTATTTTCTGTCGCTGTAAGCCTTAACCCTTTTCAACAGGCCTCTCGCATTGAGAGAGCGATCGACGAGCTTGAACTTGGTAATCCCGATTTCTTCGTAGTGGTGGAGATCTTCGGGCCTGATCCATCCTGATTTGATGATCTCCACGGGATTTTTCACCCGGATATTTTTGCAGTTGACCAGACAGGAATCAACATACACGCCGCCCGCCTCCTCGTGAGGCTGTGAGCCATGGGAGGCGAGATTGGCGTGGTAGTTCGCGAAGGGACAGCCTCTCAGGCAGGCGAGATTGGCAAAGACCTGAATCTCACAGCGGAGATTTTGCCGCATCACGCGGAGCAATTTGAAATCGCGGCTCGGCCCGTCGTCGGGAATCACCACCTCATCGGCGCCCAGATCCTCCCAGAACTTGGCTTTTTCCAACGAATCCACATTGGCGTATTTGCCGACGCAAAGCTTGAGCGCGGGAAATTGCTTTTTGATCAACTGAGCGATGAAAGGGATGGTTACCGTTACCATGTCCGGGGATTGCTCCGCCACCCATTCGAGATATTTGATAATCGCGCGATGAAAATCGCTGGTGTACTCTCGATTGCCCAGGCAGGCGGTGTTGACAAGGTAATTGAATTTAAGACCCAGGCGCTGCGCCTTTTCGATGTGGTCGGTAGCTTGGTCGCGGTCGACTGCAGGCACGAGGGAGGCCTGACGTCCGCTGCCGATGACCTCCGTGGGAACACTTCCGTAGACCCATTCTACATTTGGGTATTCTTTCAAGCGTAAAAGATAATCGTTCTCCCATGTCGTCGGGACGGAAAGTATCATGGCCTTCTCTCCTTTTCCGGTTAGTGATCGAGTTATTTTGAGATCGGGTAGGCATAACGCAAAATTAATGCCAAGCTGGAAACGCCCGTTTTGGTGCAAGATTGTTGGACGGGAATTTTCCGGCGGTAAGAAAAAATGCGGCGCACTTCTATTTTCTAAGAATACATCTGATGTCGAGGCAAATCTCTCCGGCCTTGCGTCTGGGCCTTTAACCTCGTGCGCGTGGTCAAATCGATGATGCAGTTATTGGCGCGGACGAGGCCGGACTTGCCGAACGCGAATCCGGAAGGCTTCGTCGAGCCGCGTTTCATCAACGAACTCGAAAGAGCGGGTTTCTTCGAGGAAATGAGCCGGCAATACGGCAAGTGAAGATCGGCGATTTGCGTCGGTCAACAACGTGTTGCTTAACTGATTGTCCGTGGAATCCGGGTCAGCTCAATTTGACCCTAAGTCCACGACCTGACCCTAAGTCCACGACCGTGATAGGTTGAATTGAGGCCGGAAAAAGATCTGGGCGCGTGTTATCATTCGACAGGCAGAATGGTAAAGCTTTTTTTAAGACCGGGGTCAGGGACCAGTCAGGACCAGGATCAATCCATAGTTGGAGAGGAGACGGAATCCCATGGCAACTCAAAAACCGCCTGTCGTAATTCAAGGAGGCCGAGTTATCGATGGCAACGGCGGCAAGCCCGTCGACAACGCCACCGTGGTGATCGAGGGCAACCGCATCAAGCAAGTCGCCGCGGGCAAAATCGACTTCCCCCGCGAGGCCCGGGTCATCGACGCCGGCGGCAAAACCGTGCTGCCGGGCTTCATCGATAACCACATCCATTATCGCGGCTTCATGGGCGAGATCTTGCTCGCGTACGGCGTGACTTCTGTACGCGATCTCGGCAATCCTCTGGAGTGGATACTGGCGCTGCGCGATGCGATCAACATGGGAAAAATCACCGGGCCGAGAATCTTTGGCGCGGGCGGCGGCTTTTACGGCCACGCCACGGCGGCGCACCACATGGGCGTGGCCAACGTTGATGAGGCGCGCGCGATGGCGCGAAAACTGGTTCAGTTGGGCGTCGATTATCTGAAGATTCACCTCGGCGTTTCCTTGGATATCATCCGGGCCGTGGCCGAGATCGGGCGCTCCGAGGGCATGAAGCTCACCGGCCACCTGGAATCCAACATCGTTCCCTATGTCGAGGCCGGCATCGACGGAACGGAGCATGGCAGCGGCAGCGCCGAGGCGACGATTCAAGATGAAAGGAGCCAGAAGATTTTGAATTCGTGGAAGCTCTGGCTGCCCAAATTTCTCGGCCCGTGGACGCTCGCCGAGCGAAAATATTTTCCGGAGGTCACGGAGTTCTTGGCGAAAAAAGGGACGTTCATCGAGCCCACGGCGGTTCTCTGGGGGCATCGTTGGGCATGAGAGAGAAATGGGAAAAGGAAGATTACGAATTACTGAAGAATCCTGGGCTTGCTTATATCTCGGAGGGCGAGCGCATCCTCTGGCTCGATCACTACTACTTGGCTTATGGGCCGAGAGTCGCTCATGAGGTTTCGGACGAGGTGATCTTCGGCGACGGCTACTCCTACTACGGCATCCTGCCGCAAGAAGAGATGAAAGAAGGTTTCAGACGGATGGGCGAATTTATCTGCCAACTGGTGAAGGCGGGCGGCCATGTTGTCACCGGCACGGACGCGCCCGCGGTGGCTCCCGGCATCAGCCTCCACCGCGATATGGAGCTTCTGGTGATGGCCGGTTTGACGCCGATGCAGGCGATTCAAGCAGCGACCAAGACGGGTGCCGCTTACCTCGGCAAGGAAAAAGAGCTGGGAACCGTGGAAGCGGGCAAGCTCGCCGACGTTGTGATCGTCAACGGCGATCCTCTAACTGACATCACCCGGACGCGGCGCGTCGATACCGTGATAAAAGACGGCGAGGTTTTGGACACCTCCTACCACGCCTGGTTCAGCGATCTCATGCCCCGACCGTACGGTCAAGATTTTTACGGCTACCCGGTGCCAAATCTTGAACGGATTTCCCCGGTGGCGGGCTCAGAGAAAGACAGCGAGGTTGTCTTGAATCTCAAAGGCAAAGGCTTCTTCCCGATTTCGGTGGTTCATTTCGGCGCCACGCCCATTCCCACGCAGTATTTGAGCCCGCTCGAGCTCGTTGGCAAAATTCCTGCGCGCGCGCTGCGCGGCGGAACGGTGCCGGTTTGCGTCGTTAACCCGAAACCGTACCAACTCCGGCATCGTGGCGGGACTTCCAACCCGCTTTCGTTCGTCGTTAGATTTGCGCGGTAGGCTAGCGCCGCTATTAGGGTCAGGTTGACCCTGCGACGTATCGACGCTGCGACGCATCGGCAACACCGAGCGAGGAAACTACCGGTATAACCGAACGCACCAATCCGAATCTCAACCGGGAAAGAATCGAGATCGATGAATCGAATAGTCGAGTCGTAGAAGTCTGACCCTAAAAATTTTCCTCCTTCTTCTGCTTGACGATCCACCCTAATTTCGACTAACTTCTCCGGCGGTGGCGCCGGTCGTGAAAATAATCCTTGCCCTCCTGGTCGGGCTTGCGTCAATCTCCACCGTCCACGCCCAAGAAAATTTCTATCAGGGGAAAACCATTCGGTTGATTGTCGGCTCGGCTCCGGGCGGAGGGTACGATCTGTGGCCGCGCATGATGGCGCCCTACTACAGCCAGCACATTCCGGGAAAGCCGGAAATCATCGTTCAGAATATGCCAGGGGCCGGATCGGTGATCGCGGCCAACCATATTTACAATGTGGCCAAGCCGGATGGCTTGACGCTGGGCGCGATGGTGCCGGCGATCTATTTCGACCAGCTCATCGGACGAAAAGAAGTTCAGTTTGACTACGCGAAGTTCTCCTGGATCGGCTCGCCCGAGCAAAACGACATCCTGCACTTTATCCGCTCGGATACGCCTTACCGCACGATCGAAGATCTGCGCAACGCGAAAGAGCCGCCGCGCTGCGGCAGCTCGGGCACGGGCACCACGGGACATTATTTCCCTCGGCTTTTGGAGGAGGTCTTCGGCGTCAAGACAAAAATCGTGGACGGCTATCCCGGCGGCTCGGAGATCGATCTGGCGGTCGAGCGCGGCGAAGTCCATTGCTGGTCGCCGGTCGTCGCGACTTTCTTCGGCCGCGAGCCTTACCTTGGCTGGCACAAGAGGGGTTTTGTCCGCGTGATCGTTCAGACCGGAAAAAAGCGCGACCCCAGGCTCGCCGACGTGCCGACGATCTGGGAGGTCATGGACCGGCACAAAACTCCGGAAGTGACGCGCCGGCTGGTTCCGGTCGTTATTGCAGGCGTGGGGCTGGGCCGTCCCATCCTGGCCGCGGGCCCGGAGTTCCGGCCGAGCGCCTGAAGATTCTACGGCAAGCTTACGCCCGGACCCTGGCCGATCCTGCTCTTTTGGCCGAAGCCAAAAAGAGAAATTGGGAGGTCAATCCGCTGACCGGCGAAGAGCTTGAGTCTCTCGCCAAAGAAGTCATCGCGCAGCCGCCGCAGGTCATTGAACGAATGAAATGGGTTCTGGGACGCGACTAACTCGGGTGAAGTGGGGTCAGAGTATTTTTTTCGATCGTTTCATGGTTCCTGAAGTAAAAAAGTTCTCTGACCGCAGTCCCGCCCGCTCCTCCACTTGCCCAAAGAGCCAAGAGCGGACTTGACCCCTTATCCGAGGTGGTCGATCCTTCTAAGTGGAAAACCGGAAAGCTGTGGTTTATCGACCCGGAAGAAAAATTTATCCTCAGGGTCTTCCGGTCCGTTAACAGCCTTCTCTTCTACAACGCCGATCAGGTGAAAGGCGAGGAGCTGCGATCGTCCAAGGACCTGCTCCATCCTAAATGGCGCGGCAAAATCTCGACCGACGATCCCATGATAGCCGGATCCGGAGCGGCCAACGCGGCCATGCTTTATGTGGAGGCAGGCGGAGAGTTCGTCAAGCGGCTTTACATCGACCAAAAGCCCGTCTTTTCTCGCGACCGGCGCCAATACACGGATTGGCTGGCGCGGGGCACGTATCCGATCTGCTTGAACTGCCGCGCCGACGACGTGAAGCCGTTGAGCAAGGAGGGATTCAAGCTTGTGGAGATCTTTGAATTGTCGGACATCAGGCCCCGCGTGAACGGCTCGCCGTGGCTCCTGACCCTTGCGAATAAGGCTCCGCACCCGAACGCGGCGCGCGTGTTCGCAAATTGGATCGCATCCAAGGAGGGCCTCGAAACTTACTCGCGCGGCTACGGCGCCGCCACCTTGCGCACGGACGTCGATGAGGCGTTCCTAGAGCGCGGCACGGCTCCACGCGCCGGCGTCAAATATTTCGACGACACGGAATGGAGCTGGACCGTCACCGGCAGAAAAGAAGCGCGGGAAAAGATGCAGCAGTTATTAAGAGAGCACGGAAAGAAATAAATCCAGAACTCGAAGTTTCCTGGATTCTGTTGGAGCTTCTCCGCCTAGCAGCAGATTGTTAACGTATCCATGCCAGACCCCAAGAATTCTCGACCCCAAGAATTCTCCCACTATTGGACACGTAGTCGCACTGACGATATCATTGCGGCGGTTAGGGGAGGCGACCATGTCACTTGCTAAGTTGTCGAATGAGGACCGAGTGCGCACCGCTCACGAGGCTTGTTTTTCACTCAACCTAGCCATTCGGGAGCTGGCGACTCCAATACAGGTTTTTGAGTTCTGTCACACGCGCTTGAATGAAATGGCTATCGAATTTATGACCAAGAGAATCTTGCCATCTATGAGTGAGTTGACAGGATTAAGACACATTGGCTTCCAGAGTGCGGTTCTTGCGGTTTTTCGTCTGCGAGAGACACACGATCATCTATTGGTTGGGTGGCTTTTTACTGAACAGGATCTCAGAAATTTGGGATTCTTGCCTATAGAAGAATTTGTGGGCGGGAAACGAAAGTGGAGAGCGTTGGAAATCGTTCGACATCAAATCCTGGGGCATGCACTTGCTCGCAAGTCAACCAAAACAAAGCCTGGCAGAATCATTCCCGCTGCTGCCCTAGGAAAGGCAATGCGGCAGGCAGGCTTGTCAGACTGGCAAGCTTTTGCGGATCGAATCCGGGCAGATTTGATTCCCGGGGCACAAAGAGTCCGTGATGAACTAGCAGAAAAGTATCCTAACGCAAGGGCGTATGTAAAGCTCTTTGGAATGGACTATGATGTTTACTCGAGTTGGGACTTCCCATAGGGTCCATGCATGGCCAAAACATTCTACTGGGATCAGACTTCGACGACAGCGACCGTTTGGAGCTTGGATTAGCGGCGTTACTTACACCGTAGTACATAGCGGACACTAATCGGCATCGCTAGACTCATGCTTTTTGACCGACGATACGAACCGACTGACTCCGAGATAATTTACCACTACTGCACAGCCGAAGCGTTTCTTGCTATCTGCAGCAATAAGAAGCTCCGCTTTAGTGACGTATTCTCTATGAACGATTTCCTAGAGATGCACTGGGGGTATAGCATTTGGGAGAGTGCGCGAGGTGAATTACTCGATATAGTTGACCAAGAGTTCTTAAAGCAGATTGACCTGATACTTCACACATCCGGCCTGATTGCCACGCCCTTAGCATCTTGTTTCTCGTTGGATGGTGACGTTCTGAGCCAGTGGCGAGCATACACAGGCGATGGGGAAGGCTACGCGATTGGATTCCAGGCAAATTTGATGACGCAACTTGCGGTGCGTCCTCTTAAAGTTCTCTACGACAAGAAAGAACAAATCAATGAGGTTAAGAGCGTCATAAGGGCGATGTATGCAGTGGAATCAGAGAGAGCTAAGAAAGATTCACGTGAATTCTACGATGCCTGCTTACATTTCTTGTTGGATTTGGCCGCGTTAAAAAACCCGGCATTCAAGGAGGAGCAGGAAGTTCGATTACTTCATGCCCTCGAATTTGAAGAGAGCAATTCTTCATTACGGTTGGCTGACCCTGGTGGGATTGCGTTTGGTGCAAATGTAGCTCAAGAACCTGTATCTTTCCGAATGCGCAACAATGTTCCCGTTGCATTTATTGATATCGATTTCACTAATCACGGACAAGTAAATCCAGTTCGTGAGGTCGTGGTTGGTCCAAAAAACAACGCTCGCCTCAGCGGAGTTTCGGTTTTTCTAGAGACAGCGGGGCTACCTTCTGTCAACGTAAAGAGATCCAATGCACCGTACAGATAAATAACCGACGGTAGCCGAATGTCTGTATGGGAAACTGCGTCGGATGACGGTGACCAATTTTCTCTCCTCATTGACTTTATTCCTTGAGTACCAGGAATGACTGACATTATTCTCTGTTCAGATTGCTTCCTAGATCAAGGGCTGAAGCTTGATGCAGCTCGGATCGGCATCGCAGAAGATTCACCTTGCCCAAACTGTGGCGCGCCCAGTGGGAGAAAACTATCTAAGGACATGGTCGCATTTCTTGCACACCAGTTCTTTGTTAGAGGAACCATTCATCGTGGCGACTATGGCGCTGCTCCCGTTGTTCAGTTCAATGAGCACCAACGCACCAGCATCGACACATCTCCCTGGTTTGAGCCCGATGTACGGCTGATCGAAAAGGCAATCGGTGTTGGTTTATTTTACTACGGTCCAAGACGTTGGATGATCGGCGAGGTTGAACCACTAAAGGCCCTGCAGGTCCCGGCAACCAAGGCTTCGGTCATAAAACGAATCATCAACGAATACCCGGCCGTATCTCTAACGACAGAGCAAGTCTTCTACCGAATACGAAAGGACCCGGCGAATCCCGCTGACTTCGGCGAATACGATAGTCCGTCGATTGCTCTTGCAGATTCGGGTCGACTTGACTCTAAGGGACTGCCAGTGATGTATGGCTCTCAAGACCTCCAGGTCTGCATTCATGAATGCCGCGTAACTGCAGAAGATGAACTGTTCGTTGCGACGTTGGCACCCACTCGAAATCTAAGGCTGCTCGATCTTACAGAGTTGCTTCAGGAAGAGCATGTAACCGAGTTTGAAAGCCTCGATATGGCAGTTCACATGCTCTTTCTGGCTGGCAAGCACTCCTATGAAATTTCCAGAGAAATTGCGTTAGCTACGCAGGCTGCTGGGTACGATGGCCTTGTCTACCCGTCCTACTTCAGTCTTCTACGGACCGGGGCAATGCCGTTCGAGACTACGTACGGCATTTCGCACCGTCGCATTCCGCAGCTCACGCGGCAAGAGAGGTCGAAGACTCTCCCCAACCTTGCACTCTTTGGAAGGCCCATCGAACGAGGCCGCGTCACCGTTCGATGTATTAACAAACTGATACTCAGTCGTGTTGAGTATGACGTTCACTTTGGACCAGTTGGGCACTAGCTGGGGTTCTAACTCTTCATGTCAGTTCCCTCTCGGCTGCACCTCCGCTACCGCTCAACCGTTAGGGTTAGACGGCAAGGAGGTCGGAATTCGGGGTCAAATCTTGAAATTTCGGGGAGAGAAAAGGGGACGCGAACCTTTTTTGCATCAAGAATCAAAACGCCTGGCGCATTTCGGTTTGCCGCCGAATGAATGCGGTGATGGTCTCGATCGCACGCATCGTTTCCGGCTGGGTCGGCGACGGGACGATTCGGTGCTCCGGCAGGCCATCGAACGTCTGCGCCTCGATCGCGCCGCCGCGTTTGCGATAGGATGCGATGAAGCGCTCCGGCATTTCCAGCGGATGGTTGCGGTCGTTCGCCTTCAGCAGCATGAGTATCGGCGGCAGATCGACCTGCTCGTCCCGTTCGATAACCGTCTGCGGACTGCCCTCGGCCATGGCTTTCTCTGTGCGCCGGGGGATTATTCCGGGGACACAGACACATTCTTAGTCTTCGGTTGGATAATTGTATTTATGTCCCCGGAGGCCTCCGGCCAAGCGCTCGCTCGTGTTAGCGGCGCGGGGTCAAGCGCGTTATCGCTTCGTGCACGCGGGCGCTTAAACTCCCTGTGTCTTTGCGCGGAAACTTTTGGCGCAATGTTAGCCATGTCTGCAACGCTTCACCTTTTTGACCGGCGGCTTCCAGAAGGGTGGCCAGGCAGACATCGCGGCCCGGACGGCGCGACTCGTCGAAATCTTCGCCGTAAAACAGCGCGCGAAAAGTCGCGAGCTGCTCTGTCGCCGGGACCGAAGCCGTAAGCTTCGCAAAGCCGTCTGCGTCGTAGCGGCCGGCACAGGTAAAAGAATAAATCGAATAGAGGTCGCTCCGGTTCTGCGGCTCTATCGTCTCGGTGTTCTTTCGCATTTCGTCGACCACCTTGAGGAACTCTCCATCGCCTTGCGATTTCAAGTTCTTCCAGGCTGCAAGCTGGATTTTTCGAACGTACCCACGCGCGCGACCGGCGGCGATCGCGGCCGAAAAGTGCCCTCTCGCCTCCTCCATATTTTTTTCGCTCCTCCAGAGGTTCCAGTGTCCCCAGTGCGCATGAGCGTAGGGATTAGTGGGATCTATCTCCAAGGCTTCCCGGTATTGCTGTTCCGGATTCAGATCTTGTCGGCCATCTCTCGATCGCAGGAAATTTGCCCACCCGAAATGCGCCAGAAGGTCCGCCTTGCGCGCTCCGCTTGCGCTTGTAATTCCTCTGTTGAGCACGGGGACAAGCTTATCCACGACGTCCGAAAAGGTCTGTCCCCTGGACGGCCTTGCGTTTTCCAGCCACTCCATCGCGAGATCCTCCTGCGCCTTGCGTAACTCGCGCCTCTCTTCGCTCAGTTGCCCGGTCAGCTTCGCAAGTTGTCCGCCCGATTCCGCGGTCCTGAACGCCTGTTCAAAGCTAGCCCATGCCGACTCGTAATCCGCGGCGCCTTGCTGCAGCTTTCCGATCTTGGACAGTTCTGCGACCTGACGTTGCCGTTCACGGACGTCAGAAACAATCTGTGTCATCTGCCGCAGCCCAAAGATCAGCGAGAGGACGGCGGTAACGCCGCCAACCCACTTCAGCGACCGTTCGAGTGTGATGGCACGTTGCTCCATTGGATCGAGGGCATTATACCGATGGGCATCGCTTACTGCACGAAAAAAATTGCTTTGCCACAGCCATCACCCGTCTTATTTCCGCCGTCCAAAAGAACGGACCGACTCCATACGATCGTCGCGCGCGCGGCGTGGCGACGCGCTAATGTCGCTGCGCTGGCGACAGGTATGATATCAGCCTTTGTTGCGTAGTTGCGCAATTGCGCAATTACGCAAGCAGCGTAAAGAGGAAGTACAACCCGAGTTTTTGAAAAGAAGTTATCGTAGAGTAGAACCGCAGTTCTCCAACGCGGCTGCAGCCCAACGCCGATTAGTATTTAGCGAGTATTTCCGGCTCTAACCGCGTGAGCTGATCGGCGATCGCTTGCTGGTCGATCTTAGCGGCGATTTCCTCGTATCCGGCTTGTTTGACCATTGCTGGAAACCGAGTCTTGAGCTGCTCTAAAGTCCAGCGGACCGGGTCTTCCACGCCTTCCTCTTTCATTTTGCGCGCCGCATTCTCGCCGCCGGAGGCGCCGACGTGATAATGCGGCTCTTTGTAAAAGCAATCGAAGCGCAGGATTCTCTTTCCCTCGTCCTGCGAGCCAGCCGTTGTGATGTCGAAAGTCAGCCCTTCATCGCTGCCGCCGCGGCCGTGGCGGTGCTCGACGGTCATGCGCATTCCGGCCTGCTCGATGATAATCGGATCGCTCTTCGTCCCGGACGTTGTTTGCTTTTCCATCAATCGGCCCTCCTGTGATACTACCCGCCTTTTTTAGCAGAACTCATTACACTTTAGATTCCACCTTTCAAGCCGAAGTGAGAGCGCCCCATAAAGCGGGAGAGTAGGGGATGACGAGCTATGATGTAGAAACGCTCTGCTCGCTCTCTACACTTTTCTTGACCGTCGGGCGCTTCATCATGCGTTCTTGCCACGCCGTGTAGGCGCCGAGTTCCTTCATGGGAAATCCGCCGGCCACGCCCCAGCCGTAGAAAACCAGCGCGTACGGATCGACGAGCGTGTACTCGCTGCCCATGATCCAGTCTTTTCCCTGGAACATGGAGTCGATCTCCTGGCAATTGGCCCAGAATGTTTTCTGCCCGTTTTCCTTGACCGCGGCTTGCGCCGCTTCGCCTTCGGCAAAACGCTCGGGCCGCCTTGTGCGCTGGTAGGAGGGATGCACGACACTCGAGAACCAGCACATCGTCGCAATGCCGCGCGCCTCCTCGGCCGGATCGCTCGGCATCAGCTTTTTCTCCGGAAACCGCCGTGCGAGGTAAGTGAGTATCGCCGTGTTCTCGACAAGGATCTTGCCGTCGACGCTGAGCGACGGCACTTTGCCCCGCGGGTTGATCTTCAAATAGGCTTCGGTCTTCTGCTGCTGCTTGGCGAGCAGGACCGGCTTTAACTCATAGGGCGCGCCGGTTTCTTCGAGACCGATATGAGAAGCCAAAGAACAAGCGCCGGGACTGAAATAGAGCGTCATCATGAGAACACCTCCTCACTTGCCGTCATTGTTACTTCGAATTTGTTGTTGGTTTCCATGCCGGCAATCTATAGCCGCGCGCGACGATCTGCAAGCCCAGCAAACTGTATCAAAATACCTACGCGATCCGAAGAATTTAGAAAAGACCCCTTTTCTCCGCCCGAGCTGCGCGCAGGCAACACCGAGCGCGAAGATTACGCGTATAACCGGACTCGCTGATCCCGGACCTTAAACTCTGAATTTCAAGATTTGGCCCGAAAGCTCTTTGCTTGACACGTTGACACGCAGTCTGGCAAACCGATGAAGGATGAAACTTCCGAACGGCGACCGTGCCGATCTCGGCTCGAAGATCGAGGATTATGCGCTGAACCCTTGGCACTGGGAGGGGCGCCATAAGGCCTGGGTTTTTGAGTCGGTCCTCGGTATTACGCTGACCAACCGAGAAGTATTGCGTGAGGCTATCCTTTCAACTGCCGAGAACTCGGAAGAAGCCGAGCCGCTCGGAAACAACGGTCGTGGGGAGGTTTACGTTCTGCGGTTTCCGTTAGAAACTCCGCGCGGGCGTGCGGCAGTTCTAACAGTCTGGATCGTCCGAGACGGCGAAGACTTTCCTCGTTGGTAACTTGCTATATAATCTAGCCCATGATCGGGGAAACCAAAATGCATGACGTGGTCGCATTGATGCAAGACGTGCCGACGAAGCACTTCGAGAGCGGTCGGGCTTTGCTTTTGCGCCGTGGTCAGATCGGCACTGTTGTGATGAGCTACCCGGATGGCAAGCACGAAGTGGAGTTCGCCGATCGCGACGGCCGCGCGTTTGCCATCTTATCCCTTCGACCCGATCAGTTGATGGTCCTCCACGACACACCCGATTTCGCGGCCGCATAGGGAAGAGAGAAAACGGGCGCGAACGTTTTAAGGCGGCTGCGAGCAGTTCGAAGTTTTTCAGAGCGTGGTGAATCCGGACAAGCTTGCGATTCTGGAACGCTGGACGGAGGAGGCGGCGTTAGACACGCACGCGCGCCTAGCTCCTCCTCCGTTCCGGCCCGAGCTGCGCACGGACAACACCGAGCGCGAAGACTACGCGTACAACCGGACACCGGGAGATTGTCTATAATAGAAAGCCTGACCCCGAAACATAGCCAGCCTTTTCCACGGGCGCTAGTTTGATAATTTTGCATAGTTCACGATCGATCTCAGTCAGAATGTCCTTAATTCCCTTTCTAATTACAGAACGTCTCTGTCCAATTTTCATAGTCTTGAGCTTAGGTAGCATTTTGCCAGCGGCTTCCTTACCTTGTCTACCAAGTTCGGCTATTTTTTGGTGAACGGGAATTGAGGGATTGCGCAGTTGACCCCGTATACTGCGGCGAGATATAGCTTCGCTGAGCGAAAACTCATGAATGCTAGATATTGTCTTTTGCTAGTCCCGTTCCTTTTCACTGCACCGCTGGTGACAGGCATGCACGCGGCTGAAGGAGCCGTCGAAGTTAAATCCGTTGAACCCATAGTACGAGGTCAACTCTTTATCTCTACGGTGTACCCCCTACTCGAAGTTGATGACCAAAGAGTCGAAATGGTTTCCATTACCGACGGATATAATTTCTGGGGAAGAACCCTTATTTCTTTGACAAATGATAAATTCTATTTCCCTGCCCCCTTGTCTTACCCGTTCCGTTTTACCAAAGCAGGCATTGCAGAATTGCAGTCTCAGCTTCGAAAGATTCCCGAAGTTGACTCGTCATCAATTTTAGAGAAGAATTTTCCGAATATTCCCTCCGAGCAACTATCTTCATATGAACCTCAGGAGTTAAAACAGATTCTTTTAAAGGAATCCTTCATCCGCTTTAAACTAAAGACAAACAAACAAATTGAGATCATGGCGTTCCCAACTTTTGTTGTCCTGGCATTGGACTACACCAAGGCACCTATCAACTCCCCGAAGGCTTACGACGATATCAAGCAAACGTTCAGGACTGCCGTTGAGGACTTTCAGAAAATGGAACATCTCCGAACGATTTTAGGAATATCTCGCAAGACGCAAAGATGGTCTACCGTGCCAATTTTGACATTCGTGGCAATCGATTCTTATCATGATGTCCAGTTTAAACTATTTGGCAAGCCAACAACGCCGGAGGAATCGAAAAGAATATTTCTAAATACTGTTTCGTTGAGAGATTATTCCAAGGGGATAGAAAATTACGACGTGACTGACACTCACTGTGGCACCATCAGTCATGAGGCATCCCCCATGGTTGGGTGGCGATATTACTACTCGGGCGTAGCCCTGTTGACCGATTTCACGGAACGTACCCACCCAATATCAACGAAGGGACCCACCTGAT
>CAYOJC010000109.1:0-16004 GCA_964404195.1 uncultured Syntrophobacteraceae bacterium
CAGGACGAACGGCTAAGTGTTTGAACTTCCATCGATGTTATCCCGTTCGTGGTGATCCCTCGACAAGCTCGGGACTAAAGGCGCAGTCGAGGGATGCCTGTCCTGAGCCCTTCGACTTCGCTCAGGATAGACTCCGCCGAAGGATCGAACCATGAACGAATTTTTTCACACACTCTCGGTTTTTCTACGGATTTGCCGAGACCGGTTTCTTCGGAGGCTGCACCAACATGATCAAGACCGCCGATAGCAGAAGCGCGCCGGCAAATAGCGTAAACGAAATGAAGTAGCTGCCGGTGGCGTCGAAAAGAAAGCCGAAAAACGGCGCGCCGCTGGCCGAGAAAATTTGCGTCAGCAACATGCCCATGCCCCGGACTGTGCCGAGAGACAGCCGCCCGAAATAGTTCGCCCAGACCACTTCTCGCAGCACAAAGCTTCCTCCCAACCCGATGCCGTATAGAAAAAATCCTGCATAGACAAATCGAAGCTGCGTGGACGTCACGGCTATTGTGAGCCCTAAAGTCAGGGTCAGGAATTGGCCCATGGCTGCCTTTCTTATATCGATGCGCTCGGCGAGCAGGCCCCAAAACAGCGTGGAACCCAGTTGGGTGAACGCGATCGTGCTCATCATGGCGGCGGCCGTAATAGGCGGATAGCCGAGATCCGTGACGAATGTGAAGACGTGAAGATTGAGTCCGGCTATTCCCACGCTGGCGACGCCGAAGGTAATGACCAGAAGCCAAAAGGCCCGAGTGCGAAGCGCTTCCGCTCGGGTCCACGGCACGTCGGCGGCCAGCGCCTGGCGTTGGGCTGCAGAAAGATCGGTCTCTCTGTTCGTGGACGAGTCCGTTGGCTGTCGGACCGGTTCACCGTCGGGATGAAGCCCCATCTCCTCAGGGCTGCTTCGAAGGAATGCGAGAGTCGGCCATACCACCAGCGCCAGTGCGAGAATTCCGAAGACGGTCCACGCTTGGCGCCAACCCACCCAGACAAAAAGTGACGCGGCGAGGAGAGGCATGCTTACTTTGGCAATGCCGGTTCCCAGGTTGGCAATAGCGATCGCTCTGCCGCGCTTGCGAATGAACCAGCGCGAGATGATCACCATGACGACCATGGAGCCCATCAGCGTGTCGCCGACGACCACCAACGTGCAGCGCAACAGAAAAAATTGCCAGAACTCCTGAACCTGGCTCAAGAGAATGTAGCCTACACTGGCGACTATGGCGCCGATAACTATCAGCGACCGGCCGCCATGGCGATCTATGAGAGGACCGACGAGAGGGGCCAACGCAGCGCTGACGAGCACTTCGCCCGTTCGGACGAGCGAGAACGCTCCCCGCGAGACGCCTAAGTCGTCCGTAATTGGCTTGAGGAAAACGCTCAGAGTGCTGGAGAGTGAAAACACGCCGGCAACTTGGGTAAGAGCTCCAATGCCGACGATCCACCAGCCATAGAAAATGCGGCGACTTTTTTTGCTCATAGCGAGACTGATTCTGGAAATCCACGATGCAACCGCCGTGTTTTGTGCATGCCTTGCTTATCAAGGATTTATGGCGAAGTAAAAAGCGCTTGACCGCCGGTCGAAAGCCCGGATAGTGTTAATGTGAGCCAAAAGATGACGGCATAGGGAAAGGAGCGCGGCCATGTTGATCTGTTTATCGCCAGGAGGTCAGACGACTACGGTCGGTGAGTCGCCTAGGGACAAGCTTCTCGTCGGCACGGTCGAGGGAGTTTTTGCTTTCATTCGGAGCGGCGCTTCATGGACATTTCAAGAGACGTTTCTCACCGGCGAACACATAAGCGCGCTCCTCTTTGAGCCGTCGAGTCGCACGCTCTTTGCAGGCATTTATGGCGAGGCGCTATATGCCAGCAAGGATTTGGGACGAAATTGGGAAAGACGGGATCGGGGGCTTCAAGGATTGGAAATCTATACGCTGGCGTGTCAGGAGATTGCGGGGAAACCTCGCATGTATGCCGGAACCCAGCCGGCGCATCTGTTTTCCAGCGACGACCTGGGACAAAACTGGATCGAGCTTTCCGCGCTACGCGAAGTACCTGGCGTCGAGAAATGGACCTTTCCCGGTCCGCCGCATCAAGCGCACGTGAAAAGCCTGGCTTTCGATCCGCGGCGTTCCGAGACGTTGTATGCCGCAATCGAAGTCGGAGGATTTCTAAAGAGCGAAGACGGCGGCAAGAGCTGGAAAACGGTTTCAGGTTTGAACCCAGATGCGCATCGTGTTTTAGTCTCACCCTCCGATCCCAATAAAGTTTATCTGGTTATGCCGACTACCAACTGCGGACCGGCCGACATCGCCGGCGTGTGCGTAAGTCTGAACGGCGGTGAAAGCTGGGTGAGTCTGACGCCAAGAGATTTCCGAATTGGATATGTCGATCCGCTTCTCGTCCATCCTTTTAACCGGAACCTAATGTTTGCTGCCGGCGCCAAGACGGGTCCAGGCAGTTGGAGAAAGTTGCACACGGCCGATGCGCGCATCGCCCGCAGCAGGGACGGCGGCGAGAGCTGGGAAATCTTACATAAAGGATTGCCGGAGCACATCCGAGGAAACATCGAAGCTCTTTCGATGGATGTCTGGAACGGCGGGGCGGCGCTTTTCGCCGGAACCACGGACGGAGAGGTTTTTTATAGCACAGACGAAGGAGAGAGCTGGGAGAAGATCGTTCAAGGGATTGGCCCCGTATCAAAGGCTCATCATCATCAGAACCTGCAAGCATCGGCTGCCGGATAGCCTAATTATTGCGCCTCCCAGCGCGGAAAATATTACCCGATCAGGCGCAAATGCCTTAAATCCGCCTACTCGAATTAATACGAACCACCAAGGGATTTAGGCCAACTATGACGCTATTGCCCGATTCTTGTCCAGTCCACAATGAAGAGGGAAATTTCGACGGGTGAAATCCCCTGCTTTTTTAATACCTTGCTTTTAAAAGACATGTCAATTTACTGGCATATATATTGCGTTACTGATCGGCAATCCACCTACGGGTGTAGGTTTAACCGTTTATGTCAATTCTCGAGGCAAAAAAATGGTATGTGGTGTACTCCAAACCGCAGAAGGAGGAGTTCGCTGAATTTTGCCTAAAGCTTAGAGGTGTCGAAGTTTTTCTTCCCAAGCTTCTTTTCCCCGAATCGTCGAGAAAACGCAAGCGGATCGTTCCACTTTTCCCTAGCTATCTTTTCACTCGGATTTATACGCCGGAACAATATCACTGCATACTTTGGACGCCAGGTGTGAAGCGCATCGTGAGCTTCAATGGAACGCCCGCTCCTCTTGACGAAAGCGTCATTGAGTTTCTTAGGCAAGAGGGAACTCCGGAGGGAATCATAGCGGCCCGCTCGGATATAAGGATGGGGCAAGAAGTGCAGATAACCGGCGGCCCCTTCGAAGGACTCGTCGGAATTATCCAGGAACCCCCTGACGCCAAAGGTAGGGTCAAAATTCTCATGAAATTGTTGAGCCGCCAGGTTAAAGTAGAAGTGCCTTTGCATTTTGTAAATTGCAGTTGGGTTGCTAAGGCTTCCAAATCGGCGGGTTTTGATTTGGAATCATCCCTTCCTCAGGCAAACGCCTGAGGAATTTTTTTCCCGCAGAATTTATATCAGGGCTAACGTCCCTGGATGGCGGAGCTATATCCGCCGCACCTTAACCGGTCCCCCCTGAGACATCGCTCCATACTCGACGGCCTTTCACACCGCAATACTATGCCTGAAAGTTTTCGCGGCTCGCGCAAATTTTCCAATGGCTGTTCTGATTGTATCGCTCCAGAAGAGAACTCACCGCGGATCAGCCTCAGGCTGATCAGCCACAACTTTCAAGGCTGAGGCGCGGAGGGCGCGTCCTTCGACTAAGCTCAGGATGCGCGGCTAGGAAGAATTCCGTTCGTGGTGATCCCTCGACAAGCTCGGGACTAAAGGCGCAGTCGAGGGAGCCTGCCCTGAGCCCTTCGACTCCGCTCAGGATAGACTCCGCCGAAGGGTCGAACTCTGCGAACTCTGTGCCTCTGTGGTGAAATAACGATTGCGGCTTTGCCGCGCTGGGCTCTTACCTAGTGTAGTGTCCCAAAAGTCCCTTTACTCATCGTTCGTGGTGAGCTTGTCGAACCATGAACGCAAGTTATTGAAAATGCTCAGCCCTTCGACGAGCTCAGGGCGAACGGAATTGTAAAGAAGTGTTGGGGACACTACACTAGCCCCTACGCATATGTACAACGACTATTTTGGGTTTCGGGAGAAACCTTTTAACGTCACCCCGGATCCTCGGTATTTTTATACCAATCCGATTTACCAGGAAGCTTACGCCAGTCTGCTGTACGGCATCCGCGAACGCAAAGGGTTTATCGTTTTGACCGGCGAGGTCGGAACGGGGAAAACCACGCTTCTCAGAAGATTGATGAACAGTCCTGAGGAGAACATCAGGCTGGTATTTTTTTACAATACCACGCTGAGTTTTGAGGAGCTGGTCAGTTTTGCGTGCGACGAGTTGGGTTTGCTAGTCAAAGGCACCGGACGCCTTCAGAAGATTCAGGCGCTTAACGAGTTTTTGATCGCACAGTCTAAAAAGGGCGGGACGGTGGTTTTGCTGGTCGATGAGGCGCAGAATCTGACGGACGATGTTTTGGAAAATCTCCGGCTATTGTCCAATTTGGAAACAGCAAGTGAGAAGCTCCTACAAATTGTGCTCGTCGGGCAAACCGAGCTCGATGCCAAGCTCGCTCAGCCGCAACTGCGCCAGATCAAGCAACGTGTGGCGCTTCATTGCCGGCTTGACCGACTCAAGGAGCGCGAGGTCGGCCCGTTTATCAACTATCGTCTGAGGATGGCAGGTTACGAAGGAGAGAATCTCTTCCCCGACGACGCCGTCCGGGAGGTGGCCTCCTATTCCAATGGCATTCCCCGGCTGATCAATATTATATGCGACAACGCGTTGCTCATTGGATACGCTACCTCGGCAAAAAAAATATCCGGTGACATGATTCGAGAAGTAGCCGGAGATCTCCAGCTGACTGATACCGACTGGCGAGTTGCCGATGACGGTCCTTTTGCAAACAAGACGGTCAAAAGTGATGGCAAAAATGAAAATGAGAAACGATCCAACGCCGGGGAAGAACCGGCTTCCCGCCGACTACGGAGTGCCAAGCGCGTTCTGGTTGGAAGTTTTGCGGCAGCGATGCTACTCGTCTTTTTTATCGGAGGGATGGCTTTTTACGGAGCGAGCTTCAACGCGTGGCTCTCGGACGTTGTGTTCAGTCAATTGAAGCAGGCAAAAACCCAAGCTACCACCCGGGAAGAGCCTTCAGGGCAATCGAATGGAGGCACCGAGGATGGGAAATCTCCTGGCCCCAGCGAAACTGAACTGGGGGGCGAGGCGGCCGCGTCTTCAAACAACCCGGTCAATGTTCCCGAGAGAGCGCAAAGCCCATCAGCCGGCAACTCCACTCAATCTACAGAGGGAATGGTGGGCATCTCGGATGAATGGAGGAATCGATCAGTTGTGATTCAACGCGGCAATACAATCAGCCGAATTGCCGGTCAGGTTTACGGCGCCGACAGAATTTTTCTAGGCATGGACCTTCTCAAAGAGTTTAACCCAAATATCGAAGATCTTAACTGGGTCGTTGCGGGACAACAGCTCTTGCTTCCTCCTCTCACACGAGAAACTTTGTTGCGCAGGCAACCCGACAACCGTTATCGTATTGTATTGGGATCATTTGTTAATTCTGAAGATGCGGAAAAACTTGGTAGAATCGTACGGCTTAAAGGCTATGAGACAAGAATTACCCCACGAAAGGTTTCCGATAGAATCGTACTGTATCGAGTAGAAATTAAGGGTTTAGAGAATCTCGACGCAGCCAATAAGGCATGGAGCCTCGCCACGGCAAATCATTGGCTGTCCTTCACGGAGGGTTCGGCTCAGCAGTAGAGACGGAGCGGCTCACGCCGCCAATGCCTCGCCGTCAATGATAAGCTGTGGCATTGCAAGACGGAGCCTGAGTATGATACTTAATCCTGGTGAGCGTCACGCGTCCACCTTTATACCAACCGGCTTGTTATTTTTTGAGCGCGTTATTCCCAAGACATTTTTTCGGTTCTTCAGCGCTATTCATCTTGTTGTTTGTCCTGGCTCCGGCCCCGGAGGCGGTGGCCGGCTTCGCTGCCAATATCTCCTACAGCATTGGCGAAGAGTACAACGATAACGTATTTTTTAATAACGCAAAAAAAATTACTGCATCCGGTGCTACGGAATGTCCGCGGTGCAATGTAACGGACTTTATAACGCATATCGTTCCGAAGTTTACTATTCTCTATGCCCCCCCTTCGGAAGTCGTTCCAACCTTTACCGCGACCTTGAGTCCAGAAGGGCAGATATTTGCTCATCGAAGCGAACTGAATAATTTCGGCGATAATCTTTCATTCAACGCTGGATACACCTACAACTATTCTCGCCGATTGATTTTCCATCTGGTGGAAACGCTCAGCCGCTCAGGCGCCGCCCGGACAATGAGCCTGGACGCTCTGGGCCTTCCCACCCATCTGCCCAGCACGCCCACGCAATTCCCGGCCACGGGGGCAATCGTTCCACTCTCCCTGGCTCAGGGTGCCGGCAGCCTGGTCACCGCGGGTGGAACCTTTGCGAACAACGTCTCGATCGATGGAGCTTATCTTTACTCGCCAAATTTCACGATATCCGGAGCCGCCGGCACGGGGTACTTTAAAACGAATCGGGGGAGTGATTTCTCTAATTCCGCAGGCATCAGGGGGGTGTATAACTGGCGCCAAACACATAATCTCCATGCCGGTTACACGATTAATATTATTAACTCGAATAGGGATAGCTCGGGTATTAATTCAAACAAGAATAGCTCGCGCGGCGGCGAAGGAAACCGCGTGATTCACAACATTGATATCGGAGACGATTATTTTAGCGATTTAAAGTTTCAGTTAGATCCCACACTGACGCTGTCCGCCTCCAGTGGAGTGGGGATCAATACGAGTGGGAGCGGTCCGAGGGTCGTAAACAATCTGAATTTAACATTGATAAAGCTATGGCAGACCGCCGTCTTCAATTTAGCCGTTCGAAGAGGCTTGACGAGCAGTTTTGGAATTTCCGGCCTGTCACAGACAACCAGTTTTTCCGGCGGTTTTGGCATCCGGCTGACGGAACGACTGACCGGCAACTGGGGTTTTGACTATTCTATGTTTGACACAGACGGCGTTGATTTTGATGTTTTTAGCGCCGCCGCCGGAGTTAAATATTGGATCACGCCGTGGATATCTTCCAGCCTTTGGTACAACCGCCGTTGGCGAGATGCCGGATCTGGAGCGAACAACAACGCCGCTCTGGTGAGTGCCGGAAAGATCGGGGGCAACTCCGTGCTCCTCGCCTTCTCTTTTTACTTCGACGTTTGGCCCAACGTTGGATTAGCAAAATCAAGCACGCAGCCTTTATTGTATGGCACGATGGGAGCTCCGCTTTATGCTCCCCCGGTAGCCCCGCAACCGGTCACGCCGCCATCGGCAGACTCACCGCCCCCGGGTACGGCAACCCCCTGACTCGCGCATTCGCCTTTCCGCTCACAGAGTGTGTGAAAAAATCGCCGATCGCCCTTCGACCCTTCGAGGGGCCTCAGGGCAGGCCCCCTCGACAGCCTTTAGTCCCGAGCCTGTCGAGGGGTCAGGACGAACGGATAGATTCTGCTGAAAAACCCCATGAATGCTTCGACTAGGCTCATACTTCGGCAAGCTCAGTAGAACGGAAAATCTCCAATGATTTCAACTGCTCCTCCGTTCGTCCTGAGGCTCTCGAAGGATGAACGGAAAGTTTTTCAGCAGAATCACGGCTAAGTGCTTGAACTTCCATCGATGTTATCCCGTTCGTGGTGAGCCTGTCGAACCATGAACTAATTTTTTCACACACTCTCCGCCCCTCTTTTCTTTTGGTCCGTATCTGAAAGAATGTTTTCTCCGTCTTGAAAGCAATCGGACCTGACGACCTACCGGGAAGCGGCTCGCAGGTTGTGTCGGGAATTGCGGCTTCAAACAAATCGGAGGAAGAAGCATGAATATGAACAAGACCACAGCGGCGTTCTTCATCTTAATTGCATTATCCCTGGTTTCATGCGGCACCAAGGATCTTCGAGTGCAGGAATATAAGGTGGCCGAAAACGTTCCTAATCCGGCAAAACCTCAGGATGAATTCTACGTGATAGGTCCTGGGGACTCCTTGGAGATCATTGTCTGGAAGGAGCCGGTTCTTTCCGGGCCGGTCAAAGTGCGACCCGACGGATACATCACGCTTCCTTTAGTCAACGAGGTCCAGGCCGTTGGATTGACCACCGGCCAGTTGAGAAAAGCCCTGGAAGAAAAATACCGAGAATTTGTGAGCAGTCCTTTCGTAACCATTCGGGTCATGGCCATAACCTCGGGCGAGATTTTCTTGATCGGCGAGGTTGCCAAGCCGGGAGCTTATCCTGCAACCGGCAACGACACCGTTCTTCAACTTCTCACCCGTGCCGGCGGTCTGAGCATCTTCGCCGATCGGCGCAATGTCAAAGTAGTGCGCCGGGATGGGAACAAAGTCACGGAATATATCGTGGATTATAACGCGATCGTCCAGGGAGATCTCAAACAAGATATCCTGCTGAGACCTGGAGATCGCATCATCGTGCCGTAAAGCAAGAACGCTCTCAATTAAGTGAGATTCAGCAAGATCTTCGGAGGTGTATATGGCGACGTCGCCCGAGTTCGATATTAAAAAATTAGCCAATCTTTTCTATCTAAAGAAAGAGAAGATCATTACCGTGTTCCTCGTGGTCTTCTCCCTGGGGGCCTATGTGGCGATAACCCTGCCTGATATCTACCGGTCGAGCACGGTGATCCTGCTTACTCCGCAAAAGCTCCCCGCTTTTTACGTTCAGTCCCCGGTGACGTCGACCCTCGACCAGCGCGTTCGCTCGACTTCCGAGGCGATCCTCGGCAGGACCCGGCTGCAGCAGATTGTCGAGGAATTCAATCTTTATCCGCAATTGACCGGAATGGATGGCCGGGTTTCTAAATTGCGTAGAAACATCCAGCTCGATGTCCGTCGCAACGATGCCTTTGCAATTTCGTTTGACCACATCATCCCTGAGAAAGCGAGGCAAGTGGCCGACCGACTCGGTTCGCTGTTCGTTAACGAGAATTTGGAGATGCGGGAACAGTTGGCAACCGGAACCACGACTTTTATCAATATGGAGGTGGATCGGCTGCGTAAGGAGTTGGAAAAAGAAGAGGCTGAGGTGAATCTCTATAAGGCGGCACATCGATTCGAGCTTCCCGAACAGCTCGATGCCAGTCTCAGGACCGTCGAACAACTACGAACCCAACTCCAGAGCAATGCCCTCCGTTTGTCATCGCTTCAGGAAAGAAAAGCGAGCCTGGGAAAGCAACTGGTGGAAGCGCAAAATATGGTCCCCACGGTCGGGAGCTCTAAAGATTTCGAAGCTCGCAAGCTGCAATTGCAGGACCTTCTCGCGCGATATAGCGAGAAGCATCCGGACGTCATTCGCCTGAAGGAGGAGATTCAATCGTTGGAGGCGGAAGCGAAAAGGCTGTCTCAAACCAAGGGCGCCGTCCCAACGCCTGTCGTACGCGACCCGGTGCAACAAGTGCTTCTCAAACAGATCGAAGACCTGAACTTGGAAATAAATTCCATGCAGGCGGCCGAGGTGGCGCAGCGGAAACAGATCGCCTCCTATCAGGATCGAGTCGATAACACGCCCATGCGGGCCATAGAACTTTCTAAGATTAGTCGAGGCTACGACATCAAGCTAAAGAAATACCAGGAGCTCCAGGGGAAATCTCATGAGTCCCAGCTTTCCGAAAATATGGAAAAAAAGCAGAAGGGGGAGCAATTCCAGGTCGTCGATAAGGCCAATTTGCCCCAAGCGCCGGTGGCGCCGAATCGTTTGTTCATTTTTCTTGCCGCTTTAGCGGCCGGGTTGGCCGCGGCCTTTGGATTGGCCTTCGTCCAAGACAATCTGGACACCTCTTTTAAAAGAGCTGAAGAACTCCGAGAGTACTCGGATGTGCCTCTGCTTGCGACCATTCCGGCCGTCAGCAGCAGGGCTAACATTTTGGAGCAAAGACGCTCCCAGAGAATCTTAGTTTTCGTCTCAGGCCTGGTCTGGGTCGTTGGCATTGTCTCGGTTCATTTTTTCACCACGATGTTTTTTTAGGTCGCTGTTTATGGTGTATCGCGCAGTCACGCACGGAAAATCTGTAGGGAGAAATCTTTTTAGCGGTATCAGCGCAAAGCGCCGGGAGGTCTTATGAGCAGAGTCTTCGAGGCCTTGGAAAAGGCAAGCAAGGAACAGGCCGTCATTATCCCCAGAATTGGGGAGCGGCAAGCATTGCGCGAACCGGTGATCTCTAAAGAACCGGTGATCTCGAAAGAAGGGAGCTTCGAACATGGGGGCAATGGGAAGGGCCGACCCGTCGTTGCTCCCGTGAGATCGTGGCGTGAACGAGCGGAGGAACTTCTATTTGGGCGAGACCTGAGCAGCTTCAAGAACTATCCGCTGGTTGCCTTAGAGAAAGAATCTCCAGCGGCTGATCAGTATAAAATCCTACGTGAACAGGTAAAAAGGCAGAGGATGGAGACGGGTGTTCGCTGCCTCTATGTGACGAGTCCCATCAAAAGCGATGGTAAGTCGATGGTAGCTGCGAATCTCGCCACCGTTATGTCGCTGGATTATGGAGAGCGAGTTCTGCTTATGGATTGCGACCTGCGTAACCCTCAGATTCACCAGTATTTCGGCATGCAGCGCAGTCCCGGGATTACGGATTACTTGAACTCGGGCTCGAACGAGAACGTCTTAAACTACGTCCAAGAAAGCTTCCTTCCTAATCTACAGGTTCTTCCGGCCGGGAAATTTTCCGGCCTGGCCGCGGAGCTTCTGGCGACTGAGAAGATGAGAATGATGATGGATGAGATCCGCCGAAAGTTTCCTGACCATCAGATCATTATTGACGGACCGCCGGTCCTCTCATCTCCGGATCCGTTGGTCATAGCCCGGCAAGTGGATGGAGTCATCATGGTCGTCCGCGCCGGCAAGACTCCGCGGGATTGTCTATCGGAAGCCATGGAAATCCTCAAGTCCGATAAAATCATGGGAATTGTCCTGAACGGCGCGGAACTGGGCATGACCTCCAAGTACTATTATTACGCGGAAACAATCTAAGTACATCCATACCGATGAGACTGTTCAACCGTTATTACTCCGGCTACCACTTACTCCTGCCTTTAGTTGACCTCATCCTGGCGGTAGTTATCGCGGCGGTCGTCCGGTTTGTGGCGGATTTCATCGAAGTCCGCCCTGCGGTCAACTGGTCTGCATACCTGTTGCAAGGAGGTATTGTAGGGTTTTTGGTCATCATTGTTTTTTACTATTCAGATCTTTATTCAATCGATTCGACCCTTCCTGAAAGAGAGTGGGCACTTCGCCTCGTAAGCGGATTCGGCGTTACCTGTCTTATTTTAGGCGGCTTGAGTCAGGTCATACGCAGGCCGGATTTGCGAGATATTTCGCTCACGACGATGCTCCTGATCGGGGTCGGCCTTTTTGCCTGGCGTGTCGAGTTTACGAATATTCTCAAGAAGCGTAAAATTTGCGGCAAGGTGCTGATCGTCGGCACTCAGTCGATTGGAAAAATCGTGGCGGAGGAGCTGCACCGTCGGAAGCATTTGGCAATGGAGGTCGTTGGCTTCATCGGGCATCAAGCGGGGCAAGTGGTCCTCTCCTACGGTAATCCGACGCGAATCAGTTTGCCCGTCTTTCCTCGTCATTCCACGATCCGGGTGGTGGAGAGCAATGGAGTGAATAGAATCCTGGTGGAGGGTCCGGAGAGCTGCGCCGATTTTCCGGCGCAGGATCTGGTTATGCTTCGTTTCCGCGGTATCCCGATCGAAGACTGCCACCGTTTCTACGAGCGTGTCATGGGCAAGATTCCCACCACGGACCTCCAGGCAAGTTGGCTTGTTCTTTCGGAGGGATTCCGCCGAAATCGCTGGATCTCTTTCACCAAAAGAGCCGTCGATGTTCTGGTCTCAATCGTTGGCCTGATTTTGTCCGCTCCGATCGTTCTGCTCACAGCCTTGGCCATCAAATTGGATTCACGTGGTTCGGTTATTTACTGTCAGGAAAGGGTCGGTCAGTACGAGCGGCCGTTCATGCTGTATAAATTCCGCTCGATGTTTAGTGACGCTGAAACCGGGACCGGCCCCGTCTGGGCGTCCAAAAGTGACCTCCGGGTTACTCGCGTGGGCAGAGTCCTGCGTAAGCTCAGAATCGATGAGATTCCGCAGATGGTCAACGTGTTGAAAGGCGAGATGAGTTTTGTTGGGCCAAGACCGGAGCGGCCGTTTTTCGTTGCCAAGCTGAAAGAAAAATCAAACTACTATCATCTTCGCTTTTCGCTTAAACCCGGTCTCACGGGTTGGGCGCAAATTTGCTATCCCTATGGAGACAGCGAAGAGGACGCGATCGAGAAATTGCACTACGATCTCTATTACATGAAGAATATTTCCGCGCTGTTCGATCTGCAGATCATCTTCGAGACTCTTAAAACGGTTCTTCTCAGGCACGGCTCCCGATAAATTTCCACCGGCCGGGGCGCAATATCGCACGCCGAAATATCGTTACCCTCAACGGTGTCGGCTTTTGGACTTTCGGCCGGCAGCAGCATGCTGCGGCGGTCATTTTTCCTGCCAATGAGTAGCCTCAGGCCGGACTGGATTCTTTTCTGGCTGGCTTGATCGTCGGCCGCGCGCCGCTTTTACCTACAAGGATCTCACCCAATCGTATGTTGAATGCACTGAGCATAGACGTTGAAGATTACTACCAGGTCTCCGCGTTCGAGACGTCCGTCCGGTTCGAGAATTGGAATCGATACGAGAGCCGGGTGGAAAGAAATACCTACCGCGTTCTGGATCTTCTGGATGAATATCATGTAAAGGCCACTTTTTTTGTTTTAGGGTGGGTTGCCGAACATAATCCGACTCTGATCCAGATCATCTCAAAACGTGGCCATGAAGTCGCGTCACATGGCTATTCGCATCGGCTTATTTATACCCAGACCCAGGACCAGTTCCGCGAGGAAACACGGCGATCCAAGAAAATCGTCGAGGATATCATCGGTCAATCCATTATGGGGTACCGCGCCGCGAGCTATTCGATCACGGCGGAAAGCCTTTGGGCCCTTGATATTTTGGCGGAGGAAGGGTTTCAGTACGATTCGAGTATCTTTCCCATACGCCACGATCGATATGGGATACCCGGTCACAAACGGTTCTTTCATATTTTGAACGGGAACGGACATCTGCCCATCGCTGAAGTTCCTCTTTCGACGCTCCGAATTGCGGGGCTCAACGTTCCGGTCGCCGGCGGCGGATACTTCAGACTGTTGCCCTATGCAGTGACTCATCTCGCCTTACTCTACCTTAACCGCCAGGAAGGGCAGCCGGCCGTCGTTTACTTTCACCCGTGGGAAATCGATCTTGATCAGCCGCGGATCCAAGCGGGTTGGATAAGCCGCTTTCGTCATTATACGAATTTGGCTCGAATGGAAGGGAAGCTGCGGAGCTTGCTGGCGAACTTCTCCTTCGCCCCGATCCGAGAGGTCTATGCGGAAAGTTTGAGCGTATATGCGACCACCTTGAAGAGCGATGCAGCCTGAGACGGAGGTGGAAGAGGCGTCATCGAGTCGTGCCGAGTGGGACGAGTATGTCATGGGACATCCTCAAGCTACCGGCTATCACTTGATGGCTTGGAGACTTATCATCGAGGGAGTCTTCGGACACCGCACTTTCTACTTGACGTCGAAGGATCGGCTGGGACGGATTCGCGGGGTTTTGCCTTTGGTATGTCTTTCGAGCCGGCTCTTTGGTCGCTTCCTGGTTTCCCTGCCCTTCGTTAATTACGGCGGCGTCCTGGCGGACGATGACGCCTCACGGGATGCATTATTGGCGCGCGCCGTGGAGTTGGCGAAGAAGTTTTCCGCCGATCATATCGAGCTCCGGCACGGGCAGCTCTCCGGTCTCCAATGGCCGGACAAACAGCATAAGGTCTCCATGCGCCTGCAGCTTCCCGACGCGTTCGACGCGCTCTGGAGCAAATTCCCGGCGAAGCTGCGCAGCCAAATCCGGCGCGCCGAAAAAGAAGGAATGGCTTTCCGTCTTGGCAGAGACGATGTGCTGGAGGATTTTTATTCCGTCTTTTCAAGAAACATGCGCGATCTCGGGACGCCCGTCTACGGGAAGGCTTTTTTCTCGGAAATCTTGAAATCCTTTCCGGATAGCTCTCGGATCGGCGTCGTTTACCTGAAAGATCGACCCATTGCGGCGGGCTTTTTGTATGCCTTTCGGCGCGTATTGGAGATACCTTGGGCGTCCTCGGATCGGCGTTATAACCGCCTGGCCCCGAACATGCTCCTTTACAGCGCCGCGCTCAAATACGGTTGCGAGCAAGGCTTTAGGATTTTCGACTTCGGGCGCTCCACTCCGGGCGGCGGCACTTACAAGTTCAAGGAACAATGGGGAGCGCGGCCGGTTCCGCTGCACTGGCATTACTGGGTATCGAACGGCGGCCCGCTGCCGGATCTCAGCCCTGCGAATGCCAAATTCAAGTGGGCCATTGCCGTTTGGCAGCGCTTGCCTTTGTTCGTCAGCAAGTGTTTAGGGCCGAGCATCGTAAGATTTATACCTTAGGAATAATAACGCGAGGAAGAATACCGTGAAAATTATTTTAGTAAGCGGCGCGCGGCCCAATTACATGAAGATCGCTCCGATTGTTTGGACGATCCGGAGATTCAATCGGCGCAGCGCTCTGCCGATTCAATCTCTTTTGATCCATACGGGGCAGCATTACGATCCCCAGCTCTTCGATGTCTTTTTCCGCGAGCTGGACCTTCCGGTGCCGGACTACTGCCTCGACGTCGGCTCGGGCTCGCACACTCAACAGACGGCGCGGGTTATGGAACGCATCGAGCCTATTTTGCAGAAGGAGCGCCCCGATCTTGTCGTGGTCGTGGGAGACGTCAATTCGACCGTCGCCGCCGCCCTCACCGCCGCAAAGCTCCAGATTCCGCTGGCGCACGTCGAGGCCGGACTGCGCAGCTTTGACCGGACGATGCCCGAGGAGACCAATCGGATGGTGACGGACGTGCTTTCGGACTATCTCTTTGTCACCGAAGAGAGCGGCAAACAAAATTTGCTGCGCGAAGGCATCGATGCAAAAAAGATTTTCTTTGTCGGTAACGTCATGATCGACTCCCTGCAGCAGTCGCGCCATCTATGGGAATGCTCGACGGTCCACGAGAAGCTGGGTCTGAGGAGAGGCGAGTATGGGGTGGTCACGCTGCACCGTCCTTCGAACGTGGACGAAGCCGAGACGTTGCAGACGTTGATGAAGGCGCTTGCGGAAGTCGCCCAACGTCTGCCGATCATTTTCCCGGTCCACCCGCGCACACGCAAACGGCTTGAGTCTCTTAATGGCTCGTTGTCAAGCCTTCGTTTCGACTGTGAACGCGTCACGGGTCGAGGGCTATATTGTTTGGATCCGCTTGGCTATCTGGATTTCATGTCGCTGGTTTCCGGCGCCCGGATCGTACTGACGGATTCGGGAGGGATCCAGGAAGAGACCACTTTCCTCAATATTCCCTGTCTCACTTTGCGCAACAATACAGAGCGCCCGGTGACCGTCGCTCTCGGGACCAATCGCGTAATCGGCACGTCCCCCGTCACCATCGTCAAAGAAGCCGGTCGGATTCTAAAATGCCCTCCTCCAGCGCTGGCTGCTCCGCCGCTTTGGGACGGCCAAGCCGCTGAGCGCATCGTCGCGGTGCTGCGCGAGCACCTCGCGAGCTGATCATCCTGATCTCGGCATCGGACCTTATTTACTAGTGTAGTGTCTCACGCTGTTGACACCTTATCCTAAGTTCGACAGGCGAAACG
>CAYOJC010000110.1:0-15613 GCA_964404195.1 uncultured Syntrophobacteraceae bacterium
TGATTTTTTCTTCCTTCGTGCTCTTCGTGTCCTTCGTGGTGGCAGACTCCGTTTCCCCTGTCGAACTTAGGATAAGGTGCCAACAGCGTGAGACACTACACTAGTAGCCTGACGGGTTGGTTCCCTCACGATCCGGTTTCGAGTTGCGACGTGCAGTGAGGACAGCGCGTGGCTTTGATCGGAATGAGCGACGCGCAGTAACCGCACTCCTTGGTGGCCACCGGGGTGTCCTCCCGGCGGTGCAGCCGGTTGACAGTCCGGATCAGGAGAAAGACCGCGAAGGCAACGAGCACAAAGCTGATCACCGAGTTAATAAAGAGACCGTAGTTGATCGTCACGGCAGCAGCGGCCTTCGCGTCGGCCAACTTATCGTACGGTCCGGGATTCGCGCCGTGCTTGAGGACGAGAAAAAGGTTGGAAAAATCGGCGCCTCCCAGAAGTAGGCCGATCGGCGGCATCAACACGTCGTCGACCAGGCTCTTTGCGATCGTACCGAAAGCTCCGCCGATAATGACGCCCACGGCCAAATCGACGACGCTCCCCCGCATTGCGAATTCTTTGAATTCTTTCAGCATACCGCTCCCCTCTCTCGGTTCGCGCTCTCAGGCGTACTGCGCAATGCCGTTGCCGAACGACCAGTTTTCTTTTTTGACTTCCACCAGACTGACGAGCACGTCTTCCATGCGCACGCCTAATTCTTTGTTCAGCCGCTCCGCCAGCGTTTTGTAGAAGGATTTCTTCAGCTCGACCGTGCGTCCTTCGTTGAGCGTGACCTGAATGAAAATAATTCCATCCGAGCGCGGGATGTCGAGATAGCTCGGATCGTAGATCAACGCGTTCTTGTCGTGCTCGGTAATGATTTGAAAATTATCTTTCGCCGGAACGTTGATGGTTTCCATCATCGTCCGATAGACCGCGTTGCCGACTTTCTTACCGAATCCTTCTGGTTTTCCCTTCATCAACGAGATTCTCACCAACGGCATGGCTGAGCCCTCCTGTTCTGTTTACGCTGCCACCTCTTCGATGATCGCCCAAGCCTGGATGCTACCATAATATCTTTGCTTGCGCAGGGTATCCTCGCTTCGCTCGGAATTTCAAATCGCAGATTTCAAATCTCAGATTTGCGATTTGAGATTTGCCATTTGAGGTCCCGAAGGGCTTGCATCGGGCCGGAGAGAGACACCCGGACGGACGGCAGGTGCAGGTCAAACGTTTGCAGAATTACCGACCGTCGGCTACCCTCAATCTTCCATCAGTTAAAATGTTCACGACACTCTCCCGCCTCTTCTACGGCTGGCGCATGATCGCCATCGGCTCCGCCCTGCGCATACTGGGCGGCGGTCTCTACTACTATGGATTTTCGGTTTTCTTTCTCCCATTGAGCCAGGACTTGGGTCTGAGCCGGGCGGCAACTTCGCTGGTGTTTTCTCTCGCGCGCGCGCAGGGCGCCTTCGAGAGTCCGGTCGCCGGTTATTTCCTGGACCGTTACGGACCGCGTCCGCTTATCATGACGGCGATCATAATGACGAGCATCGGCCACATGGTGCTCTCAGGCGTGCATAGCTATCTCGCCCTGCTCATCGTCTATATGGGCGTCGTCTCGCTTTCCTTTCAGGCCGGATTCATGGACGCGCCGATGGTCATCGCCAATACCTGGTTCATTCGCAAGCGGACGATGGCGATGGCCGTGGTCAGCGCCTCCATCGGCCTCGGAGGCTTTCTGCTCACGCCCTTGCTCGCGCAGGCGATCCATACCTGGGGATGGAGAACCGCCGCGTTCGGCAACGGAATTGTTTTCCTGCTGATCGGGCTGCCGCTGGCGCTTTTTGTGCGCCGCTCTCCGGAAAGCATGGGTCTTCGCCCCGACGGCGATCCGCCGTTTTCCTCAGGCGCCGGTCTGCCGAGCGCGCACGACGCAGCCCGTCGAGAGGAAGTGAATTTCACGCTGTCCGACGCGATACGCACCGCGGCGTTTTGGCTGCTGACGATAGCGACCGGACTGCGCATCGTGGCGCTTAGCGCGATCAATGTTCATTACGTTCCCTTGATGGTCTGGAAAGGAATGAGCGAGCAGCACGCCGCCTTTCTTTTGGGGGTCCAGGCTTTCCTGAGCTTGCCGTCGCACATGATATTCGGTTGGATGGCGGACCGCTTCAACAAGCCGAAGCTCATGGCCGCCTGTATGATGATCGCCGTCGTAGGGTTGCTGTTTCTGATCTACGCGGAGGAGGAATGGCGGATCTGGATTTTTCTTCCTTTGTTCACCGTGGTTGAATCTACGTTTCCCGTGAACTGGTCCACCGTCGGCGAATTCTTCGGCCGCAAAAATTTCGCCAAGATCCGCGGGACGATGAGCTTCGTGCAAACATGGGGCGCCGTCATCGGCCCGGTCACCGCCGGCGCCGTCTACGACCGCACTCACAGCTACAACCACTTGCTTTGGGGATTGGTTGTAGTTCTATTAGTAACGGGATGCCTGTACGCGATGGTGGTCCGTCCCGCGTCCATCGTCGAGCAGAAACTTCCCGGCAGAATTTTATAACCCTAACTTCACACGCCATGATCGTTCGACTTCGCACCGTTTCAAAAAACTTCGGCGACCGGCCGGCGGTGAATAACTTGAGCCTCGACGTCCCGGCGGGAATTTGCTTCGGCCTTTTGGGTCCGAACGGCGCGGGAAAAACCACCACGCTGCGTATGATCTACGGCGTGACGCGCCCGAGCGGCGGGACGATTCAGGTTTTCGGCCTCGATATATCGCAAAACCTGCGCGCCGTGCGCGCGCGGCTCGGTGTCACGCTCCAGCAGAACGTGCTCATCGAGGCGCTCACGCCCGAGGAGAACCTGCGCGTCTTCGGCCGCTACCATCTGCTCCGCGAGCCGGAGCTCTCGCGCCGCATCGCCGAAGTCATCGCTTTCTTGGATCTCGGCTCGCACGCGAAAGTCCCGGTGAAGCAATTGTCGGGCGGCTTCCAGCGGCGCCTCGCGATCGCGCTCTCGCTCATGAACCGGCCGGAGCTGCTCATACTCGACGAGCCGACCACGGGCCTCGACCCGGCGGTGCGCCTGGCGCTCTGGTCACGCATACGCGAGCTGCGTGCGGCGGGCACGACGGTCCTGATCACCACGCATTATATGGACGAAGCCCAACGGCTGTGCGACCGCGTCGCCATCGTCTCCTCCGGAAAAGTAGTCGATGAAGGATCGCCCGCCGACCTCATCGCCGCGCATCTCGCGCCGGAGGCGGTGGAGCTGGACTGTTCTCCTGAGGACGAATCGGCGCTGATCGACGGCGCGGGCAGTGCGCCGCGCCGCTTGCGCATGGGCAACCGTGTCACCTTCTACCTGGACAACTCGGCGCCGCTGATCGACCGGATTCGCCGTCACGACCGCGAGACGCACCGGCCGCTCGCGGTGCGGCCGACGAATCTCGAAGACGTCTTCCTGGCTCTCACCGGAACCACCCTGGAGGCGGGCCGATGAGCCTTTCGCTCCCGCACGCGCTCGCCGTCTGGCGGCGCGACGCGGCGATGTACCGCCGCACGTGGAAGTGGAACATCCTGCCGAATTTCTTCGAGCCGGTGCTGTACCTGGTTTCCATCGGCATCGGGCTGGGAGCTTACATCAACGAGATGGCCGGAACCTCGTACCTCGCATTTATCGTCCCCGGCCTCGTCTGCGTCGCGGCGATGAACGGCGCGAGCTTCGAGGTGACGTACAACATTTACGTCCGGCTCAATTTCGAGAAGACTTACGACGCCATGCTCACAACGCCGATCGAGCCCGACGACGTGCTTGCGGGCGAAGTCTTGTGGGCGATCACCCGCGCCGGCATATACGGCGGCTGCTTCTTCGCCGTCGTCGCCGTAGCCGGACTGGCGCCGCTGCCCTCCGCGTTGTGGGCGCTGCCGCTGATTCCTTTGACCGGACTGCTCTTCGCCGCGATCGGGATCGCGTTTTCGCTAAGAATCCCGAACATCGATCTGTTCAGCTTTTATTTCACCTTGTTCCTGACGCCACTGTTTCTTTTTTCCGACGTTTTTTTCCCGCTCAAAGAACGCCTGCCAGCCGGGTGGCTATGGGTCGGCGAAGTCCTGCCCCTGCTCCATCCGGTGCGGCTGGCGCGCGCGGCGTTTAACGGCGAAGCCTCGCCGGTTCTTCTCTGGGACGTGGTTTACATGCTGGGGGCGTCGGCGCTGCTCCTCGCCTGGGCGCGCTGGAGCGTCGAACGGCGGTTGACCAACTGACCGCTCTTTGGATCGTGATGGACGAGGACCGGAAAGGAAAGGTATTCGTGATCTATTGGTCGTGGGATAGCAGTGGGGGGAAAATCCGTTGAGACCGGATCGGCAAGCCGGTTAACTGACCTCGCACTCGCTCGCGTTGCGTGAGCTCAATGATCGTATCGTGGGTTCTGTGGACTTTTTTTCGGGGAAGAGATCCACAAGACACCCAACATCAATACAACCAGAGAGACCACGTACTGAAGTTCCGATTCCATGGCTTCAAAGTATGCGCAACATGCGTACCAAGTGACCGTTGTGCTTTAAGTTCCCTGTTTTTCACGAATTTTTTCATCGCAAGCCGAACCAACTGAACAAAAATTGACAATGACCGGGAGTTTTGCACAATTTTGAAGCTGACTCGCAGCGGGGCGTCTAGAATCTCATTCATACCCGATCGCGGAGACGATCGGAATCGACGCCGCCCGCTTGGCGGGGAGATAGCCGGCGAGAAGACATAAAACGACGGACCCGAGGAGAGCGAGGATGGCGACTCCGGCGGGATAGTAGTATTGAAACGTCCAGCCGGTGAGGAACCTGGTGTTGTAGACGACGTGATGGTACGACATGACCGCGCCGGCGAAGAGACCGAGAACGCCGCCTAAAAATCCGATCCACCCCGCCTCCGCCATCACCATGCCGCGCAGTTGCTTGTTGGTCGCGCCGATCGCCCGCAGGACTCCGATCTCGCGCGTGCGGTCCAATATAGACGCAAGCAGCGTGTTGATGACACTGAAGATCGCCACCACCACCGCGACGATCTCCACGGCGTAATTCACGCTGAACGATTGCTCCATCAGCCGAATGACGTTGTCTTTGAGCTCCTTGTGCGTGCTGACGAAAAGCTGGTACTGCTCGCCGTGGTCGCGGTTGATCCGATCGATGACCGCCTGCGGGTCGGCGCCGCGCGCCAGCCATAAATCGAAGGCGTCCACCAGATCGTCGCCCCAGAGTTTTTTGTAGATCTCGCGCTCGATCAGCACGCTGCCGGAGTCGGACGTGTAATCGACGTAGACGCCGATGATTTTAAAAGAGACGCTCCCTGACGGCGTCGAAAGCCGGATGACATCTCCTACCGTTTTACCGAATTTGTCGCGGAGGCTCTCGCTCACGATCACTCCCTCACCCGCGGCCATTTGTCCGAGCGCCGCTGCGCCGTCTCCGGCGATCATCGGGAGGGTCCGGACGCGCGCCGAGCGCCGCGCGGAAAAGGATTCGATCATGATCGGCCTGCCTTCGTAGTTCGAGCGGATCAAGCGGTAGAAGTCCACGACGGCGACGCCGGGCACGGCCGCGAACTTCGCGCCTAGCTCTTCCTTCAACGGAACGTTGAGCGGCCCGGCGGTCTTTGCGCCCGAATGCACGACCAAGTCCGCCGTGACCATGCGGTCCACCCATAAAAGCAGCGACTCGCGCACGCTGGTGACGAATGCCGCGACCGTGAAAATGGCCGCGAGGCTGATCATGAGAGTCGCGATGGTGATGCCCGACCGTCCCGGTGCGCGACGGAGACTGTCGCAGCCGAGCCGCGCTTCATTGCGCAAAAATCCCGAAACCTTCGGTAGTCGCGCAACGGAATGCCAGAATATTCCCGCCCACCAGAAAACAAACAGCGGCGCGAGAAAAGAAAGGCCGAGCAGGAAGAGCATCATCGCCACGACGCCGATCGTGAACTTTTCGACTCCGGTGGCTCCGGCAAAGGAGATCGCCGCAAGCGCCGGAGCCGCAATGAGAAGCGCGAGGCCCGCGAGCGAAGCGCGCGACGTTCCCCGCGAGCGCGGTCTCCAAACCGCCTGGCGCGAGCTTTCCAGCGGAGTCACGCGCGTCGCCTGCCAGGCCGGGTAGATTGCCGCCAGAACGGAAACTCCCATGCCGACGGCGAGGCCGATCCAGATCTCCCGCAGAGCGAAAGCGCCGTTCCCGACATCGAGCTGAAAGAACAGGCTGTTGACCGTCTGGCCGACGACCAGCAGCGCCGAATTCGCGAGAAGGATTCCCGTGAATATTCCCGCGATCGAACCCGCGCAACCGATCGCCAGCGCCTCCATGACGAACAAAGACAAAATCTGCCGGCGCAGCACGCCGAGGCAGCGCAGCGTGCCGATCTCGCGCTTGCGCTGGACGACCGAGACGGAAACGGTGTTGTAGATGAGAAAGAAGCCGACGAACAACGCAACGAGACTCACGAAGAAAAGTCCGACGCGGAACGAGGTCATGAGCGACTCGATCTGTTCTCCTCTTTCGCGCGGCCGCTGGACCTGCGCCGCGCCGCCGAGCCGGCTCTCTATCCGCTGCCGCACCGTCTCGACGCGCTCGCCCTCTTCGACCGTCAGGTCGACGATGTCGAGCTTGCCCTCCTTCCCGAGCGAGATCTGAGCGACGGGCAAATCCATCAAAGCGAAATTTCCGCCGAAGACTTTCGCCGCCCCCTGCTCGCGGAGGAGCGCGCGCACCGTGTAATCGTGCACGCCCCGGCTCGTCGCAAGACGAATCGTAGAGCCCGCGCGCAGACCGAGCCGCCGCGCGAAAGACTCCGTCAGCGCGATCGAGTCCGGCCGGGCGATAAAGTCGAGCGCGCTCTCCAGCTCGAAGGCGCCGCCGACGAACTCGTGCTCGCGGATCGAAGAGTCGGCCAGGAAATCTACGCCGTAGATATAAAGTTTCTCGCCTTTGATTCCGACCAGCGGAAGAAATCCATCCACCGCCGGAGCGGCGTCGCGCACGCCCGCGGTGTCGCGGATCGCCGGAAAAAGCGATTCTTTAAATCCGCTCTCGCCGTTTTCCACCTGCAGCACGGACTTGCCCGCAATCAATTCGATCGTGCGCTGGAAAGAGCCGACGAGCGTGCGGTTGACGAGCGCGATCGCGACGATCACCGCGACGCCGAGGACAACGCCGAGAATAGTCAGGAACGTTCGCAGGCGGTGGCGCAGAAAGTGGCGCAGGCTGAGATAGCGCAGCAGCCGGAACATCAGACGCTCCCCTCTTCGATCAATCCGTCCTTGAGATGGATCACCCGGTCGCCGGCGGCGGCGGCCTCGCGGTCGTGCGTCACCATGACGACGGTGCAATCTTCCTGCCGGTTGATGTCGCGGATCAACTGCAAAATCGCGCCGCCCGTCTTGGAATCGAGATTCCCGGTGGGCTCGTCCGCGAGGAGAATCGGCGGATTGAAAACCAACGCGCGCGCGATGGCGAGGCGCTGGATCTCGCCGCCGGAGAGCTCTTCGGGCAGATGATTTCCTCGGGCCGAGAGGCCGACGCGCTCCAAAAGCGCTTCCGATTTGGCGCGGGCCTCGGCCTCCGCTCGGCCTCCAAGAATCGCCGGCAACGCCACGTTCTCGATCGCAGTCAACGTCGACAGCAGATTGAAAAACTGAAAGATGACGCCGATCCGCTCGCGCCTGAAGAGCGTCACCTGGTCGTCTCCCATCTGAGAGATCACCTTGCCCTCGACCACCACATCGCCGTGCGTCGGTTGATCCAATCCACCGATGAGATGGAGCAGCGTGCTCTTCCCCGACCCGCTGGGTCCCATGATCGACGCAAATTCGCCTTTGGCGATGTGAAGCGACACACCGGCCAGCGCCGTGACCTGGCTCGCTCCCTGCTTAAACGTCTTATGAATCTCGACCAGGCGGATCATCTTCGGTGAAGTAGGCAGTAAGCAGAAAGCAGTATGCAGCACAGAGTCGGTCGCTGTTTTCCGCCTACTGCATACTTCCTACTGTTCTCTCCTCTCAGAGTGTGTGAAAAAATTCGTTCATGGTTCGACCGTTCGAATTGACTCACGGCCCTGAGGTTCTCGAAGGGCAAGCTCACCACGAACGGGATAACATCGATGAAAGCTGTAGGGGCGGTTCGCGAACCGCCCCTACTTAGCCGTTCGTCCTAACCCCTCGACAGGCTCGGGACTAAAGGCTGTCGAGGGGGCCTGCCCTGAGGCCCCTCGAAAGGTCGAAGGGCGATCGGCGATTTTTTCACACACTCTCAGTACCGTGCTGGGACAAAACCGGAACTGCCAGCTTCACGGCGTTTTCTCCTCGCGCATGCGCCGCCTCGACCACTGCCAGGTGAGCTTTGACTTCGTGCGTGAAGGAGCCCAGATCCACTCCTAGATGAATCGCGGGAAAGCCGTCGAGCTTCTCCAATCCTCTGCGCCAGAGTTTGATCGCGCCGATCAGAACTCCCTGCTCCCACTTGAGATAGCCCGCGGCGACCTGGATCAGCCCTTGATAGAAAAGACGGTCCTCCCCATGCTCTTCGAGCCAGATCTCCTCCAGCGTCTCATGGCACTCGAAGAAAAGCCGTTCGTTGAACTCGTCGATGCCTTTGGCGAGGCGCGGATCGTGAAGGACTTTCATGTTGCGGCCGATTCCTTATAATGGCTCCTATTCCATTCGCCGATTGTTTTATAACACGCGGGTTCAGATGAATGCCACGAATACCATCCGCTTGAAAATAGATTCGCTCGCCTACGGGCCGTACGGAGTCGGACGGCGCGAGGGGCGTGTGATCATGGTCCCGCTGGCCGTACCCGGAGACGAAGCGGAGATTCTGATCGTCGAGGAGAAAAAGAATTACGCCGTCGGCGAGCTGGCGAGTCTGATCCGGCCGTCGGCGGATCGACAGACGCCACCCTGCCCGTACGTCGGCGCATGCGGCGGCTGCCCGTGGCAGATGATCCGCTACGAGGCGCAGCTCGGTGCGAAAGCGAAAAACGTCGAGGATGCGCTCCGCCGCATCGGCAAGATCGAAGGATACGAGCTGTTGTCGATCATTCCGTCGCCGCAGGAATATCGCTACCGCCGCCGTATTCGTCTCCATAGGAGCGGCGACGGCCGCCTCGGCTTTCACCCGGCGTTCAGCCATGACGTGATCGAAATCGCGTCCTGTCTCGTCGCGACGACAAACACCGACCTCCGCCTGCCAGACGCGAGAGACTGGCTCGGCGAACTGAAGTCCCGGATCGTCGAAGTGGAAATCGTCGAAAGCGACGCGAACGCAAACGTCGTCCTCGTGGGCAAGGTCGATGGAGATATTGCCGCCGAAGACGACGCTGCAAGCGCGCGGTTTCTCGATTCGCATAGCGGCGTCGCGGGCCTCGTTCTCTTCGGCAAGGGCTGCCGCCGCGCTTGGGGCGAGGGAAAAGTTTCCGTCGATTGCGGCGACGGCCTCAAGATGGAAGTCGATGCCGAGGTCTTCGTCCAGGTCAATCGCGCGGGCAACCTTGCTCTCGTGCGCGAACTGCTCGACTGGGGCGAGTTCGGCGACGGCGACCGCGTGTTGGAGCTGTACAGTGGCGCGGGAAATTTTACGCTTCCGATGGCCAAACGTGCCGGGTCCATTGTCGCCGTCGAAGGCGATCATCGCGCGGTCGAGAATGGCAGGACCAATAGTAAGGCAAACGGCCTGGAAAATATTCGTTGGGTGCGCTCTCACGTCCCCGCGGCAGCCGGACAGTTGCGCGAAAAGGCCGCGCGGTTTTCCAAGATCGTTCTCAACCCGCCGCGCTCGGGCGCGAAAGGATTGGAAGACGACCTGGCGTCGCTCGGAGCGGAGAAGATTCTCTACGTCTCGTGCAACCCTTCGACGCTCGCGCGCGATCTCGCCGCGTTGGATAAACGAGGCTATCGAACCCAGCGCGTCCGGCCGGTGGATCTCTTTCCGCACACCTTTCACGTCGAGGCGTTGGCGGAACTAGAGTTGAGATAAATCCCACCACCAAAAAAGACCGCCAAAAGACCCTTTACAAAGAGGTCAGGGTCGCTCTACAATCTCGATTCGGCATCTGCTATAGTTCGTCACCGCACAGGAGGACCGCGATGACCCAGCCCAAGAAAACTCCGGCGCCCAAAGTCACCATCATCGGGAGCAAGGGGGCCGACCAGGCGATCAATTATCTGCTGGAGGACCGTCACGAGCTGGCGTGGCTCGTGGCCGTGGGCCGCACCCGCGACGGCGATATCATCTTCTACGACAGCGGCGGCGACATCATCCAGGACCTCGGCGCCATGGAATACGTCAAAGAGAGAATTCTAAGAGATTACTTCGGCGACACGGAAGACTGAGAAGAAACCGGAGTATTGGAGTACTGGAGTGATGGAGTAATGGCCATCCCCTCACTAACCAATACCCAACACTCCATTCCCCATCACCAGTGCCAGACTTGATCGTGCTCGTCGATAAGCTGCGGGATGCCCTGGCGCTTGATCTTTCTGAGACCATCGAGGAGATCGTCGTCGGTCAATCCGCGCTCGCGCGCGTCTTCTTCGACCAGGTAGATCGACACGCCCTTCTGGATCATCTTCTCCACGTCCTTGTCGATCTCCGGCGGATGCGTCATCTTGAGCTCGCCGAAATGCAGGCCCGAGGCGTCCTGCCCTTTGGCCGCGTAGTTCACCGCGTTCGCGCGCAGGAGAACCGAGATGTCCGCGCCGGCGTTCTTCAGCATGTGCGTCAACCAGAGAACCGTGTCGTCCTGCTCTTCCAGAGTTCCCCGATAGGCGGTTTCAACGATATTCAAAATTTTCGCCATGGCTTTCTCCTCGCGTTACTTCGTCGGAATCACGAGCGTCGCGTTGCTCGCCGACGACGCGTCGAGAAAATCTTTCGGCCCACCGCGCCGCGGCCCTTCGACCCAGTCGCCGGCGCCGCGCTCGTCCACGCACAGGCCGCAGTTGATCCAATCGAGCTTCATGCCCTTTCCTTTCGCGAGTTTGAACAACGCGGAGACCCAATCCTTGGTCGTCGGATGCGCCTCTTGCTCCACGGAAGTTCCCTTGACCGGGTTCGGATGAGGCGCCTGGGCCTTCATGGTCAGATTGACGGCGCCCTCATACGCGAAAACGGTGACGTTGTTCCCCTTCTCCAGAGCGGACTGGACGATCCTGAGGGCGGTCGTCGAGTTCGCCGACTCGTAAGGAGCGTCCATGATTGCAACGGTAATTGTTTTGCCGGAAGCCATGATTACCTCCCGTTTCCTGACGGAGTATTGGAGTACTGGAGTATTGGAGTGTTGGGTTTTAAATACATGACTCCATTACTCCACCACTCCAGTACTCCCGTCTACTTAGTGCCAAATCGCTTTCGTGCCCGGCTCGAGCAGCAAATCGACCAGCCGGTCCGTGTCCGCAGTATCGACGCCTTCGGCCAACTGGCGTATGCCGCGCTCTTTTAATGAAAACCGATCGGCGACGACTTTCACTTTATTCTTGATGAGGTCGGAGATGACGCTGTTGTACTTCGACCCCTTGCGCGCGGGTAGAACTCCGTTCTGTACGAGGAACAAGGTCGCCTCGTTGCCTCGCTTGGCGATCCCCTGGACCAACTCGGCGAAATATTCGGAATCCGAGCTGTCGAAAGGATCTCTCGATTCGATCAGCAGATATTTTGCCATCGTCGGCCTCCTGTTCGTGTTTGCGCGTATCTACCCTTTCAGCACGTCAAAAACCCGCATCACGGCCACAGTCTTTCCCTTATTGACGGTTTCCTCCACCGTCCCCTGGTTGCAAGTCCAGAGATGGCCCTTTTTCGCCGTGAAGCTCTTCCCGTCCTGGGTTACCTCCAGGGTTCCCTGCGAACATTCGCAGATCATCGGGTTCTCCATGGTCGCCTTAGTCCTTCCTCCAGGCTTAAACGTGAACTCACGCAAGCGCACTTTGGAGAAGCCGGGAATCATCGAATCCACCGGCTTGCCCTCCTTAATCGCGACATCTTTCACCTCCGGCGCCGGCGCCTTTGCCTCGCCTGCCAAAGTTTTGCCGCTGTTGCCAACCGCCAGAGCAGTGGCACCCGCCACGCCCATCAGAAGCAACGTCCGACGGTCAAGTCGGACCTCGTCTCGTTTTCCTTTTACATCCATGTTTCCTCCTTACAAGATGGAACGCTCGCACCCATATTTATTTATATAATAGTTACCCGCTGTCAAGAGGGACTCGCTCATTTTAGATTATCGACCCGACATCAACTCGGCCTTCACGTCCGCCGTCGTATTGACGTAGCTGTTACTCGCGCCATCGTGATGAGCCCGTTGATGTCTTCCGGTCCGAGCAACAGAATCATCGAGTCGCCCTCCTTCGAGTCGAGGCTTCCTTACTACGGATCACCACCTCAGTCAAAGAAGTCCTCGACAGTCAATTGACTCCAAATTTCGGCTCGTCTAAGTTGCATCCATGCGCGCGCTTTCTGTTTCCACGTTCTTCGGCCTGGGCGAGCTGGCGCCGGAAAAGCGCAAGGCGCTCGCGCTCGTCTACGGCTCGAGCCTCGCGCTGATGATGGGATTCAACTTCATCCAGCCGGTGCTTCCCGCTCTCATCCAGCCCTTCGGCATCAGCGATTCCGCGTTGGCGTGGATCATGACGGTCTACACCGGGCCGGCGATCATCCTGTCACCGATCTTCGGGATCATCGCGGACCTCTACGGGCGGCGCCACCTGCTCGCGTGGGGCCTCATTCTTTTCGGCCTGAGCGGCGCCGCGATGGCGTTCGCGCCGACTTTCGGCTGGCTGCTCGCATTTCGCGCGATTCAAGGAATCGGCTTCAGCGCGGTGACGCCGCTAACAATCGTCCTGATCGGGGACCTGCTCGAAGGCGACTACGAAATCGGCGGGCAGGGCCTGAAAGTATTCGTCGATCGCATCGGCTATCTCATCTTGCCGCCGCTCGGCGGGCTGCTGGCGGCAATCGCCTGGTTCTGGCCGTTCCTGCTTTATTTCTTCGCCGTTCCGATGGGAATCTGCTGCCTCCTCTGGATGCCCGAAACTAAAGGAACGCAGCACGACGACAACTGGAAGTATTTGAAAGATATACTGCGCCTCACGCGCCATCCGCGCCTCATGGTGGCATTTTGCGGCGGCTTTCTGAGATTCTTCCTCGACTACGGCTTTCTCACCTACTTTCCTCTCTTCATCGTGCGCACGCACGGGGTGTCGACGGCCACCGCGGGCTTTCTCTACGTGTTTTTCTCGGCCGGCGCCATGCTGACCGCGAGCCAGGCCGGACGACTGGCGGCAGGCCGCGATAAAGCCACGCTGCTCTTTGTCGCCTTCCTCATCAGCGGGCTTGCCCTGGTCGCCGTGCCGTTTTTGCCCGGACTCTGGCTCGTCGGCGGCGCGCTCTTTTTCTACGGCGTTGCCAACGGGGTGATCTCGCCGATGCAGAAGAGCCTGCTCACGCAAAACGCGCCCGCCGAGCTGCGCGGCGGCATCATCTCCTTCGACCGCTTGATCCAACAGGTCTCCAAGACCGTTTCCACCACGGTGGTCGGCCTGCTGCTCGTCGCCACGACCATCGCAAACATCTTCTGGATGCTCGGCATTCTCTCATTTATCAGCGTCGCGCTCATGGCTCTCCTCTTGCCCAAAAGAAACAATTAGATCGAACCTAATCTTTTCCCCTTGCAACTCGCCCGTTTAGCATTATCTTTACAGGCATGGCCGAACGCGACTTATACAAGATCTTGGGAGTGAACCGCGGCGCATCCCAGAACGAGATCCGCAAGGTCTATCGGAAGCTCGCGCGCAAGTATCACCCCGATATCAATCCGGGAAACAAAGAGGCCGAAACCAAGTTCAAGGAAATTGCCGGCGCTCACGACGTTCTGAGCGATCCCAAGAAGCGCAAGCTCTACGACGAGTTCGGCGCGGCCGGACTGGCCTCGGGATTCGACGCAGAAAAAGCTCGGACCTACAACCAGTGGCAGGAGCAAGCTTCCCGCACGGGCGGATGGGCGGGCGGGGGCGCGCGCGCCGGTGCCGGCGGCGGCTTCAGCGCGCAGGAATTCGACATGAACGATCTCGGCAACATCTTCGGCGATCTCGGAGGCATGTTCGGGAGACGTCGCGGCCAGGCGCGAACCGGTCCAATCCCGGGACAGGATATCGAAGCGGCGATGGATATCGATTTTCTCGACGCGGTGCGCGGCTTTCAAACGGCGCTGTCGCTGCAGCGCCCCGACGGCACGGGGGCGATGCGACCGGAAACGATTCGCGTAAACATACCGCCGGGAGCCGATCCGGACAAACGAATTCGCGTGCCCGGCAAGGGCGAAGCAGGTGTTCGTGGCGGTCCCCCGGGCGATCTCTACATAACGCCGCGTATCCGGCCGCACCCTTTTCTCACGCGCTCGGGGCGAGACCTGACGATGGATGTGCCGATCACCGTGGGAGAAGCGGTCCGTGGCGCGACGGTCGAAGTGCCGACACCCACCGGGCCGGTAAAAGTAAAAATTCCGCCGGGGGCACAGAGCGGCCAACTCCTGCGCGTCAAAGGCAAGGGAGTGCCCGCGCACGGAAAATCGCCGGCGGGAGATTTGTATTTGCGCTTGATGGTCCAGGTGCCGAAGGACGGCGTCGCCAGCGAAGCCGTCGAGAAAATCGATCAGGCTTACACCGAAGACGTGCGCAAGGACTTGCGCCTCTAGGACGAGAGCGAGCTATGGCCAGCAGATATCTTCGAATCACCGAAGTCATCGATATCTGCGGCGTCGATGAAAAATTCCTCCTCCGGTTGGAGGAGGAAAGTCTCATTGCTCCGGTCGTGCGCGACAGCGAGAAGCTCTATCCCCCGGAGCTGCTGGACCGCATCCGCGTCGCGCATCTGCTCATCGAAGAGATGGGAGTCAATCTCGAAGGGGCCGAGGTTGCGCTCAACATGCGCGAGCAGATGATCGCCATGCAGCGGCAGTTCAACGCGCTGCTGCGGCGGTTGAGTCTGGAGCTAAAGAAATAAGAATGACGCCGCCGCCGATTAAATCGCCAATAGCCGAGAGACTGAAGCGAGTGGCGGGAAAGCAAACCCTAAAGCTCACGCACTACGGCCGCAAGTCGGGGAAGCCGTATGAGGTAACGATCTGGTTCATCGCCGTCGGCGACAAGATCTACCTTACGACGGGCAACGTGAATCGGCAGTGGGTGCACAACGTGAAGAAAACGCCGCGCGTCAGGTTATCCGTCGGCGGTGAGAAATTTGAAGGCGAGGCGCGCTTCCTCACCGACTCAGGCGAGCGGAACCGCGTCCTGTCGATGGTGGCGCGGAAATACTGGATGTTTTTGCCGATGATCGCAGTCTGGCGATTTCTCGCCGCGCTCAGGATTGTGCAGTTCGCCACCGGCGCGTTCGAAGTGACGCTATCGAAGTCCTGAAAAGCGTCGCCGGAAATGAATCAACAACGATGCTCAGGTGGCGCTCCACATGCGCGTCTTTGGGGTCAAGTCTTTACTCTTGACAATCAGTATTTCTTGTCCTAGTTTCGGTTGCTATGGCTCGGCCATTGAGGATTGAATACGATGGAGCGCTTTATCACGTCACCTCTCGGGGCAACGAGCGAA
>CAYOJC010000111.1:0-15534 GCA_964404195.1 uncultured Syntrophobacteraceae bacterium
TTTCGCCTGTCGAACTTAGGATAAGGTGCCAACAGCGTGAGACACTACACTAGTGCCTAACGCCGCGCGCCTATTTTATTTTTGACTTCCCCAAATTTTAGCGAGCTGCTGGTCGCGGCCGCAGCCAATGCGGTAGCGCTCATAGCGTGTCGGATTTTTGATGTGGAAGTCCTGGTGATAATCCTCGGCGGGATAGAACTCCGAAGCGGAGAGAATTTGGGTTGCGATGGGTTGTTTGAAGCGGCCTTGCAGAGCCTTTTTGGAATTTTCCGCGAGGCGCTTCTGTGTTTCATCATTATAGAAGATGGCCGTGCGATACTGGTCCCCGAAGTCGCAGAACTGCCCGTTGGGCGTGAGCGGATCGATGTTGTGCCAGAAAGCGTCGAGCAGTTTATCGTAGCTGACTTTTTTCGGATCGTAGGTAACCTGCACGGATTCCACGTGGCCGGTGCCGCCGGCAACGACCTCGTTGTAGGTCGGGTTCTTTTTGGTGCCGCTGGTGAAGCCGGACACGGTCGCAACCACGCCTTCGACTTTGTCGAAGAAGCGCTCCACGGACCAGAAACACCCGCCGGCAAAAATCGCTTTGGCGGTTTGAGAGCCGCTACCGCTCTGAGCTGCGGAAGCCATCTCGCCCAAAGCAAGAACCACCGCGCCGGCTAAACAAAGCGCATTCAAAACTTTCCGAATATTCATCTTCATAATCACCATCCCTCACGAGCGCCTATTTGATTCAAATCAGATACCTTTCACCCCTCTTTTGCAATAGTCTCGCGCCAGAGCAAAACGTAAAATTCAAAGACCTCGAATTCAAATCGACGAATCGACCAAGAATCTGCACATGTCAGTCAATTTGCTTCTCCCAACGCTCAATAGTCTCATCGAATGGTCGAGTATGTCGTCTACCGGCGGCATGTCCGCAACAACCGCCACACTAACAAACCCTCGTGATTGGTCATTATTCGCCCGCGGCAATTTCCACACTTCGTACCTCGTGACACCAACACGTGTAGATGCGGGAAGTCGTTTTTTACGACGTTTCCAATCATTGTAGATCTGAGGATTGCGCTTCTTTAATGCGTCTAGATTGATGGTCCATAAAAGATCTGACGGTGGCTGCAACACGTCAACAGTTTTCGGGATAATGTAGTCGCGTAGAATATTGTCCAGATCGTGAACTCCGCGCGTTCGGGATAGCGGTGGCGGTTTAATAACTACCTCTAAGGCAACGGGAATACGGAGGGGTGTTACAATCCATGAAAACTCGTCCTGAAATTCGCGGAACTTTTCTTCAACCTGATGCCTGTAAAGATTAGAGGAGCCTTTCTGTTGTGGCAATTCCGCTAGAAGTATGCGGAGCGGTGTACTACGAAACATTGATTCCCATGCCGTGTAAAGATCGTCCAATACTGAATCCTTCTTGGATAGCTGTACTCCAACAACCTTAAAGAGGTAGCCAAGAGCTGCTAAGGAGATGCGCGAGCCGCCGAGCAACTGCTTCTGTGCCTGGTGGCGTCGAAAATCAAGAATAGCGTTATATGTTTCCTAGCCGAAGTGTTTGCGTTCTATCTTCGCATTTCGCACGAGATTCCGTAGATCCTCAAAAGCATCATCGTTATAGGCATGAGGCTGCGTGTCATCTTCGCTTGCCAGTTCGGTCCGGGCATGCATCGCAAGATCGAGATCTGCTAGAAAGAAGCGGAGGGGCATAGCTGTGATAGCTATTCGCGGCTTTAACTGCCCGTGTCGGCAGGATACAGAAAGCGCCTGGACTTGCCCATCGTCCATGTACAGAAGGCCCCGGCGGGAAGTACCAAGAGCTCCCCACGGTTGCGAGAGCAGGTCGAGAAGGTTCTTAGTGATAGTTTGAACGTGGCTAGGCGTCCTATTCGTCGTGTTCAGGGACATCTTTAGCACCGTCGGCCCTCGAAAAGCGCGGCGTCGTAATTTCGTAAGCTGTTCCAGAACCTGCTTTTGAAACGCTAGCTGATCGGCATCGGATGCATTCTTGCCGCGAGGCTCGATGTGCGAGATTTCAAGGCGGACTCGGCGGCGAAACCGCCACTGATAGCGCCCTAATTTTCCTTCAGGGGTGTCTAAGTATTCCCCTGTGGTCATGCTTCCGCTAAACATACTACGCGCAAACCGTTCTGGACGTCACTTCGTGACTGCCCTTTTCCAAATTGAATTTCTGTCGATAATCTATATTTCGCTGCGCACCACAGAAGGATCGAGGCGTTTGCCTGAGTTGCATAAGTCTCGCACTTTTTCTCTTGCACTTAAATCCACAAAGGCAGGATCACGCTGGGTCAGATTCTTCAATCTTGACAACCTTTCCTGAACCGCAAGCGGCGACGAATCTAAAATTCAGAGGCCCAGGGGCTTCCGACTCTGGCCTTTTTTTGGCTTGACAGTCATCATAACTTCGCCCTATTTTAGGCCATTTGGTAAAGCACTTCGGCTGGGTCTTCCGATCCGGTCACATCTTTGATCCCACACCGTCGCCCGGACTGGATCTCCGTCCCTAATCAAGCGGAACCCTGTCTACCCTCCCGGCGCATGGAAAGGAGCCGCATGGCAGATCGTCGCTTTGTCTTCGGTGTGGATTTAGATGGTGTATGCGCCGACTTCTACCGAGGCTTACGGCCTATAGCAGCCGAATGGCTCGGTGTTGATGTGAAATCCCTTCCCGAACGGGTTTCGTGGGGTCTGCCGGAATGGGGCGTCGACAGGGCACCAGGTGGGTACGATGCCTTACACCGTTTCGCAGTTACCCAACGTGAATTATTTCGAGTCCTGCCGCCGATGTCAGGGGCACCGATGGCGTTACGTCAATTATCCGCTGCTCATGTCCGAATTCGGATTATCAGTCACCGGTTGCTTATCAAGTATTTCCATCAAATGGCCGCACAGCAGACAATTGAGTGGCTCGATAAACACGATATTCCTTACTGGGATCTATGTCTAATGCAAGAAAAAGCAGCCGTCGGTGCCGATCTTTATATCGAAGATTCTCCGGACAATATTCGGCGCTTGCGGTCAGAGAAACGCAAGACCATTATTTTTACTAATTCGACTAACGAGGAATTACCCGGTCTTCGCGCGAATAATTGGCAGGAGGTTGTCGAGATCGTCCTCAGGGATAAAAAAGCCTGGGAAAAATCCGGCCGACGAAAAAGAAGTTAGTTTGTTTCAACCTGGGAGCATTGGGTACGTGAATCGTATTTAGGCTTCGGTGCCGCTTCGGTGCCTGACTTGCCTAGATTGCCTAACTTGGACTCTCCATAGAATGAGCCGCTCTCGGACAAAAAACGGGGATCAAGGAGAAAAAAGTACGGGCGCGCAATGATCGTTCGCAACAGCCAGAGACCGTTAGCCACAATCTCCTCACGCTCAAACGAATAAATCTCGACTACCCTAACTCGCCTGGCGGAATGATCGAGCACCGTCTATCTATCTCTCCCCGACGCCTGACGAAGGTCGTTAAGAAATTTCGTCGAAATCCCTCGCCTAAATGCTGCGCGATGTGAACATCCTCAGGAGCGGCTATGATTTACTCAGCGAAGAGAGAAATCTGTGCCGTACGTCCTTATTGCGCGCTTAACGCATCCTGTGGTATTTTCGAAAATCATGACTCACAAGTACATAGTTACCCTCACACAGGGCGAGGACGGATACATTGTGGCTGAGTGTCCCTCGCTTCCAGGGTGTGTGTCTCAAGGGAAAACACGCGAAGAGGCGCTTAAGAACATCCAGGAGGCGATCGAGGGTATTATTGAAGTTCGCAAGTCCCAGCATCTTCCCATACCTTCCCCCGATATCGTAGAGATCAGCGTCGCCGCTTAATGCCCCCACTCCCCGTCATCTCGGGCCGTGAAGCAGTCAAAGCATTTCAAAAGTTAGGTTTTCTTTTCCATCACCAGCGAGGTAGCCACATCGTGCTCTATCATCCAAACGGGCGCCATCTCTCGGTTCCAGACCACAAAGAACTCGATCGGGGAACTCTGCGATCGCTCATCCGCGGGGCCGGTGTCACGGTGGACGAGTTTGTAGATCTGCTCTAGGCGGTTCCATGGTCAGAAGGTTCCAAGGTCAATCTTGAAAATTAGAGTTCAGGAAATTATCGGAAGACCAAGCGACCACCGAAAACTTTGAGCGCTTAGCCGGCAGTATGAGAGGAATCGCTCGACGCCCGGTTCCTGGCCCAACGAATCGCCGCATCGAGGTCTTTTTCCGTTACGCCCAAGTCTTTCATCTTGGCGCGCACCCGTTCCAGCCTCGTCCCTGTCGCATGAAAAGAAACCGGTTTAAGCACGATTTCTTCTCCGCGAAGGCTCACTTCAAAATAATCGGTTTGCGGAATTTTATCGACAACCGACTTAGGAAGGGTGATTTGATTCTTTACCGTCTTCTTGACAAGCATACCTTGTCTCCGTTAAGTAAGGATACCTTACCTCAGGGCTCTGTCAAGCCTGCGGCAGAGGATTCGATTCCGTAACCCAGGGGCTAGCCTTGTATGGGTTAATGGCACGGTGATTCGCAAAACACGAACGCCCGGCGCCCACCGCAGACGACCTTCAGGCAAGGTTCCAATCCTAGACAATCTTGGCAGAGCGACGCCACTATCCCCGGCCTACGTATTCTTCCTTCATGTTGACAAGAAAACTGCTCGATGCTAAACGAACAGGAGCCTCACCTGCTGAACTTCACGGAGGAAAAAAGTACATGAGCGCCATCAAAGAGCCCCGGTCCGGGGAGAAAATGACTTCTGCCGAGGCCAAGGCCTACGTCGATTATCTTTACGCCAAAATGTACGCGCACTGGAAAGAGAAAATCCAAAGCGGCCCGTTCATGACGCAGCTCCGGGCGGGTAAACTGCCCCTGCCGGTGATCCGGCGGTTCTTCAAAAACTGGGGCCGCTTTTCCCTCGAAGTAAACGGCCTGAACGCCGTCTCGTACTACATTCATCTTCCCTTCTTTGTCCGCAACTTCGATCTGCTCGGCCCCCTTTGCGCCAAGATCGCCGACGAGCTGATCTCGCCCCAGCCTCCGGGACACGTCCTCGTGCTGTTGAAGACGGGCGAAGCGCTGAAATTAAGCCGCCAGGAGATTTTGGAAGACCCGTTTTTGCCGGAAGCGCGCGCGATCAACGACTTCACCCACAAGATTTTCATGGACGGCTCGATCGCCGAGCTTTGGGGATTGCACGTCTTCGAAGAATCTCTCTCCTATTGGTCCGGGGAATGGTTTAAGGCGCTAACGACGCACTACGGTTTAACCAAAACGCAAGCCGTTTACTTTTCGACCCATGAAGAGGCCGACCTCGAGCCGCACGCCCTGGGAGACACGGGCGCGGAGGTGATGGGACACGGCGCCTTCAACCGCACGATTCTGGAGCGCGTGCTGATGGACGGCAACGTCGATTTCCGCGCCGGCTATTCGATGGAATACTGCGCGCTCGCCATGGTCGATCTCCACGCGCAGATGAAGCGCGCGGCGATGGAAGATCCGTATCCGTAAAAAGGCGAAAGGCGTGAGGCGAGAGGCAACAGGTAACGGAATAAGAATTTTCGGCTTCCTATTGCTTGTCTTTCTCGCTTTCCTCACGCCTCCCGCCTTCCGCCTCTCGCCTGCTCATAGCCAGGAATTCTACCGCTGGACGGATGACTCGGGCGCGGTCCACTTCACCGACAACATCTATTCGATCCCGGAAAAATTCCGTAACCAGGTGCAAAAACGCCAGTACGTCCCGCCGCCGCAATCTTCCGCGCCGGCGCTCGAACAAGAGAGCAAGCAGCCGCAAACCGCTCGGGTCACAGTTCCCTTCGAGCGCCAGGGCAGCCTCATTATTGTCGAAGGAGTCGTGAACCGCAGCGTTCCCGTAAAGTTTGTCCTGGACACGGGGGCTGAAGTCACAACCCTACCCCGCTCTCTCGGACAGCAATTGGGGATCGATCCCGGCAACAGCGTCCTGATTACGATGAAAGGCATGGGCGGCAGCACCGACGTGCCGCTGGTCGAAGTGAACAGCATCGCCGTCGGCGCCGCCGAGGGAACGAACCTGGACGTGCTGATAAGCGATACTCCGGTCAAGGACACGGGTCTTTTGGGCGCGGACTTTCTGTCCGATTTCAAGGTCGATATCAAGTACGGCGAAAATCAGGTCGTCTTCGAGGGGCGAGACCGTTCTTACGGCGGGCACACTTTCGAGTGGTGGCAAAAAAAGTTCCGCATGTTCAACGCGCTCAAAAAGAAGTATGAAACCCTCCGCGACGCGCAGCCCGCGCCGGGTAGCGACATCGTAGCGAGACAGATCCTCGCCGTCGAGCAGCGGATCATCGAGCTGGAAACCCGCGCGTCCCAGGCGGGCATCCCAAGGGAATTCAGGCAGTGAAATACAGGAATTGGGATTTGGGGATTAGGAATTGGGGGTTAAAATCTCTCTTCGCTAATTCCTAATTCCCAACCCCTAATTCCTTCTCGACAACTTCTCGATCAGAGCCGCGATTTCTTCGAGCCGCGCGCGGACCTCGCCTTCGGCCTTCTTGACTTCCTCGGCGGGCGCTCCTTTGTGAACCGCGTCCTCGTATTCCGTCACGGCCATGCCGAACACTCTCAGCAGGCGGCGGGTCTCATCGGAAGGCATAAACAACTCTGAAAAATTGGAGTCTTGGAGTACTGGAGTCTTGGAGTATTGGACTTTCGACCGATACCCATTACTCCGCTACTCCATCACTCCATGAGTTTTAGCTCTCTCCGCTTCTCGTCCGGAACATTCCCCTCTTTATCCCATCCCCTTGCCTGGTAATATCCCTGGATCATCCCGCGCAGTTCCTCTGTCGTTAAACTTACACCGCGCGCCACGCCGGTGGGAAGCGCTTCTTTCAACAAACGCTCGGGCAGCCAGTCGTCTTCGGTCCGCCAGCCCTCGCGCACATTGAAAAGTTTTTTCAGCGTGTGGATGCGCTCGCCGACGCGGCGCAGCTCGTCGCCCGAACAATTCCACCCCGTAACTTTGCTAAGAAGCTCCGCCGATTCGGAATAGAAATCGGTGAAGCACTTGCGGAGAAATTTACACACGATCAGCGAGTCCAAAACCGCCGCGAAATCTTCGGAGGCGGCGACCAGAGAGCCGCGGGCGGGATCGGCGCGCAGCCGGTCCACCGCGCCGGAAAAATCCGCTTCATAGGCGCCGGAGCGGTTGTGGCACGCGCCGCGCGGGCTGACGGCCAGGCCCAGCGCCATCGTTTTCAAACTACGCGGCTCGTAGCCGGGCATCTCCAGCCCTTTGACGTGCATCGCCCAATAAGAACTCTCCCCGCCTATCTTAAGCGCGGCCCTTCTCGATCCTTCCGCCAGTAGATCGCCCATTCCTTTCCGCTCGGCGATGGCGGAAATGGCGGAAAGAAAACCTTCCGGCTCGCCGAAGCGCAAACGAACATTCCGGTCTTCCGGCAAGAGTCCGTTGTCGCTGCATTCCATCGCCCATGCGAGCGTGCCGCCCGTGCTGATCGTGTCGAGACCGTGGAGATCGCAGAGCCGCGCTGCCTGGAGGACTACATCCGGATCTTTGATCCCGCAGAGCGGTCCCAGCGCGAACAGCGTCTCGTATTCCAATCGCTGCTCCTCGCCCGCGGCGGATTTGAAAAGACGCTCGCACTGAATCGTGCACGACGCGCAGCCGTGCCTGCGGCTGAAACTATTTTCCGTCAGCGTTTCGCCGCTAAGATTCTCGGCGTGGTCGAAAGTCGATTGCTGGAAGTTTCGCGTCGGCAACGTGCCGAGGCTGTTGAAGACCGCGAGATTCGCGACGGTGCCGATGCTGCGGTACTTCTCGGTAAGAGAGCCCAGGCTCTTGCGGCGCAGCGACTCCGCGATCGCATCGACGCCCATTGAATCCGCGACGGAAATTTCCCGATCGCCGCAGAGGGCGATCGCCTTCAAATTCTTCGAGCCCATCACCGCGCCGACCCCGCCGCGCCCGGCGTGGCGCCCTTCATTGCTGATGGTGGCGAAGCGCACCCGGTTCTCTCCCGCCAGACCGACGGCGGCCACACGCGCCGCCGGAACCGCCAACTCGGATTGAATCAGCCGTTCGGTCTCGCCCGGAGCCTTTCCCCGCAAGTATTCGGCTTCTCGTATCTCGACCTTCTGATTCTCGATGAAGACATAGACCATCGACGAAGCACGGCCGGTGATCACGAGCGCGTCGAGTCCGACGCGCTTCAACTCCAGCGCGAAGTGGCTCGACGAAAGCGAGTCGGCGATAAAGCCCGTCAGCGGAGATTTGGTGACGACGGCGAATTTCGCCGTCGTGGTGAGACCGGTGCCGACCAACGGCGCGCTGGCAAAGATCAGTGGATTGGCGGGAGAAAACGGCTCGACGCCCGGCGGCGCATACTCGTAGAGCAGGCTCGTGCCGAGCCCGATGCCGCCGAGAAACGCCCGCAGCCGCGACTCTTCAAGATCGCGCCAGGAACTTTTTCCCGTACTTAAATCGATGTGGAGCAGCCTGCCGTGAAAGCCGTGCATGGCTCATCCTCCGGCGTCCGCCGCCAGAATAAAAATTCTGTCTCCGGAATTGATCTTAGCGTCCGGATTTCGCACAAAATCCAGGCCGTTCAAGTTGCACGCATAGCCGCTGAAAAGGCTCGCGCTCTCGGGGTTGATGACCCGGCCCGCCAAAACCGGCAGCCTCTCCGCGAGCGCCGAGAAGACATCGGAGAGGGTCGCTTCGTGCCGCAGCGACAAAGAGACCGCTTTGGTTTTTGCCAGTAGACGGGGAACTCCGAAAAGCTCGACGGTGCACGTGAGCGGGGAGCTCTGTTTGTTCTTTTCCCACAGGGCCAGCGCGGCCCGGTAATCTTCCGGGCTGTTCATGTTGAAAAAACTCGAGCCCTCGGGATCGAAGCGGCGAATTTCCGCCTCGGTAACCTTCCGCGTGCGCACCTTTTCGTAAAGAAAGATCGGCCGCAGCTCCCCGCGGTCGAGCTGCTCCTTGAGAAGCGGCGTCACGCTTTTGCGGTACACGGCACAGAGCGGCTGGAAGCGCTCCTGCCAATACGGCACCACGACGTCGTAATCTGAAATCTGGGATACGAGATATGAGATCAGCCGAGCGCTAAGAAATGGAACGTCGCAGGAAGTCACGAAGCAAAATTCGCCGGCGGCAACGCTGAGGCCATAATAAATTCCGCCCACCGGCCCCTGATGAGAAACTTCGTCGCGGATAAGAGTTACTTTGGGTTCGTTGGGTTGGTTGAGTTTGTTGGGTTGGGAACTCAATAAACGCAATAACTCAACAAACTCTTCCCCCGGGCCGCCCACTACGACGATGTCCCCAAACAGACTTCTGAGGGTTCGCGCGACGTGAACGACGAGTGGCTCGCCGTCGAAGAGAAGCAGCGCCTTGGGACTGCCCATGCGCGAGCTTTTCCCGCCGGTGAGAATTACAGCGGACGCCTTCATCACGGACGGATCGTTCTGCATTCGAATTCCCGTTTGGATTCTCTCCGCCGTCCGTCATTTGGTCTCTCGAACATTATTGTGGGAACGCTTTCTGTTCGGGTCGCCGACGTCCTCGGACGGCGCTCCGCGATCCAGCCACATTCTAAACTCTTCCAGCGAATGCGCCAAGCGCCATTCTTCGAAAACAGAGCGCGCCATCGCCTCGGCCGGCCCGGCCAATTCGGAAGCCTCGCAGGTCTGTGGATATTCGAGCAGCCACGCTTCGAATGCTTCCGGCTCGGGATCTTCCTCGACGGCGCGCGCCAGCAATTCTCGTTTGACCGTGAGTCCGATCGCGTCGGGCGTTTGATCGCGCTTGCGGCTGCGCCTGCGTCCTTCCGACGCTTCGAGCGCGGCGAGCAACGCCTTGCAGACCTCCGCGGGCCTAACGGTTTGCGCCACCTATTCTTCTCCAGGAAAACAATCTATCACTCGCGCCGGCTTTGTCCACCAGCGTAATATCGAGGACATAGCCCGGTCCTTGGGGGCGTCGATACCCGCGCTCCAGGGCCGCCACGTCGAGATCCACGCTCGCGAGATCGTCGAGAATCACCTTGGCGGCCGGACTTCCCTGAAGCACCGTAAAAGTTTTGAAGTAACCGAGGCATCGCTTGCAAGCGTCGATCACGCGGCTCGTGCCGCCTTTCTCCGGCACCATCGAGACCAGCTCGTTATGGTCGGTCATGCCGCAGTACGGACAGGTCAAGCCGTGCGTTTGCCATTCGCCGGCGCAACGCCCGCAGCGAAAATAACGGATCCGCTCGATGCCGCGCACCTCGGCGAGCGCGGGCCAGGCGCCGCATACGGGGCAATATCCCTCGGTCCAGCCTTGAGGAATCGAACGCGCCCACTGGCGATTGCAGGCATGCAGAAACGGCACGGGTATCAGCGCCGCAACGGCCTGGAACGCCTCTACGTCTGCGCCGACCGCGGCGGCCATTTCATTGAGCCGCGCGCCGTCCTGGCACAGCGAAGCCTTAAACAGCGCGAGAATGTCGGATTGCGCTTGAAGCGCCGGTTTAAGACCGGCCATCTTCGGAGTGCCGCTTTGACAAGCGGTCCGGACGAGCCGCTCCGTCCAGCGACGAAGCACAGTCGTCTCCAAAGCGAGCGTGGCTTTTGCCAGAAGCGGAACCTTGTTTTCCGGCGTCCCAGTCGCGTCGGGAACAAACGCGTCCCATTGAGCGTCGGTCGTCTCGCTGAGAACTTCCTTGATGACGGCGAGCCAGGGCTCCCATTCCGGGCGCTCGCGCCCAAGCTCTTGTAGGTTGCTATCGATCGAAGCCTTCATCAGCGGCTAAGCTGATCGGCCTGGCGGGCCCCGGCCAGGGAAGGATTCTGCACGCGAATGATTTTGGGAGTTTTCGCAAAAGGATCGGAGCCTTCGTGCATCCGCACAACCTTGCCCCGATTTCCGACGTCGGCGCCGGGACCGCCGCCGCGGGTCCGGGTGGTCTCGGGACTCGTGCAAGCGGCCAGGAGGGAAAGAACGGCTAGAAAAATAATCGAATTGAGTCCCACGTCACACTCCTTGGGCCGAAAAGACGATGACCAGGCGAAGAATGAAGCCGCCGATCAAGACCAGCACCGCCGCCGCGGTCGCGTTCAAATTACGCCAGTAAAGCGCCAGCGGAGCCAGCATGCCGATGAGAATCACGCCGACAAGAAGCAGCACGCCCCAGGCGTTGAGCCACGCGCGAAACACCGGACCGAGAGAGATCATGAGCGCGATCAACACGATGAATTCCAACGCTACGACCCACGCGTCCATCCGGTGCAGCGCGCGCACGCCCGGCATCTTCCAACCGGACCTCCCCGCGAGCAAAAGCATCAGCGACGCCGAGATCGAAGCGGCGGACACGACGAAAAGCATTCCGAGCAGCGGCGTGTCGGACCAGATCGGACGGTTGGTCACGGAGAGAAGAACACCCGTATAGCCCGCGACAAAAAAACCCAACAGGCCGCCGAGCACCGAAAGAATCCCGCCGAGCATTGCCGGCGGTCTTAAGCTCCGGGCGGCTGGCCATTTCAAGCGGTCGGCCTCCGCAAGCGCGCTCAGGAAAGCGATGAGCGAGAAGATTCCGAAGATCGTAAGCGCCCAGGAGCCGATCGACATGGGCGAGTAGTATTTGAACATCGGGCGAAAAGTATTCGACTGGAACAGCATATGCCAAAAACGCTCCGGCCTGGTGAGATCGAGAGTCAGCAGCAGCCCGCTGATAGCGAGGCACGGGAACGAGATGTAGTACCCCAGGCGCGCGAGCGGACGGTCTTCCGGTCTGCCGAAGAAATCGATGAGCACGGCGAGAAAATAGCCCCCGCCGGCAAGACCGCCGACAAAAAAGTAAAGGACGATGAGCCAACCCCAATCCGGCGGAGCGCTGAAAAACGTGCTGGAGAGAGGAGTGTTCATGGCCGCCCCTCCCCGGCGTTTTCGCTAACGCCGCGGTTGCGGAAATTGATAACTCCCATGACACCGACGACGATCGCGCCCAGCGCGGAGAACCACGAGCCCATTTTGAGATTGCGCGTGGGCATCTTCGGATCGGGCGGCAGCCCGTAAACTTCCGGCTTGTCCACCAGGAGGTAAAACGAGTTCAGCCCGCCGAGCATTTTATCGTCCGCGCCGTAGAGATAGGCTCTCTTCTCGCCCATCTGCTGAAGCTGATCGACGCGTTTTTGCGCTCTGCCGCGCAGCTCGCGAATGGTTCCGAATTGGATCGACTGGGTCGGGCAGGCCTTCGAGCAGGCGGGCTCCATGCCGCTCTGGAGGCGGTCGTAACAGAGCGTGCACTTCTGCGCGGTGCCCGACACCGGATTGATTTCGATGACGCCGAACGGGCAGGCCGAGATGCAGTCGCGGCAGCCGTTGCAGGCGTCCGACTGGATGACGACCGAATCGAACTCGGTGCGAACGATCGCGCCCGTCGGACAGACTTCCAGGCAAGGGGCGTTAACGCAGTGCTTGCACACGTCGCTCATGAGCAGCCAGCGGCCGTCCTTGCGGTCGTCGGTAAACTGCTCGACGAATTTCACGTGGCGCCAGTTGATGCCATCGAGCTTGCGCGTGTTGTCGTAGCTGTCGCCGGAGAGCGTGTTCTGTCCGCCGTTGGTGCTGGGGAGCTGGTTCCACTCCTTGCAGGCGACCTCGCATGCCTTACAACCGATGCACACCGTTGTGTCGGTGTAGAATCCCATTGGCTCAGCCATAAATCGCTCCTAGCTGGAGTGATGGAGTGTTGGAGTGATGGAGTAATGGTTTGATCGAAACCCAATACTCCAATACTCCATTACTCCAGTACTCCAATCGTTTTCAAGCCTTTTCGACGTTGCATACGAACGCTTTCGCCTCGTGCATCGAGACGTTCGGATCGGCGATGAGCGACGTGAGCTCGTTGACGACGTCTCCCGTCGACAGGCCTTCGTAACCCCAGTGCCAGGGCATGCCGACCTGGTGAATGACCTTGCCGTCGATCTTGAACGGCTGCATCCGCTTCGTGACCAGCGCCTTGGCGCGGATCTGCGTGCGCGGGCTCGTGATCTTGCACCAGTCGAGATTCTTGATGCCTTTCTCCTTGGCCAGCTCGGGACTGATCTCGACGAACAGCTCCGGCTGCAGCTCGTTCAACCACGGCAGCCAGCGGCTCATGCCGCCCGCGAGGTAATGCTCCGTCAAACGGTACGTGGTCATGACATACGGGAACTTCGGGTCTCCCATCTTCGCCAGCGGATTGCCGTCATCTTTCCAGTATTTGTATACTGGGCTCGACTGCTGTTTGTAGAGCGGATTCTGGACGGGCGACTCCACCGGCTCGTAATGCGTCGGCAGCGGTCCGTCGACGAGTCCCGCCGGCACGAAGAGCCAGCCGAGGCCGTCCGGCCGCATGATGAAAGGCGCGGTTCCGGGGAGCGCATCCATGCCCACCGCGCCAGGCTTCGCTTTATCGGTCGGCGGTTTTGTCGCAATGTAGTCCGGCACGTCGTAGCCGGCCCACTTTTTTGCCTCCGCGTCCCACCACACCCACTTTTTCTTTTCGCTCCACGGCTTCCCTTCGGGATCGGCCGAGCAGCGGTTGTACATGATCCTCCGGTTGGCCGGCCATGCCCAACCCCACTCCAACTGTGCGCCGGGTTTGCCGGGCGCGTCGGGTGTGCGCCGATCGGAAAGAAGTTTCCCCACCGCGGGGTAAACGCCCGAGTAGATCCACGACGCGCAAGTTGTCGAGCCGTCGTCCTTCAGCTCGCCGAAGCCGACGCAGTGACGGCTGGGATCTTCCGTGAAGAAGCCGTTGATCTCCTTTAGGATCTTCAGCGCCGAAGGCTCGCCCTTCTTGCGCTCGTTTTCGTTCTCATGCTCGAAGTCCCAGATCACATTCTTCCAGCCCTCGTCGCGCGGGGCCGTGGAGTTCGCGTAGAGCTTCTTCAAGCGTTTGCCAAGCTCGTAGCTGAACCACGTGTCGGACCGGCAATCGCCAGGCGCCTCGGCGGCCTTGTGATGAAACTGCAGCAGGCGCTGCGTGTTGGTGAACGTGCCTTCGATCTCCGCCACCTGAGTAGCGGGGAGAAAGAATATCTCGGTCTTGATGTCGGCGGTCTTGACCTCGCCGTTCTTGACCTCGGGCGCATTCTTCCAGAAGGTCGCCGTTTCGGTGATCCAGTTGTCTTTCACGACCAGCCATTCGAGCTTCCTTAGCCCCGACCGCTCCAGCTTGGCATTCAGCGAGGTGGCCGGATTCTGCCCGACGCAGAACATCCCCTTCACTTTGCCGGCGTTCATCGCCACGAACATGGCCATGTGTGAGTGATCGCCGAGAATCTTCGGGTGCCAATCGTAGCCGAACTGGTTCTCGTTGGTCGCGGCGTCGCCATACACGGACTTGAGATATGAGACCATGAATTTCGGCATGTTCGCCCAGTAGCCGGTCGGCAGCGTCTCAGCCGCGATGTAATCTTGCAACGTGTCATGCTTCTTGAGCGCCGTCGGCGCCCCCAGATATCCCTGAATCGAATGGTAAAGCGTAGGAATGTCCGTCGAGCCCTGGATCGAGGCGTGGCCGCGGAGCGCCATGACGCCGGCGCCGGGACGCCCGATGTTGCCCAACAGCAGTTGCAGCAGCGCGCAGGCGCCGATGATTTGAACGCCGTAGGTATGCTGCGTCCAGGCAACGGCGTAGGCGAATGAAGTCGTTCTTTCCGCGCCCGAGTTCTCCAGAATGGTCTCGGCAACTTTGAGAAACGTCTCCTTGGCGCATCCGGTCGTCTTCTCCACCATCTCCGGCGTGTAGCGGTTGAAATGATTCTTGACGATCTGGAAAACACAGCGGGGATTTTGCAGCGTCTCGTCCCGAAGCGGCGCAGGTTTTACCAGCGACGCGACCAAACGGTCGAATGGCGGTCCCATCGGGGCTTTGGCGCCCGCCGCAGAGGGCGCGGCGGCAGGCGTCGCCGGCGCCTTGGCTCCAGTGGGGCCTGAGGACGTCGGTGTTTCGCCGGACTTCGCAGTCGGCGCAGCCCCCTCGCCCGCCGCCCCAACCTTGGTTCGAGCGTATTGCCAGGTCGCGCCGTCATATTGATTGGTAAAACCGTTGAACGGCCATTCGGGGGCTCCGCCCTTGGACTGCATGAGCCCTGAAAATACTCCGTCTAAATCTTCCGTGTCCTTGAAGTCGTCGTTGATGATCGTGGCGGCGTTCGTGTAGTTGACGACAAATTTCTTGAAGAACGGGTCCTTGTTCCACTTTTCGCTGTCGAGAACGTATTTGATGACGCCGCCGAGAAAGGCGATGTCCGATCCCGCGCGCACCGGCGCATAAATATCGGCGACGGCGCTGGTGCGGGTAAAGCGCGGATCGACGTGGATGATCTTGGCGCCGTGCTCGACCTTGGCCTTCATGGGCCAGCGGAAGGCGACGGGGTGGTTCTCCGCCATGTTGGAGCCCATGACGACAATGCAATCGGAGTCGGCCATGCTCCGGGGGTAGAGGGTGGCCGCGCCGCGGCCGAATCGTGTCCCCAGACCGGGGACGC
>CAYOJC010000112.1:0-15503 GCA_964404195.1 uncultured Syntrophobacteraceae bacterium
CCGTTTCGCCTGTCGAACTTAGGACAAGGTGTCAACAGCGTGAGACACTACACTAATGGCAGAGAGCAATACAAAAATTGGCCTCTGCCCAAATCGGAGATGTGATCATCATGGGGGGTAAAAAGATTCTGGTTGTTGAGGATAATGAAGACACGCGAGAGATCCTCCTCTACCGGCTTAAGAGCATGGGCGAATACGAAGTCCTCCTGGCCTCTAATGGCAAGGAAGCATTGGATATGGCGACTCGATCAAAACCCGATCTCATTATCATGGATCTCAAAATGCCGGTTATGGACGGCTGGGAGGCAACCAAAGCCCTGAGAGAAACGGATTGGGGAAGAGATCTGCCGGTCATCGCGCTAACGGCTCAGGCAATGGAACGTGATGAAGAGAAAGCGTTGAGCGCAGGTTGCAGTGATTATATAGCCAAACCCATAATGGACTATGCTATCCTCAAAAGAAAAATCGAAAAATTTCTAAAGTAGCAGATCTAACCCCCAAACATCTTGCCCAGCTTGCTCGCGTCTAGACTTTGACCACGTTGACAGCCTGAGGGCCCTTTTCTCCCTTTGCGATCTCGAATTGAACCATCTGGCCTTCATTCAGAGTTTTAAATCCGTCACCTTGGATCGCGCTATAGTGGACGAATACGTCCCCGCCACCCTCCTTTTCAATGAAACCGTACCCCTTAGAGTTATTAAACCACTTAACCTTCCCAGTCGGCATGCCCCTTACCTCCCTACTCACTTGACCTTAACAGCGCAAGCGAGCGTGGTGCTTGGTTTCAATCGGGCAGAATAACGAGCCCTTAACTAAGAACCCCTCCTAGCGAGCCCGGGAACACAAAACCTGCCCTACAGACTTGACCTTGCAGCACGAAGCAGAACAAGCCTGTTTTCCTTGGGTTGCGACATTAGATAAATGGCCCTTCCTTTGTCAAGAAAAAAATGATGAAGTCCAACATAGAACTCATCACCATTGGCTGTTCCAGTACATTCTCGACGTGCCAATATGCCGTGAAATCGTTTTCTGTGAACAAGTTACCTCATCGTGCACCAGGTTTGAAGCTCGACACCACTATCTGGTGATCCCCGAGAAAACCCAGTAGCTTAAACTTGTATGCCTAAATTTCGTGCAATTAGCAGAATGCTGGAAGCATTACGGAATTTACATTAACAAGCAAGTTATAAACAGGCGTTATAATATTAATTGACATCCTGGTCTTTTTAAAATATATTTAGAACGTCCCGTGATTTACGAAATACTTCCAGGACACTAGCAAGCAGATGGCAATCTATACGGCCCTCAACAAGAGGGATTGCGCCCGAATTGCCGAGGAATTCGGCCTCGGAGACCTTATATCTTATAACGGTATCCGCAGTGGTTCAGTTAACACCCATTATCTCTTAGAAACCAAACGAGGGCGCTTCTTCCTTAAAATCGACGAGGTAAAAAGCGAATTAGAGGTTAAGCAGGAGCTTGAGCTTCTGCTGTTTCTCAGAAAACAAGGGTGCCCCTGTCCGCAACCACTTCGGAGCAAGAAGGGTCATTACTACCACGAGTTTCATGGAAAGTATGTTTCCGTAAGCAAATATGTGGAGGGTGTGGAGCTCCCTTTAGAAAAATTCACTTCGACTCATCTTGAGGTTGTAGGTCATGCTTTGGCCGATTTTCATCTTGTAGGACGGGGGTACAAAAAGGGAATTGACAACCGTTTCGGGTTCACAAAAATTCTTTCTATCTACCGTGACGTTAGAAGACAGCTACCCCTACACCTGAGGCATATCGTACGCGTTCTAGATGATGAAGTCGCTTATCTTGAAAACTACCTGGACAACAATTTACCCAAGGGGATCATCCACGGTGACCTTTTCCCGGACAACCTGAAGATTAAAGGATCCAGATTAGTTGGGATCGTCGATTTTGAGGCTGCGTGCAGAGGCAAGCTGATTTACGATCTCGCTACGGCGGTTAATGCCTTTTGCTACCTAGACGGACGTTACCAGATCGATCGGTTTGAGCCTCTAATCACCGGGTATGAAAGCCTTCGACCCCTTTCGCTACCTGAATGGGATTCCTTTCCAAACGAGCTTCGATTTTCCGCCCTGCGATTTACGATAACCAGGATTAAAGATTTTTACCTCCGAAAAAGCGACGACACTCAGAGGATTTTCAAGGACTTTAAAGAGTTTTTTGAACGCCTATTGATTCTTCGAAGGGAAAAAACCGGGGGGATGGAAGACATTCTACTGGCAATGGCCACGGGTTACGATTATCGCAAGTATCAGAAATCAAAGCCCTCCAAGTAATTTGCCGGTCTTTGTTCACGCTAAACGCGGTCGACGGGCTGCGTGCCTAGCCTGCGAATTTTAATCAGTGTATCTTGACGGATTAAACGAATCAGAGAAAAAAACGTAAGTAGGGCGCCGAGCAGGAAAAGCAGCCTCCCGCCGCTGAGAACCACGTAGTAAAAATCCATTTTGACGCGGGCGGTATTGTATCTTTCACGGTCTTCGTTGATACGACGGAGCACTTCCTCATTTTTCTGCTGATCCAGCTCCTGAAAGCTCCGATAGCTTTCTTCCAGCCCAGTCTCCGCTGTTTTCCGTAGCAGGCCCTGGTATTTTGTGAGCTCCACCGCGCCCGCAATCCAATTACCTATTCCAAGAACCAAGAGCAAGAACCCCGCCACTAACAAATGGCTGGAATAGATGTCACGAACCTTCATGATCAGCGTTGGTTAGAATAACCAATCTAGCGGAAAACGTCAACTTCTATCTTCCATTTCTAGTGACTTGACTTGAAGTGGAAGACCCGGTGGCTTACCATTAGCAAAGATGCGGACCTACGTTATTGGAGATATTCATGGCTGTTTAGACGAGCTGGTTTACCTTCTCGAAGCCCTCCCTCTTGACGCCCCGGATCGGCTCATCTTTCTGGGTGATTACGTCGATCGCGGTCCCAATTCAAGGGAAGTGATTTCCTACCTGATCCACCGCCGGCAAACCAGAAGCGAAGACATGATATTCCTGAAGGGAAACCACGAGGATATGTTTCTGTCCTATCTCGGCTTTCCGGGGAAATACGGTGACATGTTCCTCTATAACGGCGGCGGGGCCACGTTGGCCAGTTACGGGATGTCTCCTTGGCATAGCGGCCCGCAGGCTATTTTGCCTCTGATTCCCCAGGCGCACCTTAAGTTTTTACAGGAGTTGAAGAGCTATTACCTGGAAAAACCATTCCTATGCGTTCACGCGGGCATTCATCCGAATAAGCCGCTCGATCAACAAGAGGAGGAAGAAATGCTTTGGATCCGGGACGAGTTCATTCTCAACCGGCATATACTTCCTTATACGGTGCTATTCGGACACAGCCCGCAGGAGAAGGTTCTGTTTCATTTGCCTTACAAAATTGGTCTGGATACCGGCCTGGTATACGGCAATCAGTTGAGTTGTTTGGAATTGAAAGAAAAGTTGCTTTTTCAGATCGTGAGGGGAAAAAAGAAGGTGACGCATAAGTCGGTAAAAAGCCATTGGAACGAAATGGCGTCCTAAACTCTCTTGACATTGCCTTCTTTCGGCTAATAATAAGGCGTTATTCGTCTTGGCCGGCGCTCGGCTTTTCAAATCTCAAGGCGGTGTAGCTCAGTTGGTCAGAGCACGCGGCTCATATCCGCGGAGTCAGTGGTTCAAATCCACTCACCGCCACCATCTTTAAACTGGATTTCTAAATTTCTTCGTTCGACCCCGGTACTCGCGCAACCATGATCAATGAAGAGCGACTTAAGAATCTGCTCATCGAATTAATCCGGATCGACAGTCTCTCGCGCAAAGAGCGCGACGTGGCGATGCGGTTAAAGCGGGAGCTGGAAGCATTGGGCGCCGAGGTCTGGATCGACGACGCCGGAGAAAAGGTCGGCGGCAACGTAGGCAACCTGATCGCTCACTGGGACGGCGACTCGCCTAACGCCAGTCCGTTACTATTATCGGCCCATATGGATACGGTAGCTCCGGGTGAAGGCGTGGCGCCGGTGCTGAAAGGAACCATCCTGAAGAGCGACGGTCGCACCGTGCTCGGTGGAGACGATAAAAGCGGCGTCGCCATCATCTGCGAGGTCCTGCGCGTCTTGAAGGAAAAAAAACTTCACTGCGGCGCTCTGGATGTGGTATTCACCATCTGCGAGGAGGCGGGTCTCATCGGCGCGAAGTGTCTCGATGTCTCCCGCTTGCGCGCACGCACCGGATTGGTGCTCGACAGCGACTCCGTAGGCTTTCTTTTTACTAAAGCGCCGGCGGCCAATCGTTTTGAATTTATCGTTCACGGCCTCGAGGCGCATGCCGGAGTTTGTCCCGAGAAAGGGATCAGCGCCATTCAGATCGCGGCGGAGGGAATTTCCCGCATGAAGCTTGGAAGGATCGATGCGGAGACGACGGCGAATATCGGCGTGATCGAAGGCGGCGTGGCCGTCAATATCATTCCGAACTCCGTGCTGCTCAAGGGCGAGGCCAGGAGCCACAGCGAAGAGAAATTGGCTGAGCAAACGGCTCACATGATCCGCTGCCTGGAAGAGGCGGCGGCCCGCCACGAGCTAAAGCTCGACGGCCAAGTTTTCCGCGCCGGGATGGAGGCGAAAGTCGAGCGGGATTACGATCGCATGAATGTAGCCGATGACTCTCCTCTCGTCCGTCTGGTCTGTGCCGCGGGAAGAAATCTCGGCTTAGAAGTCAGGACTCAAGCAACCGGCGGCGGCTGCGACGCCAATGTCTTCAACAAAAAAGGTCTGGAAGTCGCCAACCTCTCCACGGGCATGCGCGAGATTCATACCGTCAAAGAGTGGCTCGACCTGAACGATCTTTACCTCTCGGCACGGATGGTTTTGGAAATAGTTCAATTGAACGCCGCGACCCGTAATGAGGACTGAGCCATTACTCAGTCCTCTATTGATTAGCCGATTGCCATGGACGGAGAAGAGATCGGCCTGCTGCTCAGGCAAGAGCGCGGACAGTTTCTCGAATTCCTCAGCGCCTACGAATACAAAAAAGCTTCAGCGCAGAAAAAGCCGTGTGAGGATTTAGCCCGCGACATCGTCCGCCTGATCGCGGGGATGGCGAACGCCGACGGAGGCACCCTCCTCGTCGGCGTGGAGCCCGACAAGGGCGTTACGGGAATACCTCACTCCCAGGACGAGATTCAGGCCCTGATCCAATCTCCACACGCGTCGTTACGCCCCTCGCTCAATCCTTCCTGCCAACGAATGCAACTGGGCAACCTTTTACTGCTCATATTTGAGGTCGCATCCAGTACCGAGGTACATCGAATCGCCGGCGGCCGGGCATTTTATAGGATTTCCACGGAGAACCCCGCAATCCCTCCGGAACAAATTCAAAGCTTGAAGGAGAGCAAAAGGCACGTCTTCTATGAGCGGCAACATGTTTTACAAGCTACCGTCGAAGACTTGGATCTCGCGGCAGTCGAGGCCCTCGCGGAAAAGGTAAGCGATCCCAGGAACCCTCAGACGGTGCTGAGCCACGCGTACCATCTCGTCGACGACTCTCGATTAAAGCCTTCGCTGACCATGGCGGCGCTGCTGTTGTTCGCCAAGGACCCGTCGCGATGGCATCCGCGCTGTGGCATCGACTTCGTCAAGTACGAGGGAACGGAAAGGCGGCACGGAAGCTCGTTGAACGTGGTCAAGCGAATCCGTTTCGAAGCTCCTCTCTGCCGCTTGATCGACGAGACGGTCGGACGCGTCAAAGAACACATCCGCGAGCGGACCATACTGCACGACCTGTTTTTCCGCGAGCGCCTGGAATATCCAATCTTCGCATGGCAGGAAGCGCTCGTGAACGCCGTCGCCCATCGAGACTACAGCTTGACCGGCGCTCCTGTGGAGATCTGGATGTTCGATGACCGCATCGAGGTGCGCAGCCCCGGTCTCCCACCCTCCCCCGTCACCATCGAGCAGCTTCGCCAACGACAACGGGTGCACTTCTCGCGCAATCCGCTGTTGGTACGGGTGCTGGCGGATCTCGGCTATTCGAGAGAGATGGGAGAAGGGATTCCGCGTATGTTCGAGGAAATGGAGCAACACGGGCTCCAGGCGCCGGAGTTTTCCACCGAAGGCTTTGTCTTTATGGTCACGCTTCGCAATACGCCGATCTACGATGACGCAACACTCAAATGGCTGAATCAGTTCGGCACGACGACGGTCAACTCGCGTCAAAGGCGCTTGCTGGTTTACGCTTACTCGCACGGCAAGTCTTTTTCCACGATGGACTACCAGCGCATCGGCGAAGTGGACCGCGACACCGCCTACCGCGAGATCCGCGTCTTGGTGAAGCAGGGAATCGTGGCGCCGCTCAAGCCGAAGAGCCGGAGTTACAGAATCGTCGAGCGGCTCTAAAGAATTTTGGATTTTAGATTTTCGATTTTAGATTGAAGATGGAATTTTCCGAGCTAGTAAAACTTGCCGGCGGTTTCGTGGAGGCCCGCGCAATCCAGGCGGCTCGGGAGCTCGGTGTCTTTGAGGCCCTGAAAAATTCCACAGACGCAAGCAACGTCGCCGCTGCGATCCGGTGCGATCCACGCGCCACAGAGATCCTCCTCAACGCGCTGGTCTCCATCGGTCTTTTGACTAAGCAACATTCCGTATATTTTCTAGGAGAAACCGCTTCGACCTATCTCCTCAAAGACTCGCCAAAATATTTGGGCGGCATGATCCAATTTGATTCTTCCCTCTGGAATCGTTGGGGCGAACTGGAAAAGGCGGTGAAGAGCGGCAAGCCGGCCCGCGCACCCGACATGTTCCAGAGCGATCCGCAAGAGACGGCGCGGTTCATCGGCGCGATGGACTCGCTCGTCCGGGCGCGCGGCGATGCGGACATTCTCGCTCCGATGCTCGATCTAAGCGAGGTCGGCGAGCTGCTTGACGTCGGCTCGGGCCCCGCGACCTACCCGATTTCGTTCTGCCGGAAGTATCCCGCCCTCCGCGCGACGATCTTCGATCTGCCGGCGACTTTGGAAGTGACCAAGAGATTTGTCGACGCTTCCGGGGTGGGCGACCGAATCGCGCTGATCGCGGGCGACTACCGCTCCGATCCTATCCCCGGCACATACCAGCTCGCTTTTCTCTCCAACATCATCCACGCCGAGAGCAGCGAGGAGAACGAGCGATTGATGGCGAAACTCTACGGCTGCCTCGATCGAGACGGCGCCATCATCATCAAAGATCACATCCTCGACGATTCTCGGGCGCGCCCGAGCGCCGGGGCGTTATTCTCACTGCTCATGCTGCTCACAACCGAGCGAGGAAGGTGCTATTCTTTCAATGAAGTGAAGAGTTGGCTCGAGAAAGCCGGGTTTCAGCGCGTTCACGAACTCCCTCTCTCTCCCCCGCTTACTTCGTCCCTCGTGATCGGAATGAAACCTTAGATCGCAGAGAGCACTACATTTGAGCGCTTCGGAAGAGACAGAAAAGAACCGGCTGCGGTCGATCCTCGAAGCGTACCGCCCTATCTGCCTCTGCAACAAAATCCGCAGGGGCATCGTCGTCAAGGCGATCCAGGGCGGCGCGGATACTTTCTCGAAGGTCAGCCGCCGAACCGGCGCGGGAACCGGGCCATGCGGCGCGGCGCGGTGCGGGCCGATGATCCGCGGGATGCTGGGCGAAGAGGTAGCGACCTGCCGGGAGTGCGGCTGGTCGATACTCAAATCATCCGCGTCGCTCGTCTGTCCCCGGTGCGGCGCCGATCAATCCTGATCTCTGTAGCAGCGGAAATGTCGCAGGCCCATTCAGCAAGTGATATGGTACAGGTTAATGGAGACGCAAATGGCAAGCACGATTGAAGGCATCGATCACGTCGGCGTGGTCGTCTCGGACATGGATCGGACGATCGACTTCTACACTTCGCTTCTCGGCTTCACTTTGCTCGCGCGTTACAAACCGAAGACGACCTATCACCGGGAAATGGCTTATCTCCGATTTCCAGGAACATCGGGAGCCAAGCTGGAGCTTTATACGCTGGTTAACCCGCCGGCCGGCGAGCCGAGCTATGATTACAAGCTGGGCATGAGAGAAATCGCTTTGCGTGTGAAGGACGTTGCGAAGGAAATCGCGCGATTGAGAAGCGCCGGCATCGAGATTCTTGCGGAGCCCGTCCGCTCCGAGGCGCCCGGAGTGCCGGAAGATTCTCCCGTGAAGCGGCGAACCAGAGCGGCCATTAAAGCGCCGGACGGAGTCATCGTAGGTCTTTACAGTTGGGGCTGATCGTAGGGGCGCGATTCATCGCGCCCTCAATCTGTTTCAATACGGAACCGCATGGATAAACCCAACGATCGACGAGTTCCCGTCACCGTGCTTACCGGATTTCTCGGCTCCGGAAAGACGACGCTCTTAAACCGCATTCTCACAACCGAACACGGACGGCGCGTCGCCGTCATCGTCAACGAATTCGGCGCAGTGGGCATCGATCATCATCTCCTGATCTCATCCGACCAGGAGATCGTGCAGATGAACAACGGCTGCATCTGCTGCACCGTGCGCGGCGACCTGCTGCGCACGCTCTTTCAACTCCTCGAGCAGAAATCCAACTTCGATACGCTGATGATCGAGACCACGGGTCTGGCCGACCCCGCACCGGTGGTGCAGACGTTTTTCATCGACGAGCGCATCCGCAGCGAGTTTCAGCTCAACGGCGTCGTCACTGTCGTCGATTCCAAACACATCTGGCAACAACTGGATCACTCGCCCGAGGCACAGGAGCAAATAGCCTTCGCCGACCTCGTGCTCCTGAACAAGATGGATTTGATTTCTCCCGAAGATCTGTCCGAGCTGGAATACAAAATTAGAAATATCAACGGCGCCGCGCGCATCTGCCAGACAAGGAATTCCGACGTCGATATCGCCACCGTGTTGGATCTTCAGAGTCTCGCGCTCGAAGCCAAGGCGAAGAATCATTCCGACGATCACCGCCACACCGAAGATATTTCCACCGTTTCCGTCGTGACGCCCGGCGGCCTCGACGGCCTCAAGGTGAGCGAATGGTTTCGTTCGGTCATCACCGAACAAGGAGCGAATATCCTTCGGATGAAAGGCATTCTCAATCTCCGCGGCGATCCCGATCAGTTCGTCTTTCAGGGAGTTCACATGCTGTTCGAAGGCCGTCCCGGCAGGCGCTGGGACGAAGACGAGGAGAGAATCAACCGGCTGGTTTTTATCGGGAGAAATCTCGACGAGGAAAAAATCGTCGGCGGTTTTAAGGCGTGCTTCGCCTCGGAGAACGGCGGCACTTCATCGCGGGTCGATCCGTTCGGCCGCGACCCGCTCGACACTTCAAACTTCACGATCGATCAGATTCGCTACTGGACCAGAGACAACCTTCAGTTCCCGCCCGACGCGCCGATCGTCGTCAAAGAAGTCCCCTGCGTAAAACCCGGCTGCCCGCCGATCGAGACGGCCATCATCGTCTTCCTCAAAGGCGAACCTCCCCGCCTCTTCAAAATCCAGCGCACCATCAACGACGTCACCTTCGACGACGTGTATAATCTGATCGAAAACCCCCTGCCGTGCTGCTGATGATAAGAAAGTTTGTGTTTTGTCGACTCAGGGTAGATGTAGCTCGGATAGCGACCTGCGTCGGCCATGGGTTTGAATGGTTCTTTTACGACCCCAATGCTTTTAGGTTTGGGGGAATGGCAACGTTCGGCCTTCAACTCCTATCTGTACTTGGCGTGGGAATTACATTGCAATTCTTGGCGCGCCCGGCCAGCATCCTAGTTGGCAACCGAGAACCTATCGGCTGCTTCGACATCGCTATCTTTGAGGAAAGCTATACGCTTCGAAAACTTGTATATCCAAAGCAGTTGCGGGACAGTATTCGCAAAGTCGCGTTTCGCGACTGGCCCAATTCGGGATATCAGATCCAGGTAGGTACCGTTGCGAGAGGACTCCCGCAGAGTCCAGCTGAAGTTGACCATCACGTTCTGTGTTGGTACGTCAATCCTCGATCAGCCGAGCGAATAGAAGAAATTCGGCGACTGAAATCCACGCTCCTCCGCGGTTCGCCGCTACGTGCAGAGTCTTTCGTGTCCGATTGGATCGAGCATGCAAGACGAAGTGCCCATGCCGAAGACGAGCCGATTGATATTATTCGTCAAAGCGAATTCTCAGCCAACTCGTTCCTGACACGATTGACCGATTTTTCGACACCGACCACGTCCCTCGATCTTTCTGTCGTCTTGAAACCGCAAGATTCCGGGAGCCGCTACCGAAATGCTGCCGCCTGGAAAGAAGATATTCGTATCGCGGAAATCAGTGGTCCTACTGACATCTGGAAGGCTATCGAAAGCGTCGGGCTTCAAGGTGCCGATCTCGCTCACGCATTCGAACAATTCGATCACGCGCGATGTTTCCTCAATTGGATTGAGGTTTCATCGACCTCCACACACGCGGTCGCCTCTAAAGTCAGTATCGCTATTTTCCGGCGTCCCGGGCAGTCCGAATTTTTAGGAGGTACGCTCCAGCTCAACCAGCAACAGCGCCACTTTACAGGCACTCTCGAGAAGTTACTTCCAAGAGAGCGGTTCTGGGCACTGCTAAAGACAAGTCGACCAATTCAGATATCAGATATTGAGGTGCTGACAGATCCGACTGCATTCTTCGATCCTCATAGCATGCTGAAAGTTGTGCCAATGCTAGGTCTTATTTTTCTTGCGTGGACGCTTGGCAATATCCTCGCGCGACTCCGCGACCGCCATCGTAGGGGGGAATGAGAGAAGTCACAGGGCGCAAAAAACTCGTCCCTCCGGGGATTCCGGGGACACAATACTAAATTCTTCTTGACGGCTTCGCAGGCAATCTAATACGCTTCGTCCATGGCTCGGATTTCCAGACTCGTGGTGCCTGGTTATCCACATCATGTAACGCAGAGGGGCGTACGCTCAATCCCCATCTTCAGCAGCGACAAGGATCGTAGCGCGTATGCCGATATCATGGCCGAGCAGTTGCATCAGTTCGACTTGCGTTCCGACAACTCGCGGCTATGGAAGATGGAGATCTATGCTCCGGAGACATGACAAAGAGCCTAACGAGCCAAGAGCGGACTTAATCCCTTATTAGAGGAATGATGTTTCGATGAGCGATCTGGGGCCCGTTATGGCTGGTTCACCGCCTCCCTCCAGGGACGAAGGATTGGTGCTGTGTCTTTCCGGCGGCGGCTTTCGAGCGACCTTTTTTCACCTCGGAGTCATTCGGTATCTTTCGGCTATCCACGCGCTTGAGCACGTAACAGATATCTTTGCCGTGTCGGGAGGAAGCATCCTGGCGGCTCATCTCGCGCAGCGATGGGCCGAATACAAGAACCCAGAGACATTCGATCTTGCGGCCGAAGAGTTGCGGACGTTCGCCTACAGCGATGTGCGGGGGCGGATAGTCAGGACGTGGCTGTTGTCAGGCACTTGCTTCGGGCTGCCGCTCTACGTGTCGCGCCTGCGGCGCGATCAGCTGCTGATCAGAGAGTATCAGCGCTTCTTCGGGCAGCAAGGACGAGACACCGACTTGAAAGCATTGAATCCCGCGCTGGGGACTCGCATTCATCTTCTGACCACAAGCTTGACGACCGGCCAACTGTGCGAATTTAGCGCCAGCGGATTCATGCGGTTCGACGATCGTTTCGCCGACCAGCCTCTCCAAAACGTGCGGGTCGACGATCATTTCCCCAACCCGGCTCTCCAAAGCGCGCGCTTCAACATTCCGTTGGCTGTAGCCGCATCGTCAGCTTTCCCGCCGCTGTTCCCGCCTGTAAGGATTGATGCGGACCGCTTCCAACTCGATGTGAAGGCGTTCGGTGTTGATGTCGATCACCTTACTGATGGCGGTGTCTACGACAACCTCGGTATTCGCGCCGCAACGGAGAGATTCGTACTTGGGTTTCTATCTGGCAAAGAAATCTTGGTTAGCGACGCGTCGGCATCGTTCAAGTGGAAGACACGCAGAAGCTTTTCGACCATCGTCGGCCGTACGCAGCGCGCGATAGACGTGTTGATGAGGCGTGTCGCTGAACTCGAAGTTGATGTGGAAATGATTGCTCTGTCCGCTGCTCGACTAGGTATCTCGAAACGGCAAGTCGAACTAGAACGCGATTTGGCTCGGAGCGACGCCGATGTTCGTGAACCCGACCCGGCGGTCGCATTTCGGCAACCTCACGAGATTCGCGTGCCAAGACTACAGGTGGTCGGCATCGATGGAAGACGCGATGACTCTCTCTATAACAGGCTGGACGTCGAGATAGGGGGAGGCTTCTACGGGTTCAGGAACCGATTAGTTGGTATCCAGCGCAGAACTTCCATGACTCGTGAAGAGTCCTGGGCTGTCGCCATGGCTTCAATTAGGACCGACTTAGACAAGTTCTCACTCGAGGAATGCCGGTTTCTCGAAACGTGGGGCTATGAACAAACGAGCGCAGCATGGAGTCCGCCCGCCGGCTTTGGCCCCCCTGGGTCCAGGCCGCCGGCAATAGCGCAGCACCCAACCCAGATGCAACTAATTGGATTGGAAGAGAGCGCGCGTACAAAGCTCGGACTAATTGCTCCTCGAGACGGTGTTGGTAAGACGTTACTCGTCGCTTGGGCGTTGGTCATTGCCATCGGGGTCTCTATAGGTTGGTACTTCTGGCCGTGACGAGTATGGCGAAAGTGATGTGATGATGGCTTGATTCTTTCAACGAGGCCTCGGCGGACGTACAATGTGACCGCCGCTATGCGCGGCACGCGACCGTTTTATCGGACGAGCTCTTCCCCAAGTGTTCGCCTGATGATCGATGGTGTGATGTCTCCCGCGCTTCATGGAGGGCTTCAGAGCAGCTCACGGGCTAACTGGAAACGACTAGCCGACCTCAGGGGATCCTTCGCTCGCTTCGCCCGATTCCGGGGACACAATATTAAATTCTTCTTGACGGCTTCGCAGGTAATCTAATATGCTTCGTCCATGGCTCGGATTTCCAGACTCGTGGTGCCTGGTTATCCACATCATGTAACGCAGAGGGGCGCACGCTCAATCCCCATCTTCAGCAGCGACAGGGATCGTAGCACGTATGCCGATACGTTCAGGTAGACCAGCTGGAAGTCAGCAGTTTGTAAGCTTGGTTGAAACGCTAACCGGACGTCATCTCAGATTAGGAAAGCGAGGACCACGACCGAAGGGGCTTCCTGAAAATTAGTATTGTGTCCCCGGAAATCCGAACCTATGGCAAAGAACGACGTAGTTCTTCTGGATGGCATCGTTGACCAGCGCTTGGCCGAGGGATTGCCGTCGCACGAGCTGGACGAAGTATTTGAGTATTTTGTTTTGGAGCAAGTTCTCAAAGATTATGACCTGTCGCGTGACGAAATTGAGTCAGGCTGGACGGATGGCAGGGACGACGGGGGCATTGACGGCTTCTACGTATTGATCAATGGACACTTACTTGAAGATGCAGATGACTTCGTGTGGCCGCGAAGCAATGCGTCAATCGATGTATGGGTCTTCACATGCAAGCATCACTCAACATTTCTTCAGGCACCACTCGATTCGATTGTCGCCACGATCAATGAGTTGTTTGATCTAAGCCTGACGGCCGGTGAATTGCGTGGAAGCTATTCTGAAGAGATTCTCAACTCCCGCGCGCTATTCCACACTGCATACCGTCGTCTATCAATCGGACGACCAATCATTAGATTCAACGTTATCTACGGTAGCCGTGGTGACTCGAGTGAGGTTGGAGAGAGTGTCGCAGCAAGAGCGCGGCAGATAGAAACCACGGTATCGACGTTGTTCAGTTCCTGCTCGGTGCGGTTCGCTTTTGTTGGCGCAAGTGAGCTAGTTGAGTTGCACAGAAAATCGAAGACTTTCTCGCTCGATCTCCCGTTTCTCGAGCACTTGGCGACCGGAAAAGACAGCTACGTGTTATTGGTACGGCTTGAGGACTACTGGAAGTTTGTCAGCGACGAGAACGGTTACCTACGAAGGTATCTATTTGATTCGAACGTGCGCGACTATCTCGGCACAAACCAAGTAAATGAAGACATCGCACGATCGCTTGCTGACACAACTGCTCCGGATTTCTGGTGGTTGAATAATGGCGTGACGATACTTGCTACAAATGCAACGGTTCCAGGAAAGACCATTCAGCTACAGGATATCCAGATCGTTAACGGACTTCAAACAACAGAAACTATTTTCCGACACTTCCAGGATGGCGCGACGGTGTCACGTGATCGGGCACTTCTAGTAAAGATCATCGTTTCCTCGGATGCACAGGCCCGAGATCGCATTATCCGAGCAACCAACAATCAAAGTCCAGTGGAGATCGCTGCACTTCATGCAACGGACAAGATTCAGCGTGATATCGAGGAGATTCTCGAGCGGTACGACTGGTATTACGAGAGAAGGAGAAACTACTATCGAAACATCGGGAAGCCACAGATTCGCTTTGTCACGCCGCTATATATGGCTAGTGCTGTCGTAGCACTGATCTTTAAGAATCCTGCTAAAGCGACTAGGTTGAAGTCAAAGTTTATGCGGACCCAGAATGGCTACGATGCGGTGTTTTCGGAAAAGCTTCCCATCGAGGTTTGGCCAGTCCTTGTCGCTATCTACAAGCAGGTCGAGGAGGGGCTCACCGGTGTTTCTTCGCAGCGTCGGGGTGGGGAGCGATTCGTTAGTAGTTGGCGAGCACTTGTGTCGCTCTTAGTCGTCGCCAAAATCCTCCGGACTTTTTCGTATTCAGTTAAGCAACTGCTGGGAATTAATCCCGCCGAAGTTGCCCAGAGCGAAGTTGCAGAGATATGGGAGTTAGTCGCGCAGGTCAGTGCAGGCCGCACTAGCACTAGGTCACTGAGACCTCCACAATCATTCGTACACGCGTGTTGCAACGAGGTAGCACGTAAATATGGGCTGTTGGGTGTGGAGGAAATTGGCCGCCGCGATATCCCTGCTCCTCCGGTGCGCCCCTTACCAGACCCAAGGCCGCTTCCGACTGAATTCCTCGCGATGGTCGACTCGCTTCTGCCTACCCAACCGTGGAAGCCTGGTGTCCATGTCGAGGTAGCTTCAAAGCTGAATTGCCGGGCGAGCAAAGTTTCTAGAGCGATTCAGCAACTCATTGCAGATGGAAAGCGTAACGTCCAATTGGATGGAGTGGTCTACGACCCCGACGGAAGAGTGTTAGCAATAGATCCTGACCGGATTCCGGGGACAGATTCCGGGGACACAATACTAAATTCTTCTTGACGGCTTCGCAGGTAATCTAATACGCTTCACCCATGGCTCGGATTTCCAGACTCGTGGTGCCTGGTTATCCACATCATGTAACGCAGAGGGGCGTACGCTCAATCCCCATCTTCAGCAGCGACAAGGATCGTAGCGCGTATGCCGACGGGACGGCATATCAGCTTAGGAAAGCGAGGACCTCGGCCGAAGGGGCTTCCTGAAAATTAGTATTATGTCCCCGGAACCTGTACGACGAGCG
>CAYOJC010000113.1:0-14398 GCA_964404195.1 uncultured Syntrophobacteraceae bacterium
GATCTTGTACAGTAATCTGTAACCGGGAAGTGTCTCATTCTATTGACAGGTTCCGCGCCGTCATAGCCTACACGCTCAATGACAAGCTCAGCCAACCAGTCGGGAGTGTAGTATTCGCCGAGGTCGTGGCGGACCGTTTTTGGGAATAGCTGCTGGTAAAGTTTCTTGAGCAGATCGCGGGATTCGATTGGGTCGATGCTCAGAGTCTTGGGATCGTATTCATCCAAAGCTGCAACCATCTGGCGGATGATTTTCTCAACGTCATCGTTCCAGGCATCCAAGTACCAGCCAAACAGGTCTCCTTCTAAGAAATTCTTGATGCCCAAATGGCGGTAGATGCCGCCGTCTTCCAAATCTCTAAGCTCTTCCCGCAGCTTCTCGGGAGAGCCGGTCTGGTGAACGCGGGCAAGGAAAGATGTACTTAAGGCACTGAACGTAGTCGCTATTTCTGCCGCGAGAAATTTCATGAAGAGAGCATAGTAACTGTGGACTGCAAAAAGTAGTGCAGCTGCATTAGGGTCCTTTTTGACACCGTAAAACTCGCCCAACTGTTTAATCTTGCTGCTCGGTGTCTTGATGTCGTACCCGCAGACTTCGCCGAAGAGTATTCTCCACTGGTCGAACAGCACTTTGGCTTTGGGATAATCATCCGGTTTCTTTTCCACATCACGGATGCGCCAGTAAAGCTTTTCGATCCCGTCCCTAGCAAGTTTTCTTTCGCTTTCGGCACCGAAATCACCGGCCAGATACTCAGGGAGGAAGGGCTTGCCAGCGACACCCAAGCTCGACAATTTTCGGAGAAAATCTTCTACGACGTGAACTGATCGCTCTCGGGCAGAACTGATTTCCCAACGACCGCTTCGATATCTTCCAGTGATGAAATAGTTTCCGTCTGTCCCGACTCCGAAAAGTTCCTTTGGATCTCGTTTCAGCTCGGACTTGAACGCCTTGGCGCGCTCTTGAAGCTGCTTGATAACTTCTCGGTTTCCCGGCGTATCATTCGATTCTTTCAGCCGGCCGGGCTTTTTGTATTCAATGAAGACGTAATCATAAACTGAGTCGGCTCTGCCTTTGCCGATCGTTACCTCGTGATGACCTTTCAGCTCCGGAAGATCGGCCTCCTTGCGAAATACCTCGATGGCTTTCTCGCATTCGATGCGGAGATCCTCTTCCGAATCGGCAAAGGCCGCCGCCGCTTCGATCTGCTCGCAGACTATCGGCGCCTGCTCCGAGATGATGTCTTCAAGTGTCTTTGCTGCTGCCATAGTTTCTTATCGAAAGACTTGGCTGATGTTCTCAAACGTGGCCGGCGCAGCGCCGGAAGTCAACAACTCCTCGTTTATTCGATGCTCGACGGCAAAAACCGGCTTGCTGAGCTTCACGGCAACTTCGGCGAGCTTGAGGGAGGCGCTACGTGGTGGCGCTGACAGGACCAGCAACGCCTTGGCGAGATTCAAAAACACCTCGTTGCGTCTCAGTGAAGCATCTCTGCTGATCCGTCTCGCTCTTGGGCTACAGTGTGTTAGTAACAACCCTCGTCCTTCGGTAACGATGGAACAGATATCTTCCGATGGCACCAGCCTCTCTAGGCTCTTGGCAACGCAACATACAATCCGCGCGCGAGCACGTAGGAGAACCCGCAAGGCCTCTTCTTCAAGCGGCGAGTGCCAACCTCCAATGAAAGTTAGGCCGATCGAGGTCAACTGTTCAAGCAGTTCAGCGGTCTTCAGTGCCAAGTCCGGCTCAATCTTTCTAGCTGAAACAACTCCCAGGAGTTGAGTCTTCAGAAGTGAAATTTCCCCACAATACCAAAGCCTCGGAACTCCCTTCCCAAAAGTCGATTCTAGCTCGGCTGGCGGAACGACGATCGGTGCCGGAGTAAGCATGAAGATCCTTAGGCGTGCGTTCCAATATCTTTTCCCGGCATGGTTCCCGCGAATTCTAGTCGATTTGCTGGGAATCTGGCAAGGCTCAAATACCGGCGATAGACACCGGGATAGTGAAACGTGATCGTAAGAGAAAAACGTGCCGGACTTGCCGCTCTCAGGAGACCCGCAATTTCGGGTCGAGTGCGTCGCGGAGCGAGTCGCCGAAAAGGTTGAAGGCGAAAACCGAAAGACTGATCGCCGTGCCGGGAAAAATCGCCATCCAGGGCGCGCGCTCCGCAAACTCGACCGCGGCACCGCGAAGCATCAGTCCCCACGCCGGCACAGGCTCCGCCACGCCGAAGCCGAGGAAAGAAAGCGAGGCTTCCAACAGTATCGCCTGTCCCATAAACGCGGTGAGCATGATGAGATAAGACGCCATGACGTTCGGCAGCATGTGGCGAAAGATGATCCTCCAGTGGCTGAAGCCCAGAGCGCCGGCCGCCTCGACGAAAGGCGCGCGCCTGAGAGAGAGCGCCGTGCTGCGCACGACCAGAGCGCAGCGCGGGATCATCGGCACCGTGATTGCGAGGATCACGTTCATGAGCCCGTTGCCGAGAATCGATACGACCGCGAGCGCCAGCACGATCAGCGGGAACGAGAGCAGGATATCCATGAAGCGCTGCGTGATGAGATCGATCCTTCCGCCGAAGTAGCCGCTGGCCACGCCTAAAATCGCTCCCACGGTGGCGGAAAAGAAAGAGGCCGTGAAGCCCACCAGCAACGCGGTGCGCGAGCCATAGACGATGCGCGAGAGCACGTCGCGGCCGAAGGAGTCGGTGCCGAACCAATGATGCGCTCCGGGAGGTTGGAACATCGCTCGATAGTCGGTCCTCAGCGGGTCGAATGGCGCGATCAGGTCAGCCAGAACCGCGGCCAAGATCATGATGATAATGATCACGGCGCCGGCCGCCCCCAAAGGCCGCTGGCGCGCAAAGCGAAAACAAACGTCGCGCCAGTGACGGACGGAAGAGGTCGTGGCAACTGCCTCTGTTCCGATTTCGGCCGCTTTCGCCATCGCTCCGGCTATTCTCCCTGTCTCTCTTATTGGTAACGGATGCGCGGATCCAGCCAGGCATAAAGCAGATCGACGATGAAGTTGATAAAGATAAAGCAGAATGCGACCAGCAGCACCAGCGCCTGCGTCATCGTGTAGTCGCGCCGGGTGATCGATTCGACGAAGAGCATGCCGATGCCGTTCAAATTGAAAACCTGCTCGGTGACCACCAGGCCGCCGATGAGAAAGGCGAACTCGATGCCGATGACGGTGATGACCGGCAAGAGCGCGTTTTTGAGCGCGTGGCGCATCAGCACGACTTTCTCCCACAGTCCCTTGGCCCGCGCCGTGCGGATGTAGTCCTCGTGCAGCACTTCCAGGACCGCCGAGCGCGTCATGCGCGTCGCCACCGCCGAGTAACGATAGCCCACGGCGAGCGCAGGCCAGATGAGCTGCGTGAGGTTGGCCCAAGGATCGACCCAGAAAGAAGTGAAGGTGAGCGGCGGCAGCCACTTAAAAAAGATCAGAAAGCCGAGGATGATCAGGATGCCGAGCCAGAACGACGGAATCGAGAGTCCCGCGATGGAAAAAATTCTTACCAGATAGTCGATCCAGGTGTCCTGCTTGAGCGCGGCCAGAGTGCCGAGCGGAATCGACAGGAGAATCGCCACAATCGTCGCCATGACCGCGAGCTCGAGGCTAAGCTCAAGGCGGACGCCGATCTCCTGGGTGATCGGCCGGCCGGTCCACATCGACTTGCCGAAATCGAAGCGGGCGACGCCCCACATCCAACTCACAAATTGCCGCCAGAGCGGCTTGTCGAGACCAAGCTCGGCGCGCTCGCGGTCGATCGCTTCCTGGGGCGCGAAGGTGCCCGTGCCCGCGTATTTAAGCTCGACGATGTCCCCCGGAACGACGCGCAGCAACAGAAAAACCATGACCGCGACGCCGAAGAGCGTCGGAATCATCAGGAGCAGCCGCTTGAGGATGTACTGGCGCATCTCCTATGGAAAATCGTGAGGCGTAAGGCGTGAGGGGTGAGGAGTTTCGCCTCACCTTTTACCCCTCACGCCTAACGGTTTTATTCCGCCAGCCAGACGTCCCTGAGATCCTGATTCACGTAGTGGTTCGGCGTAATCTTCCAGCCTTTGACCTTGGCCCAGTGCGGGATGATCCGCTGCCACCAGAGGATATGGAACTGGTAGGCCTGCTCGTCGAGCACGCGCTTTTCGAACTGCCGTAGAAGCGTCAGCCGCTCTTTGGGATTGGTCGCGCGGCTCTGTTTGTCGTAAAGTTCGTCCAAGGCGGCGTCTTTGTATCTGCCGTAATTGAGCGGGCTTCTGTCGCTGCTCAAAAATTTCACCAATTGAAGATCCGGCTCATCCATGAAATCGCAGGCGAAGTCGATGCCGGTGTCGTAATTGCCCTGGCGGAAGTCGTCGAAGTAGGTGGCCGCCGGCATATGCGTCACGTTCAAGCCGACCTGCCGCCACTGATCGATAACGAAGACGCCCGTGACCTCGTAAGGCTCTTTGACGGGACGGTTCTTGAGCGAAAAAGAAAACCCTTCAGCCACGCCGGCCTCTTTGAGCAACCGTCGCGCCTCTTTTCTCGCCGCGTCGATATTTTTTCCGAACCCAGCGAGCTTACTGAGCTCCGCCTCCGGAGTGGCGAACTCCGACCCTGGCCGGAACATTCCCCCGACATGCTTCATCAGAGAGATCTGCGCCAGCGCTTTAGACGCCTCCTGACGATCGAGCGCCAGAGAGAGCGCCCGCCTGACGCGCACGTCATCGAAGGGCTTCTTCTCCGTGTTGATGACAACCGTCAGGTTGCAGGTCCATGGACTCTCCTGCACCACTCCTTTGTTGCCCAACGCCTTCACGACGTCTTCTTTGGCCGCGGGATTGAATCCGCGGAATTCGATCAGCGCCTGCCCGCTCCGAATCGCGGCGACCCTTGGCGCCGTATCCTTGATGAAGACGGCTTTATAGCTATCCAGGTAGGGCCGATCTTTCATATAGTAATTCGGATTCTTCTTCCCCGTCCACTGCGCCCCCGGCACATACTCCCCAAAGACGAACGGCCCGGAGCCCATGACGTTTTTCTCATACCAGCGCGGGTCCTGTTTGAGCTTCTCGGCGCTGTAGATGAAATTCCACGGCGAGGCGAGATTGGCGCGGAAAGAAGCGGAGGGATGCTTGAGACGGAAGATCACTGTATTGGCGTCCGGCGCTTCGATTTTATCGACCACGGCATACGATGCCTTACGGGCGCTCGCTACGCCTTGAGGGGGAAAGATGATCTTGTCGTAAGTCGCCTTGACGTCGGCCGCAGTGACCGCCGAGCCATCGTGGAATTTGATCCCCTGGCGGATCTTACAGGTGTAGCTAAGGCCGTCTTTGGAGGCGCTGCAGTCTTCCGCCACGTCGCCGATGATCTTGGGATAGGCTTGCGGGTCGAAGCGCAAGAGCGTGCTGTAGTGAGGGCCCACCGGGTGGAGCATGGCGAAGGTGGTTTCCCGATGGCCATCAAAGGAAGGCGGAGCCTCACCCACCGCAAATACCAGCTCTCCGCCGGTGCGGACCTTCTCTGCCTGCGCAGCCCCGGCGGGCAGAGAGAAGAGCAAAAGAACCAGCGAAAGAATTGCGCCGGCTGTCATAGCCATGAACCGTCCCGATCTATTACTCACCATTGAGCACCTCCTTTAGGGTCTACGAGCCAGCGCCCCGCTTGAGCCGCTGGATACAGGCGTCATTGCGAATACCTAGTCCATCTCCATTCGCAAAGTCAAGAGTCGGGGTGTCTTGCTGGAATCATAGACCCTCGCAGGGGCTCGTACGGCACAAATCTGGCCAGTTTTCTTGCGAAGTTTGTGCCTAAGCTGCCCAACCGCCAGTCCCCAAAGACTGCCGCGAATTGATATTGCGGTTGGGCTTCACTTCGGGCAAATCCCGAATTGCGCCGCGGCAGTCGCCGCTCGCCAGCCGCACTTATCCTGCGCGTCATCCAAAGGATCATGACCTGGGCCTGAATTGAGATCTCCATCGACGGAGCAGCTCGCGACCGATGAACTTGACTCGCTCCGAAACGCGATATTATGATCGCGCCAGACCGGAAAATGAATTGATTTTATGAGCGCACTCGACCAGCCGCTTCTCATCGCGAACAGCAACTATCACGTCGGCCATCAAATCGCGATCTTCGTCGCCGAAGAGCGGGGATTTTTTCGAGAGGAAAAGCTTGGCGCATATCAGTATGACGCCGGCGGCTTGATCCCCGGTCCGCTGGAGCGGGAAGGGCTGGCGCTGGCGATGAAGAATCGCGGCGTGGACATAGCAACGGCGGTCGACGTCGAAGCCGCGATCTTACAGCGCGCCAAGGAAGCGGATTGTTACATCGTCGGCGGCTGGCGCTACACGCCGCTTCTCAAGTGGTACGGCGCCGAGCACGTCACGGACATGAGCGCGCTCCGCGGCGGCAGGATCGGCATGCGCGAGAGAGAAGGTCTGGTTCAGGTGTTCATTCATCAGGCGCTACGGCAAGCGGCACCCGAGCAGGTCTAGGACTTTACGCTGCTTAGGGCGATCAACAAAGAGTCGGGACGGTAAATCTCTGAAGAGAATTTCAGACGAGCGCGCACGCCACCCAGTGATCGGGTCTCATTTCTTTCAGCTCAGGGATAACCTCCCTGCAGCCTGAAACCGCGATAGAACAGCGCGGGTGGAAGACGCACCCCGAAGGCGGATTGGAAGGGCTCGGCACTTCTCCGCCGAGAACGATCCGCTCGCGCCCGGCTTCGACCACGGGATCGGGCACCGGAACCGCCGAGAGCAGCGCTTTCGTATAAGGATGTAGCGGATTCTCGTAAAGGTCCTGACGCTCCGCGATCTCGACGATCTTCCCCAGATACATCACCGCGATGCGGTCGCTGATATGGCGCACGACGGAGAGATCATGGGCGATGAAGAGATAGGTCAGATCGAACTTCTCTTGGAGCTCTTCCAATAAATTGATGATCTGCGCCTGAATCGAGACGTCCAAAGCCGAGACCGGCTCGTCGCAAACGATGAGCTTCGGCTCGAGCGCGAGAGCGCGCGCGATGCCCACTCTCTGGCGCTGGCCGCCGGAAAGCTCGTGCGGATAGCGGCCGGCCATGACCGGGTTCAGACCGACCACGTGTAAAAGCTCCGCCACCCGGTCGGCGCACTTGGTCCCGTTCTGCGCGAGCGCGTGGACCCGGATCGGCTCCGCGATGATCTGCCCGATCGTCATGCGCGGGTTAAGCGAGCTGTAGGGATCTTGAAAGACTATTTGTATGTGCCGGCGAAGAGGGCGCAACTCCTGATCGCTCATCCGCGCGAGGTCCCGCCCTTCGAAGAGCACGCTGCCGGCCGTGGGTCGCTCGAGCTGGAGCAGGCAGCGGCCGGTGGTCGTCTTGCCGCAGCCCGACTCCCCGACCAATCCCAGCGTCTCTCCGCGGCGGATGGAAAAGCTCACGTCGTCTACCGCTTTGACCCAGCCGACCACGCGCCGCGCGACAACGCCGCTCAGGACCGGAAAATATTTTTTCAGGCCGCTGACCTCCACGAGCACGGGATGCTGGTTACTCGTGTACTCGTTATTAGTTACTTGTGGGCTCGCCAAATTCCTAACTCCTTTTTTAAACCAATAACTAATAACCCGTAACAAGTAACTAGCGCAGCGTCTCCGCGACCCAACAGGCCGAGCCGTGGCCGTTTTCAATCTGCCGCAGCGGCGGCGCTTCCTCCGCGCACTTGTCGATCACGAATTTGCAGCGCGGCGCGAAGCTGCAGCCCGGCGGCAGATTCCATAGGTCGGGCGGCTGCCCGTCGATCGGCTCGAGCTTGGACTTCCGCGGCTGGTCCAGGCGCGGCACCGAGCGCAGCAACCCGATCGTGTAAGGATGGCGCGGGTTGCGGTAGATTTCGGCCGCGGCGCCGCTCTCGATGATCTTGCCTGCGTACATCACGTTGACGCGGTCGGCGTAGCGCGCCACGACGCCGAGATTGTGAGTAATGATGACCAGCGCGACGCCGAACTGCCGGCTCAGGCCGCGCATTAATTCAAGCAACTGCGCCTGGATGGTCACGTCGAGCGCCGTGGTCGGCTCGTCGGCCAGAATGAGCTTGGGCCGGCAGGAGAGCGCGATCGCGATCATCACGCGCTGGCGCATGCCGCCGCTGAACTGGTGCGGATACTCGCTCAGGCGCTGCGCCGGATCTGAAATCCCCACGAGCTGCAGCAGCTCGAGCGCGCGCCCCCGCGCCGCGGCCTTGGAGATCGAACCGTGCGCTTCCAGCGTCTCGGTGAGCTGCCGCTCGATGGAGAGAACCGGGTTGAGCGAAGTCATCGGCTCCTGAAAGATCATGGCGATCTCGGCGCCCCTCACTCGGCGCATCTCCTCCTCGCCGAGCTTGAGGAGATCTCTTCCTTGAAAACGAATCTCGCCGCCGACGATTGACGCTTGCGGCCGGGGGATGAGCCGCATGATCGACAAGGCGGTCATGGTTTTGCCGCAGCCGCTCTCGCCGACCAGAGCCACCGTCTCGCCTTCTTTAACGTCGAAAGAAACTCCGTCCACGGCCTTCACTAGGCCGAGCGACGTCGTGAGATAGGTCTTGAGCCCGCGGACTTCCAGAAGATCGGCCATCCTTCGACCCTCAGGCCGATGAGCGTGTCGAACCGTGCAGCACACGCTTCAGCGCTTCCATGTGGTTTTGCAGATGTTTGATCACCATCGACTCCGCCAGCTCCGGATTTTTTTTAAGAAAAGCGTCCATGATCTGATCGTGCTCGCGCATGGAATAGTCGAGCCGTTGAGGAACGTTAAGCGCCACGATCCTGGTCTTGCGGATCTCCCGGCGCATCTGGTCGATGAGGCGGTAGAGGCGCTCGTTGCCTGCAAGCTCGGCGATGAAACGGTGAAACCGGCTGTTGGCCTCGAAGTAGCCCTCGGTATTTTTTCCCTTGTAGGCTTCCTTGAGCAACTGGTGCAATTCCCTCAGACGCGCGACTTCTTCGGGCTGGGCCCGCTCCACGGCCAGTCTCGCCGCCAATCCTTCCAGCACGCTCGCGATCGAATAGTAGTCCTCGATCTCCTCGACCGTCGGCTTGCTCACGACCACCTGTTCGTTCGGCAAGAAGCTCACGTAGCCCTCCGCCTCCAAACGGCGCAGCGCCTCGCGCAACGGCACGCGGCTCACCTTGAGCGACGCGGTCAATTTTTCTTCGGCAAGTTTTTCTCCCGGGGCCAGCTTGCCGGCCAAAATCGCATGCTTCAGCTCCTCGGCGATCAGCCGGATGAGAGAGCGAAAGCGCTTCTCGGCGCGATCTTGTCCTCTGCGGATCACGGCTTGTCTTCCTTACGGCCGGGGGTTTTTTTCTTTGCGCCGCGCGGCAGCGAAGGCAGCCCGCGCACAAGTTGCCGCAGCGCCTCTCTCACCGTGCGCAGATGACTCTTTACTGTAAACACATAGCCGCCGTCGAGTTGCCGGAGATACACGTCGCGGCCTATTTTTAAATGGCCGACATCCTCGCCCTGCGCCATGATCAACTGCCCGGCGCGGTCCCGCACCAGCGCCAGTGCCAGGGGAGGAAGAAAACCGTCGGGCGTAACGTACAGGACCGTGAAGGTCTCGATTAGGCCCTCTTCGCTGGGCGCGGCGGGAGTCGATTTCTGCCGCCGGATCGGGCGGGCGTGGTTGGGCGGAGGCAGCCAGGAATTTTGCCGGCGGGCGCCCTCGACCCTTCGAGTTTCCTCAGGGTGGTGATCTGGTCGAACCACGCGCTCGATAATCGTCACCAAATTATTTGCCCCGAGCCCGCCGGTGCTCTGGGCCAAAGCGCGCCTGGGCTCGCGCTTGGACTTCGTCTTGACGTTCCCTCTCAGCCTTTCGGCCACTTCGACGACTTGCGCGACGCCGCTCCCGCCTACCGGATGGCCGCGCGATTTAAGACCGCCCGAAGGATTGATCGGCAATTCGCCATCGATCGAGGTTCGGCCTTCTTCCACCGCCTGCCATCCCTTGCCGGCGGGGAAAAAACCCAAGTCCTCCGTGCTGATAATCTCGAACGGAGTGAACGCGTCATGGACCTCGGCGAAGTCGATTTCCTTTGGCGCGATGCCGGCCATGCGATAGGCGCGCTCGGCCGCCATGCGTGTGGCGTCGAACGACGTGAAAGATTTTCTCTCTCGAAGTCCCGCAGGGCCCGTTCCTTGGCCGATTCCGGAGACGACCAGGTCCGTTGTCTCCGACGTCAAGAGCACCGCCGCCGCTCCGTCCGTCATAGGCGAGCAATCATAAAGCCTGAGAGGCGTCGAGACAAGCTTGCTGGCGAAATACGTCTCTTTGGTAATCGGCTTCTGAAACTGCGCGAACGGGTTGCGCGCGCCGTTCAGATGATTTTTCATCGCCACCAGACAGAGGACGCGCTCGAGTCGCGCCGAGGACAAGCGGTATCGCTGACGATATCGCTCGGTGATCATAGCCGCCAGGGCGGGCATCGTCGCGCCGCACAGGCGCTCCTGATGCTCGATCACCTCGGCAAGGATGCGCGTGGCCGCGCTGGTGCTGAGATGAGTCATTTTTTCGCCGCCGATGACGAGCACGCTGCGATAGTACCCGGACGCCACGGCATGACAGGCGGCATGCAGCGCCGACGCTCCGGCGGAAGAAGCGGTCTCCACCCTGAGCGCGGGCACTCCCGACACGCCGAGCGCATCGGCGACCTGGGCGGCGATATTGCTCTCTCCCGTGAACTCCTCCGGATTCATCGCGCCGATGTAAAGCGCATCCACTTCTTGGATCTTTGAATTCGACAGCGCCGCAGCCGCCGCGTCGCAGAAGATATCCACGAGCGTCTGCGCGCTCTTGCCGAACTTGGTCATGCCGACGCCGGCTATGTAAACCGCGCTCATAGTTTCGCTATCATACACTATCGCGGGTCATGGGTGAAATTTCAAAAGCTGGAAAGTGAAATGATCGTAGGGGCGGTTCGCGAACCGCCCCCTACTGAACTGATGGCAGATGAGCCATTTTCACCGGCCTGCTTAGACCTCGCCGCTTCGGATGATGAGGCAATCCTCGACAGGAATCTGGAGGGAAACCGCAGCGCCGGGCTTGAGCGTCATGTTCGGCGCGCCCTTGGCCTGGATCTTTTGTTTTCCCACGAGCACGTGCAGCTCCGTGGCTTCTCCCAGATAAGTAAAACCCTGGAGCTCTCCCCGGAGGACGTTATCGCCCGAGACGAGATCCCCGTCGATCGAGATCACCACCTGCTCGGGCCTGAAAGCGATCAGGACTTCTTTCCCGGTTTGGTCCTGGGGTCCCTTCAGCGTCGCCACGAGCGTTCCGATCGGGGTCTCGACGCGCGACCGGCCGCGCGCGTCCGGCCCTTCGACGAGCCGCCCGCGGATGATATTGGCGGCGCCGATGAAATCGGCGGCAAACTCGTTAACGGGGCTGGAATAAATCTCGCGCGGCGTGCCCAACTGAACGATCCGGCCCCGGTTCATCAGCGCGATCTCGTCGGAGATGGCCAGCGCCTCCACCTGATCGTGCGTGACGTAGAGCGTCGTCGTCCCGAGACGCCGCTGCAGCTCCTTCAATTCCCAGCGCATCTGGTTTCGGAGCTTCGCGTCGAGGTTGGAGAGCGGCTCGTCGAGCAGCAAGACCGTGGGCTCGCCCACCAGCGCGCGCGCGAGCGCCACCCGCTGCTGCTGCCCGCCGGAGAGCCGCGGCGCAAGCCGGTCGCCCAGCTCTTCGAGGCCGACCAATTTAAGCGCCTTGTGGACCTTCTCCTGAACCTCGTCGCGCGGCCGGTATTTCGCTTTCAACGGATAAGCGACGTTTTTAAAAACCGTCATGTGCGGCCAGATCGCATAGGACTGGAAGACCATCCCGACATCGCGCTTGTTCCCGGGAATAAAAATGTTCTCGCGCGAGGAAAAAACTTTCCGGTCGCCGATGGTGATCTCGCCTTCGTCGGGACGCTCCAGCCCGGCGACGCTTCGGAGCGTGGTCGTCTTGCCGCAGCCCGACGGGCCCAGCAGCGTGAAAAAACTCCCCGGCTTCACCTCGAAGTTGATGCCCGAAAGCGCGTCCACTCCCCCTTCTTGGGTCTTAAATGCCTTTCTCAGATTTTCCACTCGTATCATTTTTTATCCGCCCTCTTAATTTCAGTACGCCGAGCCAAGGCGGCAACCGCCGGCCCGGGGGTGTCTCGAAGGTCCGATATGTCCTCGCGTCGCTCGGAATCTCTCCGCCAAAGTACTGTGGCGGACAGATGTCAGATTTTGCAATTTGAGATTTGCGATTTGAGATGCCCGAAGGGCCTGCATCGGTTCGGAGAGAGACTCCCAGGTGGCCTGATGGCAAACTGACCTTTTCACCGGCCCGGCACTTTGCCTGCATCAAAACTAGAGATGCCCTTTCCTTGTTTCGCGCGGTTCTCCTGAATCCTCTTCCACTTCTCCTCGTCGGACATGAGATCCCAATTCTCCTCGCCGTGGGCCGTGATCTGGAGATAGTTGTTATCCGGGTCGAAGAAATAGATGCTGCGCTCGCCGGGAGGGCGAAGGCCGTCGGTCGAGCGATGATCGCCGAGCGAGCGGCCGCCCATTTCTGTAATCAGCGCGACCATGCGGTCGTAATCTTCCTGGCTCACGTTGAATGCCACGTGACATGCCCGGCCCTTTTTTTTCGTCCGCTCCGACAGCTCCGCTACTTCTTTGATTCCCAGGATCTGCTCGTTCTCGAACTGAAAGAGCCTTTCGCCGCGCTCATCGCGAAGCGGCCTGAGTCCCAGCGCTTCGGTCCAGAAACGACTCGTCTTGGCTAGATCTTTAGTCTCGAAGATCACGTGGCTCACGCTCGTTCCGCCGGGACCACTCCGGCGCAGACAAATTTCCATGTGGTTGTCGTCGGGATCGTCGAAGCAAAGCGATTGGATCCAGGGAGAGTCCGACCCATGCTCGACGACAGAGCCGCACGGGACCCCGCTCGCCTGAATTTTTTTTGCCGCGGCAGCGAATCTCTCTTCCGATTCCAAGGCAATACCGTAGCGCGGCGCGCCGCTGGTGGACGGCGGGACCTGCACGCCGGGAAGCGTCAAGCCGACGATGTTTTCGCCGGCCAGAACGTAAGTGTGGCGCGGCGAGCCATCGGCGTTTTTCCGCCGCGTCATGAACTTGAGTCCGACCGTCTCGAGATAAAACTTTTCCGAGCGGTCCAAATCGCGCACCGGAAAAGCGACGTGATCGAGAGTCTTGGCGCCGTACATGTTAACCTCCGCGCTGTGAAGTCAGAGTGTGTGAAAAAATTCGTTCATGGTTCGACAAGCTCACCACGAACGGGATAACATCGATGGAAGTTCAAGCACTTAGCCGTTCGTCCTGAGCCCGTCGAAGGGCGATCGGCGATTTTTTCACACACTCTCAGAGGAAGTTACGCGTTCTTCCATTCATAAGTCTTGGTTCCCGCGCCTCCATAGGTCGCGCCCAGACGTTCCATCGGCGGCTTTGGGCCGGCTGGTGGCGAGCGTCTTGCTGATGAGATCTTTCGGCGACTGAATCGTGTTGGAAACCACCAGCCAGTGCTTGGAGTTCGTCTCCCAGGAACCGACGGTGATGAGGGCGGGCGGAGCGTTGCCCGTCATGGCCAACAGAGTCTCCTGCGGCGTGCCGAATATTAGATCGACCTCGCCGGCGATCAACGCGTAAGTGGAGAGCGTCGATTGCAACCAGATCAGCTCGACGTCGAGCCCGCTGCGGGCGAAGTCGCCTTCTTCTTTGGCGACCCACAGAGGCAGCATGCTCGATCCGATGTAGAGCGTCGCTACTCTGATTTTTTCCGCGGCATGGACGGGAGCGGCGATAAGAAAGAAAGCCGTAGCGACAATCAGAATCCAGTTGTGCACGCGTGGGGTGTTCAAGTCCGACTCCGTTCTTCAGTGCTTGGATGTGAAAAACAATTGTGAGGCTAGCCCGAGCGAAGATTGTTGTCAACGTACCCGACTGCACGGGATGCAGTCGCCACTAACGTGATGAGCCGGAGCGGGCGATCTCGTCCAGAAGGCTGTTGTCCACAACCGTTTTATAAGGCAGCTCGACGACCTGCTCCAGGCTTTTGCCCATCAGATCCAACGCCACCTGGTACTGTGCCGCTCGGCAAAATACGGAAACGTCATCGTGGCGCCGTCTTCGTAAGCCGCCTGGATAACTTCCGGATCGTCCAGGCGCAGATTCTTACGGATGAGCCTCAAGCAAAGCTCTTTGTCGTTTTTTTTTCGGTCGCTTCGGTAAGAGCGATGAAAAATGCCTTGAGGGCTTTGCGCTTGGCCTGGAGCGCGTCCTTACGCACGAAGAAGGCCGATGGAGGAATAAGGATAATCGGGCGTCTCTAGTGTAGTGTCTCACGCTGTTGACACCTTATCCTAAGTTCGACAGGCGAAA
>CAYOJC010000114.1:0-14268 GCA_964404195.1 uncultured Syntrophobacteraceae bacterium
CTGAAGCTGAATTCGCGTCTCTCTTCCCGGGATGCGAGATCGGCGCGATGCCTCCCTTCGGCAACCTTTTCGGGCTTCGGGTCTATGTTGACAGCTCGCTTGAGACGGAAGAGGATATCTTCTTCAACGCGGGCAACCATCGGCAGACGGTAAGACTCGGCTATGCGGATTTCAAAAGGCTGGTCCATCCGACCGTCGTTGTTCTTACCGAAAGCCGATATCGAAAGGCCGCCTGATTGTTCCAGTATCCCTGTTCGAGAGATGGTTTTCCAAAATGTACTGCCGCGCCATTGCCTGTGATTTCGATGGAACCGGAGCGGAGAACGGACAGCTGGCGCCCGAAGTCTCGGCGGCTCTGGGAACCGCCAGATGCCAGGGAATTGCGACCCTCATGGTCACGGGCCGCGTCCTTGAAGAGATTCAGGTCGCCTGTCCCGACCTCTCCGTGTTCGACGCCGTCGTCGCGGAGAACGGCGCGCTCATCTGGTTCCCCCCCTCAAACCATAGAATCCAGATGGGAATACCTCCGCCGGACTCCTTCCTCGGCGAGCTTCGCGCGCAGAATGTCCCCTTTCATACCGGCGCCGTCGTCGTGGGAACCTGGAGCCGGTACGCCGGCCAGGTCCTGGAATTAATCCATCGATCGGGACTGGATAGCCAGATCATATTCAACCGCGAGGCGCTTATGATCCTGCCCAGCGGGATCAACAAAGCTTTCGGCGTAAGACGGGCGCTTGAAGAGTTCCGTCGCTCGGAAAAGAACCTCGTCGCCATCGGCGACGCGGAAAACGACGTGCCGCTGCTTGCCGCTGCCGAAGTAGGACTCGCGCCGCGGAACTCGGTGCCGGCGGTGGCGGCCCTGGCGGACGACCGGCTCGCACATCCGGGCGGCGCAGGCGTCGCTCGTTACGTCTATGACATTCTGGAGCGCGGCGGAATCATGCCGACGCCGTCCCGGCACCGATTATTGCTCGGCCGCACAGCGGACGGATCGCCGGTTCTATTTCCGGCATCCGGATCGAACGCGCTTATCTGCGGCGATCCGCGATCCGGCAAATCCTGGCTGGCGGGTCTTGTGGCTGAGCAGCTTATTGAAAAAGGCTACCGCCTCTGCATCATCGACCCGGAGGGAGATTATGTGCAGCTCGGGCGGCGCTCGAAGATCCTTTCCCTCGGATATGATTTTAGTCTGCCTGCTCCGTCCATTGTCCCCCGCATCCTCTCCGACGAGCCTCTGAGCGTGGTTCTGAATCTCTCCGCGCTGTCTCTTGGAGATCAACTCGCTTACGTCGATCGGCTGCTTGCCGCGCTCGAAGAAACCCGCGCCGCCACGGGCATTCCGCATTGGATCGTGATCGACGAGGCGCACTACTTCTTTCACCGCTGGAACACGGTAGGGAAACGCATCGAGCGCCGCACGGGAAATTTCATCCTGATCACCTACCGGCCAAGCTTGATCGCGCCTGAGGTCTATTCCCATCTCGGCGCCTATCTGTTTACGAAAACGACCATCGACGAAGAGCGCTACTTCATCACCACACTGCTCCAAACTCGCGGGCCGGCGGATTTATCGTCGCGAGACGCGCTGAAAGAATTGGCAATGCCGCGCGCGGGAATGCTGCTCGAGGAGGGCGACGGCTCTCGATGGCAGGTCTTCACGCCCGGAAAGCGTGTCACCAATCACGCTCACCATGCGCGCAAATATGCGGACACCCGCCTGCCGGACGACAAGGCATTTCGCTTTCTTTACACCGACGCGCCGGCGCCCGTAGTCGCGCATAACGTCATGGAATTTCACGATGCCGCGCAGACGGTCCCTTTAGGCTCGCTCCGCCACCATCTGTCCGCCGGGGACTTCTCGCGCTGGGCCGCCGACGTCCTGGGAGATGAGCAACTGGCCCGCGGGCTCCGGAAGCTTGAGAGGATTATGCCGACAAAGGTTACGCCGGACCGAAAAGAAATCCTCGCGCATATCGAGGATCATTATCTTATAGAAAAGTAGGAGGTCCACGAAGAAAGTCTTTTACCGCAGAGTCCATTTCTGAGTTTGAAAGGAGGCGCCATGTTTCTCCGCAAGAATTTAAGAAACACCTGGGAACGGCTGCTGCAACTGCTGTCTCCTCACAGACAAAAGAAGCTCCTCGATATTCTTTGCCGGGATTACGCCGAAGAGATGGGGAGCGCGCTGCGCCTGGAATGGCATGCCGAGCAGATGCGCTACCCGCAGTTTTGCGAACGGCTGCTCAGAATCGCCAAGGAAGAGCAGAGACACGCACAATGGCTGGCGGGAAGAATTAACGCTCTCGGCGGACAAATTCCCCAGGTCTCGTTTACACCGGAAGAAGGGCTGAACAGTTGGGAGTGCCTCAGCCTCGATCTCGAAGCGGAGAAACGCTGCTCGGCGGATTTGACTGAAGAGCTGGCTTTGGATAAAAATATTGATCCGGAAACCGCCGCAAGGCTCCGACGCATCCTGGAAGATGAAAAAAATCACCGAGAAGAAATCGCAGAGATGCTGATGCGGAGCGATCCCCAGGCCGCGTCTCTTTAAAGCATCAGAAGTACGCCTTCAATACGTACTGCTGCAGCATCCTGTGCGTGTTGAAGAACGAGCCGTTGAGCGCGATCGCGTGGCGCATCACGTCGATGAATCCGTTCCGATCGCCGTAGAACAGCGGAACGACCACTTGCTCCAGCTTGTCGTAAAGCGCCGCCGCGTCCCTGGAGTGATCTCCGACGGCTCCTCCCGGTTCCTTTGAGCCGATCGACCATCCCGTAAGGCCTTCGATGCATCCCTCGATCCACCAACCGTCGAGGACACTGAGGCTCGGCACGCCGTTGAGCGCCGCCTTCATGCCGCTCGTCCCCGAGGCTTCGAGCGGGGGCTGCGGCGTGTTGAGCCACACGTCAACGCCCGAAGTGAGCAGCTTTCCAAGATCGAGATCGTAATTTTCAAGGTAAACGATTTTGATCGCGCCCCTGAGCGATTGGACGGCTTTAAAAATTCTCTGGATCAACTCCTTGCCCGCCTGATCTTGAGGGTGGGCCTTTCCAGCATAAACGAATTGCAAACGACCGGCCTTCGTCGCGATCTCTTTGAGCCGGCCCGGATCGGAAAAGAGCAGATCCGCTCGCTTGTACAGGGCGGCGCGCCGCGCAAATCCCAGAGTCAAAACCTCCACGTCCATAGTGGCGTCGGTCTCACGGTTGAGGAAACGGACAAGCGAGTTTTTTGCCTCCATGTGAGCTTTCCAGATCTCTTCGCCGGGGATACTCAAAGCGTAGCGAAGGCTGAAGTTGTCCTGCTTCCATCCCGGAATATATCGGTCAAAAAGCGCGCCGAAGGGCGGCGCGGTCCAGGTCGCGGCGTGCACTCCGTTGGTGATCGCATCGATGTTGTAACCGGCAAACATGAGCCGCGATATCTCGCCGTGCCTTTTCGCCACTCCGTTGACGTAATGACTCAGGTTGAGCCCCAGGTACGTCATGTTCAAAACGTCGCCGCAGCAAAAGACGTCTTTCCTCTCGTGGACTTCGCCGCGTCCCAGAACGCGTCTGACGAGATCCATCGGGAATTGATCCTGGCCGGCGGCCACCGGCGTGTGGGTGGTGAAGATGCATTTTCTTCTCACCGCTTCGACATCGCGAGCTTCGATGACGGTTCTGCCGGCTCTTTTCGCCTCCTCGTCGAGCAGTTCGAGCGCCAGCAGACTGGCGTGCCCCTCGTTCATATGGAACCGCTCAATGGCGCGATAACCGATGGCCCGAAGCATCCTGACCCCGCCGATCCCCAGAATCATTTCCTGCGCCAGCCGGTAACGCCGATCGCCCCCGTAGAGAAAATGCGTCAACGTCCTGTCCCACTCCGAGTTTTCCTTGAGGTCGGCGTCCAGGAAATAGACCGGCACGGTAAAGTCTACGGCGCCGCGGACATCGTATCGCCATGAACGGAGCTCGACCGTGCGGTCTTCCAGAACAATCGCGACCCGTTGCGGCAACTCCGTCAGGAAATCTTCGACCACCCAGTTCACCGGCTCTTCGCTCTGCCATCCGCCGGGATCGAGCTTCTGATGGAAATAGCCTTTGCGATGAAGCAGCGTGACTCCAATCAGCGGGACTTTGAGATCGGCGGCGGCGCGAAGAGTATCGCCGGCCAAAACTCCGAGACCGCCGGAATACGTGGGCATGTTCGATTCAAGTGCTATTTCCATGGAAAAGTAAGCGATCCTTCGCTCGTCGTTCATTTGCCTACTTTCCGTCGTATCGGTCACCCGACCCTCCTGCCGCGATCGCTTCGTTGGCCGTATCCGATTTTATTTTGCCGTCGACGAGCTCGATAATCCGGTCTGAGCGGTGTGCCAGGCTCATATTGTGGGTGACGATCAGGAACGTCGTGCCGCTTTTGCGATTCACCTGACGCATCAGCTCGAACACCCCGTCGGCGGATTTAGTGTCGAGATTGCCCGTCGGCTCATCGGTCAAAACGATGGCGGGGTTCATGGCGAGCGCGCGGGCGATCGCCACGCGCTGCTGCTGGCCGCTGGACATGTTGTTGGCGTTGTGGTCCTTCCATGGCGTGAGGCCGACCTGTTCGAGCAATCCTTCGGCGGTGCGCACCATGGCGTCGTCGGGAAAGCCGCGCTCGACGAGCAGCGGCATCATCACGTTCTCCAACGCGGTGAACGCCGAGAGCAGGTAGTGGTACTGGAACACGAAGCCGATGGTTTTTCCACGCAGCGCGGTCAACGCTTTGTCGTCGAGCGAGCTCGTGTCCCGCCCCTCGATGAAGAGCTTGCCGCCGGTCGGACGGTCGAGCAAACCGATCAAATTGAGAAGCGTGCTTTTCCCCGATCCCGACGGGCCGATCAGGGCGGAGAATTCGCTTTGGGCGAGCCTGAGATCGATGCCGTGCAGCACTTCCGCTTCGACCGGCGTGCCGACGTTGTAGGCCTTGCGGATGCCTTCCAGGCGCAGGATCTCATCAGCCACGGATCGCCACCACCGGTTCGAGCTTGGCCGCGCGCCGCGCGGGGAGGATTGCGGCGATGAGACCCGTAAGCGTCGCCAGCGCCGCGGCCAGCGCCAACAGGCGCATGTCGATCACAGCCGGAAACAACGGGGTGCCGTCGGGTTTGCGGGCGTACATCTGCCACGCGAGCAAGATGCTGCCGCCGAGCGCCGATCCGAGAACCGATCCCAAAAAGCCGACGATCCCTCCTTGAAGAAGAAACACGCGCAACATCTGGCCCTGCGAGGCGCCCATCGCGCGCAGTATGCCGATCTCTTTTGATTTCTGCACGACGGAGACGACCAGCACGCTCGCGATGCCGAACGCGACGGAAACACCGACGAAAAACCGGATGGCTGCGTTGGTCAGGTTCTGCGAGTTGACGAACGTGAAGAAGTCCGCGTTGGTCTTGATCCAACTGTCGGCTTCGACGCCGGTCGAGGCCGTGATCGTCTGCGCGATCTTCTCCGCCGCATAGGCGTCCTTTACGGTGATATCGACGCTCGTCACGCCGCCCGTCAGGCCGAACAGCGATTGCGCCGTGCGCAACGCCACGTAGGCGCTGCGCTGATTGGCGCCCTTGTTGCCGAGATCGAAGATGCCGGCGATGGTGAGCGTCCGGCTCGAGCCCGAAGCGGTCATGACCCGGACCTTGTCGCCCACGCCGAGGCCGAGATCGATGGCGAGTCGAGTTCCGAGCAGAATGTCCTCGCCGGTAATTCGCGGAGCGCCGGCGACCATCTTGTCGGGGATTCTCACTATGTTGAAATACGTGTCCGGCTCCACACCCATCAAATTGATCCCTTTGTCGGCATCGCCTCGAACGGCGAACGCCGGCCCCGACATTATGGGCGAGACGGCCAGGACATCGGGCCTCCGCCGCATTTGGTCAACGATCGTCTGCCACTGATCGATCGAGCGAAGCCGCTGATTGGGCTTCACCAAAATCGGCATCGTCACGGCGTTCGTTTCATGGCGTAAAGACCGCGCGGCCTCTTCCGGCGGCAGGAGCACGATTTGAGGCTGTGAGCTGAACATGCGGCGAAGGAAGTCAGCTTGAAGGCCGGCGAGCAGCGCCGACATGAAGACGATCACGCCGACGCCGACGGACACGCCGGTGACAATGAGCAGCGTCTGGACCATTCCCTCGCGTAGAAAGCGGATCGCGGCAATCCATTCGAACGGCAGGAACTTTTTCATTGGCTGACGGCTCTCACCTTCTGACCTTCGACCACCCGAGCGTCGGTGGACGGAACCACAAGGTCGCCATCTTGCAAGCCGTCGAGGATTTCGACTTTCCCGTTTCCGCGGGCGCCGATCTTGACTTCCCGCCTCTTAGCAGAGCCGGAAGCGACCGTGAGCACCCAGGAATTGGCGCCGGCGGCGTCGTGAATCGCCTCGGCCGGCAGAATCAATGCATTCGGGCGGCGCGCAACCTCGATGTCCACCGACACCGTCATATCCTGTAGGAGATAATCCGGCGGAGATGGAACGCGAAGCTTAACCTCGACCGAACCGCGCGTCGCGTCCACTCCCGGGTTGATATAGGCCAGCTCGACCGTAAAAGTTTGACTCGGATAGGCGTCGGCGGAAGCGCGCGCTTTTTGTCCTAGCGCGAGCAGACCGAAACTTTTTTCATCGATCTGCACGACCAATTGGGTCTCGCCGGCGGGCGATAGCACCATCAATACTTTGCCGGGCTGCACGACGTTGCCGCGCTCGACGCTGCGCGAGATCAGCGTTCCGGCCGCGGGCGCCACGATCGTCGTGCGGTCGAGCGTCCCCTGCGCCGCGGTCAGATTCGCCTGCGCCAGTTTGAGAGCGGCTTCGGCGATCCGGTAGCTGCTGCCTTCCGCGCGGTTGCTGAGCGCCTGTATTTGCGCGCTCTTTGTCTTACTCTCGGCGATGTCGAGCGCGAGCTCTGCGTCGTCGAGGTCGGACCGCGCGATCAAACCCGTGCCGTACAGTTTTTTGCTGCGATCGAACTGAAGCCGCGCGTTGCGCAAATCGGCTTCTGCCTGACGCAGCGACTGTTCGGCGAGCGGAAGGTCGGTCTCGAGCAGTTGCCGAAGGCGCGTCTCCGCCTGCAGGACGGCCGATCTTCCCTGTTCCACTTGAGCCTGCGCCTCGCTATCGTCGAGCCTGATGAGCATCTGCCCGGCTTTCACGAATTGACCTTCCGCAACCGGTATAGCAGCGACCGTCCCGGTGATTTGACTGCCGATTTCGACTCTCAGCGGCGCCTCTACCCGTCCGCTCGCGACCACGGTCTGGACGATGTCGCCGCGCACCACTTTATAGACCGGAACTTTGGCACCGAGAGCAACGCGCGTCACTGCATACGCGCCCGCAGCCCCGAGCAACAGCAACGCCATTAACATCCAACGTCGTCGCCAAAAAAAAGCGGCGCCTTCCCGAGTTTTCGTAATTACCGCGCCGCGCAAGAAGATACGGAATCTATCCGCCGCCGCTTTCTCGAAAAGCGCCGGCTTTCCCTGCATCGCTTGGCTTTTCTGGTCGCTCTCCTTAGAAAAAACCATTTGTCACCGTTCACTAAGAAAGTTCTACAAGTCGCCGTCGGGAATCCGTTTGATCTCTTCGAGCCACACTGCGGCTTCGCTGTCGCTGGGCGCGCGATAATCGCCGCGCGGGGAAAGAGATCCTCCGGAGCCCACTTTGGGTGCGTTCGGAATGCAGCTCCGCTTGAATTGGCTTGTCTGGAAAAATCGGTAAGCAAAGACCGACAGCCACTTTTTTATTTGGCCGATGTTGTACCGGTGCCGCTGGTGTTCCCGCACCGTGGGCCAGTGGCCCTGTGTCCGATCCCGCCACGAGCAATACGCCATAAACGCAATCTTCGAAGGCAAGTAGCCGAATCTCGTCGTGTAATAGAGCGTAAAATCTTGCAGCTCATACGGTCCGATCACTTCTTCAGTCCGCTGGCTCGGCTGCTCCTGCTTCGCGGCGGCAGGAATCAATTCGGGACTGAATTCCGTTTCGAGGATCGACCTTAGGACCTGGCTCGCTTCTTTGCCGAGCTGATCCGTATCCGCCACCCACCGGATCAGAAACTGAATCAAAGTTTTCGGCACGCTGGCATTCACATGATAGTGGGCCATGTGATCCCCCACCCCGTACGTACACCAACCTAACGCCAGCTCACTCAAGTCGCTCGTTCCGACGACAAGCGCGTGGTGAAGATTCGCGAGGCGGAAAAGATGGCTGGTGCGCTCGCCCGCCTGAACGTTCTCAAAGGTAAGGTCATACACAGGCTCCCCGCGCGCGTAGGGATGACCGATGTCGCTGAGCATCTGCTCGCAACTGGGACGGATGTCGAGTTCATGGGCTTCGCATCCGATCGCCTGCATCAGGGCGCAGGCATTCGCGAGCGTGCGCTCGCTCGTCGCAAACCCCGGCATCGTATAGGCGAGAATGTTGGATCGCGGCGCTTGAAGCAGATCCATGGCGCGGGCGACGACGAGAAGCGCGTGGGCCGAGTCCAGCCCGCCCGAGATGCCAATGACGATCTTCGATATTCCTGAACTCTTGAGCCGCTTGACGAGCCCGTGTACCTGGATGTTGTAAACTTCGTAGCAGTGGCGATCCCGCTCGGCGAGGTCTGACGGCACGTAGGGAAAGCGGTCGTGCCGCCGCTCCAATAAGAGGCGTTCTCCCGGCGGCGGCTCGATCTCGAACGGGACCTTCCGAAACTCTCTTAGCTCGTCGCGATATCTCTGGATGCTCTGACCGAAGCTGTTCTGACGCATGCGCTCTTGGACAAGCCGGTCCAAATCGACGTCGGCAAAAACGATCTGAGGCTCCTGCCTGAAGCGGGTTGATTCTGCGAGCAGCGTGCCGTTTTCATACACCATGGCGTGGCAGTCCCAGGCGAGATCGGTCGTCGATTCGCCCGCGCCTGCGGCCGTGTAAAGGTAGGCGGCGAGGCAACGGGCCGACTGGTTCGACACAAGATTGTGGCGGTATCTATCTTTGCCGACGGTCACATTGGAGGCGGAGAGATTCAACAGAATCGTCGCGCCCGCTAACGCCGCCTTGCACGAGGGTGGAACCGGGACCCACAGGTCCTCGCATATCTCCACGAAAAAGGAGAAGCCGCGCGGCTCTCCCGCCTGGAAGAGCAGCCCCTCGCCGAAAGGAATGTTCTGCTGGCCCAGCAGTTCAATGCGGTCGCTCCGCGCAGCAGCCGCCGGGGCGAACTGCCGGAGCTCATAAAACTCGCGGTAGTTTGGCAGGAAGGTTTTCGGGACGATGCCTAGAATTTTTCCTCTCAGAAGCACGACCACGCAGTTGAACAGCATCTGATCCACTTGCAAAGGCATTCCCACGATCGAGACGAGATTCAATTTCTCGGAAACTCTCAACACCGTCCGCAGAGCTTCTACCGAGCCGTCGAGCAGGGCCTGCTGGTGAAATAGATCGTCGCACGAATAAGCCGAGAGCCCCAGCTCGGGAAATAAAACCAGGAGAGCTTTGTCCCGCGCGGCTTGTTCCATAAGCTCGACCGTTCGCGCGGCGTTAAACGCCGTATCGGCGACGCGCACTTCCGGAATTCCCACCGCGACGCGGATGAACCCGTGGTTGTAGAGGTTGAAAAATTCTGCTTTGGGAGAACTCTTTTCAATCATACCGCGCATTCTCTGCAATCCTCGTGCCCTCCTTCTTCCATCATCGAAAGCGTTTGCCCCGGGCGCGAGTTGTAACGATAAACGGTAATGCCCTTCAGCCGAAGCCGGCGCGCCAACTGGAACACGCGACGAACCGCTTCAGGCGGCGCACCCTCCGGAAGGTTCACTGTCTTCGACACCGCGGCGTCCACGTGCGCCTGGAACGCCGCCTGCATGCGGACGTGGAATTCCGGCGAGATATCGAATGCTATGGGGAAACGGCCACGGAGGGCTTCAGGTAAATCTGAAACTTCCCGAACCGAGCCGCGCTCCCGGATCGCCTGAAGCGCCATTTCGCCGGTTTTGCCGAAGGGCGCAAGGGCCTCCACTATCAATGGATTGATCTCTTTAAGAATGCGGCCGTCGAGCACGCGGCGAACGAGCGCCAGCGAAAAGAACGGCTCGATGCCGCTGGAAGTGCCGGCGATGAGGCTGATCGTTCCCGTCGGCGCGATGCAGGTGACTGTCGCGTTGCGCAGGCCCGAGAACATGCGCTTCGGCCAGCCGCTGTCGTGAAAAGCGGGAAACGACTCGCGCTTTCGCGCCAACTCTCCGGACGCGGCCCGTGCCTCGATCTGCAGGAACGAGGCGATTCTTTCTCCGAATTGCAACGCCTGCTCCGAATCGTAAGGCGCTCCGCTTTTGGCCAACAACTCGGCCAGACCCATGATACCAAGGCCGATCTTCCGAGTTTTCCGGGTCGCCGCTTCGATCTCCGGCGATGGGTAGCAGTTGGCGTCGATCACGTCGTCGAGAAAAACTACTGCATCGCGGATCACGCTTCTAAACCTGCGCCAATCGAATCCGTCTCCGTCGGACAGCGCGGCCAAATTGATCGACCCCAGAGTGCACGACTCGTAAGGCAACAGCGGCTGCTCTCCGCAAGGGTTGGTCGCTTCGATCGCGCCGAGCGCGGGAGTCGGATTATGGCGATTGATCTCGTCGAGGAACAGAAGCCCGGGATCTCCCCTCTCCCAGGCCGCTTTCACGATCCGCTCGAAGAGGTTCACCGCGTCGACCGCTCGGGTAATCCGGCCGCTCCGAGGATTGCACAGGCCGAAAGCCGTCCCGCCGTCCACGGCGGCAAGAAAGTTTTCGGTCAGTCCCACCGAAAGATTGAAATTCTCCAGCCGCCCGGGCCTGAGTTTGGCTTCGACGAACGCTTCGATATCCGGATGATCGACGCGGAGCACGGCCATGTTGGCGCCGCGCCTCCGGCCTCCCTGTCGAATCACCGCCGTGGTGTGATCGAAAAGATCCATAAATGAAAGCGGCCCCGATGCGACGCCGCCGGTCGAGCGAACCTGGTCTTTCGCCGGCCGTAGAGCGCTGAAAGAGAACCCGGTTCCGCCGACGCTTTGATGGATGCGCGCGGCTTGGCCCAGCGTGGCGAAGATGGAATCGAGACTATCCTCGAGCGGCAAAACGAAGCAGGCGGCGAGCTGCCCGCCGGGGAGACCCGCGTTCATCAGCGTGGGGGAATTGGGCAGAAACTCCAGTCTCGTAAACCGTTCGAAAAAACGCTCTTCCCAATACGATACGTCGTCGCCGAAGATTCGCCCCGCGGCGGCAATTGTCTCCGCGACGCGCTCCAGCATTTCAGCCGGACTTTCCACGAGGCTGCCCGCTTCATCCCGCCTGAGGTAGCGCTCTCGCAAGATGTTCAGCGCGTTTTGCGAAAAAACCGGCGCCGAAGAGGAATGGTCGATCTTCAATTTGGGAATCATTGTTTTATCGGTTGCGCGCGAATCACCAGTACCGGAACGCTTGCAGTGCGGACCACCCGGTCCGCGACGCTCCCGAGAACCAGGCGGCCGATGCCGGACCGGCCGTGCGTGCACAGGGCAACTAAGCTTTCGGGCGTCTGCTTGGCGACTTCGATAATGTTCGGCGCAGCGTCACCTTGAATCAAAAGAGTGGAGACCCGCCGAAGCCCTTCCGCGCCGAGCCGCCGGTGCGCCTGGTCCAGATACTCCTGCGCGTTTTCCCGGACGGCTCGCGTGAGTTCGGCCCAGTCGGGCACATACATGTCCGATTCATAATAGCTGGCGGCCGGCAAGTCGTAGGCACGGAGCAGAACGACCTCGAGATCCATGCTCCCGGCCAGGGCCACGGCGTACGGCATGATCTTCTCCGCGAGCGCCGACCCGTCCAGCGGAACCACGATTCGTTTCAGCGTCGCTACGCCCGTGTTCTCAAGCTTCTCACTGGGGCGGACGAGGAGAAGAGGGTTGGCGGCCATAAGTAATACCTTGTGAGCGACGCTGCCTAACAACCAGCGCTGAGCTTCCGAGCGCCCGTGCGTCGCCATTGTAATCAAAATCTCGGGATCGGCCGCAGCTCGTCCGACAATCGCCGCCGCCGGCTTGCCTATCGTAGCGGAGCAATTCACCGCGATGGACTCCGGAAACGAGCCCGCCAATGAATCAAGGTACTCCAGGCCTTGCTGCTTCATGCCGGATTCGACAATGTCGAGAGGGCGGCCTTCGTCGGGATTCACAAAAATGGAGACGACCGCGGGATCGACCGCGCGCAAAAGCTCTACGGATGACTGCAGCGTCTTCGCCAGAGCGCGCGCGTAAGGGAGAACGCTCTCGGACAGTTTGGATCCATCCAGCGGCGCCAGGATTCGGCTGTACATCGTTCCTCCCCGCGTTCGTCCGCCTACGGCTAACTTTATTTTACTGCCTTCAACGCCGATCTCGTCTGTGGTCGAACGGACAGGAAAGCAAAAATTTTGCGATCATCAACGCGACGATAACCAGCACAAAAACAAATAACTCGAAGACTCGATCGTATAGCATCATAGATCACCTTATCCCTCTATGAATCTTGATAACAAAAGATGTGCCACGTTCATGCTCACATGTGATCTTGGAAATAAAAGATACGGGGATTGGCATTCCAGCGAGCAAGGCAAGGGAACGACCTTCTATCTCAAATTTCCCGTAAACCCGCCTGCGGATTGACCGAATCTTCCCTGGCCGAAAAATTTTGTTTGAAACATGGCCCAAGAGTTGCGATGTTAATCGATGAACGCAAAAAACACATTTTTGGATTTTTTTTCGCTGTCTTGCAAAAAAAGAACCGTTATTTTTTCACCTCTGAGAAAGAGAAGGACAGCCTGAAGCATGAAAGGAACGATCCTGATAGCGGAAGACCAAGAGTCGGCCCGACAATCTCTGAGCCAGTTTTTGCGCGAAGAGGGTTTTCAAGTGTATGAAGCGCCGGATGGCACCAGCGCGATCAAGTTTGTCAATGAAACCGATGTCGATTTAATTCTTACGGATCTCCAGATGCCCGGAGCCGACGGAATTGCCGTACTCCGACACGCGCGCGAACATGCGCCACAGACGCTCGTCATGCTCATGACTGCGCATGCTTCGATTGAATCCGCCATAGAGGCGCTCCACCTGGGCGCGCAGGACTACGTCCTCAAACCGCTCCCTCTTGAGGAGGTGCTGCGGAAAGTTCGTCGCCTGATCGAACACAAAAAGCTGGCCTGGAATAATCAAATGCTCAGGCGAGAGATCGGCGAGCATTTCGCTACGGCGGACCCCGTCGGAAAAAGCCAGGCGATGCAAAAGATCGTGACGCTCCTCGACAAGGTCGCGCCTACTCCCACTACGGTGCTGATCACCGGCGAAAGCGGAGTGGGGAAAGAGGTGGTTGCGCGCACCATCCACGCGAGAAGCGACCGCCGCGACGCCGTCTTCCTCCCGGTAAACTGCAGCGCGATTCCGGAAACCCTGCTGGAGAGTCAACTGTTCGGTCACATGAGAGGCTCATTCACCGGCGCCGTGGGGTCTCAAGAAGGACTTTTTCAACGCGCCCGCGGCGGAACGATTTTTCTCGACGAGATAGGCGAGATTCCCTTGAGCCTTCAGGTCAAGCTCCTGAGAGTGATCGAGGAAAAACAGATTTTAGCCGTCGGCTCGACGCATCCGGCAAACGTCGATGTCCGCATCATCGCCGCCACCAATCGCGCACTAAAGGAAGAGGTGGACGCCGGTCGCTTCCGGCCGGATTTATACTATCGCCTCAATCTTTTCGAGATCCCCATTCCTCCGTTGCGCGAAAGACGGGAGGACATTCCGCCTCTCGTAGAATACCTTGTCCATCGCCACAACCGCGAGATGAAGAGAGACTATAAAGGAGTCGATAACACGGCCATGAGGGCGATTATGACGCTGCCGTGGAAAGGAAACATCCGCGAGCTGGATAACGTTCTCGAGCGGGCCATGATCCTAGGCGGCGGCGAGTGGATCACGCCCGCGGAACTTACGGCCCAAGAGAGAGGAACGATCGAATATTCCGTCAGCGACGAATGGCCCCTGGGAACAGTGATGAGCGAATACGAGAGGATCCACATTAAAAGAGCGCTCGACAGAACCGACGGCAATAAGAAGGAAGCGGCGGATTTGCTGCGTTTGAGCCTCTCCACCCTATACCGGAAACTTGAGAAGTACGCAGTTGATTAACGCCGGCTATGTCTCCTGCCTGCCGCCTTGAAAGGTTAAACTAGTGTAGTGTCCCATAAATAACTTGACTTATATCTGCAATATAGTCTATCTT
>CAYOJC010000115.1:0-14196 GCA_964404195.1 uncultured Syntrophobacteraceae bacterium
AACGCCGATATCAAGTACATCGGCGAGCTGGTTCAAAAGAGCGAGCAGGAGATGCTGAAAACCAAAAACTTCGGCCAAAAGTCGCTCAACGAGATCAAGGAGATCCTGCGCGGGATGGGGCTGGAGCTCGGCATGAAGATCGACCACTTCCCGCCGCGGGAGGAGATCGAGAACCGCAGGCGGGCGAGGGAGAAGGAAACAGCCTAATAATTTTGTAACAAAAGTGATCTATGCGTCATCTTAAAGCAGGAAGAAAATTCAATCGCAGCGCCAGCCATCGCAAGGCCTTGTTGCGTAATTTAGTGACATCGCTGCTGCGTCACGAGCGCATACAGACGACCGATCCCAAGGCTAAAGAGCTCAGACGCTGGGCCGACCGCATGATCGGATTGGGCAAGCAAGGGACGCTGCACGCGCGGCGGCAGGCGCTTGCGGTTATTCAAGACGAGGACGTCGTGCACAAACTCTTCGACGCCCTGGCGACGCGCTTTAAAAATCGCCCCGGCGGTTACAGCCGAGTTGTCAAAATCGGATGGCGGCAGGGAGATTGCGCGCCGGTATCCATTGTGGAGTTGATACCCGCCGAGGCCAAAGCCGATGCAACATCCAGCCAAAAAAAGAGCCGGAGACGGTCGCGGAAAGAAGCCGACGCCGGCGCCAAGAAAGAGTCGGCGCCGCGACGGCCAGCCAGGAAAGCTTCCGCGTAAATTTTCCCCCTTTCCTTTTACATCCCGCACAGCAACCTCCGACGATACCTCCATTCGCTTCTCTTTCGTCGCATGCCGGAGCGTGATATTAGCGCTTTGGCAGGAGAAAGGTCATGACGCTTCTACGCCACGCGCTTAAAGATCTCATCAAAATCCAACTCGATGACGAGGCGTTGGCCAAGCTTCCGTGGAAGGACTTTGGCAACGGGCTCTTTATGGCGCGACTTGCGCGCGAAAATAAGACCGAGCTTGTCCTTTATCGCATCGAGGCGGACGCCGACCCGAAGGCATTTCTCCGCCATGAGCACGTCGGCGGCGAATTCTATCTCGTGCTCAAGGGCGCGATCGAGGATGAGACCGGCGTGTATGCCGAAGGCGACATCGTCTTCTTGAGCCCCAAGTCCGTCCATTCGCCGCGCGGAAAAGGCGACACCCTGGTCCTGGTCCTTTGGCCCGAAGGTGTGAAGGTCTTGGAATAAGTCCCCGCCCGAATTTGTCGGCGCCCACAGCATAGAAAGATCACCAGGCTCATGTCTAATGTTGAACAGCCTCGTCCTCATATCTTCGAGAGTGGCAGGCAGATCTTTAGCTTCGCCCATTCCTTGCGCGGATTTTTCCGGGAGCGGCTCACCTTGCAGGAAGCGAAGCAGCAAATCGCGAAGGCCCTGGAGGGCCGCGAAGAAAGATTTCTAGAGCTGGCGCGGCGTGAGATCTACGCGCGCCCGAGCAGCCCCTATCTTAAACTGCTTAGAGTCGCCGGGTGTGAGTTTGCCGATCTTCAGTCGCATATCCATCGAGACGGACTGGAAAAGACGTTGGCAGACTTAGCGAAGCAAGGCGTTTATCTTACTTCGGATGAGTTTAAGGGGAAGAAGGACGTTGTACGCGGGCGAGATTCATTCAAAGTTTCGCCGGATGATTTTCGGCGTCGGTGCTCACCCGCGGGGATATTGACGCAGAGCAGCGGCACCAGCAATCCGCCGCTTCGCTCTCTGAGACCTCTGGACTGGCATGCGATCGGGACGCTGGGACTGGCGGTCTTTTTTTCCGCGCACAACTTGTTCTCGTACTGCCACGCCAACTACGACGCCATTCTTCCCGGATCGGCTGTGAACAGCCTGTTGCACTACGCCAAGTTAGGAATCCGCACGGATCGTTGGTTCGCTCGGAAAATTTTCGTCGAGAGCCGGTTCGAAGCCAGTTACCACTATCTCGTCACTTACTTGATCGTGATGATGGGAAAATGGTACGGTCCCGGTTTCCCAAGGCCTGAATTCCTGGATGGTCGGGACCTTGACCCTATTCTCAGATGGATCGCCGGCAAGGGACGCGAAGGAAAACTCTGCTGCCTCAACTCCAATTCCAGCAATGCAGTCCGCATTGCTCAGGCTGCATGGAGCAAGGGAATATATCTCGAGGGAACCAAATTCCGCGTTCACGGCGAACCGGTGACCGATGCCAAAAGGGAAGTCATCGAACGGGTCGGCGGGAGCACCCTATGCCGTTATAACGGCGGGATGTCATTGGGCGGCGGTTACGGCTGCGCCAATCCTCGTTACACCGACGAGGTCCACGCCAGCGAATACAACCTCGCGCTGATACCTCGTCCTGAGCCGATCAACCAGAACGGCCCGCCGATCCATCCCCTGCTCTTCACCACTTTATACCCTTCGGCTCCGCGGCTGTTTCTCAACGTGGAAAATGGGGACTACGCGACCTTGGATAAAAGGGATTGCGGATGCGATTTAGAAAAAGCCGGTCTCAAGCTTCATCTCCATCACATCCGCAGCTATGAGAAGTTCACCAGCGAGGGGATGAATTATTTTTACGGGGATCTATATGAGTTATTCGAGAAGAAACTCCCTTCGGAGTTCGGCGGAGGACCGGGAGATTACCAGCTCGTCGAGGAGGAGGACGAAAACGGGCAAACGCGGATCACGCTGCGGGTTCATCCTGAGGCGGGCGAAATAGATCAGGAGAAGCTACGATCCAGGCTGCGGGAAGCGATGGGCCGGGGATCGTGGGGGAATGAGTTTCAGGCCCGCGTTTGGGACGGCGCGGGGACTCTCAGAATCAAGCGGGAAGCGCCTTTTGCAAGTGCGAGGGGAAAGATCCTTCCGCTCCAGATAAAAAAATCACAGTAGCGGCGGGCGACGATCTTCTAGCTGCCGGAGGGATTTTGAATCGAATCGGCAGGGATCGTCAACGTAAACGTCGTGCCCTTGCCGAGAGCGCTCTTGGCTTGGATCTCCCCGCCCAGCAGGTCGGTATATTTCTTCACGATATAGAGGCCTATGCCCACTCCGCCGTAAGTCCTCGTTTCCGAGCTGTCCACCTGATGGAACATTTCAAATATCGAGGGGAGCATCTCCTTCGAGATTCCGATCCCGGTGTCCGCCACCTGAAACTGCGCGGCTCGCGCTTGAGAAATATATTTGGCCGTGATGCTTACCGAACCTTGGGAGGTAAATTTGATCGCGTTGTTGATGAGGTTCTGAAGTATGTGTTTCAACTTCGCGCTGTCGGTGGTGATGGTTAGGGAGTCCACGGGATAGTCCCAGTTCAGAGTAACTTCTTTGTTCAAAGGCACCTCATAATTCGACCTAAGCCCATCCAAAAAACTCTTGAGATCGCATTCCTGTTTTTCCACTTGCACATTGCCTGCTTCAATGCTGGTTGCCTGTAATATCTGACTGATCATGATCAATAGATCACCGGAGCGGCCTACGACTTTTTCGAGCGCCCGCTCTTGCTCGGGATTGACGTTCCCGAGAATTCCCTCCTTGATCATGCCGGTGTAACCCATGATCACGTTGAGCGGCGTCCGCAATTCGTGGGACATGACGCTCAAAAACTCATCTTTCGCCTTGTGGGCTTTCACGAGCTGATCGTGGGCGCTTTTAAGCTCCATGTAGGCTTTTTCTAACTCACTCGTTTTGTCTTTCACCTTTTGTTCCAAGGTGGCATAAGAGACCTTGAGTTCTCCGGCCATCTTGTTGAATTCCTCTCCCAGCCACTCGATTTCATCTCCGGTCTTGATGTCGACCCGATAGTCAAGATTGCCGCTCCCGATTATTTTGGCTCCCTGATGAAGTTCTCGAATCGGCCCCGTCATTCGGCTACTCACCCAAGCAATAACAGCGGTTCCGACGAGCAGGCCCATTGCCAGGAGCACCAGGGCCGAGCGCTTCAATATTTCCACATTGGCTAACGCTGCATCGAGAGGCTCCTCCAAGACGATCGCCCAACCTAACTCGGGGACAGGCCAATAAGTGGCCAACACGGGGCTACCCATCAATCCCCGCCCTTCGTGGGCGGGGGTGGGATCTGAGCGCGTAGGATTGCGCAAAAATCTCTGGACTCCCGCAACTTGCCTGAGGTCTATCCTTTTTAATACCAGCGCCGCATCTTTATGGGCGATTAGATTTCCATGCTCGTCTACCAAGTACCCGTAGCCTGCAGTGGCGAAATGAATTTTTCCAATCACGTCCCACAAAAACGACAGATCGGCTTCGGCCGATGCCACACCGACGATGCTTTGAGCGGCGCCCCAAAGCGCAATCGCCAGCGTGACGTACGGTTGAGCCCGGGTCGAAGTATAGACGGGGCTGATGTAATCCTCGCCCTTGAAGGCCTTGATAAACTTCGCGGCTTTGCTTTGGTCGGAAAAATCCGAGGGAAAATAAACTCTTCTGTCCGATACCTTCAGCACCTCCATACCCCGAGCGTCTATAATCGAAGCGTCGGAAAAGCTACTGTCGTTTTTTACCAGCAACCGGATGAGGAACTGTTGTTCCTTGCTCCCTAACGGATAAAGATTTGCCGCATCGGCAGTATCGGAAAATCGCTCGATCTTCCGCCGAACAAAGTTGTGAATGCGTTCAGCGGTGACCGACGCAAGCTCCGCTTGCAACTCGGCGGCATCTCGCTCTATCTGCCTTACGGTATAAGAATAGCCGGCGACAACGACAATCGTCAGCGCAAGGCCAAAAAGGCTAAGGCCCCATATCAGGCGGCGGCGACGGATACCGCCGCCACCGAGCGGAACTCGGACTATTTTCCTCCAATTCCTCATTAGCAAGAGCGGTTTGATGGCCCCGGCGTCAATACTATTCTGTCGGGATATAGAACTCAACGAACCGGCACGGCTACTTAATTACCTTATCTGCCTGGATCAGCACGTGCTGCGGTATCACAAGGCCAATTTGCTGCGCCGTCTTTAGGTTGACGAAAATCTCGAATTTTTCCGGCAGCTTCACCGGTAGATCGCCGGGTTTAGCACCCTTCAGGATCTCGACAACGTACTCGGCTGCGCGCCGGATTAAATCGGCCGCGTTCGCGCCATAGGATATCAGACCACCGGCATTTACGTATCGACCTTCCTCGGTCATTGACGGGAGGCGATTTCTTGTGGCGAGTTCGAAAACTGGTTTTGCATGCTGGGTGATTAGAGGGTTTCCAACAACTATGAGCGCATCCGCGTGCAGCGTTTTCGCACTTTGGAATGCTCCCGCGAAATCAGGCTTAGGGCCCCGCACCTCAAGGGAACGAAGATCCAGTTTAAAAGCCCGCGCCGCCGCCTCGTATTCTTTGAAAGCGATGGCAGGTCCTGGACCATCCGCATCCCAGAGGATAGCGACCCGCGACATCTTGGGAAGCACTTCTTTGAGCAACTCCACGCGCTTCGCACTCAGATCGCGACCGAGGTGGGCAAGCCCAGTAATATTTCCACCAGGATGTGCGAAGCTATCCACGTACCCGGCGACAACGGGATCGACGGAACTCACCATGACAATAGGGATCGTTTTGGTCGCTTCTTTAGCGGCGCGGATAGCGACGTTATTAACCGCTACAATGACATCGACTTTCTGCTGAACAAGCTCATTCACAAGTGCCGGCATCCGATCCAACCTTCCCTCTGCATAGCGGCGTTCGATTAAGACGTTTTTGCCGTCCACGTAGCCGAGATCCCGCAACCCCAGCCGGAATGCGTCGAACAGGGTTGAGTGGAGTGAGGGCCTTCCAGGAGTGCCCGTGGAGGATATGAACCCTATCCGTGGTATGGTATTCGTCGCTTGCTGAGCCTCGGCTAGATAGAAAGAAGCAAGGATGAAAGCGGCGACCGCTAAAACGAGGATCTTTTCTTTCATGGGGTTTCTTTTCGCCGATGGTTGTCTGAGCTTACCCCCTAATGTCTGTTGGAGTCGCTTCGTGCACACGATGAAAATAGATGTGCGACCGTAAGGTCAATCTGGCTGGCGATATTAACGTAGAAGGCCCATTGAGATTCATGAGGTCTTCCATGGGAGTCAAGATGCTGGGTATGTTTTCAGAATTAGGCTATGAGAGCAAGCCTCCGAAATTCACTGGAGTTGTACTTTACCCGTAAGACAACTTTTTTGCCAGAGTTTTGTGTATCATTGATGAAAGTCACATCTCAACCTCTCTATTCCGCCCTTGTGTATCAAGGGCCAAGGCTGTGATTTCCCGTCCGTCCACAGAGAAGTGATGTATGATTTTCAGTTGCCGCGCGAATGCCGCGACTCTGCCGAATTGTGTACCGACCAAGCTGCCTATCCGACGCCCATGTTCCCGCCCGAGGCTGGCGACATCGTGCACCGACCACTCCACCGGAAACTTGATGCCGCGATATCTGCGGCGTTTCACATCAACGAGCCAAAGCGAGTTCCGGTGGATATCGATGCAGGCGAACAGGTCTTGCCGTAACTCGGTCGCGTTCTGCAAGTACTCCGACAAATGTGGCGATCGCTCGACCCCCGGCGTCCCTGCGAGGGCGATCTCGCTCACACGCCGATAGTTTTCGTCGATGAAAATCAGCTTACCTCTCCTGGTATCCGAGATGAAATATCCTCCGCGTTTTCGCCTCGAGAGCTTGTGCGGGTTGACCAAGCCGGAGATCACTTCTTGAGCCTCACCTGTGCTCCGATCGACTATAAAGCCCGCTCCTTGATGGAAAAAAGTGACAAGAATCCTCCCATCCGAATCGTAGCAGGCGCTGTTGAGATGTGCCGGGGATTGCCGAGTAGGAATGCCGAATTCGTATTTTGCCGGATCATCCACCAACAGCACTTCATGTCCCAGCGCGGCGAGTTCTCTTTGTCTTGCGGCCGAACGAACGACGTAGTGACCCAACTTCGACCGGTCGAAGTCGTGCTCCCACGCGAACCACTCCCAAACGACTTCTCCAGTTCTTGTATCGAACTCAAAAACAGCGTCGAATCCGGCCGAGGCAACCAGGAGTCTCGTTCCATCCGCTGAGAACCTGGCGGTGTGGGCTTGACGGAGCCAGGCATGCCGGCATGGCCTTTCTTCCCCGGTATTTATGTCAATCAGGCTGACGTAATTACCGCCGCTTAACGCCATTTTGTCTCTCCAAACGTCCACAGCATAGGGCTCGAGCGCGGAAAAAGCCCATTGCGACTCGGCCAAGGTCCAATCGAACCGATCATGAGCCAGAGAAAATGCCGCTACGATGCCGGGGACATAGCGACGGGCGGCTTCCCGTCCGAACACTTCTGCACTTGGCCTTTTCATGTGCTCTTCCTGACGGTCATTCTTGTTCACTTGCAGGGTCGTCTTGACGGTAACCACGACCTCCTCGTGCCGCGCGAGGCTGGAATCGTACTTGTAGGCGATTAGCGGTTCGGATGAGAAAACCGGCTCTGCCAGGCCCGTGTCGCGGTGCAATGAACGACCAATCCTGTTGGTCCTGCGCTGTTTTTTGATAAGGTCCGTAAGTTCTTTCAGATCGTCGGCAGGCACAGGCTCGATGTTCTCCACGCGGGTGGGTCCGTCCGAATGGAGCGTGATAATATCGGGCTTCTGACGCAGGGAACGTGGCCGTTCACCCTTTGCGACTGTCTTTTTCACGTGGGCCTCCTCCTCGCCCGCCGATCTTTTTGCCGGTCGGATTCATATTCCGTAAAAAAAGGCTGGTACCCCAGTCCTAGCTGTGACGCGAGATCAAGTTGCGCGAGGGCTAAAGGACCCAGCCTAATCTGGTTTAAAAGCAAATTAAGACAGATGAGACTGTCCGTCAAGAAAAAACAATGTAGAGATGCCATGGCTCCGTTGCGGAAAGTGTGTTGCCCCGGAGAAGTGGAGTGGGTATATCCTGTGCAGATACAACGCGTTCGCAATTCATTGGCCAATCTTATGTAATTACCTCCATGGAACGACTAGGATGCTGTTGAACCGACCGCTGCACGGCTAGAGAAACGGCGCAATATTGGGTCGTAGACAAGCGACACGGGTGCGCTGCGCAGTACTTTTTTGAGAACATTAACGTCTGGGTGCACGGCAAACACCATTCCTACTCCGCCGGTCGCCCCCCCGAAACGTGCCGCTTTAGCTGCACCGCCCGATTGCTGAATCATTTCGATGAGCGATCGTACTCGTGGGGGCACAACGCCGAGATTCACCGTTCCTTTGTAGTGATCGGGGAATACAGTCAGAGGGTCTTCGCCGGACAACAATCGCTCCGTGCAATTGCCTATTGTCTCTACGGAGTCCATCAGAACCTTTTCCCTCAGTATGCGTTCCTTGAGCCGCCGTACAATTATAGAGGTCGGTGCAGCAGGAAGACCTGTGTCAACGAGAACGCCGCGTTGTAACCCCTTCGGCAGCTCAGTGAATTCGTACTTGTTACCTTGAATAACAATTGGACGCTCTTCCCAGATGGCGGCAAAATCGAGGCCGCTGTGCCCTTTATTGATAATATCTTCAATGGCGAGCGCCTCCTCCTTGCAATTCTCTCCCAAAAAACACCGCGCGAGCGCAACGACAATTGCTGTCGAGCTTCCCATCCCTTTTCCTAGAGGGAGCATGTTATGGATAGTAAGCTTGCCCGAGACAGGGCCGATTTGTGCCTCGATCAACTTAGTAATCTTCCGCACAGTGGTCAGCCAGACGCCGTCTTCCTTTTGGCCGGGCCAGACGATGCGAAGCCCCTCCTGAGTATTATCGCTCTTGTCCCATATGGCAGTTATGTGCATGTCCACGGGGACCGCAAGGGCTCGTTTGCCGAACCTGTTCGCTGTGTTACCACTGAGGATAATCTTCCCACAAGCATGGCCTATTTTGCGCGGCATAATTGCCTCTCTCATCGATAATGTTGTGAGCAGAACATCCTTGGCCTAGCTTCGAATCCCTCACGGTGTTCGTCGAGCGACACTAGAGCTGGGGTCGCGTCGGGTCGGTCTATCAAACGGCTACGCCGCCTCTGTTTTCTGAAGCGTGTCTTCGAAGGTGAATCCGAAGCGCTCGACCAACTGGCGGTCGCGAATGAAAACTAGCTCTGCGAGCTCAGGAGTATAATAGGTCGAGTAGTGGTGGTGCTCAGAGATATTCTTCTTGTCTAGACCAAGCACGTAGCTGCGCAAAGCATCACTCGCAGCTCCGATCCTCTCGAAAAAAGCCATGAGGTCGCTGCGAAGAGACTCGACTCGGCAGAAAAAGACGTCGTCAGCTTGGCCGAACAATTGGTTAAATCGAAAGGTATATAGGCCTAAACCAGTACCTCGAATTTTCCGCATGAGGTCTTTGGTAAGGTTTGGGATGTGTCTTTTTTGGTATTCAAAGTTTTCAGGCAATGCCTGGATCAAAAAATCGAGCTTGTCGTTGCTCACGCTGAGGTCCAATGCGTTTCGAATCGTCTGGAGAAAATCGAGCTTCCGATTCTCGCTGAGACAGCCGAATAATACATTTGTCAGTGGCGAATACCTGACGTTAGAATGCTGATGTTGGTACCATGAGGCGTAGAATTCCCAAGGGTTCCGAACTGTACCAAGGATAGGAAGGTGGGAGTACTCTCTGGGCAGAAGCTCTCGCGGAAAATGATAGCCGATCTCGCGAGCCGACGGGAAGAATTTCCTGACAACCTCGTACACGAAGGTACCGCCCGCCCGCGGTAGATGGAGAAATACAAATTTATCGGTTACGAGCATCTTTTCACCATTCTCACCTTCAAGCTAAGAAAGGCATAACAGACGCGCTAGCCGAGCTCATTCGTTGGTAGTTCGGGCACGTTGAACACTGCATGGTCTCATATCATAGTGACACTAGTTGTCAACTATAGACAAATATTGACAGGTTTCTCGTCAGTTGAGGGCAAACGCAATGAGGCACAGGGGCAATTTGAGAGCGAGTGTCCCGGGTACTAAGAAGCACAAGGACAGATTCTATGTTGGAACCCTAAAGGGGATGATGCGGATATACCAACAGACATTCGTGGGCACGTATAGCAAGGTTGATTTTCGCCGGCTCTATGATCCCAAGACTCCGGTCGCGGCCGCCGATCTATTCAATGATCAACTGCTGCCGTTTTTGAAGAGCACGAGGTACACGCCGGAGTAATCCGCGAGTTGATGCCTCTCAAAACTTGTAGAAGTAGACCCAAGGGACCTTCGGGTCGGTTAGTTCGAAGTCCACTGCATCGCTGAGCCTCACCCCGTCGCACAAGTGGGCGCACATTCGGATGGCTGCTCCCGCCTGTCCAGCGAGCAGTACCGGTTGGCCGTTGTATTGTGGTAGCACTTCCTCAAAAAATGACCGCCAATGGGCGAGACAGTCGAGCCAACTATCTCCACCGGGGTACCGGATCTCTACATACTCATGCCGTGGCTTCATAATCGAGGACGGTTGGCCCTTGAATTCCCCATAATCGACATTGTTCAAACGTGCATCCGGAATGGGTGCCGGCAATTTGAACAACTCGCAAATCAGTGTTGCTGATTCGATATGCCTCGGCATTGATGGACAGTAAACGCCTTTAAAAAGGCGAAACACCCTCAAAAATCGTTCCATTAAGTAAGGACCTTGATCCAGCAGCCGTCGGACCTCGTTCCTGCGTTCCTCCATCACTTCCGGCAATACGGGCTGCTCTGATCTGGCAACCAGTTTGTCTCTGTTGTCGGCGCTTTGAAAGTGACCCCAGACATATATAGGAACAATTCCCATCGGTCCTCCTAACACGATCACTGCTTGCTAGTTCACTTGCACTCTGCCAGCTTTCCGGGCCTTTCATGTTCGATGTTATGTGGCTCAGTCGAAAAACGGCATGGACTATAACATAACGCCGGAGATTTGTGTCAATGGTTAGCGGGTGCATGACACCACTTCGGGCGTTCATGACTATCCTCGACTACGAGCTTGAGGTATAAGAAGCACCGTACTAGATTAGCCGGGGAGGAAAACATGGGAGCTCTAGGTTTTATCGGCACCGGCGGTATGGGCGGCGGCATGGCCGCCAATCTCATCAAGGCGGGGCACCGCCTGGTCGTCAACGATCTCAGACGAGAAGTGACGCGACATTTGGAAAGCCAGGGGGCGGAGTTCAAGGAATCTCCCCGGGCGGTGGCGGAAGCCTCGGAGCTTGTGCTTTCGATGCTTCCCTACAACGAAGCCGTAAGGGAAGTGGGATTGGGCAAGGATGGGTTGCACGAGGCGGTAAAGGGCGCAAAAACGTGGATCGATTTCAGCAGCATCGACAAAAAAACGATCCTCGAAGCCAATCAGGGGCTGGAGAAAAAAGGTTGGAAAGTGCTCGATGCCTCGGCCGGAGGCGTCGAGGAGCACGCCGCCGCGGGCACGCTTTCATTGTGGGTTTCCGGGCCGAAGGATCTTTTCGACCTCCATCTCCCGATTCTCAAAGCCATGGGAAAAAATATTATGCACGTCGGCGATTTGGGAAACGCCAAGCTGGTGAAGAATGCGATGGCGATGTTTGCCGCTATCCAGCACATGGGGCTGGTTGAGATCGCCACCTGGCTCAAAAACGGCGGCGTCTCGGAGGAGACCTTCCAGGCGGTTCTACGCAACTCCCAGAGCCATTCGGAAGGGATCGAGCGGATGTGCCAGACGCTTGTGAGCCGCAATTTCAAGCCTAGGAAGTCCTGGATGCCCAAGGATGTCGGCTTTGGGTTGGACATGGCCCGCGAGATGCAAGTGCCGATGCCGTTCAGCGCGCTGGTGTACCAGATGTTCGGGATCGCTCAGGCGAATGGACTCGACGGCTATGAGGCGACCGGCATCGCCCATCACGTCTACCAATTGATCTCGGGGGCGAAAACAAGGAAATAGAATTCAACAGCCGGGAGGAAAACCTAAATACCGACTCCCGCTCCTAATTCCCAACTCCCCATTCCTAACTCCTATTTTATGGTGCCGCTCGAACGCCTGTCCCGTTTTCTGAGCTTTCTGCTGCGCCATCGCCCGCGGGACTATCCGCTCGACTTCGACCCGCAGGGGTTTGTCTCCTGGAGCGACTTGAAGGAGCAAGTTGAGGCGCGCTTTCCCGATGTCACCGACGAAGAGATTCGCGGCATGATCGCCGGCTCGGACAAAAAACGCTTCGAGATGCGCGAAGACAAAGTGCGCGCGACTTACGGACACTCGTTTCCCATCGACCTGGAAGGCGAGAGCATCGAGCCGCCTGACCGTCTTTATCATGGCGCGGAGCGCGATCTGGCTGAGACGGCTCTGCGCGAGGGACTCAAGCCGCGCGGCCGCACTTACGTTCATCTCAGCGCGTCCCTGGAAGAAGCGTTGGCAGTGGGACAGCGACGCGATCCCAGCCCGGCCATTTTAGTCGTCGATTCCCGAGCGGCCCACGCAAGCGGGGTTCGTTTTTACGTCTCGGGCCCGCTCTACCTGGCGGACGAAATCCCGGCGCGATTTCTTTCTCTGTGGGAGAGGTGAAGCGCCGTCGGTGAAAATCATATCCCGTCTTTATAAAATCCGTTTTCAGCCCGGCGCCGTGGCGTTGTTCTTCGTCGCGCTTCTGATGGCGTATCTGACCGTCGTTCCTTTGGCGATGCTGGTCTATGGCAGCTTCAAAAGCAGCCCGCCCGGCGTCGCGGGTCATTTTACGCTGGATCATTACGCCGTGCTTTTCCAGCGTCCGGAGATGATCCGTTCGGTCATGAACTCGCTCATCTTCGGCGTGGGATCGAGTCTCCTGGCTTTTATCGGCGGGGTCTATCTCGCCTGGGTGACCGAGCGGACCAATATGCCTCTCAAAAAAGCCATCTACGGAGCTATTCTCGTCCCGCTGATCGTTCCCGGTTTATTGACGACGATCGGCTGGATCATGCTGTTCAGCCGGAGATCGGGGCTGGTCAATCTGATCGGCAGGGAACTTTTCGGCCTTGAGCAACCGCTCGAGCTCTACAACATGGCCGGAATGATCTGGGTCCTCGGCAGCGACCAGATCCCGCTCGCCTTTCTCCTCTTGAGCGCCTCTTTTCGCTCGATGGATCCGTCTCTGGAAGAGGCCGCCGTCATCTCCGGCACGGGTATCGTGCGCACCACGTTTCGCATTACTTTGAGGATTCTCCTGCCGGCGATTCTGGCGGTGTGGATGATCAGCTTCGTGCGCGCGATCGAGAACTTCGAGGTGCCGGCGCTGATCGGCATCCCGTCGGGCATTTTAGTTTTTGCGACGGAGGTCTATCTGGCGACGCAGAAGAGCGCGAATTTCGGTCTCGCCAGCACTTTCGCCGTGGTTTATCTCGTGATCACGGCGATCGGAATCGTGTTCTACTTGAAGGCGACAAAAATATCGGAGCGCTTCACCACGATCACCGGGAAAGGCTATCGTCCCGTCGCCTTCGACCTGGGCCGGTGGCGATATCCCCTCGCGTTGATTACATTGTTATTCGCGTTCGTTCTTTTCATCCTGCCGGTGTTGACCGTGGTCTGGTCTTCGTTTCTTCCGTTCTACATGCCGCCGTCGAAAGAGGCGCTGGCGAGCTTGACGCTCGGCAACTACAAAAGGCTGTTGAGCCTCCCCGTGATCGGCCGCGCGTTCTGGAATAGCTTGGTTTTGGGCGTGTCCAGCGCCACGATCGTCATGTTCCTCACGGCGATCATCGCCTGGATCGTGGTGCGCTCGCGCTCGCCCTTGAAAGGAACGCTGGATTTTCTCGCCTTCAGCCCGATCGCGGTTCCCGGCCTGGTCCTGGGCATCGCCATCCTCTGGCTCTATCTCACGCTGCCGATCCCGATCTACGGCACGCTCTGGATCCTCCTCATCGCCTACGTCATCAAATACCTGCCGTACGGCATGAGAGCATGCTCGACCTCGATGCATCAGATTCAGAAGGAACTGGAAGAGGCGTCGGAGGTCAGCGGCGCGTCATGGCTTTACACCTTCACGCGCGTGATCGTGCCGCTGCTGCTACCCGGCTTTGTCGCCGGATGGATCTACGTGATCACGCATTCGTTCCGCGAGCTGTCCACGTCGATCATGCTTTACCGGAGCGGCACCGAGGTGCTGTCCGTGGTTATTCTTGAACTGTGGGACTCGGGCCAATACCCGGAGCTCTCCGCTCTGGGGATGAGCCTCGTGGTCGTGCTTCTCGCGATCAGCTTGCTCGCGCGCTGGATCGGCGGAAAATTTTCCGTGCAGCAGAGCTAGTGTAGTGTCTCTTAAATTAAGGCACTTATCCGTCGAGGTTTCTCTATTCAC
>CAYOJC010000116.1:0-13740 GCA_964404195.1 uncultured Syntrophobacteraceae bacterium
CGCCTGTCGAACTTAGGACAAGGTGTCAACAGCGTGAGACACTACACTAGCAGGCTGCTGAAAAAGTGGGATTCATGCTTCGACAAGCTCAGCACGAACGGAAAATCTCTAACCTTTTCAACCGTCCCTTCGTTCGCCCTGAGCCCGTCGAAGGGTGGACGAAGGGTTTTTCAGCAGCCTGCTAGGACACTTCTCCTCAGGCGTCTATTTAACCAGTCCCAATTCTTTTCTGGCTTTTTCCACAAAACTGAAATCCACCACTTGAGCCGCGGTTACCGGCTTGGAGATTTTCGCGCTTTCCCGCGTGAGGTCGATGAGCACCTGCACCGACTCCGGCTTGACGGTGGCGTCTTTCGTCAGGACTCGATTGACTTGCCGCGCCATTTCGCCGGCCATCTTGCGGTCGTTGACCTTCCACTGCTTCATCAAAATGTTCGTGACCGCTTCCTGGTTGGCTTTGTCCCACACGAATTGCAGGCCGCGGAGCGTCGCCCGCACCATGCGATAAACCTCGTCGGGGTTTTCCCGAATTTTCTTTTCGGAGGTGCCGAACCCGTTCTGCGGAAATTCCACGATGTCCCCGGCAAAGATCAGCTCGTTGTAGCCTTTTTCCACGGCGATGATGTTTTCAGGGACGGACAAAAACGACGCGTCAACCACGTTGGTTTCGAGCACCGCGTACCGGCTCGCCGCCGAGCCGCCCATCGGCAGCAGCGAAACGTCTCGTCCCGGCTCGAGGCCGTAGTGTCTCAGAACTTTTTCGGCGATAAGCGTGGCTGAGCCTCCGGGAGAGCTTCCAGCGATCTTTTTTCCTCTTAATTGTTTCGGATCTTTGATTTCTTTTTTGCTCACGAGAAACAGCAAAGGCTTCGAAACCGTAAAGAGCAAAACCTTCATCGGCTGCCCGTGTACGGCGGCTCCGATCGTGCCGGTCACCGCGCCGTTGTAGTCGAGGTCGCCGTTCAGCACCGCGGTGCTGGCCAGATTCGCCGGCATGAAAATAATTTCCAGGTCGAGACCTTCGTCCCGATAAAACCCGCGGTGCAGCGCCGCATAGATCGCCAGGAAAGAGACGTTGCTCGAGGAACTTCCCATGCGGACCTTTTTGAGCGCCTGTGCCTGAACATCGGCCGAGAAACAAAAGACCATGACCAGCAAACTTCCCAGCGAAAGCTTGAGTCTGCGATTCATCATTCCTCCTCTGACTCCCGAATAGAGTCGTCGTTCCGCTTCATCCCTCTCTCCATCATCTCAATCCGCCGCCGCCCATAACACCCGGTCCGCCGGAAGTTGAATGGGCAGCTCCTGCCAATTTTCCCCTCGATCTCGACTCACGATAAGTTTTCCCGCTCCGCCCGTGCCGGAGGCATGTCCGCGCGCCACGGCGCCGAGGCCGGCAAATATAGAGTTGGAATCGTGGGGATGGTGCGCCAGCGCCCAGACCATGGGATCCAGATTCTCAGGCAGGCCGTGGCCTACGCGCCGCCACGACTTGGCGCCGTCCTCGCTCTTGAAGAGAGCGGCACGCGCGCCTCGGCTCTCCCGCCTCCAGACGCCGGGCGATCCTTCGGCGGTTGCAATCAGCATTGCCGGATTCTCTCCCGCGCGCTCGGGCTGCAGAAAAAGAAAATCGTGGAAGTAATCGCGGGTGAGGCCGTTCTCGGCGCGGGCCCAGCCCGTGGCCGGCTCTTCGCTGGTGAAAAAGCCGCGCGCGCTCGCGACGAAATATTTGTCGAAGCGGCCGGGCAGATTCGAGATGACGTGAATGTCGAGGTAATCGATCCCTTTGCTCACGTCTTCCCAGCTCGCGCCGCGGTCGAAGCTGCGCACGATACCGCCGTGCTCGATGCAGAGATAAAGGGTTCGCGGATCGTCCGGATGGACGAAGATGTTGCGCACGTGCCCCTGGTGCGGCGGCTGCGGGAACCACCAGTTCTTTCGCGCTTCTTCCGGAACGTTTTTCAGCGCAGCCAATTCTTCCCAGTTGTCGCCGCGATTCTCGCTACGATAGAGCGCCACCGGCTCGACGCCGGCATAAATCACGTCATCGGATATCGGATCGACCGCGACCGAGCGGATGTCGCCGTCTAATATTTTTTTCCATGTGCGCCCGCCGTCTTCGGTCCGGTAAAGTCCGTTGTGCGTTACGCCGACGTAGACGCGCTCCGGATGATCGTGGCAGCCGTGGATCGAATCGATGATCCCGTCCTCGAAGCCGCGGCTGACTTCTTCCCAACCGCCGTTCTTCGACCGCCACACGATCAGTCCGTGCTGCGTGCCGGCGTAAAGCCGAACTCCTTCGCTCATATGAACACCTCAACAAGATAAGGCGTGAGGCGTGAGGCGGAAGGCGTGAGTAAGAAAATTTTTGTCTTTTCCTTTATTCTCCCGCCTCAAGCCTCTCGGCTCTCGCCTGTTTATGGAAACAGTTCGCTCTTTTCAGTTCCCGGTTGCCGATTCCAGCGCTTCTCCAACTGTGAAAAATAGTCCCAGGCGCGTTGGGCCCGCCGCTCCAGCGCGATTTCCGCGCCGAAAGCGCGGCTCTCCTTCGGACTGATGAAGCTCAGGCTCCCCAGGCTGGATGCCTGGAGGCTCTTCTTGGAGTCATCTTCCAACACCAGCGCGGTGTAGAGAATTTCCTCGAGCGTTTTTCCCGCGACGACGATGCCGTGGCCGCGCAGCAGGGCGGCGCGGTTTTTGCCGATGACTTTTGCCAGGCGCCGTCCGCGCTCCGGCGTGGTGACGAGATGGGCTTCACGATAGAGCGGCACGCCCGCGCTGAATATCGCGCCTTGCAGCGTGACCGGCCGAAACTTGCGCTTGGCGATGGCGAAGAGCGTCGCGTACGGCGTGTGCAGGTGGGCGACAGCCAGTGCGTCTTTGCGGTTGGCGTGGAGCGCCGTATGAATCGGCCACTCCACCGGAGGCCGGCCGTCGCCCTCGGGCCGTCCGTCGAGATCGGTCACGACCATATCCGCCGCGCGAAGATTCGCCTTGTCCGAGCCCATCGCGGGCGTGAGCAGGACTATCTTGGTCGCGGGGTCGTACACGCTCACGTGGCCGAAGAGTCCCAGCATTCCTTGCATCGCGAAGATGCGTCCGACGGTGGCAAGCTTTTCTCGCGCTGCGCTCTCTCCGCTCATTTCACTTTTTTCCTTGTGTTTTCACAACTCAATCCAGCTGCGCCCATTCCTTGAACTCTTCGAGCCCCAGCCGCGCGAGCGTGTCCATGAAGGGCCGCCCGGTCCGCTCGTGCCTGCCGGAGAGGCGATAGTACTCGTAGACCATGCCGGGAATCCATTTGCCGATCGTGAAGCCTTTGAATTCTCCGTCCGGGATCGGCTCTAAAAATCTTGGCCCCACTTGTTGCCAGTCATGATCGGCGACCCAGCCGCGCTGCGTGCCGAACACGCTTTGCAGAATCATGCTGCGATGGCCGGCGGCAAGCGCCGCGTCGAGATCGAAACTCCAGCCGGTGGTCGCGTTGAAACTGTCGGCGATGCTCTTGATGCCGTCGGGCTTCATGTGCATCTGCGCGAACCAGCAGCCGCCGATGAGGCCGCAGAATTGCCGGTACTGTTCCGACAACACCTGTGACCAGGGCCAGCCCGCCGGATCGTCGCGGTCGAGCGGGCCCCATTTCTCGCGGTACGCGAGATCGGGCGGAGGCTTGGCCGATGCGCCGCCCTGCGGTTTCATGCCGCCGCTCGCTACGATCTCCCGCAGCATCTGGCCGAAGTGCGGGCGCCAATCGTGCAGCGCCGGAGTTCCCTTCTTTGTGTGCACGACCCATTTGTGCGCGTCGCCGCCGATTGCCTCCGCCACTTGCGTCGGACCTTCGGCCAATAAATTTCCCCAGCGGCCTTCGCGCCGCGCCGCCATATCTAGAAGCCGGTCGATTGTTTCCACGTTGCCCCACTCGAAGCGGAGCCCGTCGGTTTGATCCGGGCCAAGCAGACCTTTTTCCCACGCCTCGAACGCAACGGCGGCGCCGCAGGAAAAATGGCTGCACTCGATGCCGAGGTCGTTGATCTTCTCCGCAAGATAGAGCGCTTCGTTGCCTTTGACGCCCAGGTTGAAAAAAGCGTCGAGCCATTCGCTCCCGGCATTGTAATGGCCGACGACGCCCGTGCGTGGACCTTCTCCAATCTCTACGTCCCACGGGCAGAGGCGCTGGCACTGAAAGCAGGGTCTCAGCGTTATACGGTTCCGGTCGAAGCCGCGCGCATGGTCCTCGATCAGCGAGCTGCGATAATTGAGATTCGGCAGCGCGTGCAGGTCCTCGGCGTGGCCGGCGGTTTTTTTCTTTTCAACGTCGTACTGCACGAGCGTCTTGCGCCACCGGAGCCCCGCTTCGATCAGAACGGCTTTGTCGTGGAGGCGCGGCCGAGCGGTGCCGTAAACGACGATCGCTTTTAGTTTCTTCGAGCCGAAGATCGCGCCGCCGCTGTGCGCGGCGTTGTGGTTATAGTCGTTGACCAGCATCGCCGCGCGCACGAGATTCTCTCCCGCGGGGCCGATGCACATCACTCTCGCGTCTTTGATGCCGACCTCTGCTCTCAGCAAATCCTCCGTCTCCCGCGCCCCTTTGCCCCACACTCTGCTTGCGTCCCGCAGTTCGGCTTTTCCTTCGTTAATAAAAAGATAGGTCGGCCTCGCGGCGGCTCCTTCGATGATGAGGCCGTCGTAACCTGCCGCCTTGAGATAGACCGCCCAAAATCCGCTCGCCGCGCCGCGGCCCAACGTGTTGTCGGTCAATGGGCTCAAATAAACAGCGGTGACTTTAGTTCCGCCCGGAGTGAGGCCGGTGCCCGTGATCGGCCCGGTCATCATGACGATTTTATTTTCCACGCCGAGCGGCCTCGCGTTCAGCGGCAATTCCTTTAGTAGAATGTAAAGCGCCAGCGCCTGCCCGCCGATGAATTTTTTCAGCACGGGCTCCTCGGGCAGGTTTTCATCGCGCATCGATCCGGTGGTTAGATCGACGCGCAGGATGCGTCCCATGTAGCCGCCGGGAAGCCGCGTCGCGCGCTGCTGGGGAAAAAGCTCCGCTTCGTTAGCCATGGAAATCTTAAACCGCGCTCCGCCGCGGCCAGTAGCGATAGATCAGCCGCTTTGGGTGAATGACGGCGAGATAGAGCGCGCGCAACTTTCCCGCTACGCCGCAGCGGGGAGTGAAAAGGTCTTTGAGCATGAGCGGCAAGGGAATCTTGTGCTTGGGATATTTTTCGCTGCCGACCGGACGCACGCCGTAGGCTTCTTTTTTTTCTTTGAGCACGTAGATCACCTGAGTCCCGCCGGCTTCTTTGTCGCCGTAGAGCGTGCCGCCGATTTCTTCGGCGCGCTGCTTTGCCTTCGCAGACATGTCCTCCTGTAGGCCGAAGTCCAATGCCTCGACGGGACAAGCCTGCACGCAGAAGGGTTGTTTATTTTCGCTCAGCCGGTCGCTGCACATCGTGCACTTGCTCGCCTTCTGCGTAATATCGTTCTTGGAGATCACACCCCACGGGCAGGCATAGACGCAGTACTCGCAGCCGATGCAGACCTTCGGATCGATCACGACCGGCCCTTCCTCGTACTTCGTGATCGCTTCCACGGGGCACACCGCGGCGCACATCGGGAACTCGCAGTGCATGCAACTGTTTCGCGCCCATAAGGGAGAGAGCCCTTCGAGCACCGGCGGCTCCATGGTGATCCAGTTGGTGCTGGAGAACTCGTAGACCGAGGTGCGCGGATGGTCGTGCCAGTCCTTGCACGCGTGCACGCACTGGCGGCAGCCGATGCACTTGGAGGCGTCAAAAAGAATGGTTCTAGGTTTGCCGTCGAGAAGTCTCGCGGTCGGAATCAACGTACCGTACTTTTCGCTCATTAGGGTTCACTCCAGTTCAATAGAAGCTGCGCAGCGGCATGATATTAGTTTTACTCTTCTCGCCGTGTCAAGGCTTTTTTGCGTTGCCATTGACAACCGGCCTCATCTGCGGGAAAAAGAATGAATAATAAAAATTTGAGGAGGTAGTTCATGAGCGAGCGGAAAAAACTGAGAGTGATTTACCGTTCCAACGCCCACGCCCCGCTTTGGGTTGTTGCCGACAAGAGCGGGTTGTGGGGAGAGAACGGCCTGGACGTGGACACCAGTCCTCAACTGGTCCGGGAAAAAGCGGTCGAGTCGCTTAAGGACGGCAGTGTCGATGTCATATCCGGAAATCACCACAACCTTTACGCCCGTAACGCCAAGGGAGAAGACTTTGTGCACCTGGCCCAGGCGGCCAATACCTGGACGGATAATCTCATGGTGGTGAGAGACGGAATCAAAAGCGTTCAGGACCTGCGCGGCAAGAAAATCGCCGTCGATAAATTGAATTCCCACTCCGGGCTCAACGTCTGGCTTTTTCTGCGCCAGGAAGGCCTCGACGCCGATCGCGGCGACATGGACCTTGTGGCGATTCCGGGTTCTGCCGAGGAAAGATACAGCCGCGTGCTCAAGGGTGAATTCGACGCCACCTTCGTGTGCATTCCTCATGACCAGCGCGTGGTCAAAGCTGGCGGCCGCGTCATTCCCGTGCGCGTCATGCCGATGATTCGCGGCGTGACGCTTACCACGACGATGACTTTCGTGAAGAGCCATGAAGAAGAGATCCGCCGCCTCATTCGCGGTTTCGTTGATTCGATCCACTTCTTTCTCACCCGCAAAGAGGAGACGCTGAAAATCTTGAAGAATCATCTCCCGGCAGCTCTGGGGATCAAAACGGACGAGGAGCTTGCCGCATTATACGGCGAGTGGGCGGAGTCGTTGGAACGCAAGCCCTATCCGTCGATGGACGCCATGGCCAACGTGTTTCAACTGGCGCTCCGGCGCAATCCGGAGGTCGAAGGCTACAATCCGGTTGCGATGTGGGACACGCATTATCTGCGCGAGCTCGACGACAGCGGGTATATCGACAAGCTGTACCAATAAACAGTTCCGGGTTCCGTGTCCCGGGTTTTGAATGTCTTTGGGGTCAATTCCCCGCAGCTTGCTGCGTAGTGGTGGTTGGTAGCACTGCCAGAGTCCGTCATTCCCGCATGCTTTTTCCGCCAGAGGACGGATCAGCCTCAGGCTGAAGCGGGAATCCAGGCGAATTTCGGACTGGACCCCCGATTAAAACATTCGGGGGTGACAACTTGGGGGAAAGTCATCCGAGGGCCTCTTGATACCCCGCAGCTTGCTGCGGGGTGATTCATTTAACTCGAAACCCGAAACTCGGAACTCGAAACGATTTTTTTATCTCGCCCCCGGAAAAATTTCCCGGTACTGATTTCCGATCGCGTTGTAACGCCGGCCGATGTCCAAGATATCCGGCATTCGGATATCCAACCCTTCGAGAATTTGCGCTTCTTTTGATTTGACGCGCGCGTTCGCCGCCATGCGGTTCGTCGAGACGATGACGCGCTGGCCGTCCTCCGAGAGCAGATAGTCGATGAAGAGCGCGCCGGCGTGCGGGTGCGGCGCGCCCTGACTAAGAAAGACGAGGCTCGGGCTGTAGAAGAGCGGCTGAATGGGAGCGAACCACACCGGCGCGCCCTGGCCGGCGAACGTCAGAACCGAATTCAAATTCGTCTCGATGGTCATATCGAATTCGCCCGCGGCGGTGAGCTGGCTTGCCAGTCGCCGCCCGCGCACGTGCCGTAGATCCTGCTCGTTCAACTTTTTCATGAAGCGAAGCCCCGCTTCTTCTCCGAGGAATTGCAAAACCGTGCCGAACCACACGTAGGACTGGCTGTCCATCGCCAGCTTGCCTTTCCAGCGCGGCTTGAGCAGGTCTTCGATTTTACCCGGCGCTTCCGCTTTCTTCACCAGACGCGTGTTGTAGGCGCTCACCATGACGTTGGCCATGTAAGCGGTCCAGTAGCCGTCCTTGTCTTTGAAACCCTCGCGGAAAAATTCTCGCTGCGGCGAGCGATAGCGCGCCATCATTTTCTTGTCCATCAGCGCCAGCATGCCGAGCTGGCCGCTGTCGATCACGTCCGACACGACCTTTCCCGCCCGCGCCTCCGCTTCCACGCGCGTGATGATGCCCGCGCCCGACACGCGAACCGGACTTGCTTTGATGAAAGGATATTTTTTCACAAAGCCGTCCGCGATCGCCTGTGCCGCGGCTGCGTCCAGGTTGCCGTAGGCGACGACTTCGCCTTCCTTGCGCGCCGCCTCGACGAGCCGCGCTTGCCGCTCCTCCGGCTTGAGCGATTCAAGCCACGCGAGCTTGGATTCGGTTGTCTGGCCGTAAACGTTCTGCAGAACGGCATGAAGGCAAAACAGAAAAAAGATCCACGCGTATCGTCTCGCCATATTCGTCTCCAGCCGAGATCCTTCACTGCGTTCAGGATGATAAGTCCCCCTATGTCATTCTGAGCGGAGCGAAGAATCTCTCTGCAATTATAAATATCCCTTCTCTCGAAAATACCTTTTCGCGCCCGGATGCAGCGGGATCGTGAGCTGCCCGCCGTCGCCGCCGCGGCAAAATTCTTCCATCGTCATCGTCTTGCGGTTGAGGTGATCGGCCTCGATCTTGTCGCGGCAGCGGTCAATCGCCTTGGCCATGGTGTAGGCGATCGCCGCGGGCAGCTTCTGATGGCAGAAAAAAGTCCAGCCGCTGAAATCTACTGCGGCGATGTCCTGCTCCAGGTTCGGAAACGCCGTTCTCGTGAGCGCCGCGCCGCCGAATCCCAGCCGCTGCATCTTTCTCAACACGTCGTCGCGGACCGGCAGGAATTTCATTCCCGATTCCAGCGCCAACGCGCCCCAGGTCTTGATCCCTTCGTCGAAGACAGCGTGAACTTTTTCCGAGCGTAGTTGCTCCGCGCGCGCCGGATCGCTCGGGCTCTGGACGCGGAGAACCTTGCCGCCCCATTTTCTGATGTCGTCGAAGCTGAAGCCGTGCGCCTTTAAGATCTGGTTGATCACATAGAGCGTCGCGTGAAATTTGTTTCCCGCTCGGGTGGAGACGACCAGCGGATATTTTTTCTCTCTGATTTCATCGAGAGATTGAATCCCAGAATCCCTCCGCACGGCAAAAACCAGCCGGTCCCAGGAAGGGAAGACGCCGATCGCGCGCAGGGCCAACTTTTTCCTGTAAGGCCCGACACCGAGGAGCGCCATGCGGGCGAGGCCCGCCGGATTGGCGAAGCCGAAGGTATATTTTTTCTGGTCGACCAGAAGAGGAATCGCGGGCCTCCGAGCTTCGAGTCTCTATAACCGAGGCCGAGGTTGACCTGCGAGGTGGGCGTTAGAGACGCCGTGCGATAGAAGGAAAGGGCAACCCGGGCGGCGATTTCCGCGCGCCTTGAAGTGGTCGCGATGGAAATATTGGTCTCGCGGCTCACGACGCCGCTCGCCGAGCCTTCGACGGCGCGAGGTGCTTCGCGAAAAACTCCAGCGTCCGCGGCCATGCGGCACCGGCGGCATGCGGCCGATATTTGTCGCTGTGCGGATCCATGAAGGCATGGCCGGTGTCCGCGTAAGAATAAAATTCATGGACCTTGCCATGCTTCGTCAGCTCCGCGTCGAGCTTGCGCACGTCTTCCGGCGACGGATTTTCGTCTTCCAATCCGAAGTGGCCCATGATCGGACAGTGGATCTCCGGCGTACGCTCGAACGGCGACGGGCTGTCGCCCCACGGCGAGAAAGCGTTGCCGCCGTAATGGTCCACCGCGGCTTTAAACGCGGGACCGGCGGCGGCCATCAAATAGGAAACGCGGCCGCCCATGCAGAAGCCCGTGATGCCCAGCCGGTTGCCGTCCACCGAGCGCTGGCGCATGAGAAAATCCACGGCCGCATTGACATCGCCGATGACCGTCGCGTCGCGGAGCCTCGTTCTTCGCGTCTTACTTTCGTCCCGGCAATCGGGCGGATCGCGGTGATAGAGATCGGGCGCCGCGGCAACGTAACCTTCGCCAGCGAGTCTCTGAGTAAATTCCTCGATGAAACGATCGACTCCTTTCTGTCCCTGAATCACCACGATGCCCGGAAACGGTCCCGGGCCGTCGGGCCGGCTCACGTAAAGCTTCATCGTTCCGCCGTCAACCTTTGTCGATTCCCAAGCTGATTCCATGAGATCCTCCTAGTCCTCGCTTTGCTCGGAATTTCAAATCGCAGATTTCAAATCTCACACCTGGTATTTGAGATCCGAAGACCTCTTCAGCGTTTCTTTTCCAGCTCGTCTTTGACCTCGGCGGCGAGCCGCAAATTCAAGAACTTCTCCGGTGCGACATCTTCCTTTATTTTAAGCGGGGCCTTCACGTCAAACTCGATCACGTTTTTTATCCCTTGCGCCGATGGCACGCCGGGAACGCCGTCGGGTAGGGCTTTGACGAAAAGACGGACGCCTTCGATCAGCATCGGCCGGGTGATGTTGCCGAGCGGAAGTTTCTTCCGCGCGATGTCCGCCGCTTCTTCCGGCTTTTCCCGAATGAAGATCAGCGACCGCATCATGGCTCTCAGCCACCGTTTAATCTCGCCGGGTTTCTCCGCGATCTTTTTGTCCGTCGCCAGAAATCCCTGGAAAGGATAAGGGAACAGGTCGCCGATGAATGCCAAATTGTGCAGCCCTTCCTTTTCGCCGAGGAGCGCTTCGTCTCCGTTGACGACCGCCGCCTGGACCGCGCCGGACTTGAGCGAGAGAAAAGTCGTGAAGGTGTTCCTCGACGGCATCGCCACGCGCGTCACGTCGCGCGCCGACAGGCCGTTGCGCTCGACCAGCATCGTGATGAGCGTGTCCTGCGTGTCGCCAATGGTGCCGACCGCGATTCTTTTCCCTTTGAGATCGGAGATATTCACCACCTCGGGCGCGGTGAGCAGATACCACGTCACTTTTTCCGTCTGGAACATGATCGCTTTGATAGGAGCGCCGCGCAGCGCCGCGCGCATCCCGCTGCCACCCGCGCCGCTGTAATCCACTTCGCCGCTGACGAGCGCGGCGATCGCCGTCGTGCCGGGGATGACGATGGTTTCGTTTTCGAGACCCTCGTCGCGGAAGAAACCCTTCGCTTCCGCCACCGGCACGGAGAGATAGTTGAGCGTCGCGCGCGGCGTGATCGTCCGTACTTTTTCCGCCAAGGCGTTGATGGGCAGCAGGTTGACGATAACGATCAACAAGAGGCGTATGACCATAGCGCTACCGCGCCCCTTCCCGCCGGATCTCTTCGACGATCCTGAAGTCCACCATCTTGCCCAGCGGAATTTCTCCGAGCCCTTTTTCCGTGCGCTGGATGATCTGCGCGTGAACTTTCAAGCCCGCTTCGCTCGCGGTTCCATCGTTGCTGATCGATTTGAGCACGGACGCGTAGGACTCGCGCGCCACCGCCGGCTCGAGCTTCCATTCGCGCTCGATGAGCGCGATCGCGTCCGCCGGACGCTCGCGCGAAAACGCGAGGCCGCGATAGAGCGCGCGCAGGACTCGCTTTACCTGGTCGCGCTGCTCGGTAAGCCGCTTCTCTGTCGTCGCGAAGCCGTTGCTGGGAAATTCGATCGCGTCGCCGAGGAAGAGCAGCTCGCTGAATCCCTTCTGTTTCAGCAGGACGTTGTCCGGCGGATTGGCGATCGTCGCGTCAATCGATCCGGCCATCAGCGCGGCGAGCCGCGTGCTCGGCAGGCCGATCATGATCAGCACCACCTCGCGCTGCGGGTCGAGCCCGTTTTTGCCGAGCGCCACGCGCGCGGCTAAATCCGTTGTCCCGCCGAAGCGGCTGATGCCGATATATTTTCCCTTCAGCTCCGCCACCGACTTCAATTGCGGCTTCGCCATCAGAAAATAATTCGGCAGCCGGGCCGAGAAAAAGACGCTCTTGATCGGCGCGCCCTTCGCGGCCAGACGAAGCGCAGAGTCCGCCGCGCCGTGATAATCGATCTCGCCCTGGAACAGCGCGTTATGCGCGATGTCCGGCAGCATCATCACGATTTCGAGATCGATGTTCTCGTCTTTGAAAAACCCGCGATTCATCGCGACGAAAAGCGGCAGATATCCCATCGACTTCGACGGCAGGGCGAGCTTCACCCGCTCCACGGCCGCAGCTTGGTGCTGCGGAATGGAGAGGCAGAGCAGGATGGCGAGGACGGACAAAGTGAATACTTTGGACATCGGCGGGGATTCTCTCAGCTTAAGCAGTTTTCATCTCCCCACCCCCAACTCCCTCTGCGCCTCTCGCAACACGGAAAAGTCCACCAGCTTGGCGATCGGCGGAGCTTCTTTGAGCTGCAAGGGGGTGGTGATGGTCTGCTCGATGTTTTTGCGCAGCGATTCGTCGCTGGCGCCGCCGGGGTCGCGCGGGTCGATGGCGCGGAGCGAGACGGCCAATGCGCCTTCGGCCACGTCCCGCGGATGACCGAACTCCTGCATCGCGATTTTGATCGTCTCCTCCCGCTTGTTCAGCATGAACAGAAGCGATTTCACCATCGCCCGCGTCCAGCGCTTGATCTTGTCGCGCTCCTGCGCGAGTTTCGCGTCCGTCGTGGCGTAGCCGGCCCACGGCCACGCGCCGAGATCCGCGAGAGAGGCCAGCTCGTTGAAGCCTTTCTTTTTCAGGATGAAAGCCGCGTCGGGGTTGAACGCGCGCGCGTGAATTATTTTTTGCTGCATCGCCTGGACGGCAGTCTCGGAGCCGCCGACGGAGAAGAAGGTGACGTCTTTTTTCGGATTCAATCCATACTGTTCGAGCACCATGCTCGCGGCAAGCTCGGTGCTGCTTCCGGGCGAGGTGATGCCGATCACTTTACCTTTTAGATCTTGAACCCTTTTGATTTCCGGCGCCCCGACCAGCACGAACGTGGACCTCTGGTGGGTAAAGAAGATCGCTTTCAGCGGGGCGCCTCTGGCCGCCGCTCTCATCGCCGAGCCGGCGGAGCCCGCCACGTCGAGCTCTCCGGCCATCAATGCGGTGACGACGATGCTGGTATTGACCACGAGCCACTGGACTTCCAACCCTTCTTCTTTGAAAAGGCCGGCGCGCATGCCGACGAAGAGTGGCAGATAGCCGTAATCTTTGGTGGATAAAGCGACGCGGACTCTTTCCAGCGTCGCGGCGGAGGCGGGTGGCAGGTAAAGAGATAAGAGCAAGACGGAAAGAGCCAAGCGCAAAAAACTCTTACGCCGAAAACTGCTCATATTGTCCTTATCCTTCTGTCACCCTGAGCCCTTCGACTGCGCTCAGGATAAACTCCGCGAAGGGTCTCGATCGAGATTCTTCGGCTACGCCTCAGAATGACAACCTTGCGAGTCAAGCTGGCTATCGCGGCGTCGCGAAGTGCAGCTCCAGGTAATTTCCCTCGCTGTCGAACATGTAGATGGTCTTGCCGGTGCTGCGCTCAACGATACGGTGAAACTTGCCGAGCTTCTTCGCTTCCTTGAGCGCGTCGTCGTAATCGTCCCATTCCACGTCGAACGCTTGGTGCGCGATGCCGTCCTGGTCGAGCGCGTCTCTCTGGATCGGCCGCGGCCGCTCGAAGAGCACGACGTCGTTGTTGCCGCAGCGAAAGCGGTCGAGGCGCTGCACTTTGCCGTGGATCTCCAAAGCATCGGGATTTTTCGGGTTGCCGCCGACGCGGCCCATGAACTGCATGCCCAGCACCTCGGTGTAGAATTTCTGCGCCCGGTCGAGATCGTCGACCGGAATTCCGACGTGATAGAGTTCTTTGACTTTCATGGTATTCCTCCTCTAGTGTAGTGTCTCACGCTGTTGGCACCTTATCCTAAGTTCGACAGGCGAAAC